>JAKVBK010000063.1 GCA_022447275.1 Oceanicola sp. | reverse complement strand
GCAGGGCTGGAAAGCCTTGGATCAAGCCACGCGGGATGAAATCCTCACGCTCTTCCCTGAGCTTGCGGATGGCATCTTTGAGGGCTACGGCGCATCAGCCCGCAAAAGCCTCAAGCACAGTGAAGGCCAACTGCTTGGTGCCTATATGGCAGGAGTTTTTAACGCGTGACCCTTGCTGGCTGCGTGATTTCATACAAAAAACCATGGTGCGGTGAAGCACATCCTCCAACGCAACGTATAGTCGCCGGATCTCACAACAAACGCATCAAAAACGGGCTCGAAACGAGCGGCAGTATTGGCCCTGGAAGCGAGCGCTGAACCTCTGCGATACTACAAAGCCTTCACACTCTACAAAAACAGTACGCCACAATCTGAGATGTGCTCTTTCAAATTTATTCGCAAAGACTGGCGGCCTAGGGGGCCATCATTTGCGCGCATTCTGATACGGCTTGCCCTGCCCTCAGGTGCAAGAACACCTTGGGCAGGACAGCCTTCCTGCAGGCATTTGGGCCTACAGCAGGGAGAAACACATCACGAATATGCGGCCACAAGATGCTCGAAGAGGACCGCCACCGCCTCTGCGCCTGGATCATTGTGCCCAGCCAGGTTGCTGGAAGAGACGTAGCTTGCGCGCCCCGCCCGTGCGGTGGTGATCCGGGCCGTTGCGTCGGCGCCCTCGCGCGCTGCTTTTGCAGCGGCTTCGGGCCCAAGGTGCAGGGCTTCAAGCGCGGGGAGCAAAGCATCAATCATTGTTCGATCGCCAGGGCGCGCGCCACCAACCTGTTGGATGCGGTCAAGGCCCGCTTTTAAGGCCTCAATGGCGTCTTGCCCTGCTGCCGAAGCATCGCCCGCAGCGGCAAAGAAGATGGCCAGCAGCACACCAGAGGAGCCCCCCATTGTCTGGCTCAACTCCAGCCCGATTGCGCGATAAAGCTGGGTTTGATCTGCCAGGGGCAGGCGATCGAGTGCATCGATCAGAGCGCGGGCAGCCGTTGTCAGCGTGCTGCCCGTATCCCCATCACCAGACTTGGCATCAAGCGCATTCAGTTCCGCCTCGGCACCGATGAGGATTTTGCAGCACCGTTCAACCAATGCGCGGGTCTCATCATTGCTGGATGGGATGGGCTGGATCGGCGTCAGCCCATCTGGCAACGGTTCGACAGCAATGTCATCCACGGCAAGGCATCCAGGCCAAGCCCAAGGCGCAACCGGGGCAACGAGGGCATGCTCATCCGTTTTGCTCGCCGGAAGCAGCGACACCGAAAAACCGCGCATATCAAGCGACGTCATCAGCTGCGCGGGCCCCACCAGCCAACGGATCTGTTCACCAATAGAGGATTGCGTAAGCTCTTCTGCCAAGACAGCCATTTCCAACGGCGTGGCACCGCCCAGATTGTTGAGCAGCGCGACATGAGGGCCCGGCCCAATCTTTGGAGCAAGCCTGTCGACAACCATTTCCATCGCTTCCCGTGCTGTCGAAAACTGGACTTGTTCGATCCCTGCTTCCCCATGAATGCCCAGACCAAGCTCTGCCTTACCGGCTGGAATACGATCCTCTTTGGGAGATCCAGGAACAGTGCAGGTGTCCAGGGACATCCCAATCGAGACGACCCCCTCGATGACACGCTCCGCAGCCGCACTCACCGTGTCGAGATCCGCCCCCTGCTCTGCCAGAGCACCAGCAATTTTGTGGACGAACAACGTACCCGCCACGCCACGGGGCTGAGGCAAATGCGGCAAGGCAATGTCATCATCGACAACCACCATGTTCACCTTCAGACCTTGCGCGCGGGCGCGTTCTGCAGCCAAACCGAAGTTCAGTCGATCTCCGGTGTAGTTCTTGACGATCAAAAGACATCCAGCCTTGCCTGTGACAGCGAGGATTCCAGCCAACACCGCGTCCACAGAGGGGGAAGCGAATACCTCACCACAGACAGCTGCGGTCAGCATGCCCTGCCCTACAAAGCCGGCATGGCTTGGCTCGTGCCCTGATCCCCCACCCGATACCAAGGCCACTTTGGAACGGTCCCAGTCAGTGCGCACAACAACCTTGATATGCGGGTAGCCGTCGAGGCGCGCCAGCCGGCCACCTGCCGTTCGCAGGGTCCCGTCGATGGCTTCGGTAACGAGGGTTTCCTTGGTGTTGATGAACTGGCTCATGGCTTTCCTCCTCAGGCGATACGAGCGCCAGCGGCGTCGAAATACAGGGCGTTGCGGGGTTGAATGGCAATGATGTCTCCGGGCTCAAGGCCGGTATGAACATCGATCAGGGTCACGATATCATGTCCGTCTAATGTGAGATGCAGGCGGGTTTGGTCCCCGAGGCGTTCAATGCGCTTCACCTGGGACGGTTTGCCCTCGCCGTGCTGAATGTGCTCCGGGCGCAGCCCGATCGTTTTCGCACCAAGTGGAGCCCCGGGGAACAGATCGCAGGGCAATTCATTGATCCGAGGCAGGCCAAGCCGCGCCGCAACATAAAGACTGACCGGATCTTCATAGATCTCGCGTGGCGTTCCCACTTGTACGAGACGGCCCGCATCCAGCACACCGACCCGCGTCGCCATTGTCATCGCCTCGATCTGGTCATGCGTCACGTACAAAAGCGTTGACCCCAAGCTGGCCTGAATCCGTTTTAATTCAATGCGCAGATCGGCACGCAGCTTGGCATCCAGCGAACTCAGAGGTTCATCCATCAGGTAAATGGAGGGGTTACGCACAAGGGCTCGCCCAATCGAAACCCGTTGCATTTCTCCGCCTGACAGAGCCGTCGCCTTATTGTCGAGCTTGTGGCTGATCTGCAAAACCTCAGCCACCTCGTCGATCTTGCGCTTCACCTCGTGTTCGGGCGTTTTCAGGATTGGAGAGCGCAGCGGAAACGCAAGATTGTCTCGGACAGTCATGTGGGGGTAAAGCGAGTACTGCTGAAAAACCATCGCAACATCCCGTTGCGCCGGCGTCTCATCGAGCACGGAACGGCCGTTGATCAAGATGTCCCCGGTTTCGGGACGCTCCAGCCCGGAAATCAGGCGCAAAGTCGTTGTCTTGCCCGCGCCAGTGGGGCCCAGAAGCACAACAAAGTCACCATTGGCAACGGTCAGCGAGACGTCATCTAGGGCGCGGGTGTCCCCGAAAGACTTGCTTACGTTTTGAAGTGTAATGTCAGCCATGAGAGAGCACCCCCGCATTCAGATTGGAGCGGATGGCCCGGCCGGACTGGTTGTCGAAAAGTGTCACCGTTGCGGGATCGAAATCGAGCCCAACGCTTTCCCCAACCCTTGCAACTTGATCCGAGGCGATCCGGGCCTTCACTTCGCCATTGTGGGTCTGCAGCGTCACGATCTGGGTGGTGCCTAAATATTCGGTTGCGACAACTTCACCGCGATAGCCGGCACTGTCGGATAGTCGAATATGCTCGGGCCGCACACCATAGACCATGTCGCCGTCAAAGGCTTCGCGCAGGGCCGGCATGCCAAGTGTCTGATGGTGCATTTCGACCGTGGTCGCACCCGCTGCCAGACTGCCATGGAACTTGAGAAAGTTCATGTGCGGGGAGCCGATGAACTCAGCCACAAACATCGTTGCAGGCTTGTCGTAGATATCCTGCGGTGTGCCAAACTGCTCGATCACACCGTGGTTCATCACAACGATCTTGTCTCCCATCTGCATGGCCTCAAGCTGGTCATGGGTCACGTAGACAGTGGTTGCCCCGATCCGATCATGCAGGGCGCGCAATTCATGAGACATGTGCTCTCGAAATTCCGCATCGAGCGCGCCTAAGGGCTCGTCCATCAGGAAACAGGCCGGGTTGCGGACAATCGCCCGCCCGAGTGCTACGCGCTGGCGATCCCCGCCGGACAGTCCGCCAACCGGGCGGTCCAGGATTGCTTCAATCCCAAGGATCTGGGCCACTTCCGCTACTTTCTCGCGAATTTGCGCCCGCGGCATGCCCTGACTGGCCAAGGGATAGCTGATGTTCTTGCGCACATTCATATGCGGATAAAGCGCAAACATTTGGAAAACAAAGGCGATATCACGCTTGCTTGCGGGCTTTTGGCCCACCTCTTCGCCGTTGATGTAGATCTCACCAGCAGTGGGCAGCTCAAGACCTGCAATCATGCGCAAGGTCGTGGTCTTGCCGCATCCCGAAGGACCGAGCAGCATGAAGAATTCCCCATCCTCGATCTTGAAGGAGGATGACTGAACCGCAGTAAAGGAACCGAATTCCTTGCGCAGATTTTGAATTACGATCTCGGCCATCGATCACTCCGGGAAATGGCTTACGATGATGAACATGACAGTCCCCACCAACGTCACGATGAAGGAATAGGTGAAGGCCCAAAGCACAAAGGGCTGCATCAACATGAACACGCCAAGCGCAATGAGAATGGAGGCAACCATCTCCCAGGGACCACGGCGAAGGCGCAGAAGGCCATTGAAGAACTCGCTCATTTCCGAACCGCTCCGAAGGTGATCCCGCTCAACAGATGCTTGCGCAGGAGAATTGTGAAAACCATGACCGGCACCAGGAAGATCGTTGCGCCAGCCGCCACGGCGGGCCAGTCCTGGCCGGTAACGCCGATAATCGTGGGGATGAAAGGCGGCGCTGTTTGCGCGTTGCCAGACGTCAGCAGAACCGCGAAGGCATATTCGTTCCAGGCAAAGATCAGGCAGAAGATCGCGGTCGAAGCGATCCCGGTCGCAGCCTGCGGCAGAACTACTTTGTAAAAGGCCTGAAAGCGCGTGTAGCCATCGATGAGGGCCGCTTCCTCATACTCACGTGGGATTTCGTCAATGAACCCTTTCAGAAGCCAAACCGAAAGCGACAGGTTCACTCCGGTATAAAGCAGGATCATCCCCGCATGGGTATCACTCAGCCCGAGCGAGCGAAACATCAGGAAGATTGGGATCGCAACCGCAATCGGAGGCATCATCCGTGTCGACAGGATGAAGAATAGCAAATCGTCCTTCAGCGGGATCCGGTAGCGCGAAAACGCATAGGCCGCGAGCGTTCCAAGGACAACGGCCAAGAATGTGGAGCCGAACCCGATGATAACAGAGTTCAGGAAGCGTTCGCCAAACCGGGACGGGCCCACAATTGCCATGCCCCTCTCATGGACGATTTCATCGTACCAAGTGGCTGGCGGGTTGGCCTGCAAAAACTCTTCAGTCTGCCGCGTACGGGTAGTGAACAGGTTCACATAGCCCTCAAGCGTCGGCTCAAAGAAGACTTCGGGAGGATACGCGATCGCGTCGTTTTGCGTTTTGAAGCCGGTGGAGATGATCCACAAAAGCGGCATGATCGTGATCAGCGCATAGGCTATCACAAGGCAGCCCGCGATCCATTTCTGCCGCGACGACGGCTCGGTGACAGAGTAGCTGCTCATCTCTCTTTTACCTTGTTGAGGGCCTTCACGTAGATGGATGCAAGACCAAAGACGGTCACGAAAAGGATCACCGCATAGGCCGAGGCATAGCCGGTCCGCCACCGCTCAAATGCCTCGCGCTTGAGATCGATCGACGTCAGCGTTGTGGTGTTGCCAGGCCCGCCACCTGTAAGCTGGACGACAAGGTCAAACATCTTGAAGTTTTCGATGCCCCGAAACAGCACGGCAAGCATCAGGAAGGGTAACGCCATTGGCACGGTGATCGTCCAGAACTGGCGCCATTTCGATGCGCGGTCGCATTCGGCCGCCTCGTAAATCGAGTCTGGTATCGACCGCAGCCCGGCGAGACAGATCAGCATAACGAAGGGCGTCCACATCCAAGTATCCACAATGACAATCGCCCAGGGCGCGAGGTTTATATCCCCAATCATCGAGAAGCTTGTCACATCTGCGCCTGTGAAGAAGGCGACCACATAATTGAAGATGCCAATTTGTGGCTGGTAGAGGAACGTCCAGAAATTACCCACCACAGCTGGGGAAAGCATCATGGGAAGCACAATGATCGTGGTCCAAAGATCGTTGCCGCGGAATTTCTGATTGATCAGCCAAGCCAGCGTGAACCCGATCAGGACCTGAAAGAAAAGGGTCCAAAACAGGAAATGCGCCGTCGCCTGCATTGTCATCCAGATATCGGTGTCGGTGAGGATGCGCTCATAGTTGCGCAATCCGATAAACTCGACGTCTTTATTTGGCCTGTTGACGCGGTAATTGGTAAAGCTGAGCCGGATCGTCCAGATCAGCGGGAAGATGTTGATCGCCAGAAGCAGAAAGATCGTCGGCGCAACGAATATCCAGGCGATGGCCCGATCCGAAAGCCCCCGGATCCGTTTGGCCACCCGAGGTGAAGTTGCCTTTGCGGCACGACTGACCGTTGTCTCAACCATGAGACAGTCTCCCCATAAAATGACCGCGATAAAGGTTTTGCGGCAATTCCGATTTCAGCAGCTATCGCCAAAGGTCCGCAAGAGGGTGTGTTTCCCCGACACAGGCCGGGGAAACACGGCATACGCTATCAGCGCAGGCCTTCATCTTCGAACACTTCGACCCAATCCTCGACAAGACCATCGAGGGCTTCCTGCGCTGTGCCGTTGCCCGCAACCACATAGTTGTGGACGCGATCCTGCATCGCCAAAAGCAGATCTGCATAGGCAGGCTCAGCCCAGAAATCCTGCACGATCGCCATCGAGTCTAGGAAGGTCTGGGCATAGGGCTGACTGGTTGCAAAACCAGGATCTTCAACCACGGCACGCAGGGCCGAATAACCGCCCATTTCCCACCACTTCGCCTGCACCTCTGGCTGGGCAAACCACTTAATATACTCCAACGCACCTGGGATATTATCGGAATAGGAGACCACTGAGATGCCCTGCCCGCCCAGCTGCGCAAAATGCCCACCCGGACCTGCCGGGTTCGGGAAATAGCCAGAGCGATCGCCACCCACATCGGGGTCTGCGTTCACACCGGGCCAAATGAAGGCAAAGTTCATCTGCATGGCGACCTGACCCGAACGGTAGGCATCGATATTTTCGGACATGTACCAATCCGATGAGCCCGGCGGCGTGCAGCACTCATAAAGCTCACGATAAAACTCGAGCCCCTCAACCGCATCGGCAGAGTTCACCACTCCTTCGATCTGGTAAGGATCGCCCTCGGGCCCATATGTGAAGCCGTAGTTATAGAGGGCATTGGTAACACCCATCGTGATCCCTTCGGAGCCGCGCTCCGTGTAGATCGCCATGCCGTACACCTTCGTGCCGTCGATCTCGCGGCCCTGGAAGAATTTTCCAATGTCGCGGAGTTGCTCGAGAGTTTCTGGCGCAGCAAGGTCATACCCATAGGTGTCTTTGAACTCCGCTTGCAGCTCCGGGCGTTCGAACCAATCTTTGCGATACGTCCACCCGACCACGTCCCCGAACGCCGGAAGCGCCCAATAATTCGGTGAACCCTTTGGCCATTCCGAGTAACCGCGAACGGTTGCAGGGATGAAATCATCCATCGAGATCCCTTGCTCATCGAAGAAATCGTTGAGCTTGATGTAGTGGCCGGCCTCAGCCGATCCGCCAATCCACTGGCTGTCGCCGATCATCAAATCGCAGAGCTTTCCGCCCGAGTTCAGCTCGTTCAGCATCCGGTCAGCGAAGTTGGGCCAAGGAACAAACTCAAAGCTCATCGAAACGCCTGACTCCTCCTCAAAGCCCTGCGACAGCTCAACCAATGCGTTTGCTGGATCCCAAGATGCCCAGCACAAGGTGAGTTCATCTGCTTGGGCGCCGGTCGCGGCAAGCCCAGTCGCGGCGCTGATGGCGGTTGCCGCCAAAAGATGTGTCTTCTTCATGGATGGTTTCCTCCCGTCTACTAAACGATCCGTTCGTCCGTCACACCTGCGCTGTTTTCGCGGTGCTTCAAGAACCCTATCTGAGGAACGTACCTCTTTTCAATATTCATTTTGAGGTACGATCATCATTTTTGCAATCTTGGAAACTTCTCAGGCTTGGATATGGCCGCTTTTTGCCCATTCACTCAAGACCTTGCCCCAAATGGCAGCCCGTAAAAAAGTGCAAAAATTTACCTTCCCTAGATCCGTGCTGAAAGGGAAACGCAGCATACCAAACCTGAGTCCGGCAACACCCGTATGCACTATTTATTCAGCACGATTCGAAGGGCCGCGATTGAAATGGGCCCTCTTAGGGGAGGTTCTCACGCAGTACGATTTCGATCCGCACACGCTCCTGCGCCTCAAAAATCGGAAGCTCGTCGCAGACATTTCTGAGGACGCGCAGAGCGCTGCGCACCAGATGACCAACATTCTGCGCAATCACAGCAGCGACTTCGTTTTGCGCCAAGGCAGTGTGCATAGCCGGGGTCAACTCATGCGTTAAAACAACCAACTCACCGAGACGCCCACTTTTGCGCAGCGCGGACAGCATCGTCATGTTACCCGCCCCCATCGAATAGACACCAACCAGCCGATCCCGCGCCGCAACCGAGCTCAAGATAATGCGCTCCATACGCGCCTCATCCCCATGCCACTCAACTGTTGGAAGAGCCTTTAAATTACTGTAATCACTTGTCATTACGGCATCAAAGCCAAGTCGTCGCTCCAAACTATCGCGCGACCGCAAGGAATCCGCCACCACCAGAACCTCGCCCTGCCCCTTGACGAAACGCCCCATGAGCAGCGCGGCCGTGCGCCCCGCGGCAATACTGTTCACACCCACAAAGAAATCCCGCCGAGAATTTGGAAGATCTGAAACGAGCGCGACTATCGCAAGGCCGGCGTCCTTGAGGCGCGCCACAGCATCGCGCACCTGCGGCGTCTCTGGAACCATCAGCGCCAAGCCATCGAGACGACTTGTGTTCAGGGATTTCAACGCCCTTACGATGGCATGTGGATCCTGGGGAGGCACCCTGACGATTGTCAAATGAGTCCTGTCAGCAACATTGGACGAGTAAGCCTCCTGCAAAGCCGCCTTTAAGGAATTCGCAAACTGGCTTGAACCCTCAGGCAACACGAAGGCAAAGCGGTACTGCCGCTGCCGAGCCAAATTTGCCGCGTAGGTATCACGGACATAGCCCAAGCTTTCGACTGCCTTGGTCACCTTGGCAATCGTCTTTTCCCGCACGCCAGGCCGCGCATTCAATACACGATCTACTGTTGCGAGGCTGACCCCAGCCTCCTTTGCAATGTCGTGGACCGTTGGCCTGCCCAAAATGCCTCTCCTTTTGGGCCAGAATAGGCTTGGAAATGAGGTACGTCAATCACACTCCCGCGCGAGGATAAGGATGAAGTCCATTGAACCAAAGCTGCAACGGTGTCCAGATGCTCCCCGCCCTATCCGACCCGGATCTTGGGTCCGCTTCCGTCAAAGACTCCGTGAGGTTGGACAGATAGGCGTACACGCCAATCCATAACGGCCTAAACCGACCGCATTGCATCACAGGGCTGATAAACCAACACGAGCCGCGCACGCCACTCCGCGCCTTCCGGGGTTCAGGATCTTTGCCCGGCTTGCGTCAGGATAGCCAACATTCAAAGGACAGCAGCCACATCTGCAGCAGCGATTTCTGCTGCCCGTTTGTGAACGGTCCTACGAATTTCTTTGAAGTTTACCATTACAATTCTGATCTCAGTGACAGGGCCTTCACAGACGGGATCAGTGCACCAGGCTTCCTGGACGGAAACGAGACATTGCGCGCCTGCCCCCAAATGCTTCCGCACTAGACGCTTGACCCGTTGCGCCTGCCAGAATGTGTCTGCCATCTGCTTGAAAGCCGCCGCCATAGCTAGGGCCTCACGTTATCAGAGCCGGCTTTTCCTACGAACCTCAACGCATGCAAGCGCCCGACCGGATCACGTGATTTGGTGCAGCCGAATTTGCTCATAACTGCGTTGGGTTGGGCGCATCACCATAGACTGCCACCGGATCAAAAGCCTTGCTATGCTCACGAAACTCTAAGGGGCGACCTGCGTCCACCCCGGTGGGCACCGCGCGGTAGAAGCACGACTGATAGCCCACGTGGCAAGACGCGCCCGAGCCGCTCACCTGAACTTTCAGCCAAATCGCATCCTGATCATCATCAATCCGCGCCTCAATTACCTTCTGAACAAGGCCTGAGGTCGCCCCTTTGTGCCAAAGCACTTGACGGGCGCGGCTAAAATAATGGGCCTCCCCCGTCTCAAGGGTCAGACGCAGGGCCTCTTCGTTCATCCAGCCCACCATCAGAACATCTCCGTTCTGCGCATTTGTTGTCACACAGGGCATCAATCCCTGCGCGTCGAATTTTGGCGCAAGCTCGGTACCTTCCTCAACCTGCACCACAGAATTTCGCGCGCCGAATGTAATCTTGCTCATAGGGCTACCTTGCAAACTGTTATAGTATAACATAATGCTCTTCGCGCATATGCGGCCCAAAGTAAAGAGGACCAGACCAACGATGGATACAGAGGATCACCGCATTCCGGTTACCTTGCTGACTGGCTTTCTGGGCGCCGGAAAAACAACACTGCTCAACACTATGATCCGTGATCCAAATGCGGGGCGCATTGCTGTGATCATGAATGAATTTGGGGATGTCGGCCTTGATCATGATCTGATCGAAGCGGCGACAGAAGAAACCATCCTCCTTGAGTCTGGCTGTTTGTGCTGTTCCATACGGGGTGACCTCGCAACAACCCTCTCCAGCTTGATGGAGCGCAAAAAGCAGGGGGCACTGGCCTTTGACCGGGTTGTGATTGAAACCACAGGCATCGCGGACCCGGGGCCAGTGCTGCATACCTTGGTCGTGAGCCCATTGATTGCCCCGGACTATCGTATGGATGGGGTCATAACGCTGGCCGATTGTGCAACTGGGCCAGATACGCTGGATCAACATCTCGAGGCTGTGCATCAGATTGCCATCGCTGACGCCCTCATACTGACCAAAACGGACCTCGTATCAGACGACGCACTGTGCACCTTCGAGGCGCGCGTCCAAGCGATCAATCCAGATGCGCCGCGCATTAAGGCCGCGCACGGGCGCGTTCCTTTGACGGCTCTGTTTGGGCTATCGGCAATGCGCAGTGGCGCAAAGCACGATGATATTTTGAAATGGCTCGGGCAAACGGTCGGCTCTGTATCCCAGGATGATCCTGCGGCTGCCCATATCCATGACGCGCATGACCATCACCATCACCATCACCATCATGACGGGCGGATCACCTCCGCATCCATTCAGGTGGATAGTCCCATTCCCGCCAATGTATTTGATTTCTGGCTGGATATGCTCATCGCGCTGAAAGGGCCAGATATTCTGCGCATGAAAGGGATCGTGCATGTAGAAGACATGGATAAACCCTTCGTGTTCCATGGCGTCCAACATATTTTCGATCGCCCTGTGCCGCTGGAAACCTGGGAGGACGGGCCGGCTATCAGTCGTATCGTCGTCATTGCCCGCGACATGACCGAGGCCGAACTTCATGAAAGCCTCAAGGTTTTGCGCATGCAGCCCAAAGACACAGAAGAGACCTCACACGGGATGCTGAGCGACACTGTCGAAATGCCGTTCTAAACAATGCTCCAACTCTATAATTCTTTGGGCCGCACACGCGCGCCATTTGCCCCATCCGATCCCACCCATGTACCCAGGTATATGTTTGGGCCCACGCCTTATTCCTATGCTCCTATCGGAAACGCCCGAACGGCTGTGATTTTCGATGTTCTCGCCCGCGTTTTGAGGGCGCAGACGCCCAAACGCACCGATGCGCGCAACATTACCGACATCGATGACAAGATCACCGCGGCGGCGGCGCGATCCACAAGCTAGGGCCTCTCTACCGCTACGCCTGCTGCGACGACCATATCTACGGCCTGCTTCACAAGACGGTCTCGTTCCGTCCACGGATACCCCTGCATGGTGATCAGGGAATGCATGATCCCATGCAGATGACAAATAAGCCCATCCCCGATCGTTTTCACCTGCGGATGCGCAGGAGTGAGCCCGAGAACATCCGCTATGCTTTCAAAGAACACGTCATAGGCTTTCATGATGCTGTCTTGAGATACAAATGCCGTGACATCGGCCTTGCTGACATCGGCGTTCATGAAGACGAGCTGGTATTGCTCAACATGTTCAAACCAATACGCAACATAGGCTTCAGACACACGGTACAAACGATCCTGAGCATCTCTGGCACCGTCCCCCGCTGCCGCGACATCCTCAAATGCCAAGCCAATCACGTGGTCCCAAAGGGCCGTAAGAATTTCGAGCTTGTTTGAAAAATACCGGTAGAGCGCCATCGGTGTCAGGCCCACTTCCTTTCCCAACCGGCGCATCGACACCGAAGCGTAGCCTTCCTCGTTGAACAACTGAATGGCGACCGCAGCGATCTCGGCACGGCGTTCCGAGAGCGCAGCCTCTGACAAGGACGGGCGCCCCCTACGCGGCTTTTCCTCAGTTTTTTGTGGACGATTAACCATCTGGGACACCCTCTTCCTTCAATTTTAATGATACGCGTAAATTTTTATTTCCGGAAAGCGCTTTTTTAACTTTACGCGTACATTTTAAATGTCTATGAGCGCCAGATCGACATCTAAAAAAGGACTAGAACGATGCAGACACCTTTAAGAATGATCTTGGCGATCACGGGCTGCGTGATCGTATGGCTCGGCCTGAACGTGGGGTTGGGCGGCATCCAAACCCTTGGCTGGCAAGGATCCGCGGATTTCATGGATGTGACTGACGAAGCCATCTACGCGATCCGCGACAACCATGTTCGGTTCATCGCCGGGGTCTGGTCTGCCGTCGGCCTTTTGATGATTGCAGGGGCTTTCTGGATCAGGCAGATGCGGGGCCTCTTGCTGTCGCTCTTCGCTATGATTTTCGTGGGTGGCCTCATGCGCCTGTCCGCGGCAGACTTCGGGCTGTTGTTGAGTGCAGATATTGCGCCATCGCTGATCGCAGAACTCGTTCTGTTCCCGCTGCTGGCCCTATGGATCTATCGCTCCGAAGCAAACGCACAATAAAAAGGGCCTGCCAGTGGCAAGCCCTCAAACCTTGATTACGCACAGGACGGCGAGACGCATCTGAAGCGCCCCCAGTGTGCAGGTAGTCGCGTCACCTCTTTCGCCTTAAACTGTGTAATTCAACCCCAAGCGGCCACCGTCAGCATAGATGGTTTCGCCCGTGACATAGCTGGCTTTATCCGAGCACAGGAAAGCAACGATGTCGGCGATTTCGCGCGGCGTACCAACACGGCCCAAAGGCGTGCGGGACATGGCGATTTTGAAGGCCTCTGGGTTGGCATTCACACCGGCCATCATCTCAGTATCGATGGACCCAGGGCCTACGGCATTGACCCGGATCCCATGTTCCGCGAGCGCCAGAGCAGCCACCTTGGTAATCTGCGACACGCCCCCCTTGGAAGCGCAGTAGGCAGGAATGGCCGGGATCGCCAGCTTGGCATTCACCGACGACATATTGACGATCGCGCCCTTGATGCCCGCCGCCACCATCGCCCTGCCCGCGCGCTGGATCGCCACGAACACAGCGCGCAAATTTATCGCCAGAACGGCGTCAAAATCCGCCAGATCATAGTCAAGGAAATTGCCCGGCAATGCGATCCCTGCGTTGTTGACCAGCTTGGCGACAACGCCATGCTCCGCCTCGATCTGATCAAACAGAGCGAGCACCGCCTCCGGCTTTGACAGATCACAGACATAGCCGGCGCCCCCCAGGGTTTCGGCCGCCTCAGTCACCGTTGGCTTTGCATCCACCAACACCACTTTGTGGCCGTCATCGGCCAGAGCCTTGGCGCAGGCATATCCGATGCCTTGGGCGCCTCCGGTAATCATCGCAATGGGTTTGTCAGACATGCCCGTTCCTTCCTGTCATGCGTTGAGGCATTCGCCTTTACTCGATGCTGACACTTCAACACCACACCACTGCAAAAGGCCATACGCCAGCGCGGTGCCCCATCCGTTTTGCTCCCTCTCGAAAGACCCATTGCCACCCTTTCCGTGACGAGGCACCATCGCGCTGCCCGAAACAGGCGCAAGCGCAGGAGAGCCAGATGACCCCTTTGAAAATCACCGCCGCCCAGATGGTTGCAGAGGCGCGCGCACGTATCGAAGAGGTGGAAACGCCCGACCTGATCGCGATGCTGGATGATCCTGATCTGGTGGTCGTGGATATTCGCGACATTCGCGAACGTCAGCGGAGCGGCGCCATTCCCGGATCAATCCACGCCCCTCGCGGCATGATCGAGTTCTGGGTTGATCCAGACAGCCCCTATCACAAGGAAGTCTTTGCTCAGGCCGGAAAAAAATACGTCTTCCACTGCGCTTCCGGATGGCGATCAGCGCTCACTGTGGCCACCTCGCAAGACATGGGCTTTGAGGCTGCACATCTCAGAGAGGGTTTTTCAACAT
>JAKVBK010000062.1:11794-15244 GCA_022447275.1 Oceanicola sp. | reverse complement strand
TGCAGCCCTTTGGACCACATCTGCGCAGGCGCAATCCGTCTCGACGAAATCCCGCTCCCAGTTGTTCAAAAACCAGCTCCGCGTTCTGGATGGGCGCGCAGCAGAGCAATACCAGAATTCCGTCCGCTTGCAGCCAACCCCTGAAGCGGATGGGAGCGGCTTGAACAGGCCCTGGCGCGGCTCCTACAAGGGGCCCTTCCTCGCTGCGGCCCGCGCAGCCGCCCGACGCCACGCGGTGCCGGAGGATCTCTTCTTGAAGCTGGTGCAGCAGGAAAGTGGCTGGAAAGCCGATGCTGTGTCTCCTAAAGGCGCGTTGGGCCTTGCGCAACTGATGCCAGCCACGGCCCGTGCCTTGGGCGTAGACCCTGACGATCCCATGCAAAACCTTGATGGCGGCGCACGATATCTGTCGATGATGCACAAGCGCTTTCGGTCATGGCGACTGGCTCTTGCGGCCTACAATGCTGGCCCGGAAGCCGTAGACCGCCACGGCGGTGTGCCGCCCTACAAGGAAACGCAGGATTACGTTCGAAAGATCTGGGGCCGCTAGCTGGAGGCGGCGCGTTTCGCTTTCGACACCGCCCACACAGGTCTACAGGTGCTGCCGCCAAGCGCGGGATGCTTGCCCAAAGCTCCCAGCGTGTGTAGCGTGGTGACACTTAGAGCAAGTTTTTTCAGATGCTGACCATAACCGATGCCCAGATGGCGGCGCTAGAACGGGAGCGGCGCGAGACGTTCATCAAACGCGTGGATGACTGGCTGCTGCAGGAGGATCGCGCCTGGACGCAGGCGGCGCCCGATCAGCGCGTGCAAATCCTCGACGCAATCCTGACCTACGCGGAGCAATCCGGCATGGAGAGCGAGCAGCAATACGCTGTTTTCTGCCGCGCGGCGATCTTTCTGCGTGCCGACTGGCAGGCATTCATCGAGGCGCCTGCGCAGCGCGAAATGCTGATGGATGACAAGGTCCAGTCCGACAGCAAGTTGCGCGCCTTCTATACCCGGGCGGAGATGACCGCGCAGCAGCGCGCCATGCAGGCGCGGAGGGGCTGAGCGAATGTATGACTATATCTGCAGCTTTTTCAGCTCGAAGCAAAGCGCTGACAATGCAGGCTTTTCCAGCTCCGGTGGGGGGCCGTCCTCGACGCAATCCTGCCCGGCCAACCCCGTGCCGAAGTCGACCGAGCCCTGCCAGGTAGATCAGCTGAAGGTCGAAGTGATCGAAGAAGATGACTATGGCGCGAAGGAAACCAAGCAGACCGTCACCTGGACCCACGCGAACCGCAACAAGAAGTACTCTGACGAGGTTGTGAAGGCTCTGTCAGGCGCGGACATGGTCATTCAGACAGTTTCAGACAATCTGTTCCGAGATCGCGGGGGCTCTCCGCGCACGTTGAAAGTCACCAATGCGACCTCTCCGGCCTGCAAGAAATCGGAACATCCGGAATTCACGTTCAAGAAGACGGGCAAGCGGCAAAAGGCGACCAAATTCCAAACCACTGCCGAAGACCTCGACATCCCCAGCGAGCCCAACCGTCGCAACGTCGTCGACGGCTTCTTCGAAACCTATTGGCCCTTCGGCAAAGGCGGCAAGCGCACCTATACGGTCATCAGCCGCTCTTGCGGCATTGCCAAGACCGCCACCGAAACCGCGCCCGCCGCGGTGACCTGCCGGGTCGAGGCCTACCGGAATAACTCGCTGAAACTCTCCATAGAACCCCCAGCCTTCATGGAGAAGAAGCACGCTATCGACGTGAAGCTGACCACCGAGAAGCTGACCCGCGAGGTGACCAAAGAAGACAAGAGCATGTTCGGCACGCGCTCTGAGGAGCACAAGACGGAAACCGTCACCGAGGGGGACAAGACGACCGAGACGGTAGAGGTCAATCGCGAGGGCGGCGGCGCAACCGCCTCCTCTAAATCCGAGACCGTGACGGAAGGTGGGATCCGCACCACAGAGAGCAGTTCCAGCTATGAGGATGCCAGAGGCTCCGTGAACACCGAGTCGCGCACCACCTCCGGCCCCGACGGTTTCTCCTCCAGCTCCCGCACCGATGCTCAAAGCGGTGAGCGTCGGGTGATAACGAGCGAGGAGCTTCGCAGCGGCGCTGACTACGTGGCCGCCAAGCGTCAAGAGACGCAGGTCGCCAACGGTATCGTTTATGACCGCATCGATGCGGTCTACGCCGATCCTTCCCTGCGCGCCGCAGCCTCCAGGCAGACCTTGATCGTCGGCAATCCGATCAAGGTGATCGGAGAGGACAAGGGCACCGAAATCGAGGAAGAAAGCTTCGAGGATATCGAAAGCCGCTGTAAGCTTGAGTTCAATGGCGAGTCCCACGACTTCGACAAATACATCCACCGGATGATCGAGCTGCCGAACCGCTTCAGCAAGTTCGTCGAGGAGATGAAGGAGGCGGTGCCTCAGGTGGGCTGGTCCGCGGAGGCTTCCCTCGTCGTGTTGGCCGGGAATATCGGCTTCGAGTGGGAACTGGCCGAGAAAGACGCCGCCGAATGCGATGTGGCGTGGCTCGTCGACGCCCCGGGCAAGATCAAGATCGACTGCGAGGTCATCAAGGGCGGGCTGACGGCCAGCTTTGGCATCGACTGGGTGATCGAAAACCTGATTTGGGATCCCCCGCTGGTGGAATGTATTCTGAAAATTTCCGCGACGCTGGAAGTCACTTGCAAGATGGAAGCGGAGTGGAACTTCCCCGATGACGGTGAGTTCAAGGTCGAGCCCGGTATCGAATCCATCCCCGACGTGACCGCAACGGCCAGGGCGATGGTCAACGGCATTGGCTGTTCGGCGGAGGCAAAGCTGGAAATGGGTCTTGGCGGACAATTTACCTTCGAAGGCTCCGCCGATAAGACGCCGAAGCTGAGTGGCGAGGTCTATTCCGTGCCTTTCTCCTTGACCGCAGAAACCGAATTTTTCGGAGAGAAGTACAAGAGCGAACTGTTCAGCTACCCAGAGAACAGGACGAAAATCTGGGAAGGGGAATTTATGACCCCGGCACCGAAGGCCAGATGACCGGGCCAACCGAGGCCTTGATACGCCCCCGCGCGAATTTTGCGGGGTCTCTTTTGAACCAGAGCAGATAACAGACGGCAGGAGACACTATGCAAGGCACCCTGTGGGACGGCGAGCAGGAAAGCGTGCGCTATGCGCAGCTCTTTTCGCGGGCAGTAGATGTGGAGCTTCGACTCAACGATATCCCGATCAAGACGGCCAAGGCGGACAGAATGGTCACGTCGGGTATCCCGGTGCGCCAGTTCACGGTGCTGGGGCAGAATGTGCTGAGCGTGATCTGCGGGGACCGGCGCGCGGCCCCCACGCGCGGTGGCTGGTCGGACATTGGCAAGGTCACGGCGCGGGTGGCCGATTTCGCCGAGGGTGAGCAGCTGGAGGAGACCGCGGGCATAGAGCGTGCCGTTCTGCGTCCGGCC
>JAKVBK010000062.1:0-11784 GCA_022447275.1 Oceanicola sp. | reverse complement strand
GCGAACCCGATGGTGCAGTCCGCTCCGTTCGAAAGCCGGTTCGGCGCCGATTGGGCTTGGTATCAGGCGCAGATCATAGACCCTGTCGCCGCCCGGAGCGCGCTCGACCAGTTCTTCACCTCCGTCCATGCCGCCTATGCGCAGCGCAATATGGAGCCTCTGGTGAACCTCTTCGAACCTGCCATCCGGGACCGTGTGCGCGCCTATCCTGCGCTGTCCATCGAAGGTCAGATCCGCATGACCCGGGGTCGGTTTGCTCGGGCCAATCCGGAGCATTGGGCGGTGGAGCCGCTTGATCTGGAAACCGCCGAGTACCGTACCGCCGCGGGTGGCCGCCTGATCCAGGCGCTGGATGGGCAGGGCAAGCCGCTCATCCGATCTGTCCCCCTTCCGGGCAAGGAAGAGGGCGACGATCCTTGGGAGATCGAGTTCACCAACCTTGTGGGCGTATGGAATGGGCGGCTGGCGGTATTGGTCTGAGGCTCAGCGATCGTCGTTCTGCTGCCAAGGCTTGACCAGATTGCCGAAACGGGTGAAGCGGCCTTCGAAGGACAGTTCCACCGTGCCGATGGGGCCGTGACGCTGTTTGCCGATGATCACCTCGGCCTTGCCGTGCAGGTTTGCCATTTCTTCCTGCCATTTTGCCATGGCTTCCAGATCATGGTCGCCCGGCTTTTCCCGCTCCTTGTAGTACTCCTCACGGAACACGAACATCACTACGTCGGCGTCCTGCTCGATGGAGCCGGATTCCCGCAGGTCAGAGAGCTGCGGACGTTTGTCGTCGCGGCTTTCGACTTGGCGGCTCAGCTGAGACAGGGCGATTACAGGGATGTCCAGTTCCTTTGCGATGGCTTTAAGGCCCTGAGAAATCTCTGAAATTTCATTGACACGGTTGTCGCCCTTGCCGGTGCCTTTCACCAGCTGGAGATAGTCGATGATCAGCACGTCCAGCCCGTGGGTGCGCTTAAGGCGGCGGGCCCGGGCTGCCAATTGGCTGATCGGCAAGGCCGGGGTGTCATCAATATAAAGCGGGCAGGCCTCAAGGCTGCGCGCTGCCTCGACGAAGCGGCGGAACTCAACCTCGGTCATGTCGCCGCGGCGGATCTGTTCGGAGGGCACCTCGGCGGCCTCTGACAAGATCCGGGCCGCAAGCTGTTCGGCGCTCATCTCGAGGCTGTAGAAGCCCACAACCCCGCCTTCGACAGCGCCTTCCGTGCCATCGGGATGCATGCCGCGCTGGTAGGCCTTGGCGATGTTGAACGCAATGTTGGTGGCCAGCGATGTCTTGCCCATAGAGGGGCGCCCGGCAAGGATCAGAAGGTCAGAGCGGTGCAGGCCGCCCAGCTTCTTGTCCATGTCCATCAGCCCGGTTGACACGCCGGCAAGGCCGCCGTCCCGCTGATAGGCCGCATTGGCCACGTTTACCGCATCGGTCACAGCTTTGAGGAAGGATTGGAAGCCGGTTTCCGACTTTCCCGACTCTGACAGTTTGTAGAGCTGCTGTTCGGCCTCCACGATCTGATCACGCGGCTCGGAGGCCACATCCACCTTGGCGGCCTTTGCTGTGATATCCTTGCCCAAGCTCATCAATTCACGGCGGATCGCCAGATCATAGATGATCTGGGCGTAATCCCGGGCGGCAAAGGCGGCGATAGCAGCGGCACCGATGCGGGCCAGATAGGCGGCACCGCCCAGCTCCTGCAAGCCCGGCTCATCTTCGAGGAAGGTTTTGACAGTCACCGGAGAGGCGCGTCGGCCCTTGGCAATCTGGGCAGAGGCCACCTCGTAGATGCGGGCGTGCACCGGGTCATGGAAATGCTCGGGCTGCAGAAACGATGCGACCCGGTCGAAAATGTCATTGTTGGTCAGGATCGCGCCCAGCAACTGCTGTTCGGCGTCGATATTGTGGGGGATCGGGTCCGCCTCCTGGCCGGCCCCATCCAGTGGGATCGGCAGGGCCGCTGCGTCTGGCAGGGCGGGCATGGGCGGCTCGGAGCGATCCTCACCGTAGGGATCTGGCCCGTCCCCGTTTTCCAGTGGCGGCAAATCATTCATCATGCATCCCCTTGCAGTCCCTTCCTGTCATGCCAGATCGCGCGGGCTTTGGCCAATGTGATAAGGCTGTGGATAAGCCTTGGACAACGGTGGGGAAAACTTGGCCCGGTTGGGCGCGGCGGCGCATTTGCTACACTTTTTCGGGGTCCGCCGGGCCGCGTAACAGGCAATCACGCGGTCGGGCGCGGTTTATCCCCAAGATATCCCCAAGCTTTGTCCCCAGATTTTTTAGCTGCGGGCGGCCTGCCAAGCCCGGGGATCGGCCAGAAACGCCTCTACCTCATCGAGGGTTTGGGCGTCAAAGGCCGCGCGCCGGCGCGCTTCGGCCACCACATCCGCCCAGGTGCACAGGTGGTGCAGGGTGATTCCCGCATCGCCCAGCGTGGCCTCGGTTTCCGGGAAGATGCCGTAATAGAAGATGACGGCGGTATGGGCACAGCTTGCGCCGGTATCGCGGATCGCCTCCACAAACGAGATCTTGGAGCCGCCATCGGTTGTCAGATCTTCCACCAGCAGAACGCGGTCGGTTTCTGTCATTGCGCCCTCGATCCGGGCATTGCGGCCATAGCCCTTGGGCTTTTTGCGCACATAGGACATGGGCAGTGCCATCCGGTCTGCCACGAAGGCGGCGAAAGGAATGCCCGCGGTTTCACCCCCGGCGATGTTGGTGAAGGCCTCAAAGCCTGCATCCCGCATCACCTTCACCGTCAGGAAATCCATCAGCGTGCTGCGGATGCGCGGGAAAGAGATCAGCTTGCGGCAGTCGATATAGGTGGGGGAGGGCAGGCCCGATGCCAGAATGAACGGGTCCTTGGCATTGAAGTGCACGGCACCAATCTCAAGCAACATTCCGGCGGAGATGCGGGCGATGGTCGCGTCATCGGGATGGCTGGTCGGGATCATGGGGCGGCTCCTGCAGGACTGTGTTGGCACCGCTTAGACCGGGGCGGCGGATTCGAAAAGGGTGGGGTGGCGCCGCCGGCTAGAGCACGCGCCAGTGGATTGGGCGCGCGGGGTCAAACACGGTGAGGCTGCCTTCGCCCGGCACATCAAGGCCTGCCGGCACGGGCACCGGTGCGTCGCTGCGTTCAAGGGTGATCGTGTCGGGATTGAGCGGCAGGCCATAGAATGTGGCCCCGATGCTTGAGGTGAACGCTTCCAGCTTGTCGAGCGCGTCGGCCTCCTCAAACAACTGGGCGAGGCACGCCATCGTATTGGAAGCGGAAAACACGCCAGCACACCCGCAGGCCGAAAGCTTCGCACCATCCAGATGGGGGGCGCTGTCCGTGCCGAGGAACAGGCGCTCCTGCCCGGATGTGGCTGCCTCTGCAAGCGCTGTGCGGTGCGTGGCACGTTTCACGATGGGCAGGCAGTAGTAATGGGGGCGCACCCCGCCAACCAGCATGTGATTGCGGTCAATCATCAGGTGATGGGTGGTGACCGTGGCGCCGAGCAGCGGTCCGCCTTCGCGCAGATAGTCAAGCGCGTGGGAGGTGGTGATATGTTCCATGATCACCTTCAGGCCCGGCGTGCGGCGGCGTAAGGGATCGAGCACGGTCTCGATGAACACCTGCTCGCGGTCAAAGATGTCGACATCGTGGGTTGTCACCTCGCCATGCACGCAGAGTGGCACGCCCGCCTCTGCCATTGCATCCAGCACGGGCTGCACCTTTTCGACATCGCGCACACCGGATTGGGAATTGGTTGTCGCCCCGGCCGGGTAGAGCTTCACGGCCGTGATCAAGCCAGAAGCATGGGCTGCCACCAAATCTTCTGGATCGGTTTCCTCGGTGAGGTACAGCGTCATCAAAGGCTCGAACGGCGCATCTTTGGGCAGGGCTTCCATGATCCGGCCCTGATATGCACGCGCATCTGCCCCTGTAACCACCGGTGGTACGAGGTTCGGCATGATGATCGCGCGGGCAAAATCCCGTGCTGTTTCCGGCAGCACGGTCCGCAGCATAGCGCCATCGCGCAGGTGCAGGTGAAAGTCGTCAGGGCGGCGAAGCGTCAGAGTCTGTGTCATGGTTCTGCGTTACCGCCCCCGGCTGCCCATCGCCAGCCCTTTCTTTGAGCGTGCCGCTGCGGGGTGCTGTGCTTCTGCCTGTTTTTTGTGCGCTTTGTCTTGGGGTTGGGGCAGGCGCCTTGCTGCCCTGTGCGCCCTCGCCTAGCGTGTGAGCATGACCAGCTCTGCTGCCCGCCTCAAGCCGACACCCGGTTCCGCCGCCCCTGCTCCGATGCAGCGGGTGAAGGGGCAGGCGCGCGTCGCGCTGGCGGCGGGTGCGCGCGGGGCCTGTCTGACAGGATTGCGGCAAGCGGGGGCCGCCAAGGTATTTTTGCCGCGCGTGCACGCCCCTGATCCGGAGGTTGTTTTTCTCAACACGGCTGGCGGGCTGACCGGCGGGGATCTGCTGGAATGGGCACTTGAATTGGGACCGAATGCGCGGGCGGTGGCCACCACCCAAACTGCAGAACGGATTTATACCTCTTCCACAGGTGTGGCGCGGGCGCGGATGCGGGTGCAGGTTGGGGCGGGTGGGGCTGTCGATTGGCTGCCGCAGGAAACCATCCTCTATGAAGGCTCCGCCCTCGAACGCAACACACGCATCGATCTCGCGGCTGGGGCTGAGTTGCTTTACGCGGAAACACTGGTGCTGGGGCGTGCTGCGATGGGCGAGACGGTCGCCCAGTGTCACCTGAACGACCGGCGCGAAATATGGCGCGACGGGGTGCCGTTGGTGATTGACGCGGTGCGTCTGCGTCCCGGGGCCTTGCTGCCGGGGCAGGGGGCGTTGCTGGGCGATGCGCGCGCTGTCGCCTCGGTGATTTGGGTTGCCCCCGGCGTGGAAGATCAGATCGCAACCGTGCGGCGGTATCTTGCAGAAACCTGCGGGGATGTCCGGGCGGCTGCTTCTGCGTGGGATGGGAAATGTGTTATCCGTCTGGCAGCGCATGACGGTTGGCCCTTGCGCAAAGCGTTGGCCGCGGTGCTGACACGTCTGCGGGCGGCCCCGTTGCCGCGTGTCTGGCAAATTTGAGTGATATGAAGCGTAACGGGCAAACTGCCCAAGGCTAAAGAGGACCGGGAATGAACCTGACCCCCCGTGAGAAAGACAAACTGCTGGTGAGCATGGCCGCCATGGTTGCCCGCAACCGCCTCGAACGCGGCGTTAAGTTGAATTACCCTGAAGCGATTGCCCTGATTTCGGATTTCGTCGTGGAGGGCGCTCGGGATGGCCGGTCGGTTGCTGATCTGATGGAGGCCGGCGCTGGCGTTGTTTCTGCGGGCGACTGCATGGAAGGCATCCCGGAGATGATCCACGAAGTGCAAGTGGAAGCCACCTTTCCTGACGGCACCAAGCTTGTCACCGTCCACCATCCGATCCGCTGAGGAGATTGGCCATGCGCCCCGGAGAAATCATACCTGCATCTGGCGACATTACCTTGAACGCGCAGAGCACGGAAACGACCCTGTATGTGCAAAACACCGGCGATCGACCGATTCAGGTGGGCAGCCACTACCACTTTGCTGAAACCAACCCGGCGCTGGAGTTTGACAGGGCTGCGGCGCGGGGCCTGCGGCTGGATATCGCCGCCGGAACGGCCGTGCGGTTTGAGCCGGGTCAGGGCAGGGATGTCACGCTTGTGCCGCTGTCGGGAAAGCGTGAGGTCTACGGTTTTAACAAGAAGGTCATGGGCGCGCTTTAAGCCCGTGCTGGCAGATGCGCGATACGGCAGCTGAACACCCAAAAGGGAGCGGACGATGTTTCAAATGATGACCCCGATTGATTACTGGCGCGTCAGCCTTGCGTTTTGGACCCGGGCAGTGGAAGCCCAGGTTGAGATGACGCGTATTGCCTATGGGATGGCGGAAAGCTGGCAGGACAGCCTGCAGGTGCAACCGTCCCCCCGCGCCGCGACCCCTTCCAAAACGGCCCCCTCCAAACCGGCACCCGTCGTGCGGCGTAAAACAGCTGCCAAATCCAAGCCGGCAGCGGCCGTGACCACACTGGATTCAGCCCGGCGCGCACGCAGAGCACCGGCTGCTCGGGCTGTGCCGCCACAGCCCGCAGAGGCCAAGCCCGTACGGGAAAAACCTGCCGCAGAGGCTGTGCCCAAGGCCGCCCCCAAAACTGCGCGCAAGAAAGCAGCCCCCTCAACGCGCAAGCAGGCAGCGCCGGAGCCCTCTTTGGCGACAGAGGTCAAAGCCGCTCCAAAAAAGGCGGCTAAACCGAAACCGGCGAAAGCGGCCTCCGCGAAGGCTGCGCCCGATACCGGGGTTGTGACAAAGCAGGCAGCGCCCAAACAGGCTCCCGCCAGCAAGGCGCGCAGCACCAAGGCCTCCACGGCGGCAAAGCCGCGTCGCAAGACTGCAAAATCGTCGAAATAACGGGCGCTGGGTCTGCTGAATGCTGTGAAATGGTGCAGACCCCGCATTTTTTACCAGCGACATTATGGAACGGGAAACAACTTGCACCCATATGCTGGTAGAGTAACGTAAACGATAAGCGACAGTGGAGCGGTCCTAACATGCAAGACCTCATCGAACGGCTTCTCGGCATTTTTACGCCAGCACCCCGCCCGGTACCGATCCCGGTACGGGACGAACCGCAGCGTGGCCCGCGCCGCTAAAACTGGCGGTCCGTACGAGCTGCGGGCAGCAAGCGTTGCCAACCTACTGATATAAGATTGAAATAACGCCTTGGGGCAGCGCTATCTGCATGTGCCGGATTACCGATGCGTCTACATCCCCGCTTGATCTGTAGGGGCTGGGCGGCTTACTCCAACTCGTTCATTTCCGCTGAAAGCGCTTAAATGCTGTGCAACTGCGCACTGAGATTGGCGCGCATGCCGATTCTCACTTGTTCCCCGGCTACGTTGCGATGTTTTCTCTAGCAAGCCGTTTGCTGTGAATTGGAGACCGTGATGCCATCGAAAATCAGCCGCTCTGCCTATGCCGACATGTATGGCCCCACCACTGGTGATCGCGTGCGTCTGGCGGACACGGAGCTGTTCATCGAGGTCGAACATGATTTCACAACCTATGGCGAGGAGGTGAAGTTCGGTGGTGGCAAGGTGATCCGTGACGGGATGGGCCAAAGCCAGGTGACCCGCGCAGAGGGCGCGATGGACACGGTGATCACCAATGCGCTGATTGTCGACGTCACGGGCATCTACAAGGCGGATGTGGGCCTCAAGGGCGGCTATATCGCCGCCATCGGCAAAGCAGGCAATCCAGATACCCAGCCCGGCGTCGACATTATTATCGGGCCGGGCACGGAAGTGATCGCAGGCGAAGGCCGCATCCTGACCGCGGGCGGGTTTGACAGCCATATCCACTTTATCTGCCCCCAGCAGATCGAGGATGCGCTCCATTCCGGTTTGACCACGATGCTGGGCGGAGGCACTGGCCCGGCCCATGGCACACTGGCAACCACCTGCACGCCGGGGCCTTGGCATATCGGGCGCATGCTGCAGGCGATGGATGGGGTGCCGATGAATATCGGCCTGTCCGGAAAGGGCAATGCGGCCACCCCGGCTGCGCTTGTCGAGATGATCAAGGGCGGCGCATGCGCCCTCAAACTGCACGAGGATTGGGGCACCACCCCTGCGGCGATCGATTGCTGCCTGTCGGTGGCTGACGACATGGACGTGCAGGTGATGATCCACACGGACACGCTCAACGAATCCGGCTTTGTCGAAAACACGGTAGGGGCCATTGGGGGCCGCACGATCCATGCCTTCCATACTGAAGGCGCGGGGGGCGGGCATGCGCCTGACATCATCAAGGTGTGCGGTGAGGCGCATGTGATCCCATCCTCCACCAACCCGACGAGGCCCTATACGGTCAATACTTTGGAAGAGCATCTCGATATGCTCATGGTCTGTCACCACCTCGACAAGGCGATCCCGGAAGATGTCGCCTTTGCAGAAAGCCGCATCCGCAAGGAGACGATCGCCGCGGAAGATATTCTGCATGACATGGGCGCGTTCTCGATCATCGCGTCGGACAGCCAAGCCATGGGCCGCGTGGGCGAGGTCATCACACGTACGTGGCAAACCGCCCATAAGATGAAGGTGCAAAGGGGACGCCTGCCGGAAGAAACCGGCGAGAACGACAATGTCCGCGTCAAACGCTACATCGCGAAGTACACGATCAACCCGGCGATCACGCACGGGATTTCTCGGCACATAGGCTCGATCGAGCTGGGCAAGCGGGCGGATCTTGCGCTTTGGTCCCCGGCCTTTTTCGGTGTGAAGCCTGAAATGGTGCTGCTGGGTGGCTCGATCGCCGTAGCACAGATGGGGGACCCGAACGCATCGATCCCAACGCCGCAGCCCGTGTACTCACGCCCGATGTTCGGCGCCATGGGCCGCGCTGTCGAGCACTCTGCCGTGGCCTTCGTGTCGGGGGCAGCCCATGGCGATGGGCTGGGCGATGCGCTTGGTCTGGCCCGCGCCACCCTGCCCGTTGAGACATGCCGCGGCATTGGCAAGGCCGACATGGTCATGAACGATATGTGCCCCGAGATCGAAGTGAACCCCGAGACATACGAGGTGCGCGCCAACGGAGAACTGCTGACCTGCGAGCCGGCAGCCGAGCTGCCTATGGCGCAGCGGTACTTCCTGTTCTGATCACGCCCCGCGTTCTTTCGTCCAAGAAATT
Source organism: Oceanicola sp. (assembly GCA_022447275.1). Lineage (GTDB taxonomy): Bacteria > Pseudomonadota > Alphaproteobacteria > Rhodobacterales > Rhodobacteraceae > JAKVBK01. Next base: position 3,062 of record JAKVBK010000062.1, on the reverse strand, counting down.
GTGGGGCCTCATTGCTTTAGGCGCTGTTGTTCCCGGTCTGCCATGCGCGCGACGCATAGCGGCTTTCCCTTCGTGTGGCTGGTGCGGGGCCGCGCGCCCCCTTAGGTGACTGGCAGGTTCAAACCGCACTGGAGGTCTGTCATGGCCGCTTCAACAACGACATCCGCCCATTCCGGCACCTTGCACAAGGTGGCTCCGTTCGGCTGGCTGAATGCCGTGTTCGACATGCTGTTTGCCGCCCATCGGGCCGCCTTTCTGGCGGATCGCCTTTATGGCCAGTCTGACGCCGATCTGGCCGCCAAGGGCCTGACCCGCGACGGCATCGGCCGTGTTGTCGTGGATGAGCTCGAACGGCGCTGAGCCTGTTTGAGGGTTTCTGAACGGCGCGCCTGCCTAAAAGCCGTTCCCCTTCACTTTCTCACAAGCGTTTCGCCTCCCAGGAGGGCGCCGAGCGCAATTTCGGCAGACGAAACGTAGCGCCTGCTGCGGGCCTGTTCTGGCGGCTTGCATCCTCTTTGTGCTGTGCAACACCCTGCGTCCGCCCGCATTTGCCCGATATGCAGGCAGTTCCTGTTTCGGAAATGTCCGGCTCTGGTGGTGCTTGCAGTCGGGTTTGGCCTTGGTACTCTGCATGCAACACTGCGGAAGGAGCCCTCTCGAATGCCAGAGCTGAAACGCGCATATAGCGTCTTGCGACAGGGTGCCGGGCCGGACGACGCGGTGGTGGCGCTCGATTATGATCAGCGTTTGCTGCGCCGCAAACGGTTATCGACCTCTGGGGCAGATGTATTGGTGGACCTCCCGGAAGCCACGTCGCTTGACGATGGAGACGCGCTGGTGCTGGAAGGGGGCGGCCAAGTGGCAGTGCAGGCTGCGCCTGAGCCCCTGATCGAGGTGCGCGCGGAAAACCTGCCCCGTATCGCCTGGCACATTGGCAACCGGCATGCCCCTTGTGAAATTCTGCCTGATGCGCTGCGGCTGCGCCGGGACAAGGTTTTGGCACGCATGTTGGAGCAATTGGGCGCTGAAGTGCGGGAAATCTCTGCGCCGTTTCGCCCGGAGGGTGGTGCCTACGGCCACGGCCGGACATTTGGCCATGACCACGCCCATTTCCACGGGGATGAGACGGGCCATGTGGATGGCCACGATCATGCCCACACCCACGATCACACCCACACCCACGATCACACCCACACCCACGATCACACCCATACCCACGATCACACCCATACCCATCAGCATACCCATACCCACGGCGCTGGGGATGGTCAGTGACAGACCAGCCTTCCACTCAGGGCATTGATCCCGCCACAACGGCAGCAGCTGGGTTGGAGATGATGACGTTGACCCGTTGGCTGTCTCCGGCGTTTCCCTTGGGCAGTTTTGCCTACTCTCAAGGCCTCGAGGTTGAGATCTCAGCGGGCCGCGTGGCCAACGCAGCCCAGGTGCAAGACTGGCTGGAACAGGTGGTTCGGTTTGGTGGTTTGCGAACCGATGCCATCTTGCTGATTGCAGCGCGACAAGGGACGGAGGGCGTTGCCGATCTTGCCCGCGCGCTGGCCCCGTCTGCCGAGCGGTGGCAGGAAACCTTTCAGCAGGGCAGCGCCTTTGCCCGTACGCTGAATGGCATGGGGCAGGGGGATATCTCCCCGGCCGCGCTGCCAGTGGCCGTGGGCGTGGCCAGTGCGCGCCTTGCCCATCTTTCAGACGCTGTTGTCGCGGCGCATTATCTGCAGGCGGCATTGTCCAGCCTTGTGTCGGCCTGTGTCCGCTTTGTACCCCTCGGCCAAACCGAGGGTCAGCGTATCTTGGAGGCCCTTGCGCCGGTTGCACACAGCGTTGCACAGGAGGCCGCAGTGGCAGGGCTTGAGGATATCGGAAGTGCTGCGATCGGCGCCGATCTGGCCGCTGCTGAGCATGAAACAATGGAAGTGCGGATTTTCCGCAGTTGATCCCAGGAGACTGGCTATGCCCGACGACATCACTCATGCCGCCCCGCGCGCGGGCTCTGCCACAACGGGCCCATTGCGCGTTGGCATTGGCGGGCCTGTCGGTGCGGGCAAAACAACGCTGACAGCTGCCCTGTGTCGGGCCATGACGCAGAAATACTCTGTCGGCGTGATTACCAATGACATCTACACGCGCGAAGATGCAGAGGCGTTGACACGGGCGCAGGTGCTGCCTTCCGAGCGCATCCGCGGTGTGGAAACGGGGGGCTGTCCGCATACTGCCATTCGCGAGGATGCCTCGATCAACTTGGCTGCTTTGTCCGATTTGCGCGCGGGATTTCCCGATCTTGATGTGGTTTTTATCGAGTCCGGCGGAGACAATCTGGCCGCAACCTTCAGCCCCGAATTGGCAGACCTGACCCTGTATGTGATCGACACCGCCGCGGGCCAAGACATCCCGCGCAAGAAAGGGCCCGGTGTGGTCCGCTCTGATTTGCTGATCGTCAACAAGACAGATCTGGCCCCTCATGTGGATGTGGACCGAGACCTTCTGGAGGCGGACACCAAAGCGGCTCGGGGCAGTCGACCCTATGTGATGGCGGCCCTCAAGCACGGTGCCGGTATTGAGGCCATTGTGCAGTTCCTTGAGCACGAAGGCGGGCTGGCCTGACCCCTGGCTTTATGCCTCGTCTTTGGGAGGCAGGGCGGCGGGCAAAGCTTTGCCATCTGCCTGCAATTGGGCTTCGGCCGCTTGTAAGGCTTTGCGAAAGCGCCGCCCTCTGTGTTCGCTTAAAACAGCGCGGGCATATTTTCCCGTCCGCATCGGACGCTCAAGGCCTTCAAGATGGCTCAGCACCCTGAGCAGCCAGGACGGATGGCTGCGCCTGCGCCGGTAGAGCTTGGCAAAACGTTCCGGGCTGAGTTGGCCCTTGCCCGCAAGCCGGATCATCGGCAACAGAATGCCCATTGCATCGAGATCGCGTTCCAAACGTTCCCCAAGGAATGGGGTGCGCAGCTTTGTAAAGCCCTCCCGCGTGAACATGGCGGCGTGCATAGCATCTTCCCGCACACGAGGATCATAGACGATGGTTGCATGTTCCGCCGCTTCCGCCT
>JAKVBK010000061.1 GCA_022447275.1 Oceanicola sp. | reverse complement strand
GACTGTGGCTGGTCGCAAGCAGAATATAAAAGCCAGATTAAGAGACGTGCTGAGGCAACGCTTTTGGCGACGGATCAATGAGCCTCCGCCATCCTACAATTTTCACTTCGGAACGCATGCAGGCAAAGCAAGGCAATGTCCGCTCGAGGTAGAAGCAGTCATTGGCCATAAGCAGACGGATGTCAGAGTCTCAAAAGACCAAAGCCTGCTCACGGGGAGGCCATCCCACCATATCTCAACATGTATCGCTTGGTCTGCGGCGCGGTGCGATCCGGCTCTGGATTGCTGCCGTAACCAAACGGTTTAGCTGAGCGCGTAGGTAAAGGCTTCGTCTGCCACATCGACCTCAACGGATGTCAATTCCTCCCCTTCGACAGCCCGGTGCAGGATGGCCCGCGACAGATCCGGCAGGATGGAGTTGGTGATGATGTTGTCGATCATGCGCCCGCCACTGTCCGGATCCTGGCACTGGGCAACGATGTGATCGATCACCGCATCAGAGAAGGTCATCGTGGCATTCTGGTTCTTCTTGAGACGCTTGACGATTGATCCCAGCTTGAGGCGTGTGATCATGCCGAGCACATCCTCATTGAGCGGGTAATAGGGAATTGTCACGATCCGGCCCAGCAGGGCAGGCGGGAATACATCGAGCAGGGCAGGCTTGAGGCTTTCTGCCAAGGCTTCGGGATCGGGCCGCGCCGCGCCGCGGGCGGTCATGTCCATGATCACATCGGTGCCCGCGTTGGACGTGAGCAGGATCAGCGTGTTCTTGAAGTCGATCAACCGGCCAGAGCCATCTTCCATCCGGCCCTTGTCAAAGACCTGAAAGAAAAGTTCGTGCACATCCGGGTGGGCCTTTTCCACCTCGTCCAGCAAGACGACTGAGTAGGGTTTGCGGCGCACTGCTTCGGTGAGGCGACCGCCTTCGCCGTAGCCGACATAGCCCGGAGGAGCCCCTTTCAGAAGCGAGACGGAATGGGCCTCCTGGAACTCCGACATGGCGATGGTGATGACGTTTTGCTCGCCGCCATAGATCGCTTCGGCCAAAGCGAGGGCAGTTTCCGTCTTGCCGACACCTGAGGGGCCCGCCAGCATGAAGACACCGATCGGCTTTTCGGGGTTATCAAGGCCTGCCCGGTTCGTCTCGATACGCTTGGCGATCATCTTCAATCCGTGATCCTGGCCCACCACGCGTTCCTGGAGCCTGTCTGCCAGGGTCAGGATGGCCTGAACCTCGTCGGTGACCATACGGCCCACGGGGATACCGGTCCAATCGGCCACCACAGAAGCGACGGCCTGTGCATCCACATGGGAGTAGATCATCCGGTCATCGGGGTCATGGCCCTCCAGCTCGTGCACCTTTGCGGCAAGCGCCGTGCGCAGGTTGTCTTCGTCTTCTGCTGTCAGCTCCGCATGATTGGGGCCATCGGCAGTGGCTGCGCCCTCCTCGGGGCTGTCTGCGACAGCCGCCGCGTCGGGCGCCTCGGAAGGCGCTTCAGCGCCGTCCTCGGGGGATGCTTCGGGTTTCGGGTCATCGACGGGCAGTGTTGCGCTGACTTCGCCACCAGAGAGTTTCGAGCGGATTTCAAGAATATCGCTGACGACAGCCTTTTCCCCTTCGTATTTCGCGGTGAGTTCGGCCAGCCGCTCTTCTTCTTTGGAGAGCAACTCTTTGAGCTCGGCCTCGCGATCGGGATTGGTTTCGCCAAGCTCCCCTTGCTTGGCCTTTGCGCCAAGCTCCGCATGGATCGCGGCAATTTTGCCTTTCACATCCTCGATCAGGGCGGGGGTGGTGGATTGCGAAATCGCCACGCGCGCAGCAGCTGTATCGAGCAGGGATACGGCCTTGTCCGGCAACTGGCGCGCGGGGATATAGCGATGGGACAAGTTCACCGCAGAGACGATTGCCTCGTCTGAAATGCGCACTTTATGGTGCTTTTCCATCGGGCCCATAATGCCGCGCAGCATATAGCAGCACTGCTCGATGCCAGGCTCGGGCACATCAATGGGCTGAAAGCGGCGTGTCAGGGCCGGGTCTTTCTCGAAGTACTTCTGATATTCCATCCAGGTGGTGGCGCCGATCGTGCGCAGGGTGCCCCGGGCAAGGGCAGGTTTCATCAGGTTGGCGGCGTCGCCGGTTCCGGCTGCACCGCCCGCGCCGATCAGGGTATGGGCCTCATCCACGAACAAGATGATCGGTGTGGGTGAGCTTTGCACTTCGTCGATCACCTGGCGCAGCCGCTGCTCGAACTCGCCCTTCATAGACGCGCCCGCTTGCATCAACCCGATGTCGAGCGACAGCAGGGACACGCCGCGCAATTGCGGGGGCACATCACCGGAAGCAAGGCGCTGGGCAAAGCCCTCGACCACGGCGGTTTTGCCCACACCCGCCTCACCGGTGAGGATCGGATTGTTTTGACGCCGCCGCATCAGGATGTCGATGATCTGGCGGATTTCCTCATCCCGCCCGACGATCGGATCCATTTTCCCGGCCTTGGCATCGGCTGTCATGTCGATGCAGAAGCGCCCCAAGGCCGTGGTGCCACGGGCCCCGTCTTCGCCGCCGGGGGCGCCCGAGGCGCTGGCCGTCCCGCCACCGCCGCCGATGCCTGCCCCGTCCATCGCGCCCATATCCTCTTCCTCGGAGGTGGCCCAGACAGCGCGCGCATCATTGGCAACCGTGTCTACGTTGAGCCCGGCCAGTGTTGGAGAAACGGTCGGCAAGGCCTGGCTGAGCTGCGCATCCTTTAGCAGAGCGACAAGCATGTGCCCTGTGCGAATCGAGGGCTCGCCAAAGAGCAAGGTTGCGTAGTGCCAGCCCCTGTCGAGCAGGTCGATCACCTGGGCGGCAAAGCCGGGCATCTCGGTGACGCCCTTCTTGTAGCTGTCGATGCTTTTTTGAACTTCCATCAGCACCTTGGCGCGGTCGACGCCATAATGCTGCAAAGCGATCGTGATATCGGACCGGTCATTCATCAGCATGTGCAAGAGCCAATGACTGATCTCGACGTTGCGGTTGCCTTCGTTCTTGGCATGCCGCAGCGCCTTCATGAAGCTGTCATAGCCCGTGCGATTGAGTTTCCCTGCGACTGTTTCGAGGCTAATTTCCGACATGTCTCTAATCCCTGTCCGCTATCGTGAACCACCCTTGCGGGCACCAATGAAAAAATCCTGCACCTTAGTCCGCCTGACGCAAGCTGAACTTGGCATCGGCGACGAATGCGTCACTGTCCGTTTGTGGGGGGGCAGCCCAGGCATTCCAGCCCAACTGCCCGGAAACCCCGAGCTTTGCCGCCGTCCGTTCCCGCAAGGGCAGTGCGACAGCGACATCGAAATCGACCGTATCTCCGAGGTAGAAGCGGACCATGTCTGCCAAACGCGCGAACATGGTGCCGCCGGGCAAAAGGGCATTGTACTCTTCCCGGCTGCGGGCGCGCAGTTCAATCACCGCCTTATCGTTGATCGAATAGGCGCGGGCGCCGAGATACGAGTTTTGGCCCAGATTAACCCCGCTTTGCCCGATGCGGCTCAGATCAGCGTCCTCGAAATCCAGCCACATGCCTTCGCGTTCGCGGATATGCACATCAACATCAAGGATCCCGCGCAGGGCTTGCTCCAGCCTGGACGCTGAGCGCACGCGCCCGGACAAAAGCCCGGCATAGGGCAGCTTGGCAATATCTGGGACGCGGTCACGGTCCCTGTAAGGCGCTGTGCCAATTCCAATGAAGCTGCCGACATAGGCGGCAAACCGATCTTCCTCCGGACGGTCAAACTGCGAAATCGGTCGGGCATCGGCCCAGGCGCGGAAAAACAATTGCAAAAAGCGGATCGCGAAAATGTCGACGAACTTTACGAAGGCATCGTCATTGCGCTGCTTCCAGTGGTACGCCTCGATCGTAGTGGCCAGCGGCAGGGCCCCTTGCGGGCCGAAAAAGCCAAGGAAGCGAGAGCGCACAGAGGGCGGCTTGCCGTGCTCCTCTGCGTAGCCATCAACATTGGAGGCCGGGAAATCAAGGAACGGGTCTTGCCCGAGGCGTATGATCTCCTGAGCGGTTACCTGGCTTTTGCCGATGCGGGGCTTGTCCGGGTTGTCACGCTCAAAATCCCGCAGCAGTGCGAACAGGTCAAAGGCGTGGGGATCCTTGAGCAGGTGCTGTCTGCGGGTTTGGGCTGTCACAGCAATGGCCCCGTTCCTGAGCGTGGCGCAAAGCGCATCACCTCGCCGCGTTGTTCAGAATGCAACACCGTTTCGGTGAAGCTGTTGATATGCGTGTAATCCGCAAAGAAACGATCCAACACCGCCCCCAGCAGCATGATGCCCGAGCCTTCAAAAGCACGCTCGTCGAAGGTGAGTTTGATTTCGGTGCCGCGTGCGGCGTGAAAGCCGCCTTCCCGGTGCAGAGACCGGGTGATCGGGCGGCTGTCGATCCCGGTGATGCCGCGCAATTGCCTGTCGGTGATGGAATCCCCGCCGCCCACAAACAGGGCCAGCATTTCGCGCAGACCTCCGGCCGGGTCATCTTTGTGCCGGTTTCTCAGGCCCATCTGATTGAAGGAAAGCATGTTGACCAGACGCCACATCACCTCGCCGTGGTTGCCCGTGCGGGGGTCTTCACGATCCATATCCGCTATGCTGGCCCGGGGCAGGGTGGGGCCGGCGATGCAGGCCAAGCCGATTTCGGTGTCATCCACGAGGCGAAAATCGACCTCAGACTGCCCAATCGGCAACTGGGGCACGAGATGCCGGTTGGAACACATGGCGGTGACAGAGATGCGCTGGACGCGCTGTTCGTCATCCAGACCGGCAGGCTCATACAGGGACATGTAGGTTTCATTGCCCATGTAGTCGCCACCAAAGCCGAACCTGCGCTCTTTCTCCGTCATGCGGCGAGGCCGGGTCCGGCACGCGTAGAACAGGGCGTCGCGTGGGCGCACATCCCCATCAGGCAGGGAATAGATGCGGTGCACGGGCACCTTCTTTTTCACACCGTGGTAATGGGCAAACACGTCTTTGATGGCGTGGATCTCGTAGTTCACGCTTGGGCTGCTATCCGGGGAAACGATGAATTCGTGGTGGCGGGGGTCTGGGCGCACCCGTGAACACCGCTCTTCAAAAAGATTGATCGCAGGCGCTGCATAAAGCTTGAAAGTGTCGAGCCCGACGACCGAAGCCAGCTTTGGCTGAGCGCGATCAAACTCGATCATCAGATCAAAGGCGTGGGAAGGGACCTGCTTGAGCAAGGCCCTGAGCCCCACGAGTTTGAAGCCGAGGAACATATTTGGCAGCGTGTAGAAATCCCGCAGGTAGTCAAATCCGCGAAACACCCGGTCATCCTCCGGGTACAGGCCGTCACCATCAAATCCGATTTGCTGGATCATTTCCGTGGGGCAGCGGATAAACACCGGATCGCCCTGCCGATTAAGATAGCGCAGCGTGATCCTGACCGTATTGCCGATGAGTTGTTCATAGAGTGCGATCATGTCGGCCATGGCGCCATCAAGATGCACCTTCAGCGTATCGCAATTGACCTCATTCACGAGGGCGGGCTTTTCGCCTGCCTTGGGTTCGTCTTCGGGATCATGGGGTGCGTTTGAGACGCGCCGGAACAGGCGCAAGCGCAGGCCAGCGGCCGTCTGATCTGAGACTTCAAGGCCCAAGGCCTGCAAGGGGCCGGGGCTTGGGGCGTAGCTGGCGATATCAATATTGAGCGGATAGAGCGCGAGTGGCTCGGAGAGGCGGAACCGGCACGACAGGCGGGTTTCCCGTTCCACGTAGGTTGCGTCCAGATAGGCACCTGCGGCAAAGGTTTCGCCCTTTGCCAGATCCTTGTCGCTGTAGTCGGGCACGGCCTGCACCAACATTGCGGCCGGAGTGGGGGCCAGATAGCCGGGCAGCAATTGCTCCAGCAGGCCGCGCGTAAAGGTTTCAAACTCGCTTTGCAGTTTGACCTGAACCCGTGCCGCCAGAAACGCAGAGCCCTCGAAAAGCCCCATGAGGCCGGGTTCGAGCTTGTCCTGCGTCAGCCCGCCCAAACGCTCGGCAATGCCGGGATAATCCTCTGCGAACTCCTTTGAACGCTCGTAGAGAATGGCAAGTTCGCGGTTATAGGCTTCTAGAAACTCGCGGTTCATGAACGTCCTGAAGAGTCGTTAAGTTGCATTTTGCCCGATCCAACATCGATCTCGGCGGAGAACTCGAGTGGAATATCCATTGGTTTACAGGCCATTTCACATTCGATGTCGAAGACCAGCTTTTGGTTCACATCATCGAATTTATTGCGCATTTTTACGTGCATTGTCTCAGGCACGAAGCGGGGCTCGCAGGCCAGCAAGGCCTCGGCCAATCGCCCCGAAAGCTTTTGAACATCGGCGTCCTCGCTGGTCAGTTCTGACAGGTCGATGACCCCGAAATTCAGCACTGATTTGCGGATGTATTTGTAATCCTCGAGGTCCAGCGCGGCATCGAGATTGATCGTATTTGAGAGGTGGATCAGATCGAGGTAGAGGTTGCGTTTGAGCTCATGCTCATTGGCGCCGCGCCGGCGCTGAGCGGCGCGCTCACTTAGAACACGTTCGCCGTCTTGATAGGTTGTAGAGGAGATTTTCGCATCACGTGCGATGTGTGCTTCCCGGAAAGCGTACATCAGGGGGATCTGAAGCTGATTGCGCGCATTGCGCTTGCCCACCTGTGTTGTACTGCGTGCCATGTGAGGCCCTCGCTCTCGTGTCGCCAGCCAAGATAGGGACAGGCCCCTAGCCCATTTGCCAACTGCTCAAATCTGTACCGCGAAGGCACCGAACGAAAAAAGCGGGCCGACGGCGCGGCCCGCTTTGTGTCTTGTGCTACCAACTGCGCATGCGGCTATTTGATTAAGCCGCGCGTAGGCCTCGATCAGGCACTTTGGTTGGTTGCGACGTTGAACATCATGGTGCCGCCGTCGGAGAGAATGCCATCCTGCTCCTGCTTCCAATACTGTGTTTCGATCTGCTCGAAATTCAGCGAGAAGTTCTCAGAGATGTAATCCAGCCCGTCGCCCGAGCCGCCCATGGAATAGGATGACACGATGACGTTGGTCAGCTTGATTTGGAAGTACTCTTCTACGCCGCCGCCAGTCGATTTGAACACGGACAGGGTGGCATTCGGGTAGTGGTTCCCCAAGCACACTTTACGGCACAGGTCGTAGGAAGCCTTGTCCAGCTTCTTGGACATCATGAGATCACCTACGGTCGGGGCGCCCCCACCGCCGCCGCCACCACGGTGGAACGTGCCTGACTGGTGATAATCGATCGAATACTGATCGATGTCGATCTTGTCTTCATGCCCACTCAGCTTGGATTCGCCGCTGGTGGAGCCAAGGTCTAGGATCATTTTTAGAGCCATAAGATTTCTCCTTAGAGGTTTTATGCATTAGCATGCAATAATAATGGGTTAGCCCGAGGGCAGTCGGGATACCAAGCTCATGCCGATATCCATGCCTTCCATCTGGAAGTGCGGTCTGAGAAAGAATTTGCCCTGATAGTACCCGGGATTTTCCTCGTCCTCGATAACCTGTATTTCGGCTCCTGCGAGTGGACGCTTGGCCTTGGTTGCCTCGGTCGAGTTCTTTGGATCCCCATCAACATACTGGTTGATCCATTTCTTAAGATCCCTTTCAAGGGCATCTTTCTCCTTCGTCGCCCCAACTTGATCCCGCACCATGCATTTCAGGTAGTGGGAAAACCGGGAGACGGCGAAGATGTATGGCAGGCGGGCCGATAAATTATCGGAAGCTGTCGCCTGCTCATCTTGATAGGACTTCGGCTGATAGAGGGTTTGTGCCCCGATAAAGGCAGCCTTGTCCGTGTTCTTGCGGTGAATGAGGCCAATGATGCCGGCCTTTGACAATTCGCCCTCGCGACGGTCGCTGATGGCAACCTCTGTGGGGCACTTCATGTCGACAGAGCCATCGTCCGTTTTAAAAGTCGGCGTCGGCAATGAGACAACCTCGCCACCCGACTGAACCCCGCGGATGCGCACTGTCCAGCCGTGCTCCTTGTGGGCACGGGCGATATTTGCGGCCATCGCATAGCTGGCATTCATCCAAGCGTATTTGCCGCCATCATGCCCGTCTGTCTGTTCTTCAAAGTTGAAGGCCTCAACGGGGAGCGTGTCGGGGCCAAAGCTATCGCGCGCAAGCATGCGCGGCGCCGTCAACGCAATGAAGCGGGCATTCGAGCCATCGCGGAGGCCCTTCCAGCCGGCATATTCTGGCGTGTCGAGGATCGAGTTCAAGTCCGTTGGGTTGTTCACCTCTGACCAGTCGTCCATCCCAAAGAGAGTGGGGGCAACGGAGGACAGGAACGGGGCGCAGGACGCTTCAGCGATCTTGCCCATGTCGCGCAACAGGCGCACATCCGCGGGCGAGTGATCGAAATAGAAATCGCCCACCAGTGCGCCAAAGGGTTGGCCACCGAGCTGGCCGAACTCGGCCTCATAGATCTTTTTGAAGAGCGGCGACTGATCCCACTTGGCACCAGGATACGAGCGCAATTCGCGTTCCAGCTCCGCCTTCGAGACATTCATCACCTTGACCTTAAGATCAGTCCCAGGCTCAGAATTGTTCACCATGTAAGACAGGCCGCGCCATGCGCTTTCTACCTTCTGAAACTCATCATGGTGAATGATCTCATTGACTTGTGCTGTCAGCTTTTCGTCGATCTTGGCGATCATTTCTTCGACTGTGTCGACGACATCTTCCTTGATCACCGAGCCGTCGGCGAGCGCGTTCTTCACCAAGGTGGTGACAGCTTTTTCAACTTCACTTGCAGCGCTTTCTGTACGCGGCTTGAAGTTCTGCTTCAGCAGTGCGGAGAACTCATCGAGTTCAGATACGGCGCCGCCAGCGCCTGCTTCCTGTTGGCCTTCGGTGGACATGCGTGTTCACCCTTTACTTGTGATCTATCTTGATGGCCGAGCGCCCATCTTTTCGGCGCTCGGAGAAAATCGTGTAACTTATTCGGCCTCGTCAGAGCCGTCTTCCTGTCCCAGCATCTCCATCAGCTTTGGGTCGGCCAAAAGCTGCTTGAGCTGATCTTGGGCAGCGGACTTGCCGTTCATATACCTTTGAAGGTTGGCCAGTTGGTCCCGTGCTTCGAGCAGCTTAGCGAGCGCCGGAACCTGCTTGGCCAGTTCGCCGGGATCCAGATCGCCCATGGAGGCGAAATCCAGTTTCACAGACAGTTTCTCGTCGTCCGCATCACCCAACTTGTTGTCGACTGTCATCGAAACGCCCGGCGCAACGGATGCCATGTAGTCATCAAAGTTCTCGGTGTCGACTTGTGCGAAGTCCCTCTCCGCCAACGGATCTTTCTCAACCTCAGAGGCGTTACCCGACAGGTCAGAGAAGACGCCAAAGACAAAAGGCAGTTCGATATTCTTCTCTGCGTCGTAAGGATCTGCGTATGCAATTTGAACGCGTGGCGGACGATTGCGTTTAATAAAGCCGGAGCCGGAGTCAGAAGCCATTGAAATTTCTCCTTGGATTACTTCAAGCAAGCCATTCAATCACGAATTTGTCAACTTTTGGATGGCGGGCGGGGAGTTTTGGCCTTGGATTTAGGTGTTTGCCCCCCCGTCCTGCGATACATGGGCGAACAGATCGTTAATGATCGCCGAAAAGTCTCGGCTTTGATACGTTTTCGCCTTGAACAAGAGGATTGGCACGGGGCTCGATGGCTCTGTTTGGCGATAGAAGGTTTCTACGTTTGATATGGTTGCAGAGGCCTGTTCACGATTTTCGACCACAAAGGCAGCCGGGTCAGATGGGGTGATCTGGTTATCGCTGGCCCCTTCCGAAAGCATTTTCATACGCGGTACGGTCATGTTGAAGCCATGCTCGGAGCCAAAGTCGATCATGGCTTTGTCCGCGACGCCCGGCAGCAGGATTTCCAGGGCGGCCATGAGGGGCTTTCCGATTAGCAGGCGGGCCTGTTTGACGAGGATCAGGCCCGGGGAAGAGGGTTCGGTCTTGATAAAGTAGGCAACTACAGCGTCGAGGGCGGCCGCTGCATCGGCATGGCTGGCCACGTTGCCCACCGCAGTGGGGCCGCCACTTGCAACACTGGTGATCTGGCTGGCTTCTGGGCTGTGTGCGGTATCGTCGGCTGTCTCCGTGCCTGCCGGATCGTCTTGATCCGCTGCACTTGCCTCATCTGCGGCAAGGTCGGGCCGCGCTTCTTCGAGAAAGCTTTTAATCCCGTCGAGAACGCCTTCCAAGCGATCGAAATCAGGTGAAAACGGATTGCTGTCTGCCAATTGGCATTTGCGGCGGATTGCGCCAGCAGCCTCTCTTGCTGCGACTGTCGCCGCGTAGAAGGCTTCAACTTTGCTTGCGTTGTCATGGCTTTGGACGGCTGTCACGATCGCGGAAGTGGCGGGCGGTGCATCACCGGGTGCATACTCGCCGTCGCGGGCATCCTTCTTGCCACTCGCCACCTCATATGTGCGGTATGAGACGTTTCCAATCTTGCCATCCGCGACGATCGGCATGTGCATGAGTGGCATGCAGATTGAGGCATAGTCAGAAAATGTTTCAAGTGAGTTTTGCCGATCAACTGTGAACCCGTCTTCGATGACCGGATGCGCATCGTACCATTGCTCAGTGAGTAAAGCCGCAGCCCCCTGCAGACAGTTGGAATATCCGTCCATTGTGCCGCACAGCGCTTGTAGGCGCGCCTCCAGTGCGATCAATCGCAGATCACGGGATCGCTCCAACAGGCCATGCAGGGTTTCAATGTGGGGCTCGATCTTGATCGCTTTGCGGTCAAAGGGTTTTCCGTCGCTTAGAAAGCGACTTGGAAAGAGATCTTCGATCAAAAGGGTGGCGTTATCGAATTCGAAATCGCCGGATGCAAGGAGATCCGGCCCACAAGGCTGCTCGTCGCTGACGGCTTCAGTGATCGCAGTATAGTCCATACAAACCCCGAAATTATCAAATGCCATCCTGATGGGACGGCACTTTGCTGTTCAGGTCAAGCCGGAGGTGTGCCGGCTCAAAACTCGATCAGTCGAGGTCTATGCGCAATTCGACCCGCCTGTTCTCAGGGTCCATGGGGTCATCTACACGGGGTGCAGCCTCCCCCATACCCAGAGCCGTAAGCCGGTCTGTGGGAACACCTTGATCAATCAGATACGTTTTGACGGCGGCGGCCCGCTCTTCTGACAGAGTGTCGTTGTAGATATCGGTTCCGCGGGCATCTGTGTGCCCTTCCACCACGAAACTGGCCTTCTTGAGCCGCTCATCGTTTAGCGCCTGTGCGAAGATTGCGAGATTTTGCTGGGCCTCTTCGGTCAAGGCGGCGGAGTCGAGTTCGAAATTGATAAACATGTCCAAGCCCTTGGGCTTCGGCGGTGCACACTCTTCTGCCGTGCCAATGCAAATCCCGCGATTGAGCCCGAGGTCAACAGAATCGATGAGAAAGCGGACAATGTCATCTTGAGCGTAGGGGCCCTGTTGGGCGCTGCTTGGCAAAGCGGCGGCGCAGGACAAGAACGCGGCAGTTAAAATACAGCGCATAGGGGAACTCCTCTGTAGCGTTCACAATGCAGGATTGGGGCCAGGATCCTGTGTTGTCAAGAAAAACAGGGGTATTCGCCGCTTTGCGATTTCGCACAAATGCCTCAGAACGTGATTAAGAGCCCGTCTATTTTCCTTTGGAAGCGTCGTTGTACGCGTCTGAGAAATAGGCTTGGAACACATCCAGCATGCCGTTTTCATAGGGGTGCGTTTTTGCATCCCAACGCTCTACAAACAGATCCCACGCCTTTGCGGATTTCGAACTGAAGCGTCCAGCGCCAACTTTGTCTTCTATCGCTTCGGGACTGAGGTCCTCCAGCAGACGGGCGAGCGCAGGCTGCAAAGCGGCTTGAACAGCGTATTGGTGGTGTTTGATATCATCGAAGGAGGACTGCATGGTTGCAGGTCCGCGCAGGTATCCTTGCCGTGCCGGGCCAAACATCACTGCAAGCGCCTCATTTGCGGTCGGTATGAACTTGAGCGGGTTGTTGTCATCGCGCCCAATCATGGTGCGGCTGGATTTTTCGTAGCGCTGCTTGCCTTCTGATCGCACGCGCAGCAGGGATGCCAACTCAGCGGCGACAATGCGCAGGGCTTGACCAATCTCGTAGCCTGCAGCGCTGGCATCCACCCCCGCCAAGACATCGGGGGACACGCCAGCGCCTTCGCAAATCGCTTTCAGCACTGCCGAGTCAGAGGCCGGGGCCTTAGCGGCGCTTGCGGGGCCAGTCTTTTGTGCGCCGACCTGATTGGATGGGCCTGCGGCGGTGCCAAACGCCTCGGAGGCCGGAGATGCAGCGGGCATGCCTTGAGGCTCAGGTGGTGCCGGTATGCCTGATGGCGGTGAAGGTTGGGCAGTGTCGCCAAAGGGCGATGCTCCAAATGGCTGGGCGGCGCTTGGGGCGGCCTGCGATGGGGCGCCAAACGGGCTGTCGCTGCTGCCTGCCGCGGATGCACCATCAAAATTCATCGGGATCAACTCGGCTGCGGAATCGCCTCCAGATGGCGGCGGGACATTGTTGCCAAAGGCCATCGGATCGGCAGCGGGTACGCCGGGCACAGACCACAGATCGTCGGGACTGTTGGCATATGGGTCTTGTGGAATGGCGGACCCAAAAGGATCGTCCTGACGCGCAAATTGATCATTCTGAGTGGGCGTAGCAGGGAAGGGGCTGTCTGCGCCAAACGCGGAACCGGGTGCCGGACGCCCTGCGCTGCCAGCGCTCTGCACAGAGACTTCGACGATGTAGTGGCCAAACTGGATCTTGTCGCCATTCTGCAGTTGGTAGGGGCTTTTCACGCGCATGGAGGCGCCGTTCACGAAAGTCCCGTTCGTGGAGACATCGTAGAGCCAATAGGCACCGTTCTCCCAGCGCACTTCCGCATGGCAACTTGAGACAAATCGATTGGGATCGGGAAGCGTCCAGTCCATGCCACCATCGCGTCCGATCTCAAAACGGCCCTCGGTGCAGCTGTACTGCGTGCTCCCTCCATCGGGGAGCGTTGTCATGTTGGTTATCTGCAGCGTTAGCGTCATTCGGCCCTCGTGGGATACAGATCACCGCCACATGATGCGTGCGGAGCCGTTGCGCCCGGGTAAACTGGGCAACGCAACAGTGTTAGTGTGTCAGCCGGGTGCGGCGCAACCCATTCGAGGATCAACAGTCTGTAAACCCTTACTTAAAATTGGTTGCGTGATGCAAATTTCCTCTCAACTCTCGCCTTCGCCCAGCCGGATTGCCATCCGGACGAATCGTTCGAGCGTCTCTTGGCGGGCATCGATCGTGCCGCGGGCCAGCACGGAAAGGATGCCCGCATTCACTGCGCGGGCCGTCAGGTGGGGGGCAGGGGGCACCGGTGGCAGGTCTGGGCCGACCATAGAGCCGCCCGACCACCCTGCCGCCAAAGCGACCCAAACCCCCGGCGTTTTCGAGGCGCTGTCCATGGCGGCCTCAAGCGCGGCATAGCGTTCATCTTCCTTGGGAGATCCGACCCAGGTTGCTGCCAATTCCATCATCTCCCGGTCATTGGCATCAAGGTAATCGCCGAGCGTCACGAGGCTTTCATGCCCCCACCAGACACAGTAGCGGCGCGGCAGCAGATAGGCGCAAAAGGCAATCGCCTCCTCGGGCGTGTCGCTGCGCAGCAACTCATGGCAAAATGTGACCACATCCTGCGAGTCCGGCTTCATCCCAATGTCTTCGTGGGCTTCCGGGATCTCTTCGAAAAGTTCCCGTGCCGTCTCGAAGCGAAAGTTCGGCCGTATCTGTGTCACTGTTTGGTTCCCGGTTGAATCCTGCATTTGGCCAATCTCAATTGATCATCACAATGGAGCCTTTTACGGTCATTATGGCGTCGGCCTTGTGGGTGGCCATGAGGCCTTGGGTATTCAGGGTCGTGGTGGCTTTCACGTCAATCATCAAACCAGAAATCGTGATCCCAGAGGGCGTCAATTCGATCTTTTGACTGGCGACTTTCAGAGTGATCTTGGCTTTTGAGTCGATTGTAATTGGCCCCGTTCCTGTAATCTTGGTGGTGCCGCTAATCTTTGTGGTCTCATTTGCGCCAATTGTCGTTTCGCGATTTGCTCCGACTTTGTGCGTTTCATTCGCGCCGATATCCGTGTCGTGGTTATTGCCTATTTCGCGCGTTTCATTGTTCCCGATCGCCCAGGTCGAGTCATTGCCGATCGAATGCTGCTCATCATTGCCCACCTCACGGGTTTCATCGTTGCCGATCGTTGTGGTGCGATCGACATCCACTTCCCGGGTTTCGCAGTTCAACACCTTCGTGTGCATGTCCTTCTGGGCACGCTGGCGGATGAGCTCTGCATCCTTGGTGTCGTCGAACACATACTCGTTGTAGCCCCCTCCGCCGGTGGTGGAGTCAGACTTCAAACCGGAGATGTTTTTTTCCGCGGGCAGCGGGAAGGGGGGCATATTGTCAGCGTTGTAGACACAGCCCGTGACAAGCGGGCGGTCCGGATCCCCTTCAAGGAATACAACGACCACCTCCATGCCGATGCGCGGGGTGAACATCGCGCCCCATTGCGCCCCGGCCCAAAGTTGGGCGACACGGCAGCGCATTGATCGCGCGCCATCCATATCCCAATGGAATTGAACAAGAATTCGTCCATATTCGTCAACGTCGATCTCGTCTCCGCCGCCGCCAACAACAATGCCGGTTTGGGGCCCTTGAACGCGTGTGTCGAAGGTTTTGCGTTCCGGCACGCACTGGGTGTCTTCGCCCAGAAATTCATACCGCCCCTGAAAGCTCTCTTTCTGGCCCGCGCGCCCGCCCGATGCGTAGGTCTCGCCGGTGTAGATGTGGTGGGCGCGGATGCACAGATATTCTGTTCCATTGGTCAGATCTGCAGGGTGATCTCCGTCCAGCGTCACCAGATGGCCCGACTTCAGGTGCTCGATGTGGCCTTGGCCGACAAAGTGCCCATCCCTGACGCGTTCTTGCCGCGTTCGGGTGGCGGCCTCTTTTGTTGCGCCCGCATGGTCTTCGTGGCGGCCCGGGAAATCATAGCTCGTGATCGCGCCGTTGCTGTGCGACAGTTGGCTGACCGTCTGGTCATCCATCCGCGCGGTCGGCGTTTTGAAATTGTACCCCTGCACCTTGACCGCACCCGTTGTCAGCTGGCGCTTGCCGCCAAAGGCCCACAGATGCTCGCCCGCGTCATAGGCGCCTTGGGTTGGGATATATTCGCGTGATCCAATCGAGGGGAAAGAGGCGTTGGCATCTGTCAAAAGCATCACGTGGCCCGCTGCATCATGGCCAAAGGAAAAGCTGATGCCATAGCGTTCCATCAAGCGGCGTACGAAGCTTAAATCTGTCTCGCGGTATTGCACCGTGTATTCAAGCGTTGGGTAGGTCTCGATCGTCTTGTCGTCGATCTCGCCATCATAGTCCCCCAGCACTTCGCTGATGATTTCGAGCACGGTCTTATTGTGGAAAATCCGCTGGTTACGTCGTTGGGAGGCAAGCCACAGCCAGGGGCGTAAAACAAAGCGGTAGTGCAG
>JAKVBK010000060.1 GCA_022447275.1 Oceanicola sp. | reverse complement strand
CAGGGCTGGTGCGCCTCGTTGAGATCGTGAAAACAACGCCCCTGCGTGTGCCCGGGCCAGCCCCGGCGGTGCTGTTGGTGGCCCCACCCACCGTGCGGGCCATGCCGGGCGGCTATGCCGATGCGGCAGCGGCCAAACGATCGGCAGGTTTGGCGGGCGTGGTCAAGGACGTGGCTCAGCAAGAGGGCTGTGCGTGGTTTGATGCGGGCACCGTCTGTCAGGGAGCTGAGCCCGATGGGGTGCACCTGTCGGCGCCCGACACCCGTGCTCTGGGCCTTGCGTTGGCAGGCCCCGTCCGGGATTTGCTGCGTTCCGTCTGAGCGGGGGCTGTGTGCCCGGCGCTAATGGTCAAAACATGCCGAAGGTTTGAGCGACCCGTGCTTGACCCTTTGGCCCATGGGCCCCATGTTCCGCGCACGCAGAGCAGAGGTTTCGATGTCGCACACGCCCCGCCCATTTTCCCGGCATGAATGGCTGATCGCATGGCGGTTCCTGCGGGCACGCCGTGCAGAAGGCGGCGTATCGGTGATGACCGTTATCAGCCTCGTGGGCATCGCCCTTGCTGTCGCTGCCCTGATTATAACGCTGGCCGTCCGCTCGGGCTTTCGGGCCGAGTTCGTGGACGCGATCCTTGGCGCCAATGCTCATGTCACGGTCTATGCGGCGGCCCGACCAGACGCGCGGGGCCAATTGGTGCGCACCCTGCCGGACTACGCCGCACAGGCCGAACGGATTGCCGAGGTGCCGGGCGTTGAACGCGTAGCGCCGCTGGTCAAGGGACAGGTCATGGCCAGTTTGCGCGGGCGCAACGGGGGCGTCGAAGTGCACGGCATCGCGCCCTCTGACCTGGCGGCCATCCCGCGCATCGCAGACCCGATCCTGTCTGAGGGGGATATCAGCGCAGTGGATGGCGAGCGCATCGCGCTGGGCTGGGAAGTGGCGCGCAATCTCGGTGCCGGGGTCGGTGACAAGGTCAAGCTCATCTCGCCCGATGGGGTGCGGACAGCCTTTGGCACCTCGCCCCGCGTCAAAGCCTATGAGGTGGCCTATATCTTCCAGTCCGGACGATACCCGGTCGACAGCACGCGGATCTACATGTCCTTTGATGAGGCGCAGGCCTATTTCAACAGGGCGGGCGTGGCCGATGAGCTTGAAGTCATGGTCAGCAACCCCGAACAGGTGGAGGACATGCTGGCCCCGATGTTCCGCGCTGCGGGGGATGGCTCGATCCTGTGGACGTGGCGAGACGCCCAAGGCGCGTTCTTACGGGCGCTGGACGTAGAAGACACGGTGATGTTCGTGTTGATGAGTGTTCTGGTTCTGATCGCGGCGCTCAATATCGTGTCTGGCCTCGTTATGCTCGTGAAGAACAAGGGCAGGGCGATTGGCATTCTGCGTACGATCGGATTGACGGAGGGGGCTGTGATGCGCGTCTTTTTCCTCTGTGGCGCGATGACGGGCCTTGTTGGCACATTGGCTGGCGTCATCCTTGGCTGCCTGTTTGCAATCTATTTCGATCCGATCCTCGCCTTTGTGAATGGCGCATCGGGCGGCGAAGTCTGGGATGCATCGATCCGGGGTATCTATCGCCTGCCGGCGGATCTGCGGGCGGAAGACGTGGCCAAGGCGGTGGGCCTGGCGCTTGGCCTGTCCTTTGTGGTCACCTTGCTGCCGGCGCGGCGTGCGGCCCGCATGAACCCTGTGGAGGCGCTGCGCTATGAGTGAGCCGACCCTTGCCCTGCGGGGACTTGAGAAAACCTATGGCGGGCGCTTGCCCGTGCTGCGCGGGGTTGATCTGACGATCGAGCCTGGCGAAACGGTTGCCCTTGTCGCGCCCTCCGGGGCGGGGAAATCCACGCTGCTGCACATTGCCGGGCTGCTCGATACACCGGATGCGGGCTCTGTGTCCCTGGCGGGGCGGGATACGGGGAAGCTATCGGATGGTGCGCGGACCGAGCTGCGCCGGGATACGGTCGGCTTTGTCTACCAGTTTCATCATCTTCTGCCCGAGTTCACGGCCCATGAAAACGTAATGCTGCCCCAGCAGGCTTCGGGCGTGGCCCAAGGCAAAGCCCGCGCCCGCGCGCAGGAATTGCTGGATGCGGTTGGGCTTTCTGAGCGCGGGGCGCATCGCCCGTCCCAGATGTCTGGCGGGGAGCAACAGCGCGTGGCCCTGTGCCGCGCTTTGGCCAACAGGCCCAGACTGCTGCTTGCCGATGAGCCGACGGGCAATTTGGATGCGCAAACGTCCGATACCGTCTTCGCCCTGCTGCTGGAACTTGTGCGGGCCGAGGGCCTGTGCGCATTGATCGCCACCCATGACATGGCCTTGGCAGGCCGGATGGACCGGATCGTGCGCCTTGAAGGCGGTGTGTTGACCTGAAGTCCGCTCAGCTGCGCTGGGTAAGATAAACCCCCAGCGCCATGCAGGCGAGGCCCGCAACGCGGGTGGCCTCGAGCGGCTGAATGGGGGCTCCAAAAAGCCCAAACCTGTCAATCAGGGCCGCTGACGCCACCTGGCCGATAAGTACGAAAAAGATCGCGTTTCCGATCCCGAAGCGGGGCGCAATAAAGGTGATCGACAACACGTAAAAGGCCACAAGCAGCCCGGCGAGGAACAGGTGTTTCGGGGCTGTGGATAGGGCCTGCCAGCCCCGAAATCCTGTCATGACGCTGACCAGAAGCGCCGCACAAAGGGCCACCAGAAACAGCACGCAGGCTGCAGTGGCCGGGGCACCGATATGGCGGCCAAGGGCTGCGTTCAACGCCGCGAGAACCGGAATGCCGAGACCGGCTGCAAACATCGTTACTGCGTAGTGGGACATTTCTTACCTCGCCTGCATCACCCCGGTTGCCACCTTCGATAGTGGCGGGCGCGCAGCGCAGGCGCAAGCAACCCCCTTGCCTAGCCGGGGGCCAAAATATCCGCACTACGCGCCAGCACCTTCAGACCGGTCACGAGATCTGCCTCGTGGGTATCTTCCTCAAATGCGTGGGAAATCCCGTTGATAGACGGCACGAACAACATGCCGACCGGCATCAGGTCTGCCAGGTTTGAGGCGTCGTGCAGCGCGCCCGAGGGCATCTCGCGCCAACTGCCTGGCGCGATTTCTTGGGCGGCTTGTGCGCAGGCGCTCTGGATGCCTTCATCGAGGGGAACGGGCACCAGATCATGGCGCAATCGATCGACATGGACCGCGCAGCCGGTCTGTGCGGCGGCCTCCTGAAGGGCGTTGGTGATGACAGTTTCCATCCGGTCGAGCCGATCTGCGCTGGCGTCACGCCATTGGATCGTGCACACCGCCCGCCCGGGAACGATGGAAGACGCATTGGGCTCAAGCCGCAGATGGCCGATCGTCCAGACGCTTTGCGGGGTGACGATATTTGCCATGCCCGTCTCGAGGGCGGTCGCCAGCCGCGTGACGGCCGTGAAGGCATCCTTGCGCTGCGCCATTGGGGTTGTGCCCGCGTGGTTTTGCTGGCCCGTGATCGTGACCTGCAACTGGCGCAGCCCGACAATGCCCGTCACGACCCCTATGGCTTCGCCCGCCTGATCCAAAACGGGCCCCTGTTCGATGTGCATTTCCAGAAATCCAGTGAACCGGTCATGGGGGAGAAAATCGCCCGCGCGCGCGCCGAGGCTGGCGCGGGCTTCGGCAAAGCTTTCACCATCGGTCGCCACCAGCTTGTCTGCCTCTGCAAGGGGCAGTTTGCCCGACCAGACCGAACTGCCCGTCAGCGCGCCGAACCGGCCTTCCTCATCCTGAAAATTCACGACCGACAGAGCCGGCCCCCCGGCGGCTTTGCTGGCACGGGCGATTTCCAATGCCGCAATCACGCCAAGTGCCCCATCGAGCCAGCCACCTTCGGGCTGGCTGTCGGAATGCGAGCCCAGCAACAGCGAGGGGCCATCGCCAGCAAGGCCAAACAGGTTTCCTGCGGGGTCAAAATGGGTCTGCAGCCCGGCCTCTTGCATCTGCTGGGCGATCCAATCGCGGGCTGCAATGTCTTCTGGCGTGAAGGCTCGGCGCTTCACGCCGGGCCCACATGCACCAAACTGGCGCAGGGTATGGAGATCAGAGAGAAAGCGGGCGGGGTCGACGGAAAATCTGTGCATGGATCAGCCATAGCCGCCCGGGCGGAGAACGCCAAGAGCCTCGCGGGGCCTGTCGTTTCAAACCACCTCGTACACGTGAATGCGGTTCAGGATTTCAGGCTCGCCATAGGGCATGGATTGAAACGAGTCTGTCGAGAAGATGTGGCGCCATTGGCCGGCGCGCGTCAGCCGTTCCAGCGTCTGCAGGTACGCGGGCACCTGGCCCCTATCGGATCGCAGGGAAAATACGATGGGTGCGCCGGGCCGCGTGATACGCACCAATTCATCCAGGCTTTCGGGGGGCGCGTGTCCGGGCGTGATCGTGCCTGCGCTGATCACCGCGCCGAAATGGTTGTCCGCAAAGGGCAGCTGTGGCCCCAAGGCCTGTTGCTGCAAGTGCTTATAGATGCCCTTGCGCCGGGCGATCTCCAGCATGCCTTCGGACAGATCGATCCCGACAAAGCCCGTGTAACCCAACTGCGCCAAGGCCTCTGTCTGGATGCCGCCGCCACAGCCCGCATCAAGGATCGGAGTGGTCTCGGGCGGCACAAAGCGGGTGAATGTCGCCGCAATGATGGCGGGTATGCGGTAGCCCATCGCGCAGAGATCGGCCTCGTAGGTCTCGGCCCATGCGTCATAGGCGCGACGGGACTCGTCCGCGCTCTGGGCCTTGTAGACACGTTCGACCGGCCTGTCCTGCATTGCTGCCCCCTTTCAAAACCTCCCTGCCTACAGAGCATGGAGCACGCCCTGCAGGGCGCGCAAGCATTCGTTGATCCATAATGCGCGGCCCTGTGGCCGGTTCAGCTGTAGCGCACCCCTTGGCGCGCCAGTTCCGTTTGCAGCGCCGCGATGTCGATGGCATCCAGCTCCGCGTTCGAGCGGACCGCCTGGGCCGCAGCCACGCCGGCGCCCTGTCCGGCGACAGCGCAGCAGGCCATGTTGCGGGTGGCTGCATGGGCGACGCGATCCCCCCCTGTGGCCCGCCCGGCCACCAAGAGCCCCTTGACCGACTGGGGCAGCATGGAGCGATAGGGGATGTGCATGTAGCGTCCGGTGGTGGGCAGGATCAGGATGCCGTAACCGTCGATGAATTCCGGGTAGATGCCGACACTGTCTTCAAACCGGGCCTCATGGCGCACGTCGTCTTCTGTCATGTTGTAGATGGCATCGATCTTGCGGGTATCCCGCACCCCCAATGTCATCCCGAAATTGCGCAGCCGCACACCTTCGCAGCCGGGGGCAAAGCGGCGCAGGGCCTCAATCGCCAGCATCGCTTGCTTGCGGCCTTCGATCTCGAAATGGGTGAGGTCTGCTGGGTCGGTTCCGTCACAGTTTCCAAGGTGGACGAGGTTCATATACGTCATCTCGCCACTGTCATGCACCGCGCCCCAAGTGCCGGCGATGGTGGTCAGATCAGCTGGGATCACGCCCGCTTTTCGGGCCGTCTCGAAGGGCTTTTTCAGGAAGGGCGAGAACATGGCATCTTCCTTGCCATCGGTTTCCACAGTCCATTCGCCGCTTGACCAGTCTGCGTAGGTTTGCGGATTTTCTTTGACGTCTTCCATGAAGCGGGTTTTGTCGACGCCTGCGAGATGGAACATGACGCTGGCCGCTTGCAATTCCTCGCGGGGCGGGTGGTGCACTGGAGCGCCCGCGCGATGGGCAACATCCGCATCCCCGGTGGCATCAATGACAACGCGGGCCAGCAGCGCTTCGCGCCCGGCCTTTGACTCGGTGATGATGCCCGTGATGCGGTCACCCTCGAGGATCGGGGCAACGAACATGCGGTGCAGCATTGGCGTTACGCCGGCCTCCTCCACAAGCCTGTCTGCGACGAGCTTGAAGCCTTCGCTGTCCAATTCGTAGCTGAGCGACTGGCTTTCAGGCACCGCCGCGCCCATGGCTTTTGCACGTTCCTCGAACTCCCAGCCGATGCCGCCTGCTTCAACGGTTTTTTCATGGCGGTACCATGCAAAGCCTTCCACGCCGACGGTGGTGATATTGCCGCCAAAGCAGCCAAACCGCTCAACAAGGGTGACTTCCACCCCGGCGCGCGCTGCAGCGAGGGCGGCGGCGAGCCCGCCCGGGCCGGAGCCCACAACCAACACATCCGTCTTATGGATCACGTCGATCTGGCGCGATGGTTCCGTTATCTGCATCTGGGGGGTCCCTCTTATGCGCAGGCGCTGTTTCCCTGCTATCCAGAGCAGCCCCGTAGCGCAGACGCAACGGGTAAATGCAGCCCGATTGACACAGGCAGCCATTCGCCAAGGCGGGGCCGGGGTATTGGCTATGTGGTGTGGGCAGAAAGCGTTTCTGATTGCGGCCCGGCTGTGCCACGCTTCTGGCAAAGGCAGCGCAGATGCGGCCAGAGAGTCAGAAGGAATTGGAAAATTGAAAGTTGGATTCATTGGCCTTGGCAATGTGGGCGGTAAGTTGTCCGGCTCGTTGCTGCGCAATGGGGTTGATCTTACGGTTTGTGATCTGAACCCGGCTCGGGTGGATGGCTTTGTGGCGCGCGGTGCGCAGGGCGCTGCGACCCCATTGGATGTGATGCGCACATGCGATGCGGTGATCACCTGCTTGCCGTCCCCTGCAGCATCTGCCGCTGTGATGGCAGAAATGCTGCCCGCGGTGGCGCCGGGTAAAATCTGGATGGAGATGTCGACGACGGATGCAGCCGAAGTGAACCGGTTGGGGGCACAGGTCATGGCGCAGGGTGGCGCGGCGGTGGATTGCCCGGTTTCGGGGGGCTGCCATCGGGCTGAAACAGGAAATATCTCGATCTTTGCGGGCTGTGACCGGGACACCTTCGAGCGGATCGCTCCGCTGCTCAAAACCATGGGGCGCCGTATCTTGCATACGGGCGAACTTGGGAGCGCCTCGATCCTGAAAGTTGTGACAAACTATCTGGCGACTGCCAACTTGGTGACGTGCTGCGAGGCCCTCGTGACTGCCAAGGCGGCGGGTATGGATTTGAACACCGCCTATGAGGCCATCAAAATCTCGTCGGGGACATCCTTCGTGCATGAGACAGAAAGCCAGGTCATTCTGAATGGCTCGCGCGATATCTCTTTCACGATGGACCTTGTGAAAAAGGACGTTGGACTGTTCCAGGATGTGGCTGAACGCAACGGGGTTTCGCTGGAAATTGCGCCGATGCTGATTGAGATTTTCAACGATGGGATCGCGCGCTTTGGGGAGCGGGAGCTTTCTCCAAACATTATTAAGCGGCTGGAGGAGGCCACCGGGATTGAGATCCGTGCGCCCGGATTTCCTGCCGAAATGCGGGACGACGAACCCGAAGTGCCCGGCTATGAGGTGGTCCCGCAGGGCGCGATGCCCTGACCGGCTGCCCTTGGGTTGGACACTGTCTGCACATCAAATCGAAGCCGGACAGCTTCCTGATTGCGACTTATGTCGTAAATGCCGAGCGCGCCGCGTTCTGCGGCGGATGTTTGCTTGGCAGTTTAGAAGCGGCCTTCCCGGCTTTCAGTTTCCTGACAAGCCGCTCTTTACGCATAGGCTTCGTCAGAAAATCCGTCATCCCCGCAGCCAAACACGTCTCTCTGTCCGTTTCCATTGCATTTGCCGTCAGCGCTATAATTGGGCACGGTGCTAAGCTGTTTTGCGCTTCCCATCTGCGGATGCATTGGGTGGCTTCCAACCCATCCATGATAGGCATTGAAACGTCCATCAGCACCAAATCTGGAACACGCGCCTGATAGGCTGCGAGCGCTCTTGCGCCGTTCTCAACGAAGCGCATGGTGCACCCGCTCTTTGCCAACATCTTTTTGATCACGAGTTGGTTTACCCGATTGTCCTCGGCAACAAGAATATTGAGGCCGTTGAGCATCGTCTCGGAGGGGTCATCGAGAGTTGGTGAGAGAGGGGGATTGTTTGCCCGCGTTTCCCCGCGGATGTCCAATGCGGACAAGAGCGTCTTTTTAAGGGCATCGGTCCGGGCTGGCTTGAACAGCACCTTTGCAAAGCCCTGCTCTAGAAAATGTTCGATGCCTATATTCTTGTAAGCGGCCGTATGAAGAATGACGGGGGGTATCTGGCCATTGGTGCGTGCGCTGTATGCCCTTATGAGCGCTTCGCCGGACATGTCGGGCATCAAATTGTCAAAGATCGCTATGTCGATATCTGGGTCTTGCTCGAGGTAGTTCAGAAAGGCTGCCCCACCATCGAGGCAGGTGACATGCATGCCCAAAGCTTCCAAGCGACGTTTCAGGATGTCACGATTGATTTCCAGATCGTCGACACAGACAATTTTGCACCCCACAAGCGCGGAAAGGTCGAGTTGCGCGGCCTTGTTTGGCGCGATGTCTTGGGGTGTGTCCGCGACGGGCAAACTCAGTTTGCACACAAAGCTCGAACCAACCCCCAACGTGGAGCGCACGTCAATCGAGCCCCCCATTAGGTCAACGATCCTTTGGGTTATTGCCAATCCCAGCCCAGTGCCCTCGCAGCTGTGAGACAGCTGTTCACCAACCTGTTCGAAATCTAAAAATATGCTTTCAAGCCTATCGTCAGGTATGCCAACACCGGTATCCATAACGGTTATTTCGACACTCTGCTGTGGTTTCGCATCATACTTCAGCCGTATCTCTACGTGACCGCTGTGGGTGAATTTGACGGCGTTACCCGCAAGATTTAGCAGAATTTGCCGTATGCGTCCCGCATCGCCTGTAAACCAACAAGGAAAGTCGGAGGGGATATCAATGCAAATTTCAATGCCCTTGTCGGCAGCCTTTGTTTGCAGGAGCGAAGATACCTCGTGAACGATGGTTCGCAGCGAGAAAACGTCTTCATAGAGGACGATTTTTTCCGCCTCGATTTTGGAGAAATCCAGAATGTCGTTGATGATGGTTAGCAGCGCTTCAGACGAGTTGACGATTGTGTTTGAGAAGATGCGCTGCTCTGACGATAGCTTTGTCTCCTGGAGCAGTTCCGTCATCCCCATGATGCCATTGAGGGGCGTGCGAATTTCATGGCTCATATTCGCTAGAAACGCTGATTTTGCGTCGTTCGCTTTGCGAGCTTCCTCGGCGGCGACACGCAGGGATTCTTCCAATACGCTGCGGTCGGCTCGACTTTTCTCCGTTTGCAGAAACACCACCACAGCCGCAACAAGGGAGGTCGCTGTCACAAAGCTGATCACCAGCCATGTTATGGCCTTTGTGCGTTCAAGTTCCGCCAGCCTGACTTCTAGCAGTGCCTCCTCGGCCTCATACATCTCGGCCATAATGCTGCGAATGGCGTCCATGGAAAGTTTGCCCTGATCGGTCTTTACCAAAGACAGCGCGTCAGCTTGTCTGCCTGCATCATAGAGTGAAATCGTTTCTGCCAACTCATCCAGTTTTTCGACAATATGGACTTCGAGTGCGTCGATCCGTGCCTGTTGAAAGGGGTCATTGGCTGTCAAGTCACGCAGTTGGCTCTTGACACTTTGATAGCTCTCAACCGCGGCATTATACGGTTCGAGATAGGAGGCGTTCCCGGTCAGCAGATAGCCGCGTTGCCCAGTCTCCGCATCCTGCAATACCGATAGCATGCGGGATAGATTGTCTTGAACGTCATGGGTGTGGCTGACCCATTTTGCAGCCGCATTGAATTGAACTGTGGTCAGAGATGTCATTGCCAGCAACACGATCAAAACGAGTGCCAAAATACCAAGGCTACGTTTGTCGCCTTGTGCGGCATTCTCGCGTGCGGTTTGCCCACCTCCCGCATGACGCCCTTGGCCGTAGTTTTCCGTCATTTTGACCTTCTCACAGACTCGAACCCGGCGTTGCGATGGGGCGCTCCGGGCCTATCTGTTAGAGTAACCCCTTCGTTGTTTAAGATATCCTTAACGAAAGGTTAGTGGGCATCGGTGTTGTCAAATCTAATTGACTTTTCACAGATGCAGATAGGGCAACAAGGCGGTCTACACCCCGTCCCGCTTCATAACTGTAACGGCCCAACTTGCCGCTAACGAAACGTGTTTAAACAAATCAACTCTAAGCCGGTTCGGTGTTGGGTGCCGTTCGAGCTTTTAGGCAGTCTCCAGTCGGTTAACTCGTGAGGGTGTGAGACACCCTCTTTCCAGTCGAACAGAGCTCTATGCGTTCAAGTGCTCTGGAAGACCCTGTTGAAATGAAGCAAGGGTGGACTTCGCGGCAGGACAGAGAACTCAGAATCCAAAAGATTGACGCGGACTTTTACCGGTTCAATGAAACCATAATTTTTTTGAACATGCAGAGCTTCCCTGGCCTCTGAAGTCTAAAAGCGTTCCTGAAAGGCGTGCGCCTTAAGAGCATAGTTCGGGACCCCAGAATGGGACTGTACAACGGTGGCGTTTGGAAAGTGACGCCCATCGGCGCTCGTTGATCAGGCCTTTGTTCTGCGCTTTATGCGTTTGATCAAACACTCGCGCGCTTTAAAGACGAAAATTTTATTTATTATCATATTGAAGGATTTTGCGATTCCATTGCGTCCGATTGGCGATACCAAAAAATTATTCAAATGTACTTTCGAGCGAGTAAATCTTTTCAATTTCTTTTATGTAGTTAGTCACTTGCGGATAAGCCATTGTTAACAATGTGCGCTGTTAATTCTGGAATTCTGGCGGTTTAGGCAGGGATTGATTGAAAGGAATGTCGCATGGCCACCACAAATGGCACCGGGTCTGACGATGTATTCTCCGGAACAAATGATGACGACGTACTTAAAGGCTTGGACGGCAATGATCGTATCTCAGGTGAAGGGGGTGACGATCAAATAGAAGGCGGAATTGGTGACGACGTTCTTTTTGGCGATGCGGGCGAAGGGACGGCGCTGGGCCAAAATGCATCTCCGCTCGTTCTCGATATCGACAATCTTGTGTCGGATACGTCTACTGGAAACAATAACGCGGAAGTAAATGACGTTGCGATCTACAGCGATGTAGCAACATTAGAAGACGGCACCTCTGTTTCAGCGCGTCTCATTCTCACTGCGGTGTCCAGTCCTGAATTGAACGTTGATTTGTCAGGCGGTGCCGGTTTTGAGATTTTGCTGAACGCGGGCACCGGCCGTGTTCAGGCCGGGGAAACCGCTAGTTTTCGCCTTGAGTTCTTTGATCCGTTGACGGGCCAAAATGTAGCCTTGAATTCCACTGCCACTTGGAACGACCTGGATCGCAACAGTCCGGGTGACCAGGAATCTGTAACGATCGACTCCAACAGTTTTGGCTCCTACGCAACCGCAAACAGCACATCGCTCAGTGTCGTCACAACTGCAGATTCAGTCGTCGCTGCGGGCACCTTATCGACCACCCCCAGCGACCAGAATGCTTGGTTTTCAGCGGAATTCGCAAACCGGGAGTTTATTGAATTCACGTTGGAAACGCGGAGTTCTAATTCCGGGTTCTCGCTATCCGGTGATCTCATCGACGATCCGAATATAACCCCGTTCGAGGAAGGTAATGACACAATCGAAGGTGGGGAAGGCAATGACGAAATCTTCGGTCAGGGCGGAAATGACAACCTCTCTGGGGATGACGGTGACGACATCATCGAAGGCGGCACCGGTAATGACACGATCAGCGGTGGCAAAGGGGACGACCAGATCGATGCTGGGGACGGTCAGGACACTGTGCTGGGTGGCAACGGCAATGATACGATCTTCGGTGGCGGAGATAATGACAGCCTCACAGGGCAAGGAGGCCGAGACACCATTGTCATCGATCAACTGGGAACATCCGGAAACAACGACACGGTCGTAGACGGAAGTTCTGCGGGTGATGATTTTGATACTTTGGATATTTCACCGCTCCTTGATAGCGGCTGGTCAATCACGAATTTTACTCGAAACCCAGAGAGCAATGGCAATCCCGGTTTCGATGGGGTGATTGAATTTGAGCGTGGTGGAGATACCGCGCGGATCGAATATTCTGACATTGAAGACTTTATCTTTTGTTTCACGCCGGGCGCATTTGTTGTTACCGAAAGCGGCACGCAACGCGTTGAGCAACTTCGTCCCGGTGACAAAGTGCAGACACGCGATAATGGCATCCAAGAAATTGTTTGGTGTGGCCAACGTGAACTGAATTATATGGAATTGCTCAGCGCGCCCAAATTCCAACCTATCCTTATAAAGCAAGGCGCTCTTGGAGGAGATCAGCCCAGCTGTGACGTGATGGTGAGCCCGAACCATCGCATGCTTGTCACCAGCAGTTTGGCTGAGCTTTTGTTTGGCGAGAACGAGGTTCTGATTGCGGCAAAATTTTTGACCGGACTGCCGGGCGTGAGCCAAGTACACGCCAAAACGGCAAGCTACGTGCACCTAATGTTCGAACAACACGAAGTGGTCAGTGCGGGCGGTGTCTGGTCAGAAAGCTTCCAACCCGGTGATTACTCTCTTAGGGGGCTTGCTCAAGAGACCAGACAAGAGGTTCTTGAGCTTTTTCCCGAGTTGCAAACACATGCAGGGCTGAACGCATATCAGGCGGCGCGCCTTTCGTTGAAGAGCCACGAAGCGAAACTGCTGCTTGATGCCGGTTTGGTCTGACCATTTTTAGCGTGGGGCCTGTTGTCGGCGACTTCTGCAGAATAGTCTGGCAAGGGCTGTGCCACGACGCCTCATAAGGCCGTCCTCATGCTAACGCGTCCATTCAATCATTTTTGCGCGCAAGCTTGGGAGGCACAGCCTTGTTTTCATGACAGTTACGATCGTGACATGCGTGGCTGCCAACCAGCGAGGCGATTGATCGCATGTTCTGACATTCGACGGATGGTTGGCTGGGGTGGTAGGATTCGAACCTACGGTACACGGTACCAAAAACCGCTGCCTTACCGCTTGGCTACACCCCAACCGTGGGCGCGGGTTTAGCGCTCTGTGCGCGGACACGCAAGGCCCGATAGAGGAAAAATCTTCGGTTTTCGGGAGGCCCTCTCAGATCGTCTGGTCATAGTCCCCTACGGCGTCTTCGGTGCGGATGACCGCGTCCAGATCAGCAAAGATCTGGCGCATTTCGTCCTCGCTCTCGGGGCTTTCGCAGACGACAACCAGATTGGGTGTATTGGATGAAGCGCGCACAAGGCCCCATGCACCATTTTCCAGGATCACCCGTGCACCGTTCACTGTTACGAGTTGCGCAATGGCGCGGCCTGCCAAGGTGCCGCCTTCCGCAGCCCGTGCTTCCAGTTTGCTGACGATCCGCGCCAGAACGTCGTACTTTTCAGTGTCGGCGCAATAGGGCGACATTGTCGGCGTGGCCCATGTGCGGGGCAGGGCGCGGCGCAGGTCTGACATGGACTTGCCGGGGTTGCGATCCATCAATTTGCAGATCTCAACGGCAACACGCATCCCGCAATCGTACCCGCGGCCGATCTCGCCCGACAGGAAGTAATGGCCAGACTTTTCAAAGCCTGCCAAGGCGCCCAGTTCTTTCACCCGCCGCTTCATATGGCTGTGCCCGGTCTTCCAGTAATCGGCCGTCACACCGTTCGCTCTGAGCTCGGGGTCAGAGGCAAAAAGACCGGTGGATTTCACGTCGGCGACGAAGGTCGCATTGGGATAGATCTTGGATAGATCGCGGGCCATGATCACCCCGACCTTGTCAGCGAAAATTTCTTCCCCCTCATCATCCACAACGCCGCAGCGGTCACCATCTCCATCAAAGCCCAACGCCATGTCTGCGCCTGATGCCCGCACGGTGTCGGCCATGTCATGCAGCATCTCAAGCGCTTCTGGGTTTGGGTTGTAATTGGGGAAGGTGTAGTCGGGCACGCAGTGGCTTTCGACGACCTCCACGCCCATGCGGCGAAACAACTGCGGGGCAACATGCGCGGCCGTACCATTCCCGGCGGCGCAGACCACCTTGAGCTTGCGTGTCATGCGGAAGTCGCCCACCAGATCGTCCAGATAGGCCTCCAGCACCCCGTCCACGAATTCATAGGCACCGCCCGGCTGCTCTTCGAAATCGCCGGAAAGCACGATGTCGCGCAGTTCGGCCATTTCCTCGGGGCCATGGGTCAGCGGGCGCTCAAAACCCATTTTTACACCTGTCCAACCGTTTGGATTGTGGGATGCCGTCACCATGGCAACTGCGGGCACATCGAGGTGGAATTGGCTGAAATAGGCCATGGGCGACAAGGCAGGGCCGATATCCTTGACTGTGATCCCGGCCCGCATCAGCCCTTGAATGAGCGCCAACTTGATGGACAGCGAATAGTCTCTGTAGTCGTTGCCAACAGCGATCACGGGTTCGATCCCGCGGCGCATCATCTGGGTTCCCAGACCCAAGCCAAGGGCCGTCATGCCGGGCAAGTTGATGGCTTCGGGGTACTGCCAGCGGGCGTCATATTCCCGAAAACCCGTTGGTGCGATCATCGGATCGCGCAAAAATTCCCAGGTGTTGGGGCGTACAACGGGAGCAGGCGCTTTCATAACAAACCTCGTAAACTCTGAAATCGTGTTTGGCTCAAAGCCGAATAGGATCTTCTTTTGCGAGCGCGTCGAACTGCATCAGCCGCGCCACAAGGGCCGGCATTTGATCCAGGGGGATCATGTTCGGCCCGTCCGAAGGCGCCGTATCCGGATCTTCATGGGTCTCAATGAATACGCCGGCAATCCCCAGTGACACGGCCGCGCGCGCCATGACAGGAGCAAACTCACG
This sequence comes from Oceanicola sp., assembly GCA_022447275.1. Taxonomy (GTDB): domain Bacteria; phylum Pseudomonadota; class Alphaproteobacteria; order Rhodobacterales; family Rhodobacteraceae; genus JAKVBK01. Next base: position 976 of record JAKVBK010000060.1, on the reverse strand, counting down.
CTGCCCACCTGAGGCGCCGCCGAGCCCGCCTGGTTGTTGGACCGCATGGGTAGCATCCATGATAACTGGATACCCCGATGCGGCCATCTGTGGCAGAGCGCGCATATCGGTGACAAGCGTGTTGTAGCCAAAACTGGCACCACGTTCTGTCAGAAGGATGCGGGTATTGCCTGTGCTTGCGACTTTCGCGGCCACATTGGGCATGTCCCATGGGGCAAGAAATTGCCCTTTCTTGATGTTGATGGCGGCCCCGGTTTGGCCGGCTGCCAGCAAAAGATCTGTCTGCCGGCATAGGAAGGCCGGGATCTGTAGAATGTCGACCGCCTCGGCGGCGGGTGCACATTGATCGGGGGCATGCACATCCGTCAGGGTGGGGCAGCCGATCTGGCTGCGCACGGCTGCGAGGATCGCAAGACCATCATCCATGCCCGGGCCGCGCTTTCCTGAAAGCGATGTCCTGTTTGCTTTGTCGTAGCTCGCTTTGAATACATATTTGGCGCCAGCCTTGGCGCAGGCCGATGCCATGGTTTCCGCGATGCGCAGAGCGTGATCCAGCGATTCCAGCTGGCAGGGCCCTGCAATGACGGTGAGCGGCAGATCGTTGCCAATGGCAAACGGCCCGATTTCAAATGTTTTCATGTACTTTAAGCCGATACTTGTTCGCGCAGAACGGACGCGGTCAACGATAGCATCAGGTATATACCTGCAAAGATCGCAAAGGCGAGTGCGGTGTTTTCGGCTGCGCGCGGATAGGTTGCCTCATCTGGTGCAACTGGGCTCACCCCCACGGTGACATAGCGGGTTTGACGGTTGGCCTCGATCCGCGCTGTCTCCATCTGGCTGGCAGCCTGTTGAAGCAGGAACTGCCTTGTTGCCAGATCAGCCTCTGCGATGCGTAGTTCACCTGTGATCCGCGCAAGTGACGCAGACCCGTTGGCACCTTCCGTCATCGAGGCGCGCAGATCCGCCACCAGAG
>JAKVBK010000006.1 GCA_022447275.1 Oceanicola sp. | reverse complement strand
CCCCCGGTTCGCCGGTCTTTGCGGATACGGCTGAACGCCTGTCTTCGCTTTCGCGCAGTAAATTCCTCGCTGAATACGAGGCCCGCTATGTCGACTCACTCAAGGTGCAGCAGGAGTTGCTTGACCGCCTGTCTCTTGAACTGTCGGCCGACATTGATACCGGCCCCGTCACGGCTGAGGAAAGTGCCAGTTTCGCCTGTATCTATGATGCGATGGACGCGCTGGGTGAGATTGACCAACTGGCCAAACAGATACTGGTGTATGAGCGCATCCGCGATCGCATGAACACGGATCCTGATTTCGATATGGTCACGATGGCTTTCGCGGAGTCCGAAGTGGAGGGATTTACCGACGAGATAACCGATGAGGTTCTCAGCGCCATGTCTGACTGCGGCTCGGTTTCGCTCGCGTCCAGCCGCCTGAATGCGACAGGTGAGTTTTGGGCCCAGCTTGGCGCTGTGGCCCAGGAACGCGGCTATCTTGATTAAACGGGGCGTGTTTGTGCTGGCCGTTACTATTTCGGCCCTCGCCCCAACTTCTTGCCCCTGCCAACACCCCCATCGCCTGCGATAGGCCAAAGGGGGGGGCGCTGCGGCTAGAAAAGATTGCGACAGTCCACCATAGGATGGATGTTGCTGCACGATTTCGCTGGCCCTCGGAGTGTGCCCGGGGGCCAGCCGCCTCAACCTAAACGCCGGGCGTCAGGTTTTGATCCAGGACATTGCTTCGTCGACATCGTCGAGGTCAAAGGTCACAAGTTCTGTCGGGACCATTGCCCCAAAGAACTTCGCGCCCTTCCGGAGCCACGACACGTCGGTGACCAAAGCCACCTTCGAGAACGTGGTCAGGTTTGAAAAGCCAAGGCGCATGTCATCCCAGACCGCCCCTGCGGAATATCCTTCGAAGCTTTCATCAATCACGCAAATCAGCTTGAGCTTGTCGTGGCCGGCCGACGCTTCGTTTACCAAGGGCATCAAGGTTTCGGTGTAATCCCGCGATGTGATCGTGCCGCTGAAGCGAACGCCCAACGTATCACGGGGCAGCCCGTCAATCATTGAAATGCCGCCAGAGTGATCGTCTTCTTCAGAGGCCCATTTGATGGCCTCTTCGGTGGCACCCGCTGCGAACCGTCGAATTTTGGCCTTGGCAAAGATATCTGCCACGCCCCGCGCAGCCCAGATCAGGGTGCTGTCGCTGACAATGGCAACCCGCTCGATCAATTCCTGGCGGCTGCTGACAAGGGCGAGGTGGTGCTTGAGCGCGTCGAAATCTTCCCACAGCGGGGCTTTGTCCGCGACGACCACTACGCGGGGCGCCCGGTCATGTTCGTTGATGTATCCGTCCAGTGCCTCCCGGGCGATTTCGAGCTCTGACTTGGTCAACCGATCGTCCGGGGTTGCGACAATCACATTCAAGTCCGTCATTACGTCAATTTTCATGGAAAAACCTCCCATTATGTTATGTTCTGGTGGAACCATAAGCCGATGAGATGCCATCAGAAAAGCTTTTTGCTCAGGTGTTGTCCCGAACAGTTCTAAAATGCGATTTCAAGATGCCTCTTTAGCCTCATCTTTCGGATATGTTTCTATACGCAGCGCAATGAAGGGGCTTGAAAAGGGCGCGATATTTGCCCAAATTTTCAGCATGCGCCAAACATAGGGAGATGCCGCATGCCTCTAGCCGATCGCGCCATTGTTCGTGCTTTGCCTGTCGCTTTTTCCGGTGCCTTGTCGCTGATCGCATCCTCAGCGTTTGCGGACCAAAGCCCTTCTTTTGACTGCGCACGCGCGGCAAGCTCAGCGGAGACACTGGTGTGCAATGATGCGGAACTGGCCAAGCTGGACCGGGAACTGGCAGATCACTTTGCCCAAGCGCTGGCCGCGGCCAAGGAAGGCGAAGCGGCAGGCGGGCAGTCTGTTGCGGAACTTCGCGCCTATCAGCGTGGCTGGATCAAGGGGCGTGATGACTGCTGGAAGGCCCAAGACCTGCGCGAATGTGTTGAGGCCAGCTACCGGATGCGGGACGCAGAATTGGTTGCCACATGGATGCTGGAGGAGCCGATTAACACGGTCACATGGGTCTGTGATGGGGATCCGGCCAACCAAGTGACTACGATGTTCTTTGACACGGATCTGCCCTCGGTTCGTTTCGAGCGCGGCGACAGTGTAGATGTTGGATACCTCGCGCGCACCGCGTCTGGCGCCAGATATGATGGCAGCTTTGGCCGCTATATCTGGACCAAGGGCGATGAAGCCACCTACCGTGACCCGGGTGGAGAGGGGGAAGAATATACCTGCGAGCTTGCCGCCGAAGGCTGATGCTGGGCGACGGCGACAGCAGGTATCAAAGCAATAACATACTGGAGAAACCACAATGAAAACGCCCCTTATCACATTGGTTGGCTTGGCTGCGGCGGGCTTGGCGCTGTCGGCATGTCAGGAAGAAGAAACCGAAGCCGTGGGCATTGCGAACCCTGCTGCTGTGTTCTGCATCGAAAGCGGCGGCGAGTACGAGATCCGCAAAGGCGACGAAGGTGAATACGGTGTCTGCAAGTTGGCCGATGGCACGGAAATAGATGCCTGGGAATATTACCGCGAGCAAAACGGCTAAGTCCCAAGTCCCGCGCCGCTGAAATGCGGCGCGGGCTTGTTCTGGCACGGCCCTCAGTGAAGGGCTGCGCAGACCCACCTAACCCCAGCCTGAATTGGCCACGTGCCAAGCTTGCCTTGGTGCGCTGTCCGACACTGCAAAGCGGCATCGCTTGCCGCAAACGCGCCCCCTCCGCGACCTTACCGCCGCCGCGATATGGTTATTCTTCCTTGATCCGTATCTGCGAAGCGGTCAGTGTTGCGCGGTGATCCTGTTGGGGAGGGCACGCGTGTCCCATCGAATAGACTGCCTGCAATACGCGAATTGGTCTGAAAAGATCTTTCGCCAGATGCGCGAGGGCGCAGTCGATGCGGTGCATGTCACCATCGCCTACCACGAGAATTTTGCCGAGATGGTGCAACAGGTTGTAGCCTGGAACCGCCGTTTCGAAGCCTATCCCGATCTGATCTTTCAAGGCCGCACGGGCGATGATGTGCGCCGCGCCCGGCGTGAGCAGCGCACGGCCATCTTTTTTGGCTACCAAACGCCAGAACCCATCGCCGCCGATATCGGTTTGGTCGAGGTGTGCCACACGCTGGGCGCCCGGTTCATGCAGTTGACCTATAACAACCAGTCCTTGCTGGCGACGGGATGCTACGAAGCTGAGGATCCCGGCCTGACCCGCATGGGCAAGCAAGTCATCGCCGAGATGAACCGGGTGGGCCTTGTTGTCGACATGAGCCACTCTGCCGAACGCTCGACCTTGCAGGCAATCGAGCACTCGCGCCGTCCGATTTCCATTACCCATGCAAACCCTGCACGTTGGCACCCGGCCCGGCGCAATAAATCAGACACCGTTCTAAAGGCGCTGGCCGAGAGCGGTGGCATGCTCGGCCTGTCGCTGTATCCCCATCACCTGAAGGGAGGCACCGACTGCACCCTGTCTGACTTCTGCGAGATGGCCGCCCGCACGGCTGAGGTGATGGGCGCTGACAAGGTCGGGATTGGCACGGATTTGTGCCAGGATCAGCCCGACAGTGTGGTGGAATGGATGCGGGTGGGCCGCTGGTCGCGCGAGATCGATTACGGCGAGGGATCCGCCTCTGCGCCCGGTTTTCCACCGCAGCCGGATTGGTTCAAAGATAACCGCGATTTCGGCACGATCGAGGCGGGCTTGCGGGCCACTGGCCTCAGCGCGGACGAAGTGGCCGGCATCATGGGTGAGAACTGGCTGCGCTTTTACGATGCCAATTTCGGACCGGAAAGGAGTGCCGCGTGAAACATACCACTGTGCCCTCCTCGCGGCTGAAGTTGCGCGATCCGCGCGAGGTCATGCGTCTGGAGCGACTGGGCGCGTCCCATGCAACACGCTTGTCGTTCATGCGTGTGCTGCTGCGGCGGCTCTATGATGAGAACTGGCGTTTTGACGTCGCTGACTGGCAGATTGATCCATCCGGGGTGGGCCATGCGGTGCTGGCTGCGCACGGGCCGGAACGCAGCTATTCGCTGGTGGCTTTCGCCCATGATCTGCCTGCGGAGAAACGCTCGGATCGGGTGATTGCAACGGCATGGGATGCCACTTTTGCGCTCCATGACGGGGTCGCCACGGCCGAGGATATTGCCCGCCTGCGGGAGAATGTGCCGGTACAAGAGGCCGGGCGCGTGTCGCAATCGGAGTTGGTACTGTCCCGGGCCAACCGGTCCGTGCGGGTGTTTGAGCATGTGGTCGACAGCCTTGCTGCAGGCCAACAGCCGGACGCCGCGCGGGTTTTGGAAACCGGGTACCTGATGCGCACCACGGCGGTTTACGGTTCGGCCAAGTTTGGCGCTGCTGACCGTGCGGTGATCGCCTCGCGCCCGGAATGCCACGCGCCGTTTCAGGTTGAGATGCTCAATGTCTATCTGATCCGGTGGTTTGTGACCTTGCTGGTAGAACACCTCGCCCGGGCGCGCGGAGGGGCAAGGGCGGTGGGCCTGTCACCGGAGATCGCGCGCCAACTGGGCATTGGAAATTCCACGGGGCTGGGCATGGCGCCCTATCTTATCAACCACCCTGATCTCCTGAATGCGTGGATCACCGCGCGTGAAACCGCGATCGCGCGCGTGCGGGCGCTGCCGCTGGCAACGCCGGGCGCAGCAGAGGCCTTTCATCTGGCAGCTGCGCGGGCCCGTAATCTCGCTGAAGGCTGGCGCACCGAGCACCCGTTTCAACAGCCGCGCGTTGCCCAGTGCCGTGCGGATATGGCGCGCTTGAACGCCCATCTGCAGCGCGGCGGTTTGCGGGGGGTCTATCCGTGGGACAGGCTCGCCCGCTGGGCGTTGGCAGAACTCAGCGTGGAAGGGGCGGAATTGACCCTGTCCCTTATGCTGGAGCCCCATGGCCGCCTCGTGGACGATCTGGCCGATCATTTGGCCGTGCCGGATGCCGGCCTGTTTGTGATTGATGGCTCCATGACGGTGGGCCGTCTGCGCAGCATGATCGCGGCCCGCTATGACTGGGCGTTGGACGTGGATTGGGACCGCCCCGCCGCGCAGGCCCGCATCTGGTATGTTTCTGAGGAAAAGCTGGAACCCCGTCTTGGGGAACGGGACGAGGAACCGCTTGAGCCTTGGGAACAGCCCCTCGCGCCCGGGCGCGACGTGGCCCGCCTCCATGCTGCCTTGGCCCCCTGTGCCGATGGGATGAGCGTAGCGGATTTCCTGTCTGACCATCCGCAGGAACGCGGCAGCGTCCGACGGGTCCAGCGGTTGGCAGCCATGCCGTTTGGCGAGATCCGTGACAATACGGTGGCCGACACCCTTCTGCCCATCGACATGCTGCGCACAAAGCTGGCCTGTTTTGGCGCAACCCGCTTTGATCCGCGTTCTGATCGCTGGGTCAGGATCACCATGTTTGCCGGTGCGCCGCTCCCGCCCGATCTGCAGACCGCCGGACGGGACCGCTGGGCCCTCTCCGAACCGGTGGCTCCGTCATGACCGGGGCGCCGCCCCCTGCCCAAACAGACCTTGCTTTGGGCGAAGTGGCCAGTCTGGCTGGGAAGGCGGCGCGTGGCAGTGGGCATTCGTGGGGGCTGGCGGAGGACGCGGCGGATGCCGTCCGATCCCTGGCCCGGTTTGGTTTGCCCGGGCCAGAGGCCTTGCTGGCCGCACTGGGATGTGACCCGGCGGAGGATCCCATCCTGATCGGCGTTGCCCTGTCAGATCGGGCCGCGAGCCTGTGCCAAGATGGCCCCCGCAGCCTGCCTGAGTGCCTCTCGCCGCTCTTGCTGGTGCCCTATGTTCTGCGCGCGGCAAAGGATCAGAGGCGCGCGTTCTCGGTGACCTTTGGCGCCGCAAAATTCACCTGCCTCGCTGATGGCCGCATCGCACAAGATGGCCCTGCGGCGCCAGCTCGCGGCGCCTGTGTGATCGCACAGGCTCTGGGCGAACTGCCGGAAGGGTTGGTCCCGCACAGCCGTGCCAATGTGCCGGATGCCGTGATCGCTGGGCTCAATGCCTTTGCGGCCAAGACCTACGCCCCCGCGACGGAGGCCTCGCGCAAACGCGGCGCGGGCGCAGGCGAGACAGATCAGGATTGAGACCGGGACGCTTTCACAAATCCGTTCCCTGCATTGCAATCATGCGAAGGACGGGTGAAAAAAATGGTCTGTACCGCGAGGTTGACCCATGCTCGACGCTGCTGCACGCCGCTTGATTGACCCCCCATTGAACCGCCTTGGGCGCGGGTTGGCCAATGCGGGCGTGACGGCCAATGCCGTGACGGTCACGGGGCTGGGCTTCGGTCTTTTGGCCGCTGTGCTGATCGCCTTCGGGGCGGCTGGCCTTGCCCTGTGGCCGCTGCTGGCCTCGCGCCTTGCGGATGGGCTTGATGGCGCCGTGGCGCGGGCCACCCAAGGTACGGATTTCGGCGGCTACCTCGATATTTTCTGTGATTTTCTCTTCTACGGGGCGATCCCCTTTGCCTTCATCGTGATGGACCCCGCAAGCAACGGGCTGGCCGGAGGCTTTCTCCTGGTCAGTTTCTACGTGAATGGCACGTCGTTTCTGGGCTACGCGATCCTGGCCGAAAAGCATGCCATGCAAAGCGATGCGCGCGGAGTGAAATCTCTCTATTTCACCGGAGGGCTACTGGAAGGCACCGAAACAATCGCATTCTTCGTGCTGCTGTGCCTCCTGCCCGGGTGGTTTGCCCCCTTGGCATGGATATTCGCAAGCCTCTGCTTCATCACCGCTTTTTCGCGTCTTCTGCTGGCCCGCGAGGTGTTCAGCGCATCCCTCAACCAAACGCATCCTCAAGAGCCAAGGACACCTTCATGAGATCTACACCTATCGCCGCAGCCGGCCTTGTCGCCGCTGCATTGGCCGCTTCGCCCAGCGTTGCTGCTGACGCACCTGATCCCGCCAACTGGGACGCCGTAACGGAGGCTGCGCGCGGCCAGACTGTCTATTGGAATGCTTGGGGCGGTTCGACCACCACAAATGATTTCATCGCCTGGGTTGGGGCGCGCGTTGCAGACACCTACGGGGTGACGCTGGAACATGTGAAACTGTCGGACACGGCCGATGCTGTGAGCCGTGTGATCGCCGAAAAGCAGGCCGGTCAAGACAGTGGCGGCGCCATTGACATGATCTGGATCAACGGCGCCAATTTTGCCGCCATGAAAGAGGCGGAACTGCTGTTTGGCCCCTTTGCCGAAAGCCTGCCGAACTGGTCAGTCGTGGATTTCGAGGGCAAGACGGTTCAAACGGATTTCACCGTGCCGGTGGAGGGCTATGAAAGCCCTTGGGCCATGGCGCAGGTGGTCTTCATGTATGACACCGCCGATATTGCCGCGCCGCTGGGATCGATGGGCGCGATCCTGGAATGGGCACAGGCAAACCCGGGACGCTTCACCTATCCGCAGCCCCCCGACTTTCTGGGCACCACCTTCCTGAAGCAGGCTCTGATTGATCTGACCGACGATCAGGCCGTCCTGTCTGAAGCAGCGGGCGACAACTATGACGCGGTGACAGCGCCGCTTTGGGCCTTCCTCGAGGAGCTGACCCCCCATCTGTGGCGCCAAGGTCGGGCCTACCCGGCCGCCGGGCCCCGTCAGTTGCAGTTGATGGCAGATGACGAGATTGACCTTGCGATCAGCTTCTCCCCGGGCGAAGCCTCAACAGCCATTGCGAATTTCCAACTGCCTGAAACCGTTCGGACTTTCGTGCTTGATAAGGGCACGCTGGGCAATGCGAGCTTCGTGGCGATCCCCTACAATGCCAATGCGCAGGCCGGCGCGATGGTTGTCGCCAATTTCCTGCTTTCGCCAGAAGCGCAGGCCCGGGCGCAGGATCCATCGGTGTTGGGCTACGGGACAGTGCTGTCCATGGCCAAGCTTGATGGTGAGCAGCGCGCGCTCTTCGATGGGCTCGATCTTGGCGTGGCCACCCTGACGCCTGCGGAGCTTGGCACGGTGTTGCCGGAGCCGCATCCCAGCTGGATGACCCGCATTGCAGAGGATTGGGCTGCGCGCTACGGCGTCGCCGAGTGATGTGACGGAACGCGGCCCGCACCCCCCTATGCCGGGCCCGGAAACGGGTCTGATACAGGCCCCGACACAGACAGGCGCCGCCCCTTCCCGGGGGCGGCGTTCGCCTGTCCGCATGGGGGCGTTGCGCTTTGTGCCAACGCTGACGGTTTTGGCGCTTCTGCTGCCGGTGGCTGCCGGACTGGCGGGCACCCTTGCGCCCGCATTTGGCTGGCTTCCAGCGGCGGGGCTTGTTGATCCGGGCCTCGGGGCCTTTGCTGACCTTATGGGATGGCCCGGCCTCAGCCATGCTGTTTGGCTCAGCTTGACAACCGGGCTGCTTTCGACCGCCTGCGCACTGGGCCTTGTGGCGCTGATTGTTGCCGGGTGGCATGGCACGCGCGCCTTCGTTTTGCTGCAGCGGCTGCTGTCGCCTCTTTTATCCGTGCCCCATGCGGCAGCGGCCTTTGGGCTGGCGTTCCTGATTGCGCCGTCGGGCTGGATTGCGCGCCTGATCTCACCTTGGCCCAGTGGCTGGGATAAACCGCCCGATGTGCTGATCGTGCAGGATCCGTTGGGGTTGGCCATGGTGGCTGGGTTGATCATCAAGGAGGTGCCCTTCCTGCTGCTGATGACCCTGGCTGCACTTGGCCAATCCGATGGCACGCGCGCGATGGCAGTGGCGCGGGCCTTGGGATATGGGCGCGTTTCGGGCTGGATGCGCTGTGTCTTTCCGCGGGTCTATGCGCAAATCCGACTGCCGGTTTACGTGGTGCTGGCCTATGCGATGTCCGTGGTGGATGTGGCGCTGATCCTTGGGCCATCGACGCCGCCGACCCTTGCCGTGCAGATCACCAAGTGGATGAGCGATCCGGACCTGACGCTGCGCGGGCAGGCCTCGGCTGCGGCCCTGTTGCAACTGGGCTTGGTGGGGGTGGGCCTTTTGGGCTGGCGGCTTGCCGAGCGCCTCTTGGCCGCGCTCGGCCGCCGCGTATTGGTGGCCGGTGGGCGCGGGCGCCTGCAGGGCCTGCAGCGCGCTGTAGGGGCAGGGGCAGGCGTGCTGGTGGCCTGCGCTGTGCTTGTCGGCTTGGCGGGTTTGGCGGTGTGGTCTGTCGCGGGGTTCTGGGCATTTCCGGATGCATGGCCGAGCGGGCTGAGCTGGCGCAGTTGGGCCCGGCACGGCCCCGGGCTGTGGGATGCGGCGGCAGAAACCATCCTTTTGGCTGGTATCTCTGCCGGTTTGGCACTGCTGCTTGTCATGGCTTGTCTTGAGGCAGAGCACAGGTCTGGCAAGCGGATGGGGCAGGGCGGCACGCTGATCCTCTACCTGCCGTTGCTGGTGCCTCAGATTGCCTTTCTGCCCGGACTGCAGACGCTGTTTCTGGCCGCTGGTGCCCAAACAGGGCGTGGCCCCGTCATCGCGGCCCATCTGGTATTTGTGCTGCCCTATGTGTTTCTGTCCCTTGGGGATCCCTGGCGCGCGTGGGATACACGGCTGGCCACCATTGGGGCGGCCCTCGGGGCGACGCCCGGCCGGGTGATGTGGCGCCTGCGTATGCCCATGTTGCTGGCGCCCATCCTGACGGCTTTTGCCGTGGGGTTTGCTGTTTCGGTCGGGCAGTATCTGCCCACATTGCTTGTAGGGGGCGGGCGGATACAGACGCTGACAACCGAAGCCGTGGCCCTATCGGCAGGCGGCGACAGGCGGGCCATCGGCGTTTTTGCCTTGGCACAGACAGTTGCCGCCCTGTTGCCCTTTGCTCTTGCCTTGGCCCTGCCGGCCTTTGTCTGGCGCAATCGAAGAGGTGTTCTTGATGGCTGATGGCCTTGTTCTGGAGAACCTGAGCGTCGCGCGCGATGGGCAGATCATGTTTGACATTGATCACAGGGTTGCGCCGGGAGAGATCCTGACGGTGATGGGGCCCTCTGGTGCGGGTAAATCGACGCTTCTGTCGGTGATCACCGGCACACTGTCCCCTGTCTTTCGCACAGCCGGGCGGGTTTTGCTGGATGGCATGGATCTGTCCCCCCTGCCGCCCGAGCAGCGTCGGGTTGGCATTCTGTTTCAGGACGATCTGTTGTTTCCGCATCTCAGCGTGGGGGAAAATCTGGCCTTTGGGCTTAGCGCATCAGTGCAGGGGCGGGCTACCCGGCAGGCGCGCATAGAAGACGCGCTGGACGAGATCGGGCTTGCCGGGTTCTCCCAAAGGGATCCCGCAACGCTGTCTGGCGGGCAAAAGGCCCGGGTGGCGCTGATGCGCATGCTGCTTTCCGAGCCGCGCGCGCTGCTGCTCGATGAACCGTTCTCGCGCCTCGATGCAGAGCTGCGGGCGCAGGTCCGCAGTTTGGTTTTTGCCAGAGCGCAGGCGCGGGGGCTGCCCGTGGTTCTGGTGACCCATGACGCAGAGGATGCGGCGGCAGCGGGCGGGGATGTCTACAAGATTGGCTGACGGGGCGCCTGCGGCCTGTGCGGCGCGCGAACCCCGCGCGCCCGAGAGGCCGGCTTTGTCCTGCCCTGATGCCTTGCGCGGCCCTACAGGTTTTCCGACTGCGGCATGCCCAGCACGTGATAGCCGCCATCCACGCGGATGATTTCGCCGGTGGTGCAGGCGCCATGATCGGAGGCCAGATAAACCGCTGTGCCGCCCACCGCCTCGAGCGTGGCATTGGCGCGCAAGGGGGCATTCTGTTCGGTCTGCCGGAATGTTTTGCGGGCGCCCCCGATGGCGGCCCCGGCGAGGGTTTTCATCGGGCCCGGGCTGATGGCATTTACCCGCACGCCCTCTGGGCCGAGGTCATTTGCCAGATAGCGCACGGTGCTTTCGAGGGCGGCCTTGGCCACGCCCATGACATTGTAGAACGGGGTCACCCGGTTTGAGCCCTGATAGGTGAGCGTCAGGATCGTGCCGCCCTGCGTCATCATCGGCACGGCGCGGCGCGCCACATCGATCAAGGAGTAGCAGGAGATCGTCAGAGAGGTCTGGAAGTTCTCTTTGCTGGTATTCAGAAACCGCCCCGTCAGTTCGGACTTGTCCGAAAAGGCGATGGCGTGCACGAGGAAATCAAGGCTGTCCCAGCGCGCACCAAGCGCTTCAAAAGCGGCATCAAGGCTGGCTTCGTCGGTGACATCAACATCCAGAAGGATGTCCGAGCCAACGCTTTCGGCAAGCGGTGCCACCCGCTTTCCAAAGCCTTCGCCCTGATAGGTAAAAGCCAATTCGGCCCCTTGTGCGGCCATCGCCTTGGCAATGCCCCAGGCGATGGAGCGCTCATTGGCAACGCCCATCACGAGACCGCGCTTGCCCTGCATCAATCCAGCCATGTCAGATCACCCCCTAAACCGAGACAGCAGCATCGATCCGTTCGTGCCGCCAAAGCCGAAGGAATTGGTCATCACCGTATCCAGCCCGGCTTGCTCCACAAGGCTGGTGGCGATCTCCTCGGGCTTGAGCGCGGGATCCAATGTTTCGACATTGATGGAGGGGGCGATGAAATCGCTGTCCATCATGATCAGGCAATAGATTGCTTCCTGTGCGCCGGTGGCGCCCTGGCTGTGGCCTGTCATGGACTTCGTTGAAGAGATCGGCGGCGTTTGGCCGTCGCCGAATACACGCCGGACCGCTTCCACCTCGCCCACGTCACCCACGGGCGTGGAGGTGCCATGCGCGTTGATGTAGCTGACGGTGCGATCTTCCTGAAGCGACTGCAGGGCCAGGCGCATCGCCCGCTCTCCGCCCTCACCCGAGGGGGCCACCATGTCGTGCCCATCCGATGTGGCGCCAAAGCCGGTCACCTCGGCGTAGATTTTTGCGCCCCGGGCCTGGGCGTGCTCCAGACGCTCCAGCACCACAATGCCGCCGCCGCCTGCAATCACGAAGCCGTCGCGATCGGCGTCGAAGGCGCGTGAGGCGCGTTCGGGCGTATCGTTATATTTCGAGGACATCGCTCCCATGGCATCGAACAGACAGGACAGGGTCCAGTCCAATTCTTCGCCGCCGCCGGCAAACATCACGTCCTGCTTGCCCAGCATGATCTGTTCGGCTGCGTTGCCGATGCAGTGCAGCGACGTGGAGCAGGCCGATGTGATCGAATAGTTGATGCCCTTGATCTTGTAGGCCGTGGCCAGATTGGCAGAGATCGTGGACGACATGCATTTTGGCACGGCAAAGGGGCCGATCCGCTTTGTCGCGCCTGTTTTGAGCACCGTCTGATGTGCGGCCAGCATGGCCGAGGTTGATGGGCCGCCGGAGCCCGCGATCAAGCCGGTACGCTCATTGCTCACATCGCTTTCTGACAGACCTGCATCGGCAATTGCCTGCCCCATGGCGATATGGGCATAGGCCGCGCCCGGCCCCATGAAGCGCAGCGCGCGCTTATCCACGTGTTCCTTGATGTCAATCTTCAGGGTGCCGGCGATCTGGCTGCGAAAGCCATGTTCGACCTGGGCCGGGTTGAGCTCGATGCCCGATTGTCCCGCCCTGAGGGCCGCTTCAACGCTGGCGCGGTCATTGCCGATGGGCGAGACGATGCCCAGCCCCGTGACGACTACTCGGTGCATGTGGTTTCCTTCTCTGTGGCTGGTGCCTGTCTAGGCAAGGGCGCGCGCCTGCGCAAGGCGTGCAGGCAAGCCGCGCCGTGAAACGTGGGGCTGGTGTCTTCAGGGCCACCCGTTCCCAACTTAGGGGGCGCCCGTGCTGCACTGGCCGACCCGCAGGAACAGCAGCGCCATGGGCACGAAGAGGGTGGCCAGCATCAGGGCGCTGCCCAGCCTGCCAAAAGCAACACGGCGGGCCCCAAAAAGCACCTGGAGTGTTTCGCCAAGGCGCAGACCATGCCGCGCCTTGAGATACAGTGCCGTGACAATCGCCCCGCCAACAAACAGGGCCGCCGGCACCGGGTAGGCAGCGTTGATACACAGGGCAACGGTTTCGGGGGTTTGTGTCACCACACCGGTTGGCGTCAGCTCTCGCTGAGCGCCACCTTCATGTCCTTGACCTCGTAGATCACTTCGCCATCGGCCTCGACGATCCCGTCAGCAACGCCCATGGTCAGGCGTCGGGTCTGGATCGCCTTGGTGAAATCGATCTTGTAGGTCAGCATCTTGCGATCCGGACGCACCATGCCCTTCAGCTTGACCTCGCCAACGCCAAGCGCATAGCCGCGCCCCTGCCAACCGCGCCAGCCCAGGTTGAACCCTGTGAGCTGCCAAAGCCCGTCAAGGCCCAGACAGCCGGGCATGATCGGGTTGCCCGGGAAGTGGCAGTCGAAAAACCACAGCTCGGGCTTGATATCGAATTCCGCAAGGACGTGGCCTTTGCCGTGGGCACCCTCATCTGCGGAAATGTCGGTGATGCGGTCCATCATCAGCATGGGCGGCTCGGGCAGCTGTGCGTTGCCGGGGCCAAACAGCTCTCCTCGGGCACATTTTAGCAGGTCGTCACGGTCGAATTGGCGCGGAAACTGGGACATGTCCGTCCTTTTTTGCTTTTGAGGATGGCATCCGAGGCGGTCCGCCAAAGTGCCCTTGAAATCGTGGTCCAGCGCGCTCTAGCATCTTGGTACGTAGACGTGCAAGTTGGCTGCGTTGACGTGAGGTCGTGCGAAACCCGTTGAAGATTGGCGTTTAGGCGACATATAAAGGGTGTGAAAGCCAGCTAAAGAAGGCAAGTGAGTGATGACGCCGGTCGAAATGGAACGTGGAAGCAAGTGGCTGTCTGATGGCGGCCTGAGGCCGACGCGACAGAGAATTGCCCTCGCTGCTTTACTGGTTGGTGATGGCAAAGATCGCCACGTTACCGCGGAAAGCCTGTTTGATGCGTGCCGCGACTCGGGCGAGAAAGTCTCGCTTGCAACGGTCTACAATACGCTGCGCGCGTTCTCTGAAGCCGGACTGGTTCAGGAAATCACCGTGGATGGGTCGCGCAGCTACTTTGATACCCGCATGGACGATCACCCCCATTTTTATTGGGAAGAAAGCAACGCATTGACTGATGCGCCTGCCGATCAGTTGGAGATCGCGCGCCTGCCGGACATTCCCGAAGGCGCCGAGATCGCGAAGGTGGATGTGGTGATCCGCCTGCGCCGCCGCTGATCGAAATCAACCCATTCATTGACGCTTGTCTCTTTGCGGGTGCATGCATCCGACAAAGTAGATCTGACATGCGAAAGCGATGCCCGCTCGGGATCACGCCAGCAACATACTGAGGCTCATCCCGAACAGGACCGATCCCAGAATCAGACAGCGCACGAACATGGCAGATATCCTCTCGTCTTCCGCAGGGCGCAGGGCTCTGTAGGCCGCCCTGCGTGCCGTTCACCATTTGGGCAAATAGGGTTCCGCCTGCTGACAGGTGTACCCATGCCCCCCGTCCGCTCAGGATGGTGCCAAAAGTGTCACCAGCCTGTTAAAGGGGGCGCTCTGTCTTGGGACGAATAAGTGTGTTTCCTGTCTCTTGTCCCCGCTGTGCTGACGCGACATCTTGCTTTGTGACCTCTATTTGGCGGGAAGGTCTCTTGCACATGGGGCGAGCCTGTCTATAACGCCGACAGTTTGCCCGCTGCCCACCGGAGTCTGCCATGCCCAAGCGTACCGATATCAAGTCCATCATGATCATTGGCGCGGGCCCCATCGTGATCGGGCAGGCCTGCGAGTTCGACTACTCTGGCGCACAGGCCTGCAAGGCGCTGCGCGAAGAGGGCTACCGGGTGATCCTGGTGAACTCGAACCCGGCAACGATCATGACCGATCCCGGGCTGGCCGACGCCACCTATATCGAACCGATTACGCCCGAGGCCGTCGCCCGCATCATCGAGATCGAGCGCCCCGACGCACTGCTGCCCACAATGGGCGGCCAAACCGGCCTGAACACGGCGCTTGCGGTTGAGGAACTGGGCGTTCTGGACAAGTTCGGCGTTGAGATGATCGGGGCCAAGCGGGATGCCATTGAGATGGCTGAGGACCGGGCCTTGTTCCGCGAAGCCATGGATCGGCTGGGTCTCGAGAATCCCCGCGCCACCATTGCGACCACGATGGAAGAATGCATGGGCGCCTTGGAAGAGATCGGCCTGCCGGCCATCATCCGCCCCGCCTTCACATTGGGCGGCACGGGCGGTGGTGTGGCCTATAACCGCGACGATTACGAATACTACTGCCGGACGGGCCTTGATGCCTCGCCCGTGAACCAGATCCTGATCGACGAGTCGCTGCTGGGCTGGAAGGAATACGAGATGGAGGTGGTGCGTGACACCGCCGACAATGCCATCATCGTCTGCTCGATCGAAAACGTGGACCCGATGGGCGTTCACACGGGCGACAGCATCACCGTGGCGCCCGCGCTGACGCTGACGGACAAGGAATACCAGATGATGCGCAGCGCCTCGATCGCTGTGCTGCGTGAGATTGGCGTCGAAACCGGCGGCTCGAACGTGCAATGGGCGGTGAACCCTGCCGATGGCCGCATGGTTGTCATCGAGATGAATCCGCGCGTCAGCCGCTCGTCGGCCTTGGCCTCGAAGGCCACGGGTTTCCCGATTGCAAAGATCGCCGCCAAGCTGGCCGTTGGCTTTACGCTGGATGAGCTCGACAATGACATCACTGGCGTCACGCCGGCCTCCTTCGAGCCGTCGATCGACTACGTGGTCACCAAGATCCCGCGCTTTGCCTTTGAGAAGTTCCCGGGCGCAGAGCCGGTTTTGTCCACTGCGATGAAATCCGTGGGCGAGGCGATGGCGATTGGCCGCTCTTTCCATGAAAGCGTGCAAAAGGCGTTGGCTTCCATGGAAACCGGCCTCACAGGTTTTGATGAGATCGATATCCCCGGGGCACCTGACGAGGCGGCGATCCTGAAGGCGCTGTCAGACAAGACACCGGACCGGTTGCGCGTGATCGCGCAGGCCATGCGCCATGGCCTGTCGAATGAGCAAATCCGCGGTGTGACCGATTTTGATCCTTGGTTCCTTACCCGCATTCGCGAAATCGTTGACGCGGAAACGCAGATCCGCCGGAACGGCTTGCCGGTCACGGAAACCGGATTGCGCGCGGTCAAGATGATGGGCTTTACCGATGCCCGGCTCGCCACGCTGACCGGCCGTGACGAAGACAATGTGCGCCGTGCCCGCCTTAATCTGGGTGTAACAGCGGCTTTCAAGCGGATCGACACCTGCGCTGCTGAGTTTGAGGCGCAGACGCCCTACATGTATTCCACCTATGAAGCCCCGGCGATGGGCGATGTGGAATGCGAGGCGCGCCCCTCAGAGCGCAAGAAAGTTGTCATCCTTGGGGGTGGCCCCAACCGCATCGGCCAAGGCATCGAATTCGACTATTGCTGCTGTCATGCCTGTTTCTCGCTGACCGAGGACGGCTATGAGACAATCATGGTCAACTGCAACCCCGAGACCGTGTCGACCGACTATGACACGTCTGACCGCCTCTATTTCGAGCCGCTGACCTTTGAGCACGTGATGGAGATTCTGCGCGTCGAGCAGGAAAACGGCACGCTGGCCGGCGTCATCGTTCAGTTCGGCGGGCAGACCCCTCTGAAACTGGCCCGCGGGCTAGAGGCCGAGGGCATTCCGATCCTTGGCACCTCGCCCGATGCGATCGACCTTGCCGAGGACCGGGAGCGTTTTCAGGATCTGGTCAACCGCCTCAAGCTCAAGCAACCGCGCAATGGCATTGCCCATTCTGATGCCGAGGCGCTGGGCATTGCCGAGCAGATCGGCTTTCCGCTGGTGATCCGCCCCTCCTACGTGTTGGGCGGGCGCGCCATGGAAATCGTGCGCGATATGGACGGGCTCAAGCGCTATATCCGCGACGCGGTTGTGGTGTCGGGCGACAGCCCGGTGCTGCTTGACAGCTACCTCGACGGCGCTGTCGAGATCGACGTAGATGCGCTGTGCGACGGTGAGGCGGTGCATGTTGCCGGTATCATGCAGCATATCGAAGAGGCGGGCGTGCATTCCGGCGACAGTGCCTGCTCGCTGCCACCCTATTCGTTGTCCAGTGACATTGTGGCGGAACTGCGCCGCCAGACCGAGGCCCTGGCCCATGGTCTGAATGTTGTGGGCCTGATGAATGTGCAGTTTGCCGTGAAAAATGGTGAGGTCTACCTGATCGAGGTGAACCCGCGGGCCTCCCGCACTGTGCCCTTTGTGGCCAAGGCCGTTGGCAGCCCGATTGCAGCCATTGCGGCCCGGGTTATGGCCGGTCAGAAGCTGTCTTCCTTCGAACTGGTCGATCCCGATATCGACGGGTTTGCTGTGAAGGAGGCTGTCATGCCCTTCGCCCGTTTCCCCGGTGTCGATACGCTGCTTGGCCCCGAGATGCGCTCCACCGGCGAGGTGATGGGCTATGATGCCAGCTTTGCGCGGGCGTTTTTGAAGGCGCAGCTTGGCGCGGGCAATGATCTGCCGGTTGTCGAAGCTGACACGCCAGCGCCGAAGGTCTTCCTGTCGCTGAAAGAGGCAGACAAGGGCCCGATCTTGGCTGAAACCGCCGAGATCTTGCATGGGCTTGGCTTCCAGATCATCGCGACCAAGGGCACGGCGTCTTTCCTGGCGGCACAGGGCTTGCCCGTGGAGACGGTGTCGAAAGTCTATGAAGGCCGTCCGAATATCGTTGATATCATGAAAGACGGCGGTGTGCGGCTTGTGATGAACACCACCGAGGGTGCGCAGGCCGTCGAGGACAGCCGCTCGATGCGGAATGTGGCCCTGATGGACCGGATCCCCTATTTCACGACGCTCGCAGCCAGCCATGCGGCAGCGCAGGCCATGCAAGCGCGTGAGAGCGGCCCGCTGACTGTGACACGCCTGCAGGGCTGAACGGGACGGCTGAGCAGACGCTGAGCAGGGGCGAGACCAGCGCCAAAGCGCTCTGACGGCGCTGTTCCGCGCTATTGTCCGCCGCCACAGCCCAAGGGCGCTTGCCGCGGGGGCGTCCGTGTGGTCAAGGTTGGGGTGCAAGGCAAAAGCCGTGATGGCACTTGAAACGGCCGTTCAATGGGAAGGCAGGAAAGCCACCTGCCCTTGACCGTAGGCCCCGGGGCACGGCATCCGGGAAAGAGGCGCATAGCGGGAGATGGACATGTTCAAACCAGCAATCACAGGCAGTGGCGTCTTTACCCCAAGCCAAATCATTACCAACGATGAGCTGGTCGTGGCGTTCAATGCCTATGCCGACAAGCAGAATGCGCTCAACGCAGACGCGATTGCGGCGGGCGCGGCAGCGCCGGTGCCCTATTCCTCGTCCGAGTTCATTTTTAACGCGTCCGGGATCGAACAACGCCATGTGCTCGACAAGACGGGGGTGTTGGATCCGGAGATTATGCACCCAGTCTTGCGGGCCCGCAGCGACGATGAGCCCGGCCAGATGGCCGAGATGGCTGTCACGGCTGCCAGTGACGCCCTTGCGCAGGCCGGCGTGGCCGCTTCCGAGATCGACGCAGTGCTCTGCGCGGCTTCGAACCATGAGCGGGCTTACCCGGCGATTGCGATCGAGATTCAGCAATTGCTGGGCTGCGGCGGCTTTGCCTTTGACATGAATGTGGCCTGTTCTTCGGCAACCTTCGGCATTCAGGCCGCTGCCGACATGATCCGGGCGGGCTCGATCTCGAAGGCGCTTGTCGTCAATCCCGAGATCTGTTCGGCCCATTTGGAGTGGCGGGATCGCGATTGCCATTTCATTTTTGGGGATGTGTGCACGGCGGTCGTTCTTGAACGGGTCGAAGATGCCAAGGGGGCCCATTTCGACATCCGCTCCACCCGCTGCGCCACGCAGTTTTCAAACAACATTCGCAACAATAACGGTTTTCTGCGGCGGACCAGACCCGGCCAGATGGAAGACCGGCGTGACATGCAGTTCGTCCAGAACGGGCGCAAGGTGTTCAAGGAGGTGCTGCCGATGGTCTCGTCGCATATCCTCGGCCATCTGGCCGATGAGCAGATCGCGGCGGACAGCCTGAAGCGCCTCTGGCTGCACCAGGCCAACAAGACCATGAATGATTTCATTGGCAAAAAAGTGCTGGGGCGGGTGCCTGAACCGGCAGAGCAGCCCAATATCCTGCAGGATTACGCCAACACCTCTTCGGCGGGCTCGATCATCGCGTTCTCGAAATATTCCGACGATCTGGAACAGGGCGATCTGGGCGTGATCTGTTCCTTTGGAGCTGGCTATTCCGTCGGCTCTGTCATTCTCGAACGGGCCTAAGCGCAGCGGGTCAAAACTGGCCCGCTGCCTGTATCTGCCTAGGGCGATTTCGCGAATGGTTTGCCCACGGCTTCGCGCCAATGCCTGCGGCACAGCGAGACATAGGTTTCGTTGCCACCGATCTGAACCTGGGCCCCTGCCGTGGCGACATTTCCTTCGCCGTCCATGCGCACCACCATCGTTGCCTTGCGGCCGCAATGGCAAATCGTGCGCACTTCGCGCATCTCGTCGGCGAGTGCCAGCAAGCTGGCCGAACCGGGGAAAAGCTTGCCCTGAAAATCGACCCGAAGCCCGTAGCACATGATCGGTACGTTCAACGCATCGACCGCATCGGCCAACTCCCAGACCTGATCTTCGGTCAGGAACTGGGCCTCATCGACAAAGACGCATGCGCAGGGCCCTTCCTTCAGGCGGGCCTCGATCTTGGCAAACATGTTGTCGCCTGCCCCGAACGTGTCAGCATCCGCTCCGATCCCGATGCGCGAGCCGATCCGCCCTGTGCCGGCCCGGTCATCGAAGCGGGCGGTCAGCAGGTAGGTTTGCATGCCGCGCTCGATGTAATTGTGAGACGCCTGCAGCAAAATCGTCGATTTGCCGGCATTCATTGTCGAGTAGTGAAAATACAGCTTGGCCATGGATGTCTTTAAACCGGGTTGGGCAGGGGCATGCCGGCAAAATGCGCGGCAAGGTTGCTGAGGGCCATGTCGCCCATCGATTGGCGCACCTCAAGGGCAGAGGTGCCAAGGTGGGGCAGCAGAACCACATTTTCGAGCGCTTTCAAGGCGTCGGGGACATGGGGTTCGAACTCGTAAACATCGAGGCCCGCCCCGGCGATCTGGCCTGTTTGCAAGGCCGCGATCAAGGCTGCCTCATCTACGATGTCGCCGCGTGCAATATTCACGAAATGCGCGTGGGGCTGCATGGCCGCGAGGGCGCTGGCATCGATCATGTGGTGGGTTTGCGGGGTGGCTGGCACAGCGGTCACGACCACATCTGCCGCGGCCATGACCTCATGCAACGTCTCCAATTGCTGGGCGGGCACGCCCGGCTCAGCAACCTGAGAGCGGTTTTGAAAGACGATCTGCATGCCAAAGCCGTGATGCGCGCGCCGCGCGATGGCTTTGCCGATCCGGCCCATGCCGATGATGCCCAGTGTTTTGCCCGTCATGTGCAGACCCAGCATTTGGGTGGGCTGCCATCCGGGCCAGGCATCGGCCCGCAGCATGCGCTCGCCCTCACCTGCGCGGCGGCAACTCATCAACATCAAAGTCAGGGCAATATCCGCGGTTGCATCCGTCACCGCGCCGGGCGTGTTGGTGACGGCAACGCCGGCGGCCTGGGCGGCGGCCACATCGATATGGTTGTAGCCCACGCCAAAATTCGCCAACAGTTTACAGCGGTGCGGGCCGCCCTCGAACGCGGCCGTACCAAACCCGTCACCGAGCGTGGGCAGAATCGCGTCATACTGGCCAAGCGCATGGTTGGCCTCCTCCACACTCAGCGGCGTTTCACGATCATTCAGCGTGACATGGTAGGCCGCATGGGCCGCAGCGAGATTGCTGTCAGGCAGCCGCCGGGTGATCAAGACACTGGGTTTGTCTGCCATCAATACATCCTCCCGCCGATTGGCACGTCCTTGTCTGGTGTCAGCAGCACAACTTCACCATCCGCATCGGGCACCCCCAGCACCAGCACCTCGGACATGAATTTGCCGATCTGGCGCGGAGGGAAATTGACAACCGCAAGCACCTGTCGGCCCGGCAGTGTCTCTGGTGCGTAGTGCCGCGTGATTTGGGCCGAACTTTTCTTCTCGCCCAGTTCCGGGCCGAAATCGACCCAGAGCTTGATCGCGGGTTTGCGGGCCTCTGGGTAGGGCTCTGCCCGGGTGATCACCCCGCAGCGGATATCGACCTTCAGGAAGTCATCAAACCCGATCGTCATTTGCCAAGCTCACGGCTGCGGGCGGTCGCTGCGGAAACGGTGCGCTGCACAAGGGGGGGCAACCCGTCCGCCGTGTCCATCAACTGCGCCAGCCCCGCCGCCGTTGTGCCATTGGGCGATGTGACGTTTATCCGCAACTGGGCCGCACTTTCCTCAGCGGTATTCGCCAGTGCGCCGGCGCCAGCCACGGTCGCGATTGCAAGCTGCATGGCCAGATCGGCCGACAGACCTTCCTGCACCCCGGCCTCTGCCATGCATTCAATCAGGTGAAACACATAGGCGGGGCCGGAACCCGACACCCCCGTGACCGCATCCATCTGGTCTTCACTGTCCAGCCTGACAACCTGCCCGACGGCCTTCAGCAGGGTTTCGGCCAAGGCCAGATGCGCCTGCGAGGCGGCCCCGTTGCCGATGATCGCCGTGATCCCCTGCGCAATGGCGGCAGGCGTGTTGGGCATAGCGCGCACAATCGGCGTCTGGGCCCCCAAAATTGCCTCATAAACGGATATCGGAGTGCCCGCTGCCACGGTGACAAAGAGCGTGTTGCCACCGCCCAGCCGGGCGATGTCCGGCAATGCGGATGTCATCACTTGCGGCTTAACAGCTATCAGCGCGAGGGCAGGGCTTTCAGGCAGGTCTGCATTCAGCCGCAGCCCCTCGATCCCCTGCAGCCATGCTGAGGGGGCCGGATCGCGGACCGTAACGGAGGTGGCCGGCAGGCCCCCGTCGAGCCAACCTTTCAGCATGGCGGATCCCATCTTGCCGCAGCCAAGCAGCACCATGCCGCGCTCTGTCAGTTCTGCCATGTCCATGGATCTCTCTCCCGTCACGCCGACACCCTGTCGCAGTCGGGATAAAGGAAACGCGGGCGGAGGGAAACCGCCCGCGCCCCTGCTGCACGCGCTGTCGGGGAGAGGACTGTACCGCGCGTGACCAAACCTGTCTTACGCCCGTTACACCGGGTGTTGCGTTTTTTGGGCGGGCACCGTTCGGTGCGTTGCCAGCAGTTCGCGGACCGCCAGGACCGGTCTGAGAACCTGCCCTGGCGCCGCTGCCTGTTGCGCGGCGGTACATAGCCGCTCACGCTCCTGCCGTCTTTGTGGCGGTACATAGCCGCCAATTGTTCGTCGGGCGCGCATCTGACGCCCCATAAAAAAAGGCGCGCTTTCAAGCGCGCCCATAGGCCTCCGCGATGGCCACCTGCAAGGCGGCTTCCGGGTCCTTGTCGCCCCAGACGACAAGTTGGAAGGCCGGGTAATATCTTTCGCAGGCCAGAACGGCCGCTGTGATCATCCTGTCGATCTGTTCGGCGCCGGCGCTTTGGCCTTCGCCCAGCAACAGCCCGTAGCGATAGACCATCAACTGCTGCTCGACCCAGTAGGTGAACGCCCCAGCCCAGCAGTTATCATTGATGTGATTGAGCGCATCGAGCAGATTCGGCATTTTCTCGGCGGGCGGTTCCATCTCGAAGGTGCAGATCAGGCGCAGGGTCTGGTCATAGGCGGACCATGCCAGTGTGATCGAATAGGTACGCCACTGGGCTTCGACAGCCATGGCAATCTGATCGTCACCAATGCGATCAAATTCCCACTCGTGGTGCTCAGCCAATGTTTCGACGATATCGATTGGGTGGAGGTCTTCCATATCCATGTAGGATTCAGTGTACGACATGCCCGGCCTCATCTTTTTTGCGCGCCTATGGTTTAGGGCCACAAACGCTTGGTGCCTGCTCTAGGGGGTGCGGGGTTAGCAGCATCCCCTACGAGATATGGTGGGCATCAAGACACGATCTGTAAAGGAAAAAGATGTTAATAAAACCTTGCAGATCGCAAGATGTTGTGGGCAACCCTAGCATTTTGTGTGGGTAAGTTAGGCGTGCCTGTGGATCATAGCAGGTCCCGCACGGAGGCTTGTCAGCTCCGTGAGAAGGGCCTCTGGGCCGCTGTTCTGCGGCCCAGGGACAACAAGGTTTTCGTATTCATGCGCGGGCTGTAGAGCCGGGCGGGATCAGTCTTCTGCCGCCTTGGCTTCCAACGCATCCAGGCGTGCCTTGAGCGCTTCATTTTCCTCGCGCGCCTTTTGCGCCATGGCGCGGGCGGCATCGAATTCTTCCCGGGTGACGAAATCGCGATCCGCCAGCCAGCGGTCAATCATGGATTTCATGGCCGTCTCGGCCTCTTCGCGTGCACCCTGGGCCACGCCCATCGCATTTGTCATCAGTTGAGACATGTCATCGAGGAACTTGTTCCGGCTCTGCATGGCTGCCCCTTTCACGTTACATTCGATCCCTATATGGGATGCATTGCGCCCGGTCTCAAGCTTGACGCGTGTCGCAGGCCCGGGCAAGGAGCGCAGATGATCCAGACCATGCTGACATTTCCTGCCATTGACCCAGAAATCTTCTCGGTTTCCCTGCTGGGGATCGAACTGGCCCTGCGCTGGTATGCATTGGCGTATATCGTGGGCATTCTGATCGGTTGGTTCATCGTGGTGCGCGCGGTGTCGACGCCGGCCCTGTGGGCAGACAATCGTCCGCCGCTGACCCGAGAGCAGGTCGAAGATCTGGTTTTCTGGATCATCCTGGGCATCATTTTGGGGGGGCGGCTTGGGTTCGTGCTGTTTTATCAGCCCGGCTATTTCTTCTCTGATCCGACGCGAATCCTGCAGGTGTGGCAGGGGGGCATGGCCTTCCACGGGGGCTTTCTTGGCGTTGTCATTGCCGTGACCCTGTTTGCCCGTCGCCACAAGGCGCCGCTTCTCAGTGTGGCTGACTTGCTGGCCGTGGCGACACCGATGGGTATTCTGCTTGGTCGGCTGGCCAATTTCATCAATGCAGAGCTATGGGGCCGTCCTACGGATGCAGCTTGGGGGGTCACCTTCCCGACCATGTGCGTCAATCCAGCCACTCAGGGCTGCCCGCAGGAGGGGGCGTGGTTCTTCACTGGCTTTGAGCTGCCCAGACATCCGTCCCAACTTTATGAAGCCGGGCTCGAAGGGCTGCTTCTTGGGGCCGTGTTGATTTGGCTGGTGTGGCGGCGGGATGCATTGCACCGTCCGGGGCTGGTCACCGGCGTGTTCTTTGCTGGCTATGGCTTGGCGCGCATGTTTGTCGAATTGTTCCGCTCGGCTGACGCGCAATTCGTGACGCCCGACAATCCGCTGGGCCATGTTATATCGCTCGGGCCGCTGGGCCTGACGATGGGGCAGTTGCTTTCCCTGCCGATGGTTGTGCTGGGCGCGGGCCTGATCCAATTTGCCCTGCGCCGCGCCAAGAGCCCGGCATGAGCGGCGCGCTGGCGCAAAGGATCGCGGAGCGGATTGCCGCCACGGGCCCGATCACCATCGCGGATTACATGGCCGAGTGCCTGCTTGACCCCACCGACGGCTATTACACCCGGCGCGATCCCTTGGGCAGCGCGGGGGATTTTACAACTGCGCCAGAAGTGTCGCAGATGTTTGGCGAACTGGTCGGCCTGGCGCTGGCTCAAAGCTGGATGGATCAGGGCGCACCCGCCGCCTTTGATCTTGTCGAGCTTGGCCCAGGTCGGGGCACTTTGATGGCCGACATCCTGCGCGCCACAGCGCGCGTGCCCGGATTTCACGCAGCAGCACGGCTGACCTTTGTCGAGGCCAGCCCGGTGTTGCGCGCCGCGCAGGAACAGGCCCTTCCTGCGGGGCGCGCCGCGACATGGCAGGAGACCGTGCACGCCATTGCGCACACGGGCCCGCTGTTTCTGGTGGCCAATGAGTTCTTCGACGCCCTGCCGATCCGCCAGTTCCAAAAGGAAGGGGATCTGTGGCGCGAGCGTTTGATCGGCTTGCAGGACGGCCGTCTTGGCATGGGGCTGTCGGGGCCCGTTCAAATGCCTGCACTGGAGGCGCGCATCGATGCGCGCAGTGGCGATATCGTCGAACTCTGCCCTTCTGCAGCGCCAATCATGGAATGGATCGGGCAGCGCCTATCAACGCAAGGCGGGGCGGCTTTGATCATCGATTACGGGGATGTCGGCGGCGTGGGCGACACGTGGCAGGCCGTGGCAAAACACACCCATGTGGACCCGCTGGCCACCCCGGGCGCGGCGGATCTTACGGCCCATGTGCAGTTCGATGCCCTCGCACGCGCCGCGCGTCCGGCAGTCAGTTCGGCGGTGACGGGACAGGGCGTGTTTCTCGAGCGGCTCGGCATTACGGCACGGGCCGAAGCGCTGGCCCGCACGGCCTCTGGAGCGGCGCTGGAACAAGTGATCGCCGCACATCGACGCTTGACCCACCCCGATGAAATGGGAACGCTGTTTAAGGTGATGGCGCTGGTGGCAACTGGCGCGCCTCTGCCCCCCGGACTGGATCAACAGGACACCGCACCCCGATGACCCTCGAAATTCTCACATCGGACCTTCTCGCCCCGCTGAAGCACGGGTTTTTCACCCGTCGCGGGGGCGCGTCTTCTGGGGTGTTCGCGGGGTTGAACTGCGGGCAGGGGTCCTCGGATTTGGCTGAGATCGTGGCAATCAATCGCTCACGGGTTGCTGAGGCCATGGAAGTTGCGCCGGAAAACCTTGTCGGGGTGCACCAAATTCATTCGGCGGATGTTGTCGCGGTTGACGGCCCGATGATCACACGCCCCAAGGCAGATGGCCTTGTGACGCGCGTGCCGGGCCTCGCGTTGGCCGTGCTGACGGCCGATTGCCAGCCCGTTCTGTTTGCCGACCCACAGGGCGGTGTGATCGGTGCAGCCCATGCCGGCTGGGGCGGTGCGCGCACTGGTGTGTTGGAGGCAACAGTGGATGCCATGGTGGCGCTGGGCGCTACGCGCGATCGGATCGTCGCTGTGATCGGGCCCTGCATCAGCCAAGAGGCCTATGAGGTCGGTCCGGAATTCCTGCAGCGTTTCGTGGAGGATGACCCGTCCAACAGCCGGTTCTTCGAAGCCGGGCAGGGGGACAGGCAGCAATTTGATCTGCCTGCCTATGGGGTGCACAGGCTGGAGCAGGCGGGCATCGGCGCAGCCCAATGGACGGGCCATTGCACCTTCTCGGACCCGGACCGTTTCTATTCCTATCGGCGCTCGGTGCATAACAAGGAAGCGGATTACGGCCGCCTGATTTCAACAATCCGCCTCTAAGGATTTGGGTCGTGCACATGCAATTTGCGCCCGCCCACACGGATGTGCGCGCCCGAAAAGCGGCACGGAATTGCACTTTGGGTGCCGCTGTCCTGCCGCATTTCCCATTCATTTCTTGGTAACCAGTATACAGCCAAGAGGATTAGCGTGATGGCCGTACTCAGCCTTGTATCTCAACAGCAATTCGTTGTGAGTGCGCGCAGAATGCGCCCGGTGAAGCCGCGCCGCTGGCGCGACAACGTTCTCGAGGCCAGCCTGAAGGCCGCGCAGGTGCCGCTGCCTTTCCAGAGGATGCATCGCCCCGTCCGTGCGGCCCAGAAGAACCAAAGCTGAACTGATTCGGCGCGAAATGAGGCGCTTTTATGGCGCTGTTTTCAGACCCATGGACAATCGCCTCGTGTACTGAGGATTGATGCTCAGAAACCGCTGATTTGCGGCAACTTTTTGACACTTGATGGGCTGACATGCCATACACGTCACGTGTCCAGCGATAGGGGCCGCTACTGGCGGTGTCATCGCCCGAGGGGCGACCTGCCCGCGCAATCCTCAAGCGCATGAAACGGTAGGTCGCCCTCCTCCATCTCAGCTACTAGCGATGCTTCAGCTCATTTTGTGATCTGTGTTTTGATGCATTGGAGACCGCACGCGGCGCTATTCTGCAGGGCTGTGGCCAAGGGCAGCAGAAAGACGGGATGCGGCTTCTGCGACAGCAGTGCCAAGGTCTGCAACGGTTTGCGGGGTCACACGGCTGACTGGCCCTGATACGGATAGTCCTGCGACGGCCTCCCCGGTTGCATCAAACACCGGGGCCGCGATGCAGCGCATGCCAACCGTGCGTTCCTCATCATCGAAGGCCCATCCGCGATCGCGGGTGGCGGCAAGATCATCGAGCAGCGCAGGCGATGTTGTGATGGTCTGTGCGGTGAACTGTTCCAAACCCTCTGCGGGCACGTACCCGTCTTGCCGCGCGGCCAACAACGCCTTGCCAATCCCAGAGGCATGCAGCGGCGACATGGTGCCGGGCGGAAAGAAGGCACGGATTGAAGCATGTGTTTCAACCTGGCTCAGAAACAGGACTTGATCGCCCCGCGCCACGCCCAGATTTGCCGTCTCGCCGGTGTCTTCCATCAAGCGGCGCATGAAGGGGCGGGCCCGTTCCACAAGTGACGTGCGGCGCAGAAAGCGCGAACCAATCAGGAAGGCCTGCGCCCCGACCATCCAATTCTGGCTGGCCGGGTCCAATTCTACGATGCCACGCTTTTCCAAGGTCACCAGCACCCGGTAGGCCGTTGCAGGGGATTGATCGAGGCGATTGGCCAGATCGCTCAGGCCGATCCCTTCGTGGCGGGAAACCTCTTCGAGGATCATCATCGCGCGGTCCAGCGACTGGATGACATTCTGTGCGGATGCGTCATGAAAAGCCCTTGGCCGGCCACGTGTGCGACGCTCTGGTTGGGGGGTGTCTGCCATGTCAGGGTCCAATTTTTTTGACAGGTGATTTATTAGTTCGCGATTTGAAAAATATAACGCATTGAAACAAAACGAATATCAATCTTTTTTCGCGATTTGAAAAATAAAATCAAAAAAATTGCAGGTTGGGGAGGGCCATCCTAGGAAAGCCACAGCATCAGGAGAACATCCCATGAGCCAGCAAAATCCCGTTTTCATTCCGGGCCCGACGAACATCCCGGAGGCCCTGCGCAAAGCCTGCGATATGCCGACGATGGACCACCGATCCTCTGCCTTCAAAGATATCCTCCACCCTGCCAGAGACGTGGTCGCGCAGGTGTTGCGGTCTGCCACCGCAGAGGTGTTCATCTTCCCCGCAACAGGCACGGGCGGCTGGGAAGCGGCGATTGCCAACACCCTGAGCGCAGGCGATGCCGTGCTGGCCGGACGCAACGGCATGTTTAGCCATCGCTGGATCGACATGTGCACGCGGCACGGCCTTGACGTGCAGGTGCTTGAGCACCGCTGGGGTCAAGGCTTGGATGCGGCCGCCTATCAGGCTGCTCTGCGGGCAGACACGGATTATCGGATCAAGGCCGTGCTGGCCACGCACAATGAAACAGCAACCGGCGTTGTCTCTGACATCGCTGCGATTCGCCGTGCCATGGATGCCGTTGGCCACCCGGCGCTGCTCATGGTGGATGGCGTCTCGTCGATCGGGTCGATGGATTTCCGGATGCAGGAATGGGGCGTTGATATTGCGGTCACGGGCTCCCAGAAGGGGTTCATGATGCCGGCTGGACTGGCAATTGTTGGCGTCTCCACCAAGGCAATGGCGCATATCGACGGGGCCGGTCTGGCCCGCTGCTTTTTCGATTTTCGCGACATGCAGGCGGGCTACGCCGCGAATGCCTACCCCTACACGCCTGCGGTCGGCTTGCTGAACGGCCTCAAGGTCGCGGGCGAGATGCTTCTTGAGGAGGGCCTCGAAACCGTGATTGCCCGCCACCATTACATGGCGGAGGGCGTTCGCACGGCCGTGCGCGGCTGGGGCTTGCAGCTTTGCGCCGAAACGCCCGATGTCTATTCAGACACGGTCAGCGCGATCCTTGTGCCCGAGGGGCATGATGCTTCTGCCATCGTTACACGCGCTGCCGACGTATACGGCACCGCTTTTGGCGCAGGCCTCGGTGAGGTGTCCGGCAAAGTGTTTCGGATCGGCCATCTGGGCATGATCACCGAGGGCATGTTGTTGCAAGGCATCGCCACGGCTGAGATGGTCATGGCTGACATTGGTGTGCCCGTTGCAATGGGATCAGGCGTGGCTGCTGCGCAGGAATATTATCGCGCTGCAAAGTCCCATACCTTTGACCTCGCCGCCGAATGACCAATATCTAACCTTACGTAAAGAGGTTCCTATGAAAGATCTGGCACAGGCCCTGCCTACCTATGAGGACGTGATCGCCGCCCATGCGCGCATCGCGCCGCACATTCACCGCACGCCTGTGCTGACGTCGGAATACTTCAATGAGCTGACGGGCGCAGAGCTGTTTTTCAAATGCGAGAACTTCCAGAAAGCGGGCGCGTTCAAGGTACGCGGTGCCTGCAACGCCGTCTTTGGCCTCTCTGATGAGATGGCAGAGCGTGGTGTGGCCACGCACAGTTCAGGAAACCATGCCTTGTCTTTGTCTTACGCGGCTGGGCGGCGTGGCATCCCTTGCAATGTTGTGATGCCGCGCACGGCGCCAGAGGCCAAGAAGGCCGCCGTGCGGGGCTATGGTGGCATTATCACGGAATGCGAGCCGTCGACCACGTCGCGCGAGGCCGTGTTCGCCGAGGTGCAGGAGGCAACAGGTGCCGAGTTTGTCCATCCCTACAATGATCCCCGCGTGATCGCAGGCCAGGGCACCTGTTCCCGCGAGATGATGGAGCAGGTGGACGGGCTGGATGCCGTGATCGCTCCGATTGGTGGCGGTGGCATGATCTCTGGCTGTTGCCTCACCCTGTCGAACATTGCCCCCGAGGTGGAAATCTATGCGGCCGAGCCGGAGCAGGCCGACGACGCGTATCGCAGCTTCAAAGCTGGCCACATCATCGCCGACGATGCGCCTGTCACAATCGCGGACGGCCTCAAGGTGCCGCTGAAGGAAAACACGTGGCATTTCGTGTCGAGCCACGTGACCGACATCCTCACCGCCTCTGAACAAGAGATCATCGACGCCATGAAGCTGACGTGGCAGCGCATGAAGCTTGTGATGGAGCCCAGCTGCGCCGTGCCCCTCGCGACCATCCTGCGCAATCCTGAAGTGTTCCGCGGCAAGCGCGTGGGTGTTGTTGTCACGGGCGGCAATGTCGATTTGGCCAAGCTGCCCTGGATGGCGGACTGACCTTCGTTGCGGGTCGGGGCTGTGGCCCCACCCACCCTGCGCGGGCTGTTCTGCGCGCCAGATATTTCAAACAGGGCGCTGCCAGCGCCAACCCCATTCCTCACCGCTGCTTGGAGAGCGACAATGAAAGACCTGACCCCCGAATTCGACGATCTTGAAGTTGGCTATGACGTGCCGGCCCTGCCTGGCATGGACGAAGCGGACATCCAGACCCCCTGCCTTGTGCTGGATCTCGACGCGCTTGAGCGCAACGTCAAGAAAATGGGCGATTACGCAAAAGCGCATGGCATGCGGCACCGGGTGCATGGAAAGATGCACAAATCTGTCGACGTGGCGAAGCTGCAGGTTGAACTGGGTGGCGCTGTGGGCGTGTGCTGTCAGAAAGTCTCTGAGGCGGAAGTGTTTGCCCGTGGCGGCATCACCGATGTTCTGGTGTCAAATCAGGTGCGCGGTGAGGCCAAGATCGATCGTCTTGCACGGCTGCCGAAACTGGGCGCCCGCGCGATCTGCTGCGTTGATGACATCGAGAATGTTGCCGAACTGTCTGCGGGCGCCACGGCCCATGGCACCCAGATCGAATGTCTTGTGGAGATCGATTGCGGTGCCGGGCGCTGCGGTGTGACAACCACCCCGGAGGTGGTCGAAATTGCCAAGGCGATTGACGCGGCCGACGGCCTCAAATTTGCGGGCATCCAAGCCTATCAAGGCGCCATGCAGCACATGGACAGCTATGCGGATCGCAAGTCCAAGGTCGAGGTCGCGATCGCCATGGTGAAAGATGCCGTAGATGCGCTGAAGGCCGAAGGGCTGGACTGCGATATCGTGGGCGGTGGCGGCACGGGCTCGTACTATTTCGAGTCCAACTCGGGTGTCTACAATGAGCTTCAATGCGGCTCATATGCCTTTATGGATGCCGATTATGGCCGGATCCTCGACAAGGACGGCAAGCGGATCGACCGGGGAGAATGGGAAAACGCCCTGTTCATTCTGTGCTCTGTCATGTCGCACGCAAAAACAGAGAAGGCGATCGTGGATGCGGGCTTGAAAGCCCAGTCTGTCGATAGCGGCTTGCCCGTGATCTTTGACCGCGAAGGCGTGGAATACGTGAAGTGCTCTGACGAGCACGGCGTGGTGGCAGATCCGGATCAGTTGTTGAAAGTCGGCGATAAGCTGAAGCTGGTGCCCGGGCACTGTGACCCCACCTGTAATGTGCATGACTGGTATGTCGGCGTGCGCAACGGAAAGGTTGAAACGCTCTGGCCCGTCTCAGCGCGCGGAAAGGCCTACTGATGGCCCGCGACAGCGTTGACAGCCATGAAATCGTGATTGTCCCCGAGGCCGAGATTGCCGGCCTTGTGGACGCCAATGCCAGCTTTGAGGCCGTCGAGGCGATCTTTGCGGCGATGGCGCGGCGTGATGCCTATAACTTCCCGGTTATCCGCGAGGCAATCGGACACGCCGAGGCGCTGTATGGATTCAAGTCCGGCTTTGACAGGGCAGGGCTTGCGCTGGGGCTGAAATCCGGTGGCTACTGGCCGGGCAACATGGAGCGGGGGCTGACCAATCATCAGTCAACCGTAGTGCTTTTCGACGCCGATACAGGCCGGCCAAAGGCGCTTGTGGGCGGCAACCTGCTGACGGCCTTGCGCACGGCGGCAGCTTCTGCAGTGTCGATCAAGCATCTTGCCCGCAAAGACAGCCGCGTTCTGGGTATGCTGGGGGCGGGCCACCAATCCGCCTTCCAGATGCGGGCGGCTGCGGCGCAGCGCGACTTCGAGAAGGTTGTCGGGTGGAACTACCATCCCGAGATGTTGCCCCGCCTGGCCGATACGGCTGCGGAACTGGGCCTGCCTTTCGAGGCCGTCAGCCTTGAGGAGTTGGGCGCGCAATCGGATGTGATCATCACGATTACCTCGAGCTTTGAGCCCCAGTTGATGGACAGCTTTGTTACCGCTGGCACGCATATCGCCTGCATGGGAACCGATACGATCGGCAAACAGGAGGTAGAGCCCGCCCTCGTGGCGCGGGCGCGCGTCTTCACGGATGAGGTGGCCCAATCCGTTACGCTGGGCGAAGCGCAGCACGCTGTTGGCGCCGGGCTGAAGGCAGAGGCCGACATCGTGGAGATTGGAGCCGTTATCAACGGCGATGATCCGGGCCGAACGTCTGAACAGGAGGTGACGCTGTTTGATGGCACGGGCGTCGGGCTGCAGGATCTTGCTGTGGCGGAAAAAGCCGTGTCCCTCGCGCTTGAGCGCGGTGTTGCCACCCGTGTGCCGTTCTAACAAATTCCTCTCTCTCTCAGGGCTGCTGATCTAGAAGCAGCCCTGAACCTGATCGCGCCGCATGCGGTCTGGGTGGGTAGTCCGTGACGTCTGGCGTGGGCCATGTCTGCCAGATATGTACGCTGGCCCATCTTCTCTAACGTGTCACGATTTGGCCCCAAAAGCCCTTTATACCTGTGCCCAACACAAAGGGCGGAGGCACAGAATGGACCATCCATCGCAGGGGCAAAAAGCGACCTTCGGATTGCTTGGGTTTATGCTCGGGGTGCTTAGCCTTGTCGCCATTCTCATCTCTCTTTCGTCTGTTTTTCAGCCTGAGGAAAAAAGTGCGGGCGCTGTCATTGGCGAACTTGCTGCGGACATAAAGCTGTCAGCACAACGGGCTTTGTCGGGCGCGCCCGCCCCTGAGCCGGTGCCCGAACCCCAAGACATGAGCAGTGTGGTGGTCACGGCTGCGCTCTGTGTGGCAGGCCTTGCGGTGGTGCTCGGAGGGGTGGGTTTGTATCAGGGAGAGCCGCACCGGCTGCCCTATCTCGCGATTGGCATCGGGCTTTCAGCAATCGTTTTGCAATATGTCTTCTGGCTGGCCGTTCTCATATGTGGCGTTGCTTTGCTGATCTCACTGCTGGAAAACTTCGACAGTATATTCGAGTAGCAAGACGCAGCTCCGGCCACGCTGAATGGCCTGAAAGACGTGCGACCTTAGGGATTGCGCCAGGGTTGCCACCACGCCGCTTTAGATCCTGCCGAAAGGCGTCCACCCACCTAATACGCAAAAAACCGGCAATGCGGGGTCGACCGTCGCGCGAAAGCTCTTTCTGCGGGCCATCCCACGAGGGGGTCGATGGGCCCGACACTGTCGTCTAAGCGCCCTCGCTGTGCCCCGTCCTGACTGTTCTCTCAAAGCAACCGGCGTTTCATGCAGGAGGCATCCAGTTGCCAATAAAAAGGGACGCCGCAGCGCCCCTATGTCAATTTGTAGTTGCTCAGCGCATTTTACGCTTGCGTGCTGCCAAGTAGCCCAAACCGCCAAGGCCCGCAGCAAGAAGCGGCAGGGATGTGGGCACTGGCACAGGGGCGGGGGCAGCAGCAGCCTCGCGGTAGAGAAGCCATGAAACAGGAGTGCCATAGGTATTTGAAGGGGTGACGATTTCGTCAAGATTAGCGATCGTATCTATATCATTGATTTTTTCTATTCGAGAGTTGCTTGCTTGCGTGATCGCAATGACGGTCCCAGCTCGGGAGGGTATTCCGTTGGCTGCGTTAGGCGCAATGAACAAACCGTAATTGTCGGTGCGGTTGGCAACGCCAAGCAGGGCGGGCAAGTCCCGCAGACCGTTTGCGCAGATCGCATAAGTTTGCGACGCCGTGCAGCCATTGTTCAGGCCGTCCAGCAGCGCGTCTGTAAACGCCTGTGCTTTATCCAGATCGGCAATCGCCCAACCTTCGCCTGCACGCGCGCCTGTGGTGATCAAGTCACGCGTTTGGCCGTAGGTCAGATCGGCATCCTGGTCCCAACGCAGCCATTCAAGATTGTTCAGCGCATCGGTGATAATGTCCGTGCGGCCATCATCGTCACTGGAGAGGGCTCCAAATGAGACAGGGGAAGCCTGTGCTGCTCCTGCCAGGCCAATCGCACATAGTGCGGCCAGTATTGTACGTTTCATGAGTCTCTCCAATCTTGAGAATAATAGTTGACCGATCAACCTATTTATGTTGATCGGTCAACTATTTTGCCCTCCCGCCTTTGTCAAGACCTTTGTGCAAACGTTCGGTTTGCCTGCCACATCTGCCAGTTTATTTGTGCAGGCTTTGAAAGCAGTCGGTCATTTGCCGCTGGCAGACTGGGTGATCGTTCGGATGGATCACATTGCATGCGCGCCGCGAACTGATAGAGCGCTATTTGAGGGCAACAGACGGCTGCTTTAAACCGTCGCAATGTCGGGGTGTTCTGCGCCCCATTCCCGAAAGAGGCGCAAGCGCTTTCAGCGAAAGGATGCCGCAATGACATTGAAAATTGCGATCAATGGGTTCGGACGGATTGGCCGGTCGGTCCTGCGTCTTGTTCTGGATCGCACAGATATGGATGTCGTTTGCATCAATGACATCGCGGAGCTTGAAACGCTCGCCTATCTCTTTGCCTATGACAGTGTGTTCGGGCCTTATCCCGGTGCCGTTTCGCACCGCACGGGTCATCTGGTGGTCAACGGGCACAGCATTCCGGTCCACCGGCAAGGGGATGTTGCTGGCCTTGATCTAGGCGGCGTTGATATCCTGATGGAATGCACTGGACGGGCCAATACGCGCCCGGTGGCGGAGGCGGGCTTGCGTGCAGGGGCTCAACGCGTGCTGATATCAGGCCCCTCGGAGGCGGCAGATGTCACAGCGGTGGTCGGCGCGAATGACGCCAGCGCAGTTGGGGCGCAAATCGTGTCGAACGCGTCCTGTACCACAAACGCCCTCGCGCCTCTGTTAAAGCTTTTGGACAGCGCCTTCGGCGTCGAAACCGGGCATATGACCACCATCCATTGCTATACGGGCAGCCAGCCCATGGTGGATGCCCCGCGTGGCGGGTTGGAACGCTCGCGTGCGGGGGCACTCTCCATGGTGCCCACCTCCACTTCGGCGGGCCGCCTAGTGGATATGGTGCTGCCTGAGTTGGCGGGCCGCGTCACGGCCCGGGCGGTGCGGGTGCCAACGGCATCGGTGTCTGCCCTCGATCTGATGGTGACCTTGCGCAAAGCCCCAAAGCTGGACGAAATCTCGCACTGGCTGGAAAGCGTGGCCGGCGGCCCCTTGATCGGCTGGACGGATCAGCCGCTGGTTTCGGCTGATCTGCGCATGCGCCCAGAAAGCGTTGTGATCCAAAGCTCGGAAATCTCGGTCGCAAAAGGCGGGCTGACCCGGATATTCGGCTGGTATGACAATGAATGGGGCTTTTCCAACAGGATGCTCGACATGGCGCAGGTGATGATGGGGGCAAGGCCCGCAAGCCCCTGATGACCCGCCGCCATATCCTGCGAGGCCCGACTGCGTCTTTGTCTGAAAAATACTCCCGCCGGAGGCGCAGGCCCGCGCCGAAGGCGCGGCCTGCCTGCACGCCTGCCCAAACGCTCCTTGCTCAGATTTCCATCGACTGGAGCCGCAATTCCGCGATGCGCTCAACCTGCCTGCATGCCTCCCGGAATTCCTGATCGCGGCTGTTTTGCAAGCGCTGATTAAACAGTTGTAGGATCTGCGCTTTGTCATAGTCCCGCACGGCAACGATGAAGGGGAAACCAAACTTCCCCATGTATTGTTCATTGAGGTCCATGAAGGCCCGCTTTTCTTCCGCCGTGAGCAGATCCAACCCGGCAGAGGCCTGCTCTGAGGTGCTCTCGGCGGTCAGTTCCCGCGCTTGGGCGATCTTGCCTGCCAGATCGGGATGGGCGCGCAGCACGCCCAATCTTTCCTCTTCGGTGGCGCGCCGGAAGGCCCGGCACATCAGGGCATGGAGCCCTGCAGGGGTATCATGGGCTGGGCCCATCTCAAGGGCATGGGCGCGCTCAGCCACCCAGGGGCTGTGCTCGAAGATGCCGCCGAACCGATCGGCAAAAGCCGCGTGTTCCATGCGTGAGGGCCGAATGCGCTGGGCTTGTGGCGGGTGATGGCGGGTCCAGTGTTGCGCGATGTCGATGCGGCGGGCCCACCAGACGTGATCATGGCTTTGTGCGTAATCCAGGAAGCGCTTGATGGCCATCATCCGCCCTGGGCGGCCCGCAAGCCTGCAATGCAGCCCGATGGACAGCATCTTGGGCCGCCCGGCAGCCCCTTCTGCATAGAGCACGTCGAAACTGTCCTTGAGATACTGGTAGAAATGCTCGCCCGTGTTAAAGCCCTGCGGGGTTGCGAACCGCATATCATTGGCATCCAGCGTATAGGGCACGATCAATTGCGTGTGTCCGCCGTCGCGCCACCAGTAGGGCAGATCATCGGCATAGCTGTCGGCGCAATAGGTAAACCCGCCCTCCTCGGCCACCAGTCGAACGGTGTTTTCAGAGCAGCGCCCAGTATACCAACCCGTCGGACGGCTGCCGGTGACTTCTTCATGCAGACGGATCGCCTGCATCATGTGGTCGCGCTCTTCCTCGGGGTAGAAATCTTTGTAGTCGATCCATTTCAAGCCGTGGCTCGCAATTTCCCAATCCGCTTCCTTCATGGCGGCCACCTGTTCGGGGCTGCGGGCCAAGGCTGTCGCCACCCCATAAACCGTCAGCGGAATCTTCATGTAGGTGAACAGCCTGTGCAGCCGCCAGAAACCCGCCCGGGCCCCGTACTCATAGATCGATTCCATGTTCCAGTGCCGCTGGTTGGGCCAAGCCTGCGCACCGACGATCTCAGACAGAAATGCCTCGGACGCGTCATCCCCATGCAGGATGCAATTCTCGCCCCCTTCCTCATAGTTCAGCACCACTTGAACTGCGATTTTGGCGCCTCCGGGCCAGTCTGCTTTCGGCGGGATGCGCCCATACCCGTGCATGTCTCTTAGGTATCTGGCCATGGGATCCTCCTGAAAATGCGCAACAGCCGCAGCCCGCACGCATACGGGCTTGCCTTCAGCCGACATTTCCCGATCTGTTGCGTGTGAGCAAGACCAACGGAAGGATGCACGATGGCGGGATTCCTGACCACACATGTATTGGACACGGCCAAAGGCTGCCCGGCAGAAGGGCTTGTCATCCGGCTCTACAGGCTGGCGGCAAGCGGGCGTGAGGAGATTGTCGAACTGGTGACGAATGCGGATGGCCGGACGGATACGCCCATCCTCCCCCAATCGGATTTTGTGAAAGGCACCTACGAGTTGGTGTTCCACGCAGGGGACTACCTGCGCGCCTCCGGGCAGGCCGCGGCTGAGCCGCTGTTCCTCGATGTGGTGCCGATCCGGTTTGGCATGTCAGAAGACGATCACTACCATGTGCCGCTGTTGCTTTCGCCCCACGGCTACTCGACCTATCGCGGCAGCTGATAAAAATAGGGGCAAAGCCGGATTTGGCGCGCTCTAGGGCCCTGCGCGCCCTTGCCTTCCCGGGTCGCATAAGGGCAGTGTATGGCCAGCTAAAAATGGAGAGTCTTAATGGCCGCTGATGGCTCCGACGCACCGCTGATCAATATCGAGAACCTGCGGGTTGAGTTCGACACCTCCAGTGGGGTGGTCGTCGGTGTGGAAGATGTCTCCTTCTCGATCGACTCGGGTGAGACGGTTTGCGTTGTCGGTGAAAGCGGCTCTGGTAAGTCGATCACCTCGCTGTCGCTTATGCGGCTTGTGGAGTTTGGCGGTGGCCGTGTTGCCAACGGATCGCTGACCATCCAGCGCGAGGATGGCCCCTTGGATGTTGCCGAGGCCGATGACAACCTGATGCGCACGATCCGCGGCAATGAGATCGCGATGATCTTTCAGGAGCCGATGAGCGCCCTGAACCCGGTTTTCACGATCGAGCGCCAGCTCACCGAAGGGCTGCGGGTACATAAAGGGCTCAGCAAGAAAGAGGCCGCAGAGCGGGCGCTTGAATTGCTCAAGCGTGTCCGCATCCCGGAGCCGGAGCGCCGCCTGAAGCAGTATCCGCACGAACTCTCAGGCGGGATGCGCCAGCGCGTGGTGATCGCCATGGCGCTGGCCTGTGAGCCGCGTTTGCTGATCGCGGACGAGCCCACCACGGCGCTCGATGTGACGATTCAGGCCGAAATCCTGGCCTTGATCGACAGGCTCAAGCGTGAAACTGGCACAGCGGTTTTGTTTATCACCCATGATATGGCTGTGGTGGCACAGGTGGCCGATCGCGTGGTCGTCATGTATCGCGGCAACAAGGTGGAAGAAGGGCCCGTTGCCCAGATCTTTGAAAGCCCGTCGCATCCCTACACACAAGCGCTGCTATCAGCTGTTCCCAAACTTGGTGAAATGACCGGCAAGGACAGGCCTGAGCCGCTCAAGATCATGGGCCAGCCCACCCCGGAAACGCCCCCGGCGCCCGAGGCGGAGCCCGAAGTGCTTCTGGATGTACGCAATCTCACGACGCGCTTCCCGGTATCGGGGGGGCTGCTGCGTCGGACCGTGGCGATGGTGCACGCGGTCGAGGATGTCTCCTTCAAGCTGCGGGCCGGCGAAACCCTGTCGCTCGTGGGCGAATCCGGTTGTGGCAAGTCCACCACGGGCCGGTCGATCCTGCGCCTTGTCGATCCCGCGGGCGGCGAGGTTATTCTGGGCGACAAGAATGTGCTCGAAATGAACACGTCCGAGCTGTGGCAGGCCCGCCGTGACATGCAGATGATCTTTCAGGATCCGTTTGCATCCCTGAACCCGCAGATGCGTCTGATGGATCAGGTGGCGGAGCCATTGCTGAATTATGGTCTGGCCAGTGGCTCAGAGCTGCAGGACCGCGTGGCAAGCCTGTTTGACCGTGTGGAGCTGCCGCGCAGCTTCCTGCAGCGTTTCCCCCATGAAATGTCAGGCGGGCAGCGGCAGCGTGTGGCCATCGCCCGCGCTTTGGCCCTGAACCCCAAGCTGATTATCGCAGATGAAGCCGTCTCGGCGCTGGATGTGTCGATTCAGGCGCAGGTGCTGAACCTTCTCATCGAATTGCAGGCCGAACTTGGCATTAGCCTGCTCTTCATCAGCCATGACATGGCTGTGGTGGAACGTGTCAGCCATCAAGTGGGCGTAATGTATCTGGGCCGGATCGTCGAGCTTGGCCCGCGCGCAGCGATCTTCGAAGATCCGCAGCATTCCTATACCCGCGATCTGCTCTCGGCGGTGCCGGTGGCGGATCCGCGTCAGCGCAAATCCGAATCCGAGCTGAATTTCAAGCCGATCCCCAGCCCTGTGTTCCCCGTGGGCCATGAGCCGGGCCCGTCGGTATATGACGAGGTGAGCCCGGGCCATTTCGTGCTGCGCGAAACCTGACGGCGCCCCCGTCCCGCGCAGGGCCAGACGGCGCAGCCAAGGCCGCCATCACGGGCAAAACAAAAAAGGCCGGACAATGTGTCCGGCCTTTTCAATGTCTTGCAGAGAACTGTGATTAGTTCTGCGCGTAGTATTCGATGACGAGGTTCGGTTCCATCTGCACGGGGTAGGGCACATCGCCCAGGCCGGGTGCGCGCACGAAGGTGGCCGTCATCTTGGAGTGATCGGCTTCGATGTAGTCCGGAACATCACGCTCGGGCAGGGCGACGGCTTCCAGCAGGATCGTCAGCTGGCGAGACTTCTCACGCACCGAGATCACATCGCCTTCCTTAACGCGGTAGGAGGGGATGTTGACGCGCTTGCCGTTTACTTCCACGTGGCCGTGGTTCACGAACTGGCGGGCTGCGAAAACGGTCGGAACGAACTTGGCGCGGTAGACAACTGCGTCGAGGCGGCGCTCCAGCAGACCGATCAAGTTTTCACCGGTGTCGCCCTTCACACGCTCGGCTTCGGCGTAGATGCGGCGGAACTGCTTCTCGGTCAGGTCGCCATAGTAGCCCTTCAGCTTCTGCTTGGCGCGCAGCTGCAGACCGAAGTCGGACATCTTGCCCTTGCGGCGCTGGCCGTGCTGGCCGGGGCCATATTCGCGACGGTTGACGGGGGATTTGGGGCGGCCCCAAATGTTTTCGCCCATGCGGCGATCGATTTTGTACTTGGCAGACGTGCGTTTGGTCACGGCTGATCTCCTCTTTCAGGTTCAAGAGGGCGTTGTCCTCTCTCTGGATTTGGCCAGAGCGACAGGGATCCCCTTGCGGGGGCCTCCAACACCAATGAGCGCTGCGTTTGCCCCGATGTGGGCGAGATGTCAAGCTGAGTCGGCGCGGCGCGCGCCCAAGCCTGCAAAAAAGGCCGGGCGCGGCGCGATTATTGGAGCCTGTGGCCCAAAATGGCCGCCTCGGATGTTTTGAGCACCCGGCGCGCCGGGGGGCCAAGGGCGGCGTTGTCACTGCGCAATTCAGGAAACTCTTCGAACAGGCGGGCCCTGTCTTCGCCTGCCAGCGCACGCAGATCCGCACTTGCGGGATCAAAGCTTTCTACCGGCAGTCCGGCAGCATCGAGGATCTGGTGGCCGTCAAGCGCGAGGTGAACGTAGGTCACATCGCGGTCAGCGGGGGTGCGGCGCACGCCCGGCGCATCTTGGAGGTCGCCGGCCCGGATCAGAACGTCGCGCACGCCAAACAGGGCTGCTGCCGCCGGACCGGACACCATGACACGGTGATCGGGTGACAGCAGCAATTGGCTGTCCGGGCGATCAAGCCCAAGCGCGCCGGCCTCGATGCGGATGGGCCGAAGATGCGGTAGAGCGATCAGGCGCGCGGCAGACAGACGCTGCTGCCCGCGCCAGCGGATCGGCATGGGGCCGTTGTCACGCGTCAGGACAAGATCGCCCTCCCGCAGGGTTTCCACAGGCGCGCGCCCGTTCGGTGTTGCGATCTGGGTGCCTGCGGCAAAGCAGACGACAGCCGGATGCGCGGCAGGGGAGGCAACCTGTTCCGTTTCGGGCATCTGCGGCCCGTCGAGCCGTACGATCCACAATGTGTCGCCCGGGGCAGGGGAACGGCCATGGAACACAAGCAACAAGTGCTCTGCCTGAAGCAGCGTGCAGTGATAGCTGGTGTGCCCATCGGTCAGGAGCATGCCCCCTGTCAGTAAGGTATCATCTGGATCGGGTAGGGCGGGCTGCGATAGCCCTTCTGCACGTGAGATGACCCGGGCAATGCGCGCCGCGCGGGCATGCAATTCTGCCACCCCGACGCCGCCGCGCAAAAGCAACTGCCCACCGGGGCCATCCAGCCGCTGCGACCACTCCGTTAAGGTAACTTCCTGTCCAACGCCAAGTTCTGACGGTGGGTAGCCGGGGACGTCGTCCACCAGCACATCGATCCAAGAAAGGGCGAATGTGCCCGCCGAGCGCAACGATGCGCTCGTGGTTATGCCTGTCATTTTCTGCCTCGCGATTTATTTTTTTGGCATCGCTTTGGCGCACGCTAGCACGACATCCTCGGATGTCGGAAAGAGTTTTCCACAGCCCGAATCAGTGCCGTTGCCAAATGGGCACGCTTTCAGCGCGGGTTGTGGATTTACTGGGCGAGCAGACGCAGCCCCTGGGTGACATCCGAGCGTACAGCCAAGCGCAGCCCAGGCTCGTCTCCTGCTTTGAGCGCCGCGAGGATCAGTCTGTGATTGTGCGGCGGTTCCGTGCGCCCGAGGCGGCCGTAAAGAGCCCGCATCGTTGGCCCAAGCTGGAGCCAGACGGTCTCAGCCATGGCCAGCATCGCAGGTGCCTGGGCGCGCAGATACAACGTGCGATGAAAATCCAGATTGGCGCGGATATAGGCCACCGCATCGCGGCGCAGGGTAGCCTCGCCGACCATCGAATTGATGCTTTGAAGCCGGTCAATCAGGGCCATGTGCGCGCGGGGCAGCGCGCGCGACGCAAGCTCAGTCTCGATCAGGGCGCGCAGGGCGGCCAGTTCCTCGATCCGCTCGGATGTCAGTTCCGGTGTGGAAAATCTGCCTGTCGGAGAAAGCTTCAGCGCCCCTTCGGCCACAAGCCTGCGCAGGGCTTCCCGAGCAGGTGTCATGGAAACATCGTGCTGCCGGGCAAGGCCCCGCAATGTCAACGGCGCACCCGGAGCGATTTCGCCGTGCATGATCTGGGCGCGCAAGGTGCGGTAAACCCTGTCATGGGCAGATGTGCTGGCAGGTTCGTTTGGGCGGCTCTGGATCAACATGCGCTACTTTGCTCTGGCAATTGGCTTGGGGTCAATCGGAGTTGTGGCGGTGGTCCAGATTGGGGCCTTCGTCCTCTGGTGGCGTGAAGCGATAGCGGTGCAGCGTTGCCCCCTGTTGGCGCAGCCAGAGCCGCTGGGCAGTGTAGCCCGGATAAAGCTGCTCAACGGTCGCCCAGAATTTTGGGCCGTGGTTCATATGTGCCAGATGCGCCACCTCATGGGCCACGACATAGTTGCGTACAGCTTCGGGTGCCATGATCAGCCGCCATGAAAACATCAGCCGCCCGTTGCTTGAGCAGGAACCCCAGCGCCCATGGGTATCGCGCAAATCAAGGCGCGTGTAATCGCGCCCAAGCTTTTGCGTATAGCTGTCGCAAGCATCGGCAAACTGGGCGCGCGCAAGCGTTTTGAGAAAGCCGGCCACTTTTGCCGGGATGCGTTGGGCAGGGCCCGGCACATGCAGCTTGCCCTCGAATAGAGTTGGGCTGCGGCCTGTGCCCGGCACGATCTCCACGGGGTGGCCATCGATGGGAATCGATGCGCCCGGCACCGCATAAAGAATGTCAGGCTGTTTATGGATCTGTCGCAGCAACCAGTCGCGTCGGCTTTGTGCGAACTGTAACCCCTCTTCGACGGCAGCGCGTCCCGGTACGGTGAGCACCGCATCCCCCCCCGTGGCAGGGACTCGCAAGGCGTAGCGCCGCGCACGTGCGGAACGGCGCAACTTGAGTCGGATCGGTGGATCGCCGGGCAAAAGAACGTCTGTCACGCGGGTCTTTCAACGGTTGGGGCGCAATTCGGCGCACTTCTTGTTTGACAACAGGGTCATGCCTGTGGCATCGGCGCGGTTCAATTCCATGAAACCCAATCGGCAGGAGGCTGTCCATGCCCAAGGAAGAATGGGGCGTCAAGCGGCTATGCCCCACCACCGGCAAACGGTTTTACGATATGAACCGCGATCCTATCGTCAGCCCCTATACGGGCGAGACTGTCACGATCGACACCGGCAACAAATCGCGTCTTCTGGTCAAGGAAGAGAAGGCGAAAGATAAAGTCGAGAAAGATGATGATCTTCTCGATGATGACGCTGTGCTCGAAGAAGATGATGCGGCTGATGTCGATCTCGACGACGATGTGCTTGACGACGATGATGACGACAACGTGTCGCTCGACGAAATCGCGGATGTTGCATCCGATGATGACGACAGTTGATCCGTCGTCTTCCGTCTGAACCGGCGGAACGTAAAGCGAGGGGTGCAGGTGTTTTTTCGCTTGCATCCCAAAAACCAGCGGCATAGACACCGCGTCACGGTTTGGGGCCTTAGCTCAGTTGGGAGAGCGCTTGCATGGCATGCAAGAGGTCAGGGGTTCGACTCCCCTAGGCTCCACCAAAACCCCATTTCCATTTGCGTAAAAATGCGCATGCCGGCTGTAGTAACCTATGCCGTTATCCTTTGGTAATAACAGAGTTTCCAATCTCTTATGCTGACGGATTTGAGTCTCTGCGCGTCTTGATAGGATTGCACTTGCTGGAGAGGCTCGCTTGAAATGTGCACTTTCCAAACAAGCTTCTTTAATAGTTGAGAAGAGAGGCCCGTTCGCGTGACGTGTTGACTATTGAACAATGAATTCGGCATGCAAAGCGCCCGCCGCCTTTATTGTTTTGAGAATGTCTATCATGTCGCGAGG
The DNA here is from genome assembly GCA_022447275.1 of Oceanicola sp. GTDB lineage: Bacteria > Pseudomonadota > Alphaproteobacteria > Rhodobacterales > Rhodobacteraceae > JAKVBK01. The sequence continues at coordinate 79,036 of JAKVBK010000006.1, read as the reverse complement.
GGCAACTCCCAAAGCATTGAGACCGGACACCACCTCAGAGAGTGAAGTCCCGGCGGGAATCTCTGCGAGGCCGACCCCGGGCTCATCCTCGATCCGGGCATCTGTGCGCGGGACCGTCACTGACTGTCCCGGGGCAAAGGGGTTTGGTTGTACGACAACGGGTGTCTCGTCTATCCGGAGCGTGAGATTTCCCTGACTTACCGCCACCCTTGAAATGCGAACGTCATCGCCGAGGACAATCGTGCCCGAGGCTTGATCAATGACAACGCGCGCCCGCGCTTCAGGAGCAACTGTCAGGTTCTCGATACGGCTTATGAGATGGGCGGGGGAAGCGACCCTGCCGCTGCTGGCAACGGATATTTCGACGGTTCCGGCATCTAGCATCCGGGCCGCGCCGCGCCCAAGCCCTGCGTTAATCACCTCTTCGATACGTCTTGCCGTCGTGAAGTCTGGACTGCGCAGAGCCAAACGGATCTCTGTCATGGATCCAAAGTTGAATTCGACCTCTCGTTCTACGCGAGCCCCAGCTGGGATGACCCCTGCTGTTGGAACACCTTGCACAACGCGACCAGCCTCTCCCTCAGCTGAAACGCCGCCTGCTATGATCGTGCCTTGGGCGACTGCGTAGATGTCACCGTCAGCCGCTGCGAGGGGGGTCATCACAAGGGTGCCGCCGAGCAGGCTTTTCGCGTCACCGATCGCAGAAACAGTTACATCAATTTGGCCGCCCGCGCGTGCAAAGGGTGGCAGGCTCGCAGTGACAAAAACAGCAGCGACATTCTTTGGACGAAATTGCTCGCCCGTAACATTGACGCCGAGTCTTTCCAGCATCGAGGTGAGGATTTCTTCTGTGAACGGGGCGTTCCGCAATCCGTCACCCGTGCCGTTCAGCCCTACCACGAGGCCATAACCAATCAGGTCATTGCCGCGCACACCGTCAAATTCGACCAGATCTTTAATCCGGATGGGTGCTGTATACGCTGAGTTCGCTGTGAAAATCAGGACGAATAATAGAAACCACCTCACTACCTGAGTGATCATCGCATGTAATCCACAAGTGACATCCGCCCGAGGCGGGCCGTGATTGCATAAAGGGACTCCAGCTGAATTTGGACAGCTTCAAGCCGCGTTGCGCTTTCATAGGGATCGACAGATATGATTTCATATCGTGACATTTCCAACGCAAATCTGCTGGCAGAGTTTGTTTGTTCCGCGCGCTCCAGAGCGGCTTGCTTGGCGCCAAGGTCTGCTCGCATGGAAGTAAGCCCCGCTTGTGCGGCGATCGCGCGCTCTCCGGCGATTGCGACCAGTTCCACCTGCTCCGCTGGATCGGCGCTCAACACCCCTTCCGCTACCAGCGCTCCCAGTGCTGCGGCTGCCAGGACGTCTCTGATCCCCGCGTCGTCAGCCGTGAAATCAAGTGCAACTTCGGCATTTGCGCCGACAGCGACCGCAGAAAGTTTGGTGGATGAGCCTGTATAGGCAAGTGTGTCGTAATCGCCGCCCGGTGCAAACCATGCGTCGACTGCATCTGCCACATCGGCGGCAGTTGTCGCCATGCCGGCCGCGCTTTCGACGGCAGACAAGATCACTTGGGCCTCTTCAAGCGCGGGCTGATCGGTTGCAACCCCTGACAAAAGACTGCGCCCGGCAACTTGCGTTCCGAGGGTTGCCACCATTGCCTCAAAGCTTTCGCGTGCATTCATGCTGGCGGATTTGACGATTGTCGGATTGTACGTGTTGCCCGCGAGCAGCAGGGCACTGGAGAGTTCCTGACTTTCTTCCTGCACGCGCTCGAGTGTGTTTTGCAACGTATCCGCCAGAAGACTTGTTTCTGAAACCGCGGTCTCATAGCCATCCAGTCGCTTCAGATCGTGTTCGATGCCAGCTATCGGGGCTAGGTTTGCCCGCACTGCGCCTGCAAGATCGCCTGTGCGGCCTGTCGACAATTCCTGCGTGATATCAGCTATTTCTCGCTTCAGAAGAGCATTCTGACTGCGCAGTTGATAACTTTGGGCCAAATCGCCCAGTTGCATATTCGTCATGCTCAGATCCTCAGCAGAGATTGAAGAAGCTCATCGATTGTTTGTACGACGCGAGCGTTGGCTGCATAGGCTTGTTCAACAAGGATCAGTTTTTGCATTTCCTGATCTGTATCTACGCCGCCCTCCAGTTCCTGAATCGTGAGAGTTTCAGCACGTGCGCCTTCGTAGGTTGCGATGGATTCAGTGGTTTGCCTGTCTGCGGAAATGAATGAAATCAATTCGCCCACGAGGCCCGAAGCGGGCCGCGCCACTGCCGTGAGGGGACCAAACGCAACAGCCGTGCTCGTTTCCAGTGCTTCGGACATCGCGGTGAGCGTTTGGTTGTCACCTACCGGTCCGGGAGAAGTTGCTGCCACGCCGTCGCGGATGCGCCAGATGCGACCGTCCGGATCGTCTGGGTCGACGAGGGAATTCACGCTCATTCTGCCAGCGATGCCAACCTCGGGAGCTGCGCCTAGTGGTAATTGGTCATCGGTGAAAAGCCCGGTTGGGCCCGGGTTTAGTGCGGTGTCTTCGAACCGTTCGATAATATTGTGAGCAACCGCATCCACAGCCGATTGGGCTCTGGGCGCGATTTCATCGCGGATTTCGAACAATGCGGCGAGACGTCCCCCCGCGACAGGGCTATAGGTTGTGCCAGTTGCGACTGGGTTTCCGTTGAATGTCAGGCCGGACAATCGACCGGACGCCAGTGTCATATCTGGTGTGATCAGCCCTGTAGATGAAAAGCCCAGTGTGCCCGCGGGCCCATCAATGAGAACACCTCCCGTGGGCGTGAACAGAGCGACCCGTCCGCCATCTCTGGCAACCTCTTTAACGGGAATAAGCTCGGCTATACCGTCAATGACGCGTTGTCGATTGTCTTGCAGGGTGCTTGTGTCCCTGTTTAAGACGTTCAGTTTGAAGATCTGGCTATTGAGTTCTTCGACCTGTTCCAGGGCACTGTTGATTTGTTCAACAGCGAGACCAATGGCCTGATCTGCCATCATGCGTTCATTTTGGATCTTGTCTGAAATAGCGTTGAAGCTGGTTGCCACATTCTCGGCTGCACGCAGAACGCCCTCCAGACGCGATTGTACGCCCGGTTGGCTGGCGGCTTCGATCAAGCTTAGGTCAAAAGAGGCGAGTGCAGTTGGAAGGCTCCCCGGTTCGTCGGGGAGGCCGATTTGTTTTTCGATCCGCAGGAGCGAGTCTGCTTTTGTTTGGGCATTTGCAACCCCGGCCTCAGCGAGGCGCCGATCCCCGCGCAATGAAGCGTCCGCAATACGATCAATACCGACGACCTTCACGCCGGCTGACGCGGAAGTTAGGATGACTTCGCGGCGCCCGTAGCCTTCCGTCATGACATTTGCCACGTTCGCGGAAACCGTCTCAGCGGACTTCGCTGCTGCAGTGAGCCCGGACAGGGCATTTGCCATGGACAGTGCCATACTCATTGGATCACTCCCGCTTCACGAAAAACTTCAGCGTTTGATGTTGGTTGTTTCCTGCAGCATTTCATCAACGGTTTGGATGACCTTCGCATTCGATGAATATGCCCGCTGCGTCTGTATCAGATCGGTTAATTCGCCAGCCACATCGGTTGTACTTTCCTCGAGTGAGTAGCTGATGATATCCCCTGTTGGCCCGTCACCCGCATCCCATAGGAAGAATGCACCGGATTTATTCGACACGGCAAAGGTTTGGTTGTCGAGCGGGGTCAATCCATTGGGATTGGGAAGATCTACAAGCGGTATCTGATAGATTCTCCGTGTAATACCGATGTCAAAATTGGCATAGACATAGCCGTTGGAGTCAACATCAACGCCCACCATGTTGCCAACAGCAGAGCCATCTTTAAGTATCGAGGTGGGGGCGAAGGTATCAGCCAGCTGGGAAATACCCGTTCCAACAGAATCGCCCAACCTTCCAATCGTTATATCAATGGTATTGTTGTCGACAGGAATCGTGAATTTGCCGGTGGTAGCATCATAAACTAAAGCGCCGGTGGCCGTGTCGGTTGACGGAAAGGTGTTAATTGGGCCCGTCCATAGGGAACCGGTGGGGTCGTAAGAAACGACTTGGGATAAAGTCCCGCCGTCGCTGGCATTGTCGCTGAATACAAGCCCATAGTGCCCAACAACTGTTCCCCTTGGGTCACCAGAAACGGGTTGTGCATTATCATAAATCGTCATTGCCCATGTGTTTGAACGCAGCGTGGTGGAAGTCATTGAAGGAACAGGTGTATATTCTACTGTCAGCTGACGTGAGGTTCCTAGATTATCGAAATATTCAATTGATGTTTGAGGGTTAGGAATACTTGTGTCGTAGCCAAAGACTGTTGACGTTGCGGGCAAATTGACCCCAAGAGTGACTTTTTTCGTTGGCTCGCCAGCAAATTGGTTCACGTTGATCTGGATTGGCTCCAGTCCATCGACCGTATCTCGCGGGAAAAGGGGAACCGAGCCGTCTGCGTCTGCGGGCCAGCCAAGAAGTACCAGGCCTGTGTCCGAAACGAGGTACCCCTCTGAGTCGGTTTTGAAGGAGCCCGTCGTGGTAAGGGACATCGGTATTGTTGACGTTGTTTTTGACTCCAGCGCGCTTGCATTTGTTACTGGAATGAAGCCGCGCCCCCGCACCGCAAGGTCAGTAGCATTCGATGTCGACAAAAGTGCGCCCGGTTGATCGATCTCGCGGAAGGTGGTGACACGCACACCGCCTGCTGAATAGGTGCCGGCGCCGGAATCAAGAACCATTGAGTGAAAACTCGAATCTGCCCGCTTGTAACCGTAGGTGGCGGAGTTCGCGATATTGTCCGAAATGGTGGCAAGACGCGTTGCGTTGGCTGTGAGCCCTGCGACACCCGCGTTGAGCGAGGAGGAAATAGTCATCTAGAGCGCCTTTCTGCTGCTTCGGCCTTTGACTTTGCGTTCAGCATGGAGAGGCGTACTTAAAGACTGACTAACAAATCAAATTTGCTGAATTTCAACTTGATCGGATTATTACGGGGCCGTCTCGGGTCTGAGTTTTAACCGCTGAGCCTAGTTCGGATCGTTCAAGTCCGACCGCAGAAGTGTGACCTCTATGCGATTATTCCGCACATCCATGGTGTTTGACACAACGGGCTGACGATCCGCATGGCCGGTGATGCGTTGAACGCGGCTTTCAGCAAGTCCATCTTGCGAAAGCATCTCGCGAAAGGCCTGCGCTCTCGAGGAGGATAAATCCCAAACCGGATTGTTGGCGACGACGAGGGCGCGCGCGCGGGTGTGCCCTGCGACGGCCACATCGTTTTCCGTAAGTGAAAAGACCCTTGCGATCAAAGCGCTGATCTCTCGAAGGATTGGTCTGGGAACGTCGGAGTTGGGCTTGAACAGGGGGGCGCCTTCGAGATCAAAAATCTCGACAACTAGGCCTTCATCAGTAAGACGGGTGGCGATGTGGCGCATCGTATCTGTTGCCTCCATCGCATCGCCGCCCGTGCCCAAAAGAATGTCGGCGATATCCGACATTGGGTCTGTGCTGCTTTCGGCTTGCTGTGTGTCCTCGAGGCCCGTCATCGCACCCCGGGCTTGCTGATGTGCCGTTGGTTTGTTGGCCGATGCGCCCGTCCCGTTTTGGGCAAGGCTTTCCTCCGTGAACACACTGTCACCACCGAAGGTCGATGCGCCCCCTCCGGAGACACGGTTGACTGCAATGGTGGGGCTGAAATAGTCGGCGATGCCCTTGCGCTGTTTTTCCGTTGTGGCGTTGAGCAGCCACATCAGAAGGAAGAACGCCATCATTGCGGTCACAAAATCTGCGTAGGCCACTTTCCAGGCACCGCCATGATGCCCGTCGCCGCCGACGACTTTCTTGCGTTTGATGATGATTGGCGCGGCGTTGCCAGACATTTGGCTGCCCCTTCGTTGCACATGACCCATCTATGGACCTAGCAAAGGGGCGTGAACGGGCGCTTAATGATTAAAATCTGCCGTTTATTCAGTGCTATAACGCGCCAGCCACAGGCTGAGGGCGCCGTTGATCACCCGGTCGATCTCTTGTTGAGTGAAGCTCGATTGCACCCCCATCAACATGCGGGGGAAAAGATCTGCCTTGCACAGCTCAGCAAACTGATCAGCCGCTAGCGGCAAATCATCAATCTTCAGTTCGCCGCGCGCGATCGCGGCTTCGAAATAGCAAACGAGGTTCTGCCGCACCAATGCCGGACCGTGATTGTAAAACTCCTGGCCCAGTTCTGGAAAGCGGTCGCTCTCTGCGACGCAGATTCGGAACACACCGCGCCCAAGTTCCGACAAGACAAACCCCAAAAGGCGGGTTGCTGCCGCACGCATCACAATCTCTGGCGGCTGGCTGAAATCGATCTCGGCAAGCGCACTGTGAGATTGACGCTGGCATTCGCCCTTTGCGACTTCCATGAACAGCAGGCGTTTATCAGGGAAATAGGCATAAAGCGTCGCCTTCGACACCCCTGCAACCCGCGCAATCACATCCACGGAAGCGCCTTCAAACCCGTCCTGGAGAAAGACGCTGCGCGCCCCTTCTAGAACTTGGTCGAACTTGCGTCCGCGCTTTGCTTCGGGCGTGCCTGCCTGTGTGTTCATTCTCTGCCTCCGACGGAGCCTCCGATTGTAGACCGTTCGGTTCATTTCGAGCAAGAGCCGTTTGAAAAAAGGGGTCGCTGAGCAAACTTGGGCGACTTCGCACCCACAAGTAGGCGGTGGCAATTCCGGTATTGGTCTGCGGCGGCGATGCTGTGCACCTTTCGCACTTGCAGGGATTGGGCCACAGGACAGCCAAATTTTGCTGCGTTGCACTGGGATCGCTGGAGGCTGTGTGTTGCGCGTGCTAGGTCGCACAAACATGTTGGCGATCTTTCTGAAAACACTGCCGTTCTTTGGGCTGATCGGGCTTGGCTACTGGGCTGGGCGCACACGGTTTTTCACCGAAGAGGCCACCGCCTATCTGACCAAGTTCGTGTTTTACTTCGCGCTTTCGGCGATGATCTTCCAATTCTCTGCAAACCTCGATGCGCGTGAGGTCTTCTCGTGGCCGTTCATCTTTGCCTATCTGTGGGCAACCGCATTGGTGTACGCGATCGTGACCTTCGTCGCCTTGTGGCGCGGCCTGACCGTGGCGGAAACAGCCGTGGAGGCACAGGTGGGCGTGATCGGAAATGTGGGCTTCCTTGGCCTGCCGATGTTGGCGGTGCTGATGGGCGAAGCCGCCGTGGGCCCCGTTGTTTTGGTCTTGGCGGTTGATCTGCTCGTTTTTGGCTCGCTGATCGTCATCCTAATCACAGGCTCACGGGAGGGACGGATGTCATTGGGCATCTTGGCGACCGTGGGCAAGGGCCTTGTCAAAAACCCGATGATCATGTCGATGACGGCGGGCTTCTTGTGCTCAAGCCTGTCCATTTCAATTCCGGGTCCGGTGAATGAGTTCCTGTTGATCCTCGGGGCCGCGGCAACGCCGGGGGCCCTCTTCGCCATCGGCGCATCGCTTGCCTCCAAATCTGCGGAACGTCTTTCGGTGGCCGTCTGGCTCAGCACGTCCAAGCTTGTTCTGCATCCCTTGGCCGTTGCGGTTGCCGCGCTGGTGATCTTTCCGGTTGAACCCTATGCCGCCTCTGTGATGATCGCAGCGGCCGCCTTGCCGGTGGCGGGCAATGTCTACATCATTGCGCAGCATTACGGGGTCGCACCGCAACGGGTGTCCGCCGCAATCCTTGTTTCGACGGCTGTCAGCATCGTGACGGTCTCCCTCGTCATCGGGTGGGTCAGCCTGCCACAATAGGCCTTGGATGCGCCAACCGGAGAAAGACCATGGACACGATTTCCGAGAACAAATGTTTTGAAGGCACCCAAGGTGTTTACCGCCATGAAAGTGCCGCCTGCGGCTGTGACATGACGTTTGGGCTGTTCCTGCCCAAGGAAGCGCGGCAGGGCCCTGTCCCTGTTTTGTGGTATCTTTCAGGCCTGACCTGCACCCACGAAAACGCAATGGTAAAGGCCGGTGCGCAGGCATTTGCGGCGGAAAACGGGATCGCGCTGATCTTTCCGGACACGTCACCAAGGGGCCAGCATGTTGCGGATGATGCAGCCTATGATCTGGGCCAGGGGGCGGGGTTTTATGTCAATGCCACCCAAGCGCCCTGGGCCCCCCATTTCCGGATGTGGGATTATGTGGCAACCGAGTTGCCCGAGGTGGTTTTTGATGCCTTTGCCCTCGATCCTGACAGACAGGCCATCACCGGCCATTCCATGGGCGGGCATGGTGCGCTGACACTGGCCATGGCGCATCCCGGGCGCTACCGCTCCGTATCTGCCTTTGCTCCGATCGCGCATCCCACGGCCTCGGACTGGGGGCGCATGCAACTGGGCGCCTATCTCGGGGCGGATGAAGCCGAATGGGCAGCCCATGATGCCACCCTGCAGATGCAGGAGGTGGGGCTTGATGTGCCGCTGTTGGTAGATCAGGGCGGGGCGGACCAGTTCCTTGATCTTCTGATGCCCGAGGCGCTGTCCCACGCCATGGCCGCGCGCCGTCAGGATGGCGCCTTCCGGATCCAGAGAGGCTATGACCACAGCTATTTTTTCGTGGCGAGCTTCATCCCTGATCACGTGTCTTTCCACGCCGATGCGCTGTTTGGCTGAGAGGGGCCTGCGATGACTGTCTGGGTGGATGGGGATGCCTGTCCGGTAAAAACTGAGATTGAGGCCGTGGCCACCCGCCACAAACGCCCGGTGAAGATCGTGTGCAATGGCGGGCTGCGCCCGTCTGCCAACCCGTTGGTTGAAATCATCTACGTGTCCGAAGGGCTGGATGTGGCCGACAGGTATATCTCTGAGCACGCAACGTCTGGCGACGTGGTCGTAACCGCAGACATCCCTCTGGCGGCGGACTGCATCGCGGCGGGGGCGCTGGTGCTGCAGCCGGATGGCAGTCGCCTTACCGAGCGCAACATCGCGCAGGTGCTGGCCTCGCGCAATCTGATGACAGAGCTCCGGGCAGCCCAGCCCCTATCGCAGGGCGGCGGTGGCCGCCCCTTTGGCAAGGCGGAACGCTCCCGGTTCCGTCAGGCGCTGGAGCAAGGACTGCGGGAAACCAACCGTTAGGATGCGCACAGTATCGATCGGCATCTGTGGCGCGCAGGATCGGCCTGCCCCGACGGCTTGAACCCTATGCGATGATCGGCAATCGTACGCCAGATAGAAGGAACACGCGCCATGACCTCTCCCCCCGTTACAGCCGTCATTTTCGATATCGGCAATGTCTTGATCGAATGGCAGCCAGAGCGGTTTTATGACGCCGTTATTGGCGAGGCACGCCGCAAACACATGTTCGCAGATGTTGATTTGCACGCCATGAATGATCGCGTGGACAGGGGCGGCCCGTTCCGGGAGACGATCTATGAGATGGCCGAAGCAACGCCGCAATGGCGTGATGAAATCCGCCTCTGGCACGACCGCTGGATCGAGATGGCAAGCCCCGTGATCGAGCGCTCTGTGCGGCTACAACGGGCGCTGCGCGCAAAGCATGTTCCAGTGTTTTGCCTGACGAATTTCGGGGTCGAAAGCTTTGCCTATGCCCGCACGCACTATGATTTCCTGTCCGAATGGGATCAGGAATATGTCTCGGGGCATATGTGCCGCATCAAGCCGGAGCCGGAGATTTATGAGATGGTTGAGGCCCAATGCGGGCACGCGCCTGAGGGCCTGCTTTTCACGGATGACCGGCAAGACAATATCGACATGGCGCAGGCAAGGGGCTGGCAAACCCATCTGTTTGAAGGCCCCGCAGGTTGGGCGGAACGGCTGGTGCAGGCGGGCTTGCTGACACGCGAGGAAGCGCGATGACCCGGATCATTGATTTCGCCGAGGCCGACAGCCGTCTGGATTGGTTGGCACTGGTGGAGGCGCTGGCCGCTGGTCATGATCTGCCCAAGGCTGACATCGGGGACACCTTCCTGAACCGCAGCCCTGACACGCTGCTGTCTCGCGCGGCCTGGATTGACGGGCTTGGGGCTTTGGTCAAGACGGCAACCATTTTCCCCGGCAATGCGCAGCATGGGGTGGTGGGGATCAATGGCGGGGTGTGTCTATATTCTGACCGGACCGGGCAATTGGAAGCGCTGCTTGATTTCCACCTTGTGACAAAATGGAAAACGGCCGGTGATAGCCTTTTGTCGGCCCTTCGCTTGGCGCCAAAGAACCCATCCCGGATCCTGATCATTGGGGCAGGTACGGTCGCGGGCAGCATGATTGATGCCTATGCCGCAGGCTTTCCCGGTGTTCCTGTCTCGATCTGGAATCGAACCGAAGCAACCGCCCAAACGCTGTGCGCCGGCTATCCGGGCACAAGCGTTGCCACCGATCTGCCTGCCGCCGTTGCCGAGGCAGACATCATCTGCTGCGCGACCATGTCAAACGCGCCCGTTTTGCGCGGGGAGTGGGTGCAGCCCGGCACGCATGTTGATCTGATCGGGGCCTACAAGTCCGATATGCGCGAGGCCGATGATGCCCTGTTGCGCAAGGCCCGGCTGTTTCTTGACAGCACGGACACGGTCATCGGCCATATTGGGGAGTACACCACTCCGTTGCAGGAGGGGGTGATCTCCCGCGAAGACATCATCGCGGATTACTACGATCTGCCGCTTTTTGCGCGCCACTCCGAGGATGAGATCACCGTCAGCAAGAATGGCGGGGGCGCCCATCTGGACCTGATGACCGCACGCTACATCCTGGATCGGGTGGCTGCATGAGCCTGCTGGGCGGGACGCTTGCCACACTGGCTCTTGTCGGGGGTGCCGCCCCGTTGAGCGAGGCGCTGCGTCCCCGTGTTGGCACCGCTTTGCGTCGGACCCAATCCGGGCGCGCGCACAGGCTATCTGCCGGTACAACCTGGCGTCATCATGCCATTGGCCCGCAAAATGGTCCGGTTGCCCTGTGCATCCATGGATTGACCACCCCGTCCGCGGTGTTCGATCGCCTTGCCCCGCGGCTTGCGGCAGGGGGCTGGCGGGTGCTCAGCTATGATCTGTACGGGCGCGGACTCTCTGACAGCCCAGCACGCCGCCACGGTCGGGGTCTGTTCCTGGAGCAGATCACAGAGCTTTTGCAAGCGGAGGAGGTTGACCAACCGGTGCTTGCGATCGGCTATTCCATGGGGGGCGCGATCGCCACAGCTTTTGCAGAGGCGCATCCCTTGAAAGTGCGGGGCCTGTGTCTGTTGGCGCCCGGTGGCCTGGAGTATACGCCCGATCGGTTCACGCGCTTTGCGCGCGACACGCCTGTCCTCGGCAATTGGGCGATGCATGTGCTCGGCCCGCATATCCTGCGCAAAGGTGCAATGGAGCTGCGCAGCCGGGCGCCTGAATGCAGCGACATCGCCGCTGTGATGGCGCAGGAAACCCGCCGCAAGGGCTATTTTCCGGCGGTCACATCAAGCCTGCGGAACATGCTGGCCGAAGATCAAACGCGCATTCATGCCAAGCTTGCAAAGAGGGGGCTGCCCGTTGCCGCGATCTGGGGCGGGCAAGACAGTGTCATCCCCTTGCGGGCCAAGGACATGCTCGCCACGGCAAACCCCTCGGCGCGCCAGATCGTGTTTAAACGGGCAGACCATGGCTTGCCTTTCACCCATGCTGAAGGGGTGAGTGATGCTATCCTAAGCAGCTTTGCACCCGGGCAAGGAACTCAGGACTAGTCTTCGGCCAGTCGGCGGCGAAACGCGCGTTTCAGAAGATCCAACTCGGCCCGCATCAAAGCCAGCTCGGCCCGCATATCCTGTGACAGTGCCGTTCCGGATGCGATCACATGGCTGTGGAGCAGGTCCGTGCCCTGATCCTTAACAAGCAGAAGCGTATGCACCCCATCGCTCAGGAGGTTGGACGGGATGGGAACCTCTAGGCGCCATTTATCATCCGAAAGGTGCACCAGATGTGCGTCAGGCAGGTCTTCACCCAAGTATTGCAAGGCAAGATCAGGGGGGGCATCCGCAGGCATCCCGGGCAGACTGAGATGCGCTGTGTACAGGCCATTGTGCAGGCTGACCTCAGTGGAAGCTGCGCTCATCTCGGGCTCCTCTTTGTGGCGGGCTGGGTCACCTTTACAACTCTGCCCTTTTATTCCGGATGACTGTCATATCAGAGAGCGTAATGAGATTGGCTGGCAAGGCTTCATAAATCACGTCAATCCAAGCCCCGCTGATCCGCTCTTGATTGAACCGGGTGTAGGCCAGATCAAAGGATGCCAATTGAATCTCATCGGAAAAGTCCTGTTGTATGTTGATCTGCGCCACGTTTGGCCCGTTTCGGATATTGAGCCGCACGAAGCATTCTCCCCCTAGCTCCGACTGAAAGATACCGCGCAGGGAGATTACGCTTTTGGGGCAAAGAGCCTTGGCTGCATCTTGGGGCAGCTTGATCACTGTCGAGATGTAGCTTCCCGTAAAGCCTGTCCAATCAAGCGTTACGGCCCATTTGCCATCGCGTGCCTTTTGGCGCAGCGTGACCTCCTTTAAGGGGCAATCATGGTAGGCAACCACGCTCTCTCCGAATGGGGTGCCACTGTCAAAGCCTGCAATACCGGGCGGGTGGACACGCCCCTTCCAGGGCCCGGGCTGCCATGTCCATTCCGTGTTCTGCGGCAATTGATCTGGATCGATGCTTGTCGCGGGCGACCGGCCAGCCTTTTCTTCTGCGATGTCGGCGACCCTATCCAAAAAGGGCTGCAACTTGGCCGCTTGCCGCGCGGCATTCAGCAAGACATCAGCGTCCTGTGTTTTCGCTGTCTCGGCAAACCGTCGCCAGCGACGCAGGGTTCTGCGCCAAGCGGCCAAATCGATATAGCTGGAGAAAGGATCACGAGGCATTGGTCGGGCGGTGTCTAGTCCTGAATTGCGGAGGTTGCGCGGGCGACAGGCGCGGTTTCAGCTGTTTCTGGTGGTTCTGGAGGCGCACTGGCTTGGCGGATGGCGGCGACCATTTGTGTGAGCATGCTTTGGGCCCCATCTGATGACAGGGGCGCGCCGCGTGGGCTGCGCAGCGAGGCCGCAACAAGATGGCCCTCGACCGTGAAAAAGGCACGCCAAGAGCGCGTGTCGACAAGGCCGTTTTTGTCAGGTGCCACGCTATCGGTGACTGTCACCCTGAAAGAGCCGTCCGATGCCGCACCCATCGACTCGACATCGACACCTTCTGGATTGCCGTTGTGGGAGAGGGCGCTCAACCCCTCCCGTTCAGAGAAAAAGCGCTTATAGCCGCTGGCAGTCGGGCCCGATCCTTCGGTAACTGTGGCCGTCACGAGGGCACGCGGACGAAACAGAATTCCTGCAACGCCGCGGCGAAACCTCTCGCAAGGTGCCATAAGGACAAAGGCCGTTTCCCCGCCTACGCGCGAGGCTGATTTATCCACGCAATAGCCCTCTGGGCCTGTCACAGTGACCGCACCACCCAAAACCGGCGCTTGTCGCGCGGGGGGTCCAAGGCCTCCGCCGAAGCGGGATTGCCCCGGACTGCCGGGCCCCGTGACACAGCCGCCCAGCACCGCGAGCAGGCCAAGGGCCACAAGACCTTTAGAGATCCATATATTCATGACGCTCCTGCTTGCCGCCCGGGTGGGTCACCGCGCCATCTTTTGCGCCGCCGACCAGCTGCGCGTATTTCCACAGCGCACCGGAGGCGTAGATGGTTTCCTTCGGACCTTTCCAGTTGGCTTTGCGTTCTGCCAGTTGCTCGTCGCTCAGGTCTACAGAGATGGTGCCTTCGATCGCGTTAATGGTGATCATGTCGCCATGCTCTAGCAGGCCGATGGGGCCGCAATGGGCGGCTTCCGGGCCCACGTGGCCCACGCAGAAGCCGCGGGTTGCGCCAGAGAAACGGCCATCGGTGATCAGCGCCACTTTCTTGCCCATGCCTTGGCCGGACAGGGCGGCTGTGGTGGCCAGCATCTCGCGCATGCCCGGCCCACCCGAGGGGCCTTCGTTGCGGATGACAAGCACTTCGCCTTCCTTGTACTGGCGCGCCTTGACGGCCTCAAATGCCTCTTCCTCGCATTCGAAAACACGGGCGGGCCCGGTGAAGACCTGCTCTTCTTCGGACATGCCGGCAACCTTCACAATCGCGCCTTCAGGGGCGAGGTTGCCGATCAGGCCGACAACGCCACCTGTGGCTGTCAGCGGCGTCTCGACCGGATGGATCACCTTGCCATCGGGGGCAATGTCGATCTCGTCCAGCACTTCGCCCATGGTTTTGCCAGTGGCGGTCATGCAGTCTTCGTGGATGAGGCCAGCCTTTTGCAACTGTTTCATGACGGCGGGCACACCCCCGGCCTCATACATGTCCTTGGCGACATATTTGCCACCCGGCTTGAGGTCCACGAAATAGGGCGTGTCCTTGAAGATGTCGCAGACGTCCTGGAGGTTGAAGTCGATGCCGGCTTCATGGGCAATCGCGGGCAGGTGCAGGCCCGCATTGGTTGAGCCGCCGGTGCAGGCTACGATCCGCGCAGCATTCTCGAGGCTCTTGCGTGTCACAACATCGCGGGCGCGGATGTTTTTCTCAATCAAGGCCATGACTGCTTCGCCTGATGCGGAGGCATAGGCATCGCGGCTCTCATAGGGGGCTGGCGCGCCGGCCGAGTTTGGCAGAGCAAGGCCGATCGCCTCGGAGACACAGGCCATGGTGTTGGCGGTGAATTGGCCGCCACAGGCTCCGGCAGAGGGGCAGGCCACCTTTTCAAGCTCACGCAGTTCCTCGTCGGAATTCTGCCCCGCCTGATGGCGGCCAACCGCCTCGAACACATCCTGCACGGTTACGTCACGGCCCTGGAAACGGCCTGGCATGATCGATCCGCCATAGATGAACACTGACGGCACATTCAGGCGCACCATTGCCATCATCATGCCGGGCAGCGATTTATCGCAGCCCGCAAGACCGACGATCGCATCGTAGCAATGCCCGCGCATCGTCAGCTCCACGGTGTCGGCAATTGCCTCGCGCGATGCCAGGGAGGAGCGCATGCCCTCGTGGCCCATTGCGATGCCGTCGGTCACGGTGATGGTGGTGAATTCCCGCGGTGTGCCATGGGCCGCCTTCACGCCGAGCTTGACCGCTTGGGCCTGTCGGTTGAGGGCAATGTTGCACGGTGCCGCCTCGTTCCAGCATGTGGCCACACCCACGAAAGGCTGCGCGATTTCTTCCTCTGTCAGCCCCATCGCGTAATAGTATGAACGGTGCGGCGCCCGGGCAGGGCCGACCGTCACATGGCGGCTGGGCAGATTGCTTTTGTCGTATGGTTTCTTAAGCATGACTTTAAGCTCCTCCTGGCGGCGCGGGCGCGCGGGGTTTGATTTGGAATAATCGGCAGACCACCGGCATACAAGGCCCAAGAGGGGTTGCCGCAGAGATGCCGGTCTCAGTGGTTGACGCCAGAGCCCGCCTTGCTAGCGTTAACCTTTCAAATCACATGTGAGCCTTCATGCGACATCCTGAATTCGAAGCCGCGCTTTCGCAAGCGCGACGCACGCCTGAATTGTGGCGTTTGCTGCTGGGTATGCTGCTGTGCCTCTTCGTGTATCTGACAACCGCGATTTCGGTGTTTGCGGTTGCCACGGGGATTGTCGCCGCTCAGGAAGGGCCGTTTGCCGTTATGCCTTTTGTACAAGGCATTGCGCAGCCGGACACGCCTGGAAAAGTGATGGTTCTTTTGCTGACATTCACCGGTATGGCGCTGGGCCCGTTGCTGGCTGCCGGGGCGCTGCATGGGCGCGGGCCAGCATCCTTGCTGGGCCCATCAAGGCTGTGGGTGCGGGGCTTTGTTGCGGCGCTGGCAGCCGTGCTTGTGATCTATCTGCCCCTGACCTTGCTTGGGCTCAGACTCGCCCCGCCTGAGCCGGGCCTGCCGCTGATGCGCTGGTTGAGCTTGCTTCCGCTCATGGTCCCGATGCTATTTTTGCAGATTTTCGCCGAAGAGGTGCTGTTTCGCGGATATCTGCAGCAGCAACTCGCCGCCCGCTTCGTGGCGCGCTGGATCTGGTTTGGTATCCCCTCGGTGCTGTTTGCCTTGCTGCATATTTCGCCCATAGCCGGGGCCAACCTTCCCATCGTTTTGCTGGGGGTGCTGACCTTCGCATTTCTGGCCGCGGATCTTGCGGAGCGCACGGGCAGTCTGGGGGCCTCCATGGGGCTGCATTTCGGAAACAACTTCTTTGGGCTTTTCATTTTGGCCACCAAGGGCACCATCACCGGTGCCGCGCTTTTCGTCAGCCAATCGCCGCAGGATCGCGTTGGGTGGGAAAGCCTAGCTGTTGCGGCTGCGATTCCGGTGCTGCTGGCGGCCTGGTGGCTGACCCGTAGGCTCTTGCGTGTCTAGTGGACACTCCAGCGGGTTAGGGCCTCAGGCAGGCTGAGCGGGCAGGGGTTTTTCCCGGATTGGCAAATGCACGATTGCGGAAAACAGCCCCACAGCGACCCCGATCCACCAAACCAGGGTGTAATCGCCGGTTTGGTCATACAGCGCGCCGCCCAGCCAGATGCCAAGGAAGCTGCCCAGTTGGTGGCTGAAAAACACGATCCCATAGAGCGTGCCCATATAGCGCAGCCCGTAGATATGGGCGACCAGCCCGGATGTGAGCGGCACAGTCGCAAGCCAAAGCGCCCCCATGGCCGCCGAAAACAGCACCACGGTTTCCGGGGTGATCGGCGTGAGGATAAATGCAGCGCCAACCAGCGTCCGCCCCATGTAAATCGCGGCTAGCAGGTTCTTCTTTTGGAATCGGCTACCGGCCCACCCCGCGGCCAGCGTGCCGGCAATATTCGTCAGACCAATCATGGACAGCGACAGGGCCCCAAGCGCTGATGTGGTCGAAATGCCAAGCCCATCAAGCACAGAGCCCGGCTGTATGGGGCCGCACATCTCTGTCACCATTGCGGGGAAATGCGATGTCAGGAAACCCAACTGGTAGCCGCAGGAAAAAAAGCCCACGAAAATCAGGATGTAGGATGGGTCGCGGAAGGCACGTCTGAGCACGGGCGCCATCGCTTCTTCCAGTTGGGCCTTGCTGGCCGTCTGTGGCGTGCGCAGCAGCGGCAGGGCGAGAAGCATCATCAGGATCAGCCCGGAAAAGACCAGGAAAACCTCTTGCCAGCTCATGACCTGCAGCAATGCCTCTGCCGCTGGCGGGCCAATGATTTGGCCCACCGACCCTGTCGCCGAGGCAATCGCCAGCGACATTGACCGGTTCTCATCGCTGGACGCGCGGCCAATGATTGCCAGGATAACGCCGAAGCCCGTGCCTGCCACGCCCATGCCCACGGCAAATTGCAGAAACTGGTGCTCGAGGGGCGTGGTGGCCAGCGTTGAAAGCACCATGCCGCCCACATAGAGCGCGACCCCCATCACAATGGCTTTGCGATCGCCAATTTTCTCGGCGATGGCCCCAAAGATTGGCTGCCCGATCCCCCAGGCGAGGTTTTGAATGGCCAAGGCAAGGCTAAATTCGGAGCGCGCCCAGCCGAAATCCTCTGCAATGGGAATCTGGAAGACACCCATGGCCGCGCGCACCCCGAAGCTGATCAGCAGGATGAAGCAGCCACCGATAAGAACGGGGGTAAAGAGAGGAGTTTTCGCCATGGGGGAAATGTGTCGCGCGGGGGCCCATTCGTCAAACGGGTTCTGCGCAGATCGCGCGCACAGGCGCCGCACAGATGCGCGCGCGCAAGCTCCGCTTCCCTCTGACGCCCGTGCCCGCTAACAACACCCTATGGTTTCGATTTCTGATGCATATGACAGCCGGGTGGCAGGGGGGGCTTTGCAGGAAGACGCCGTTCAGCGTGCGGCTTTGCCTCAATTGCAGCGCATGCTGGATGATCTGTCTGCGCCGGCCCCAAAACGTGGCTTTTTCAGCCGGGCCAAGGCCCCTGCGCCGATCAGGGGCCTCTACCTGTGGGGCGGCGTCGGACGCGGCAAGTCCATGCTGATGGATCTGTTTCACGAACTGGCCCCTGTGGCGCGCAAACGGCGGGTGCATTTTCACGCCTTTATGCAGGAAGTGCAGGATGCCCTGCATCACCACCGCCAGACGGCTGTGAAAGACCCGATTGTGCCCGTGGCGAAGGCCATCATCGCTGAGGTGCAACTGCTGTCCTTCGATGAGATGCAGATCACTGACATTGCCGATGCGATGATCGTTGGACGTCTGTTTGAGCAGCTTTTCGCGGCCGGTGTGGCTGTGGTGACCACCTCGAACCGGGTTCCGGATGATCTTTATAAGGATGGTTTGAACCGGCAGCTTTTCCTGCCGTTCATTGAACAGCTCAAGACGCATATGGCGATTTGGGAGCTGGCCTCCGATATGGATTATCGCCAGGGGCGGCTTGGGGGGGAGCAAGTGTATTTTTACCCCCACACGCCCGAAGTGCAGGTGCAACTGGAAGAGATTTTTGCCGATCTGACAGGTGGCAAGGCAGAGCCTCTGGAGATCCGCATAAAGGGGCGCACGATCACCCTTCCGGCTTTTCGCAATGGGGTGGCAAAATCCGGGTTTCACAGCCTCTGCCATCAGCCGCTCGGCCCGGGTGACTACCTCGAGATCGCCCGGCAAACCCGTGTTTTGGTGCTGGAAGATATCCCGCGCCTGTCCCGGCGAAACTTCAATGAGGCCAAGCGGTTCGTGACGTTGATCGACGCGCTCTATGAGGCGAAGGTGCGCCTGATCTGCTCGGCAGCGGCCCGCCCGGACATGCTCTATGTCGAGGGGGAAGGCAGCTTTGAATTTGAGCGGACGGCTTCGCGCCTCATGGAAATGCAAGACGCGGATTGGGGCCGCGATGCCTGAGGCCCGACGGGCTTAGGCGTGGCCCCGCTCGGCTTTGAGAACATCCCCGGCAAGATAGAGCGAGCCGCAGACCAAAACGCGCGCTTCGGGGGCCTCCTTTGCCAAGTGCGCCAAGGCGGCGTGGACATCTGGCGCCGTGCCCGCCTGACATCCCATTTCTTGTGCGCGTTTCGCCAGCGCCTCTGGGTCTGCGGCGCCGCCCCGTGCTGCGGGAACGGGCACGGCTGTCAGGCTGCTGGCGATGTCGAGCAGCGGCGCAAGATAGCCGTCCACGTCCTTCTGGCCCTGCAGGCCTACA
The DNA here is from genome assembly GCA_022447275.1 of Oceanicola sp. Classification (GTDB taxonomy): domain Bacteria; phylum Pseudomonadota; class Alphaproteobacteria; order Rhodobacterales; family Rhodobacteraceae; genus JAKVBK01. Next base: position 59,875 of record JAKVBK010000006.1, on the reverse strand, counting down.
ATCAGGTGCAAAGGGCGTGGCGGCAGGCTGCGCAGAGTGTCGGCCAAGGCTTGCGCCGCGGCCGGATTGTGCCCGCCATCGAGCCAGAGCTCGCCCTGCGCAAAGCCGCCTGACAGGGCCCCTCCGCGCAGGCGCTCCATACGCGCGGGCCACGTGGCCGTTTGCATGGCGGCCGTGCAGACATCTTCCTGCATGCCAAGGCTGCGCAGGGCCGCGAGGGCCATACCGGCGTTTTCGATCTGATGGCGTCCGGGCAGGCGGGGCAGGGGCAGATCCAGCAGCCCTGTTTCATCCTGAAACACCAGTCGGTCATGTTCTTGCCAGGCGTGCCAATGTTGCCCCAACACACACAAAGGCGCCCCCAGTCTTTCGGCGCGGCGTTCGATCACGTCGAGCGCTGCATCCTGCTGTCGGCCCACGATACAGGGCACCCCGGCCTTCAGAATGCCGGCCTTCTCAGCTGCGATCTGGTGCAGGGTATCACCGAGGAAATCCTGGTGATCCATATCGATGGGCGTGATCACGCAAAGCCGCGGCTTGGCGATGACATTGGTGGCGTCCAACCGGCCGCCCAACCCGACTTCGAGAATGACATCATCGGGTGTGGCCTCTGCAAAGGCCATAAAGGCGGCGGCTGTCGTGGCCTCGAAATAGGTGATTGGGTGCGGGCCGTTTGCAATCAAAGTCCGCTCTAGCACATCACAAAGAACAGGCTCTTGGATGGGCCCGTCAGGCAGCTCAATACGCTCGTGAAACCGGACCAGATGCGGCGATGTATAGGCGGCGACAGACCTGCCGGCGGCGCGCAAGCCTGCTTTCAGGTAGGCTTGGGTGGATCCTTTGCCGTTGGTGCCCGCGATATGCAGAACGTTTTTCAGACGTTCATGGGGTGCCCCCATGGCTTGCAAAAGCCGGTGCATCCGATCCAACGACAGGTCGATCTCCGTCGGGTGCAGCGCCAGCATTTGTGCCAGCAGCCCCTCGGAGCGGGCACAGTCCTGCTCGGTCATGGGGTTGGGCCCGGATCAGGAGGTGCCGGGCACACGGCCCATGGGAACACGGCCGTCCTTTTCAGGTTCGGGCGCGCTGGGCTCGTCCGTCTCGGCCATGTCAGCCCGGGGGGCCTGCTGCGCGCTGTCTGGCGCGGGCAGGGCATTCAACCGGTCGGGCTGACCCGGGGCAGGCAAATCACCTTTCACCGCGGCCTTCATGCCCATCAACATCCGGGTGATCGTAATCAGCTCTTCGCGCAGATCGCTGCGTTGGGTGACACGATCCAGCATGCCGTGTTCCAGCAGATACTCGGCGCGTTGGAAGCCTTCGGGCAGTTTCTCACGGATCGTCTGTTCGATCACGCGGGGGCCAGCAAAACAGATCAGAGCGTTTGGCTCCGCGATATGGACGTCGCCGAGCATCGCGTAGGACGCTGTCACACCACCGGTCGTGGGGTGCGTGAGCACAACGATATAGGGCAGGCCTGCTTCCTTGAGCATTTCCACCGCGACTGTTGTCCGCGGCATTTGCATCAGGCTGAGGATGCCTTCCTGCATCCGCGCACCGCCAGCGGCAGAAAACAGGATAAGGGGGCGTTTGCGCGCGACAGCACGGGTGGCAGCCGCAATGATGGCATTGCCGACATACATGCCCATGGAGCCACCCATGAAGCTGAAATCCTGGGCTGCCGCGATGATTGGCGTGCGTCCCATTTCGCCCTCACCAACCAGCATTGCTTCTGCTTCACCGGTTGTTTTCTGCGCGGTCTTCATGCGGTCGGGGTAGCGCTTCTGATCGCGGAATTGCAGCGGATCGAGCACGGGTTCCGGCACCTCTACTTCGGTGTAGATCCCGCCATCGAACAGGCTGGCAAACCGAGCGCGGGGACTGATCGGCATATGGTGATTGCACGATGTGCAGACATTCAGGCTGTCGCGCAGTTCGCGATGGAACAGCATGGTTCCGCATTGCGGGCACTTGGTCCACAGATTCTCAGGCACTTCCCGGCGGGAGAAGAGCGAGTTGATCTTGGGCCGGACGTAATTTGAAATCCAGTTCATCGGTGTTCCCTCGTGGCAATTCCCGACATACGCAGCGCTTTGTCGATTTGCAACGTTGCTATGCTTTTAAGCGGGGCAACAGCTGCGTCGCGCGCGCCGTGCCCGTTACAGCGTGATTACTTGCCCAGGCCCATGGTGATTTCACGCAGCCAAGCCACAAAGCCGCGGGGATTTGAGGCCCAGGCTTCGATTTCTGCGCGCTCAATCAGGTTTCCGACGATTGGTGACTGAGGCTTGTTGAGCGCATGCACCACCTCGTGCAGCAAAAGGCCTTGGCGGAAGGATGCTGAAATCTGATTGGCGATCTGGTACCAGCGCGAATTTGCGCCTGGGAAGTAGATCGGCACCACTTTCGCCCCCGAGCGTTGGATCATCTTCGCGGTAAACGGGTTCCAGTCCGGCTCGACCGACGGGCCAAACATGGTGTTGGAAGACGCCACGACACCAGACGGAAAGAGCGCGATGCACCCGCCATCCTTGAGATGGTCCATTGACCGCTTGCGCATCTCGAGGCTCTGTTCCAGCGAATTTTCTTCGTGGGGGAACGGGACGGGGATCAAGAACTCTTCAATCTCGCCCACGCCGGTGAGGAGTGACCGGGTCAGAATTTTGTAGTCGGTGCGCCGGCGTCCGATCAATTCCGCCAAAATCATGCCGTCGACCAGCCCGTGGGGGTGGTTGGCGACAATAACCAGCGGCCCTTCTTTCGGAATATTCTCGAATTGCGCTTCGGGCGTTATCAGGTCGATTCCCATCAACCCGAGCGCCTGGTCCCAAAACGCCTGTCCCTCGGGCACGCCCATGGCCTCAAACTTGCGGATCAGACGCAGCAAGCGCAGTTTTCCGGTCAGGAATTCAAGCGTCTGAATCGTCAGCCGCTGGACCGGGTGGGGAAAAGTTGCGGCATAGGACAGACGGCGGCGGTCATAGGGCTGTTCGGACAGGTTTGTCCCATCCCCCTGCCGGCCAAGCATTTGCCGCGTCATAACGGGTTGCCGTGAAGGTTGCGTGCTGTGGACCAAACGCGTTGGCTCCTTTGTTGGCCGAACGACGGGGGCCTGCGCCGCCCGCCCGGCAGGACCGGCCAAGTGGCCGTGCCGTGATATCCTAGACCGGTTCTCCGAAACGGTCGGCAACCAGACGCTCCAAAGCCTCGGCAAGCTCTGCTGCCTCGTCACCATGAATTTGGACTTCAATAGTGGTTCCCTTTGAGGCTGCCAACATCAAAAGCCCCATAATACTGTCGCCTGCGGCATCCAATCCATCTTTAGAGACAGTGCAGCGCGCATCGAAGCCCTCCACGGTTTCCACAAATTTTGCGGAGGCGCGGGCATGCAATCCCTTCTCATTGACGATTTGAAGTGTTCGGGAAAGGGTCACGGTGGGGTCACCTTGTTCAATGGGATCGCAGGACGGTCATGCGCCGTCAAAGCTGTTGATATACTTGCGCCCGGCATCCAATGCAGAGGCAGCGGCGCTTTCGACCGACTTGTCCCGGCATTTTGCCAGCTTGATCAACATGGGCAGATTGGCGCCGTAGAGGATCTTGCGGTTTGCGGGGCTGCAGGCTTTGAGCGACAGGTTAGACGGGCTGCCACCGAACATGTCCGTGACAACGACAACCCCGTCGCCACAATCTACAGCATCAGCGGCATCGCAGATTTCAGATTGCTTTGCAGTTCTGTCGTGGTCTGGGCCGATGGAGATTGCCAACATGCCGGATTGCCGGCCGACAACATGTTCGACGGCAGACAGGTATTCCTGCGCCAGCCCCCCATGTGCGACGATCACAATTCCGATCACCGACTACCCCCCGGTGCGTTCTGGGCGCCCTCAGGCGCGGTTGCGGCTGCACCACCCCTGGGCAACTCTCTGTGGCGAATAGACACCTGCCATCCGTTTTCGGCAAGTGTCGATGCAAGCGCTTGCGTAACACAGACTGAGCGATGCTTGCCACCCGTACATCCAAACCCGATGGACAAGTGGCTTTTGCCCTCTTCCACATGGGCTGGCAAGACCAAGTCCATAAGGCTCTTAACCCTTTCAAAGAACGGGGCGTATCGGGCGTCTTCGGCGATGTAGGCCGCCACGTCCGGATCGCGACCATCGCGGGGGCGCAGCAGGTCATCCCAATAGGGATTGCGCAGAAAACGACAATCAAAAACGAAGTCGAGGCCGCGCGGCAGGCCGCGCTTGTAGGAGAAAGACTGGACGCTGACGGCAAGGCGGCTTTCGCGCGCCCCTCCGAACAGCCGGTCAATCTCGGCGCGCAGATCGTGCAGGGACATATCCGATGTATCGATCAGGAAATCGGCGCGATCACGAACGGGTGCGAGCAAGTCAATCTCGCGCGCGATGCCGATTGCCGGGCCTTCGGCGGGCGCGGCAGGATGGCGTCTGCGTGTCTCGGAGTAGCGCCGATGCAGAACATCCGGGCGGCAATCGAGATAGAGCAATTCCATGTGCTGCGCGCTCAGCGGGCCTTCGATGAGATCCAGCAGAGCATCTGCTGAAAAACCACGTGTTCCTGCCGCGATCCCCAGCGCGATCCGATGCTCAAGCGGGGGCCCTTCCATCAGTCTTGGCATCAGGCCGAGCGGCAGGTTCTCGATGGTTTCGAACCCGAGATCTTCCAAAGCATTCGTAGCAGTTGAGCGCCCTGCGCCAGACAGCCCTGTCACCAGCACAATGCTTGGTTGGTCTCGTGGCGTGGAGGCGGTCTGAGGTGCTGTCGTCATTCAATCTGGTCTTTTGGCGGTATGCCACTGCGCAAGCAGAGCATAAGGGCTGACCCCAAGTGTGGGGCAAGAGATGTTGTAAACAAGTGAGTCGGCGCCCCAAAGAGATCAATTTCTTGCGCAGAGGGCAGCCGTTCCCCGCGTGTTTCGGGCGGGAGCAGCCAAATTGCGAAATGCAGAGGTACGTCTTCTACAAACGGCAAGGCAAGCAAACCGAGCCCACGGGCCTCGATATGCCCAGCGATCCGCGGCGCGGGGCTGAGCAAAGGGGCCGGGCGCATTGGTGTCACCTGTGTGATGTCATCTGAGATCAAATCTGCCCCGAGGGCGAGCATTTGCAGCGCCAGCGAAGATTTTCCCGCCCCCGATTGCCCACCGATTAAGATGCCCTTGCCGGCAACTGCAACCGATGTTGCATGCACCATCCCCCTCCCGGCCGATGACAGGTCAGGGAAAGGTGTATCGGGTGCAGCAGGCATTAAAACGCTGCCCTAGACGGGCAGGCCGACAACAAACCGTGCGCCAAGCGGCTCCGAGACAGGGTCAGCCGATGTTGGACGGATGTTCTCCGCCCAGATCACGCCGCCATGGGCCTCGACAATTTGCTTTGAGATCGCGAGGCCAAGGCCAGAGTGATCGCCAAATTGGCCGACGGGGCGCTCTGAGTAGAAGCGGTTGAAGATTTTTGTCAGGGCTTGCTCGGGTATGCCGGGGCCTGTGTCTTCGACAACCACCAAAACGCGGTCGCTGCGCTTGCGGACCCAAACGCGCACCGCATCACCCGGTTCACAGAAAGACACTGCGTTGGTGATCAGATTGACAAACACCTGTGCCAGACGGGCCTCAAGCCCAAGAATTTGAATTGGCTCTGACGGCAGATCCGAGATGAAATCGACGCCCTGTTTGGCGGCATCCTCGCTCAGGAACATGGACAGGTTTTCAATCATCTTGAGAAGATCGAACGCGGTCTCTTCTTCCTTGACCAATTCGCTGTCGAGACGGGAAGCGTTCGAGATATCGCTGACCAGCCTGTCAAGCCGGCGCACGTCATGCTCGATAACGTCGAGCAGCTTTTCCCGTTGATCCTCCCGCTTGGCAATGCGCATCGTACCTACGGCCGAGCGCAAGGATGCGAGCGGGTTCTTGATCTCGTGTGAGACATCAGCTGCAAACTGTTCGTTGGCATCGATCCTGTCGTAGAGCGCTGCGACCATGCCACGCAAGGCCCCGGAGAGCCGTCCGATTTCATCGGGGCGGCCAGACAGGTCGGGAATGCGCACCCGCCCGGGCACAACGTTGCGCACATTGCGGTCGCGCCCGATTTCGGCAGCCGTGGCGAGGTCTGACAGAGGGTTGGCAATCGTGGAAGCCAACACAAGTGACAAGCCGATCGACACCAAGATTGCAATCACGAACATCTGCAAAACCTGTTCGCGTTCCGTCCTTACGAGTGCGTCAATCTCACCGGCGGCGGATGCAACGGCGACGACCCCAAGAACGTTTCCATCAACCTCAATCGGTGTTGCGACAGTGAAGAGCGTATCGCCCGACGCATCGCGCCCCGCGCGGCTGACTGTCTGGCCTTGCAAGGATGCATTTACAAGGGATTGCGCCAGGGCCTCCCCGTCCGGCGCTGTCACGTCCTGAGACCCGGGTGACAGCAGGTGGGTCATACGCTCCCACATGTTGTTGAGCAGGTCGGTTATGACCGTATTCCCGGCGATGTCCGCATCAATGAGCGCTGGCGAGTTTGTCCGGGCAACGCGCGTGGCTGTGTCGTCAAAAATATAGACATCCACGCCATCGGATAGGGAAAGCTGCGCAAGGGTTTCAGCAGGATCCGCGCCATCGGACAGTGTTGTTGCGCCCGGGTCCACCTGCAAAGCCAGAACATCGGCAATCAGTTGCGCTTCAGATTGCAATGCGGCGGTGCGCTGCGCGGCCAGACTGTCACGGAACGGGTTAAGATAGAACACGCCCGCAATCAGGATGAGCAGGCCGATCAGATTAAACGTGATAATTTTGCGGGCCAACGGCGACCGATTGAGGGTCAGGTAGCCGCGCCTGGCGCGGTTTGCGCGTATCTCGCGGTCCGTCGCATCGGGGGAGACCCAGTCTTCCCCGAGAACGACGTCACCATCAAAAATGGGCCGGGTATCGCGCACGTCCGCTCCTGCCTATTCTGCCAACCGCCAGTCGCCTGACCGGCTACTCTTCATTGTAGCGATAACCGATCCCATACAGCGTCTCGATCGCCGAAAACTCTTCGTCGACACTGCGCATTTTCTTGCGAAGCCGCTTGATATGGCTATCGATGGTGCGGTCATCCACATAGACTTGGTCGTCGTAGGCCACATCCATCAACTGATCGCGCGATTTCACAAAACCGGGGCGCTGTGCCAGCGCTTGTAGAAGCAGGAATTCTGTCACGGTTAGGGTCACATCCTGCCCTTTCCATGACACGGCATGCCGCAGAGGGTCCATTGTCAAAGGACCCCGCTCCATGATCTGCGCCACCTCGGGTTCGCCGCCTTCATCAGCGGCGATAGCTTCATGGCGGCGCAGCAGCGCTCTGATACGTTCTACCAGTAACCGTTGGGAAAATGGCTTTTTGACGTAGTCATCGGCACCCATCCGCAGGCCGAGCACCTCGTCAATTTCATCATCCTTGGAGGTTAGAAAGATGACAGGCATTGTCGTTTTCTGGCGCAGCCTTTGCAACAGGTCCATGCCGTCCATGCGGGGCATCTTGATGTCCAGCACAGCCATATCCGGCAGTTTGCGATTGAACGCATCCAAAGCCGTTTGCCCATCATTGTAAGTTTCCACCTCAAACCCTTCCGCCTCAAGGGTCATCGATACAGAGGTGAGAATGTTACGATCGTCGTCCACCAGCGCGATCCGAGACATTTGGTTTTCCTTTTCACTGCTCATGGGCTTCGTTGAGCCCTGTCCTGTGTTCTTTTTGTCCCAGTGTCCAACTTTGACCGCTTGGAATCAATGTTGATGTGCGAATCGGGGCAGCGTGGCCCCCTACATCACCCCTTTTTGCGGAAAGAATGGTTAATTTGCATCACTCGAGGGGGTGGGCGTAAGATGATTGCGCTAAACTTCGATTGGTCGCGCTAACATTGCGTAACCCCCCTAGCGATGCCGAAAAACGACATGGTATGGACTGCAAGCGCACCGAAGGTGCCGATCGGCCTTTGCCGACCCTTTAACGCAGACCCATCATGCAGGCGCGGTCCTGCCACAGAACAGTGACCGCAACGCGAGGAGCACTCGGATGACAATTGGACGTGTAAACCCCGACCAAACCCTTGAAGCACAAGGTATCTCGGGGCTCGGCCAAGTATATTATAACCTGCTGGAGCCAGCGATCATCGAAGAGGCCCTGCGCCGGGATGAAGGGGAGCTTGGCAAGGGGGGCGCCTTCCTGTGCGAGACAGGCGAATTCACCGGCCGGTCCCCAAAGGACAAGTTTACGGTGAAGACCGCGACAACGGCTGACACGATCTGGTGGGAAAACACCAACGAGATGTCTGAGGCCCATTTCGATGTGCTGCATGCGGACATGCTCGCACACATGAAGGGCCGCGATTACTTCGTGCAGGATGTGTTCTGCGGCGCAGATCCCAGCCACCGGCTTGACGTGCGTCTGTGCACGGAACTGGCATGGCACAACCTGTTCATTCGCCACATGTTCCGCCGCCCAGATCGGGCTGAACTCGACACTTTCGTGCCGGAGTTCACGGTCATCAACTGCCCCAGCTTCAAGGCTGATCCGGCGCGCCATGGCTGTCGCTCTGAAACCGTCATCGCGATGAACATCGACAAGAAGATGATCTTGATCGCCAACACGCAGTATGCGGGTGAGAACAAGAAGGGCATCTTCGGGTTGATGAACTATCTGCTGCCCGAAAAGGGCGTGATGCCGATGCATTGCTCGGCCAACCACGTGACGGGCAACCCGGTGGATTCTGCCGTGTTCTTTGGTTTGTCCGGCACGGGCAAGACCACCCTCTCAGCGGACTCCGAGCGCACCTTGATCGGGGACGATGAGCATGGCTGGTCGGACCGGGGCACGTTCAATTTCGAAGGCGGCTGCTACGCAAAGACCATTTCCCTTTCGCGTGAGGCAGAGCCCGAGATTTATGCCACAACAGAGATGTTCGGCACGGTCATCGAAAACATGGTCTATGACCAAGAGACCAAGGAACTGGACTTCGAAGACGACAGCCTGACCGCCAACATGCGCTGTGCCTACCCGATGCATTACATCCCCAACGCTTCTGAAAGTGGCCTTGGCGGGCATCCCAAGAACGTGGTCATGCTGACCTGTGATGCCTTTGGTGTCTTGCCCCCGATCGCGCGGCTGACACCTGCGCAGGCGATGTATCACATGCTGTCTGGCTTTACCTCCAAGGTGGCGGGGACCGAGCGCGGCGTAACCGAGCCCGAGCCGACCTTCTCTACCTGTTTTGGTGCTCCCTTCATGCCGCGCCGGCCCGAGGTTTATGGCAACCTGCTGCGTGAGAAGATCGCCGCGCACGGGGCCACTTGCTGGTTGGTCAACACGGGCTGGACAGGCGGTGCTTACGGCACGGGTTCCCGGATGCCGATCAAAGCAACGCGCACGCTGTTGCACGCAGCACTCGATGGCTCTCTGAACGATGGGCAATTCCGCAAGGATCCCCATTTTGGCTTCGAGGTGCCTGTCCATGTCACAGGTGTCGAAGACCGCCTTCTCGATCCTCGGGCTACTTGGGAAGACAAGGCCGCCTATGACGCACAGGCGCAGAAGCTGGTGGAGATGTTCGCAGAGAACTTCACCCAGTACGTGGCCTATATCGACGAAGACGTGAAAGCGGTTGCGATCGGCTAAACCGCGCACGCATCCGGCTAGGATTCTGGGGCGTCCTCCGCGTGGGGCGCCCCTATTCGTTTGTAGCGCGCGTTTCGCGTGACAGCCGCGCCACCAGCCTGTCGCGCGCCGCCGGAAGCGGTTTGCTGCCCTGGGCAGCGGCCAGGTGGTGATGCAAGAAATGGCCCGTGGTCCGTAATGCCTCCAGCAATTCTGCGCGATCCGCAGGGGGCTGCCCCGTGAGGCAAGGGGGCAGGGGCAGCAGCCTGTCCGCCCAAGCGCCCGCCCCTTCGGCGCTGACCGCCCGCCCGGTGCGTGGCGATACATAAATCAGATGCTCGGTCTGGCCCGTCACGGCGCATTGGCTCAGATCAAGCCCATAGCCAGTATGCTCGAGCACGGCCTGCTCCCAGCGCAAATAGGCAAAAGGCCAAAGCTCTGACGTTCCCAGCATGTCCAGCAATAGCTCGCTGCCATCATGCAGTGCCGGAAAGGGCTGCCGTTCGGGCAGAGCAAAGGCCAAGATGGAAGTGATAGCAGACAGGGCGGCAAGGGCATCTCCGTCCTGCATGACATCGGCCATGCGCGATTTCACGGGATCCAGCGTGAAGGTCCCCAGATGTTCCTCAAGCCGGGCCCGCCATGTGGCCTGCATCCGGGCTCCGGGTTGGAAAAGGGGGGCCAGCTTGCGCGAACTGCCGCCGCGGACGAGGCCGGATTGCAGGCCCCGCGCACGTGTCAAAAGCTGAACGATCGCGGCGCCTTCCCCATGGGGGCGGATGGTGAGCAGAGTGCCGTCCTCTTGCCAGTCCAACAGGTGCCTCCGTTTGCAAGCCAAGGTCTCGGGCGGGCTGGTTCCCGCCGCTTGAAGCTAGTGCCAAGCCAAAGGTCTTGAAAGGCCAAACGGGGGCAGCTGCGCTGCAAGGGGCGCAGGGGGAGCAACTGCGGCGCGCGGTTGGGCGGGTGACGCGGGCGCAACAGAGCCCGCGCGCTTGCGCAGGTGTCAGCCGTCGAGGCCCGGCGCGTCGAGCATATGGCGGCCGTGCCGATCCTCGATCTCGATCACCCAGAGATCAGGATCGAAGCTGCGCTGTTTGCGGACGGTTTCGTCCATGTCCCGCTCTGCCCCGGAGGCAAGAAGTTCCCATTTCCGGGTGCCCGTCATCGGATCGGTCACCCGTTGGTGCAGATCAGCTGTGCCGTCCATCCGGGCCAACTTGACCAACACGGCCCCGGCCGTCGCATCGCCCTTGGCAAGAATGAATGCAGGGATGCCCTCAAGCGTGAGCCGGTGCAGGTAGGCATCCACCCAAAGCCCGGAAGCCAGGCGGGCCATGGCTCAGGCGTCTCCGTCGCGGAAATCGAGCCCCATTTCGCCGTAGCGCTCCTTTTCCTCAAGCCAGTTCGGGCGCACCTTCACCTGAAGGAACAGGTGCACATTGCGGCCAAGAAACTCTTTGAGTTCCTCGCGTGAAGCCTTCGAGACCGCCTTGATGGTTTCGCCGCGATGGCCCAGCAAGATGCCCTTGTGCCCGTCGCGGGCCACATAGATTACCTGGTCGATCTTGGCAGAGCCGTCCTTGCGTTCCTCCCAGGCCTCGGTTTCCACCGTCAACTGGTAGGGCAGTTCCTGATGCAGGCGCAGGGTCAGCTTCTCGCGTGTCATCTCAGCGGCCAGCATCCGCAGGGGCAAATCGGCGATCTGATCCTCGGGGTAGAGCCACGGGCCGGCGGGCAAAGCCGCGGCCAGATAGGTGCGCAGGTCGTCGATGCCATAGCCACGTTCTGCGGAAATCATGAAGGTTTCCGCGAAGGGGAAGGCCTCGTTCAGCTTGCGTGTCAGCGCAAGAAGTTCGGAGGCTTCGACCCGATCGATCTTGTTGATGGCCAGAACGGTCCGGGCTGGATCAGCACCGCGCTCTGTCAAGGTGTCGATGATGGCCTGCGCGCCCTCTGTCAGGCCCCGATGCGCTTCGATCATCAGCACGGTGACATCGGCATCGGCCGCGCCCGTCCAGGCCGCGGCAACCATGGCCCGATCAAGCCGTCGGCGCGGGCGGAACAATCCAGGCGTATCCACGAAGACAAGCTGCGTTTCGCCCTCGATCGCCACGCCGCGAATCCGCGCCCGGGTGGTTTGCACCTTGTGGGTCACGATCGAGACTTTCGCGCCGACCATGCGGTTCAGCAATGTGGACTTGCCGGCGTTCGGCTCGCCAATCAGGGCGACAAAGCCGCACCGGGTTTCGGGGGTCTGGGCGTGCTCACTCATTGCGGGCCTCCATGCGGGCCAGCAGCGTCTTGGCTGCGGCCTGCTCTGCGCTGCGTTTGGATTTCCCCTGCGCTTGGGCGGTCTCACCATTGGGCAAGACGGCTTCCACCGTGAACACCGCATCATGGGGGGGGCCTTCGGTGCGCAGCAGGTTGTAATCAGGTGGCTGCATTCCCCGGGCCTGTGCCCATTCCTGTAATGCAGATTTCACATTTGTCGGCGCGCTGTCGACTTGCGCAATGCGCGCCCCCCACAGGGCTTTCACGCGGTCGCGCGCCACGTCAAAGCCGGCATCCAGATACACAGCGGCGATCACGGCTTCCATGGCATCGCCCAGACCGGCATCCCGCTTGCGCCCGCCTTTGAGCATTTCACCCCGCCCGACCCGCAGCACATCGCCCAAGCCGATGGCGCGGGCGACATCTGCGCAGGTTTCCTTGCGAACGAGCGCATTGTAGCGCGGTGCAAGATCCCCTTCATTGGCCTGTGGGAATGTTTCGAAAAGGGCCTCTGCGATGGCGAGGTTCAGCACCCGGTCGCCCAGGAATTCCAGCCGCTGGTTCGAAGGCCGTGACTCTGCGGACAAAGAGGGATGCGTCAACGCCTCGAGGAGCAGACGCACATCGGAAAAGCTGTGGCCGAGGCGCGCTTCGAAGGCGCGTGTTTCTTTGGACACTTTCATGCCGACGCCTCGCACCAGAGGCGATCCACCGGACTGTGCGCGCGCGCCGGCCTCACTCGATCGCCTTGAACAGGCGGTCGCCGCGCCATGTCCAGAAGAAGAACAGCGATGAGCCGGCCGAAGAGAACATCACCCGGTCTGCCCGCCCGATCAGGTTGGCTGCGGGAACATAGCCCACCCCGCCAGCCAGTTGCGAGACGCGGCTGTCAGTGGAGTTGTCGCGGTTGTCACCGATGAAGAAGAAATGCCCCTCGGGAACCGTGTAGACCGGTGTTTCATCCTGACGGCGGTTCGGGTTGTAGGCCGTGTCCAGAACGGAGTAGCTGCGGCCTTCCGGAGTGGTCTCGATGTATTTGTCTTTCAGGCAGACGGCACCATCGCCAACCGGAGCATTGCTGCACTGTGGGCGCAGACCGGCGCTGCCCTGGGGCTCCATGATTTCCTCGAAGCTGCCATTGCGCTCGAAGGGCAGGGCGGTGCCATTGATGTGCAGACGGCCTTCTTTCATCTGCACCGTGTCACCGGGCAGGCCAACCACGCGCTTGATGAAGTCCGATCCATTCACCGGATGCCGGAACACCACCACATCGCCGCGCTCAGGATCTTCGCCAAACCAACGGTCCTCGATGAAGGGGCAGGCGGCGAACGGGCAGGAGTACTGGCTATAGCCGTAGGCCATCTTGTTCACGAACAGAAAGTCGCCGATCAGCAAGGTGTCCTTCATGGAACCGGAGGGGATCCAGTAGGGCTGGAAGAACAGCGTGCGGAACACCCCGGCAATCAACAGCGCGTAAACCACCGTTTTCACAGTTTCGGTGATGCTGTCCGTGATTGTTTCGCCTGAAGCCATTGCTACTCATTCCCTGCTGTGTTGGGCGGGTATGTCGGTGTTAGAAGGGCCGGTGTCAAGCCGCGTGCGCATGGCGTTTGGGTGTTGAGGGGCTTTGGGGGCCTATTGGGTCAGCCTGAAGGGCTGGTTGGCAATGCGCCTTTCTGTCTTGGTGCCTGCGCTGTGTTGGCTTTGCTTGGAGCAGGCCGAGGACCAGGCGCTGGTGCGCGATCCGCAGGATAGCGCCGGGCCCAACAAGGCTGTGGGCCCATCTGTGATGGGCGCATGCCTGGCGGGAGGCCGCCCCCTACGCGTTGGCCGCGGGATCGGGCAGGGCTTCGATCACCACAAAGGCCTGCGCCCAGGGGTGGTCATCGGTCAGGGTGACATGGATGACAGCGCGGTGGCCCGGCGGCGTCATCTCCCGCAGGCGTTCGGCGGCCCAGCCTCTCACTTCCATGACTGGCTGCCCGGTTTCGAGGTTCGAGACTGACATGTCCTTCCAAGCGATCCCCATGCGCAGGCCAGTGCCAAGCGCTTTCGAGCAGGCCTCCTTGGCGGCCCAGCGTTTGGCATAGGTTCCGGGCGTATCGGCCCGGCGTTCAGCTTTGCGTTGTTCTGTCTCTGTGAAAACGCGGTTGCGGAAACGGTCGCCAAACCGTTCCAATGTGCCCGCGATCCGCTCGATATTGGCCAGATCGGTGCCGATGCCCAGGATCATGTGTGCGCTCAGTCTGCTGTGAACCGCTTGCGCAGTTCGAATTTCTGGATCTTGCCGGTGGAGGTCTTGGGAAGTTCCTCGAAATACACCGCCTTCGGGGTTTTGAACCCGGCGAGGCGGGATCGGGCATGGGCGATGAGATCTTGCTCACTTAGATCCATGCCCGGTGTGCGCTCGACAAAGGCGCAGGGCACCTCGCCCCATTTCTCATCGGGCTTTGCCACCACCGCGCAGAGCAAAACCGCCGGATGATCCATCAGCACCCCTTCTACCTCCACCGATGAGACATTCTCGCCCCCGGAAATAATGATGTCTTTCGCGCGATCAGAGATCTTCATGTAGCCATCGGGATGTTGGAACGCGATATCGCCAGAGTGAAACCAACCGCCTTTGAAGGCCTCCTGCGTGGCCTCAGGGTTTTTGTAGTAACCCTTCATGACGCCATTGCCCCGGAACATGATCTCACCTTGTGTGGCCCCATCCATCGGCACTTGTTGCAATGTTTCGGGGTGTAGCACGGTATTGCCTTCGATCATCGGCATACGGACACCGGTGCGCGCCTTGTACTCATAGCGGCTGGCCTCTGGAAGGGCGTCCCAATCTTGCTGCCACAATGTTTCGGAGGCGGGCCCATAGGTTTCGGTCAGCCCGTAGACCTGTGTGATGTTAAAGCCCAAGGGCTCGATTGCCTTGAGCGTCGCTGCGGCGGGGGGGGCGCCTGCGGTGAACACTTCGACCGTGTGGGAAAACGGGCTCCGGTCTGCCGCATCCGCGTGGATCAATGTGTTGAGCACGATTGGGGCGCCGCCGAAATGGGTTACGCCCTCGGCTGCAATCGCATCGTAGATGGCCTTTGCAGTGATATCGCGACAACACACGACGGTGCCACCCAGAAGGGGCATCATCCATGTGTGGCACCAACCGTTGCAATGAAACAATGGCACGATGGTCAGATAGACCGGGTAGAGTGCCAAACGCCAGGAAATGACCTGACCATAGGTGTTCATCGTGGCGCCACGGTGGTGGTAAACCACCCCTTTGGGCTTGCCCGTGGTGCCTGAGGTGTAATTCAGCGACAGCGACTCCCATTCGTCCTCAGGCCATATCCAGGCAAAATCCGGGTCGCCTTCCGCAAGCATGTCCTCATAGGCAGGGTAGCGCCCGCTCGCTGCCAAACCGGCAATCGGGTCGGGCACTTCGATGATTTCGGGGGGCGGGCCGGTCATCTCTGCGATGGCCTCTTCGGCCAGGCCGAGAAAGGCCGTGTCGCACAGCACGATCTTTGCGCCACCGTGCTCGAAGATATAGCGCACCGTCGCCGGATCGAGGCGCGTGTTGATCGTGTTGAGCACGGCACCACAGGCTGGCACGCCCCAATGGGCTTCTACCTGCGCGGGTAGGTTCGGCAGGATCGTGGCGACCACATCGCCCGGCTTGATCCCCCGGGCGGCCAGCGCTGCGGCCAGCTGGGTGCAGCGCGCGTGATACTCTGCGTAGGTCCGGCGGATTGGCCCGTACACAAGCGCCGTGCGCTGGGGGTAGAGGGCCAGAGCCCGATCCAAATGCGAAAGAGGTGTGAGAGGAAGGTGGTTTGCGGGCTGCTTGTCCAACCCGGTTTCATCTGCGAGCCATCCCATGGTCTCACCTCTTTCATTTCGTGCCGTCTGCCCCACTATTTACGTCACGGGGCGCAAGAGGGAAGGGCAAGACAGCCTGACCTGCTGCATGAAGGCTTTCAGGGGCACCTGCCCCTTTGCGGATTGGAGTATCCCATGGCACCAGAACAGACCCCGGCGATCGGGCGAAAGAGTGGGGCACAGGCGCCGTTTCTTGTCATGGCGGCGATGGCGATCATGGGCGGTGTGGATGCGTTGGTGCCCCGCATTGCTGAGCAATCGGGGCTTTTTCAGTTCCATCTTCTGCGTGCGGCTATGGTGCTGCCGATGATTGGCATCCTGGCTTGGAAGATGCGCATATCACTGCTGCCGCGCAGCAACGGAGCGGTTTTCGCCCGCAGTTGTGCAGTCGGGCTGTCGATGATGATTTATTTCGGGGCGCTGGCAGTCTTTCCAGTGAGCGAGGTGGTTGCCGGTCTGTTTACAGCGCCGATCTTCGTGCTTTTGCTCACTTGGGCGCTGCCGGGAGAGCGTGTGGGCCCAGGTGCCTTTGTGGGCATCGCATTGGGGTTTGTTGGGCTGCTTATCGTTCTGCAGCCCGGGGCCGCTGACCGCAGCCCCTGGGTGGTTGTGCCGGTCGCAGCGGGCGCTGCCTATGCTGTGGGTGCCCTGCTTACCCGGCGGGTCTGTGCGCAGGAGCATGTCTTAACGCTGGTATTTTGGTTCTTCGGCTTGATGTTTGTATCCTCTGCTGTCGGTCTTGTTCTGCTAGAGGTTGTGCCGGGCCTGTCAGCAGAGACGTTCGCCCTGCGTCCCTGGAACCCGGCCCCAGAACCGGTGTTCTACCTCTATTGCACCTTGCAGGCCGTGGGATCGCTGGCTGGCGTCGGCTTGTTGACGCAGGCCTACAAGGTTGGGTCAACGCCCGTGGTGGCGGGGTTCGAATACAGCTTTATGATTTTCGCGGCGGTCTGGGCATGGCTGTTGTTGGGACAGATCCCGGCCCCCCACGCGCTGGCTGGGATGGCGCTGATCCTGGTGTCGGGCATCGTGATTCTGCGCTTCGGGACTGCCGGTGTCGGCAAGTCTTTGCTGGACGCCAATCGGCCCTGAACAATCCTGCTGAATTCGCTCGATTGGTTCCATAGGAAGGGTTAATCCGCCCGGTCCTCGCCGCATTTGGGTCCAAAAGTGGCCTTAGCTGACCAATGTTAATCGCTAACAAGAGGTTAACGCCTCGCTGTCGGAACCTGGGTGGAGAACCGTCATGTTTTTGGATCGAGCAAGGAACGTTTTTCGCGCACCTGTGGCGTCTCCGGTTCCCGGGGCGCGCTTGTCAGATCCTGGCGGCTTTGTGTCGGGGACATTGGTTGCCACGCCGGGTGGATGGCGCCCCGTAGAGGCGCTGGCCGTCGGGGACGCGCTTTTGACATTCGATGGCGGCGCCCAGACGCTGACAGGCGTTGGCCGGTCTCTGCTGTGGACCCCGATCGAGCAATGCCCGCCAGAGCTTTGGCCCATCGTCGTACCTGCCGGTGCCGTGGGCAATCGGTGCAGAATGCGCGCCTTGCCCGGTACGCGATTTCTCGTGGAAAGCGACCTTGCCGAACAGATCACAGGCGATCCCTTTTGCGTCATCCCGGCGGCCAGCCTGATCGATGCCGGGATTGCAACGCAGGAACCGCCCACGAGTTTCGTCGAGATCATGACGCTGACCTTTGACAGCGAACAGCTGGTATATTCAGACGGGGGAGCGCTGATCATGGCAGGGTCGGCCATGTCGGGCGAACCGCTTGATGTAGACGGGCTTTTGCAGGACCCGGTTGGGCGTTCGTATGCTCAACTGGATACGGAGACGGAAGCGCAGATTGCGAGAGACGCAATCGATCTGTCCCGGATCGGTTTGACGGCTGCTTGAGCGCCAACGGGCTGATTTTTTCACGCTTGCAGCAACGCCGGGGGCCGTTTAGGCCTATTCCATGCCTTGGATTTATCTCATCGCCGCGATTGCGCTGGAAGTGGTCGGAACAACGGCTCTGAAGCTGTCTGACGGGTTTTCGAAGCTCGGCTGGGGGGCTTTCAGCTTGGCGCTGTATACGGCCTCATTGCTTTTGCTGTCGCTTGTGCTGAAAACCATGCCTGTGGGCATTGCCTATGCGGTGTGGTCTGGGCTTGGGATTGCCCTTGTGGCTCTGATCGGGACCGTCGCGTTTGGCCAGCGGCTGGATGGGCCGGCCTGGGTGGGGATGGGGCTGATCGTGGCGGGCGTTCTGGTTCTGAATTTGGTCTCAAAATCCGGATAGCAGATCGCAAGACGCGGTATTCTCTGTGACTGTTCCAGCCGTGCAGTTTTGATTTGATCCGGCAAAAGGGGCTCTGCCCCCGGGCGCCAGAGCGCCCTCCCCCGAAGTATTTTCACCAAGATGATTGCAAAAGCGGGCTGGCGGGCTTGAGGAGGGTATCGTCTGGGCCACCCTTACGGTGGCCCAGCATGTGATTGGGTTCAGGCTGCTTTGTCTTTGCCGGTACCGAAGCGTTCGTAGAAGGACTCTCCGGAGTCAGCCATTTGAGCCAGCAGCGCCGGTGTTTCGAACCGTGCACCATGGGTTTCGGCCATCGTAGCGGTGACTTCAGCTGCCCACGGGGCGCCGACCATGTCGAGCCAGCTGAACGGACCACCGGACCAAGGTGCAAAGCCCCAACCGAGGATCGCGCCCACGTCGCCTTCGCGGATATCTGTCAGCACGCCCTCTTCGAGTGCGCGCACCGCTTCCAGCACTTGGGCAAAGAGCAAGCGATGCTGGACTTCGGCCAGATCTGGCTGGGTGTCGCTGACCGGGTATTGTGCGGCCAAGCCTTCCCAGACGCCCTGCCGCTTGCCTTTGTCATCATAGCTGTAGAAGCCTGAATTGGACTTTCGGCCCATGCGGCCTTGATCGGCCATCCAGAACAGGACGTCATCAACGGCGCCATCGGGATAATCGTCGCCCATGGCGGCGCGGGTGGCTTTCGCGATCTTGACGCCCAGATCGATCGACGTCTCATCCACCAGTTGCAGTGGCCCAAGGGGCATACCGACGAGCTTGGCGGCATTTTCGATCAGGACTGGGCTCACGCCCTCGCCGACCATCCGGATACCTTCGTTGATGTAGGGGATGATGCACCGGTTGGCGTAGAAGAACCGGGCATCGTTCACCACGATTGGCGTCTTGCGGATCTGACGGACGAAATCGAGCGCCTTGGCAACGGCGCGGTTGCCCGTTTCCTTGCCCTTGATGATCTCAACCAGAAGCATCTTTTCAACGGGCGAGAAGAAGTGGATGCCGATGAATTGCTCTGGGCGCACGGAGGCCTTGGCAAGCTGCGAGATTGGCAGGGTAGAGGTGTTCGTGGCGAAGATGCAGTTGTCGGAGACCACCGCTTCAACGGCTTTTGTGACCTCTGCCTTGACACTGACATCCTCGAACACGGCTTCCACGATCAGGTCACACTCTGCCAAGTCTGCATAATCGGAGGTTGCGGTGATGCGTGAGAGCAGCGCCTCTTTCTTTTCAGGCGTGGTCTTGCCGCGCTTGATGCCTTTGTCAGCAAAGTTTGCCGTATAGGCCTTGCCGCGTTCGGCAGCTTCCTTGTTCTGGTCCAGCAGAACAACGTCGATGCCCGCCTGTGCGGAGACAAGCGCAATGCCTGCCCCCATCATGCCGGCGCCGAGAACGCCGACTTTTGCGACTTTCTGATCCTCAACGGCGGGGCGGTTGGCCCCTTTCTCGAGCGCTTCCTTGTTGATGAACAGGGAGCGGATCATCGAGGAAGAGGACGGATTCAGCAGCACAGAAGTAAACCAGCGTGCCTCGATCTTGAGCGCGGTGTCAAAGGGCACCAGCGCCCCTTCGTATACGGCAGAAAGCAGCGCCTTCGCAGCCGGATAGACACCTTTTGTCTTGCCGTTGACCATGGCGGAGGCGCCGACGAATGTCATGAAACCTGCGGGGTGATAGGGCGCGCCGCCGGGCATCTTGTAGCCCTTTGCATCCCAAGGCTTTACCAGATCTGCATCGGTTGCGTTCAGCACCCATTCCCGGGCCGCTGCCATGGGATCGGCGGAGACTTCGTCGATGATGCCGGCGGCCTTGGCCTTGGCAGGCGCGAGCGACTTTCCTTCCAGCAGGAATGGGGACGCACTCATGGCGCCAAGCTTGCGCACGAGGCGTGTCGTGCCGCCTGCGCCCGGGAAGATGCCGACCATGATCTCTGGCAGGCCAATCTTGGCCTTCGGATTGTCGGCGGCGAAGATCCGGTGGCAGGACAGGGGGATTTCAAGGCCAATGCCGAGCGCCGTGCCTGGCAGAACGCAGGCAATCGGCTTGCCGCCCTTGAGGGTCTTGGGGTCCATGCCGGCGCGTTCGATCTTGCGCAGGGTGGCATGGATTTTCATGATGCCGGCAAAAATCGAGGCTGCCGGGTCATCGCCGCCATCCTCTTTCATTTTGGCAAGCACGTTCAGGTCCATCCCGGCGGCAAAGCTGTCCTTGCCGGAGGTCAGGATGATGCCTTTGATGGCGTCATCTGCCAGTGCTGTGTCGATCAGGCCATCGAGTTCGATAAAGCCTTCTTCGCTCATAACGTTCATGGACTTGGCCTTTACGTCCCACGTGATTGTGGCGATGCCGTCAGGGCCGGTCTCAAGCGTGAAATCGGTCATTTTCTGTCCTCGTGATCATTCGATGTGGTGTGGGTGGATGCGCTTTGGGTCAGCAGATCGTTGGTCTGCCGGTTTGCGCTGAATTCTGTGAGTGTGAGCGCGTCTGCGACAGATGCCTCAGTTGCAGCATAGGCGCTGTCTGCGACCATCCAGCGGCCGCCGATCAGCCAGAGATTCGCGTGGTTTGGCCACGGATCTTTCAAAAGCTCGTTGTCGCGCATCAAGTAGCTCATATGCGTGGACTGGACCTTTGAGGGGCTCAAGAAGCGCGCGGAGACACAGACGCGGATAAGGTCGGTGGCGCCCAGCCGGGCGAACACATCGCGCATCATGTCGTATTGCGCGCGTAGGTCTTCGATTGTCTCTATCTGCACAGATCCGTCAAAAGTCGAGGTTGTGCAAGGCAGGTGAAAGCGGGATAGAAACCGCTCTGGATCATTGTCGAAATAGCCGCGGCGCGTTTCTTCCAGCACAAACTCTGCAATGTGCGTGGCTGTGGCGAACTCGGGATCGGGCCCGCTTTGCCCGCCACTGCGTGCAACCCGTCCGTCCGTGTTGTGCGCGACGGCAGCGATATTGGGAATGTTTGTGACAGGCATCAGGACTTCCTCCGGTCACTGATGCTGTTGATGCTGATCAGACTTTCTGTGACGTGAGGCGCTTCATAGGGGAGGCCGTCATTTGAAATCGCATTTGTGATGGACCGCACATACCAGTCTGCGCCAACCCTCTGCAGGATCGTGCGGCTTTTGACCGGACCAAAAACGATCTCGTCCCCGCGATACATGATGGCCTCATGGTACCCGCAGATCTGGTTTCCCGACAGAAACGCGGCGCGCGAAGGCACGCGTTCCAAGCGGTCACACCGGCCATCATTCAGCATATTGTCGATCATCTGGAAGAAGCTGCGATGCCCTTCTGGCGTTTTGATGACTTGGTCGGACGCATCCGTGTGGAATGTATGCGGATACAAGTGCATGGATGACCAGGCTTCAAAATCCCGGTCTATTTGGCAGGCCGTGAAAGTTTTCATGAAGCGGCTATAGACGACCAGCGGGTCGGTCTCGACAATACGGGCATCGTCTTGGGCGACCTTTCTCGGGTCAAAGCCACTCATTTTTCCAGGGGCAAGTTTTGGTGGCTCGAACGGCCAGCTGGTATTCTCCAGCTGGATGTCCACCTCATCGACCATGTAGTTTTCGCCGTCGAAGCGCACCATGACCCGCGCATGGTAAGGCTCCATGAGGGGCTGTGAGTTTTTCAACGCATGGGTCACATGAAAGGCTTCGATGTAGTTCGGGCTGACCCAGCGCGCCATCTTCGCAAGCCAAAAGAAGTGGGTTGCCCCGCTGGCGTGCAGGTTTGCGCCCAGTTGGCGATAGCCTTCCCGCAGTTCCGCGTCCGTTTCGATGGTGATCGTGGACGCGAGCGTGTTGATCCGTGTCGGCAGGCTGAAACAGCCAGACACAGTATCAAGATCGCCCGCGAGCACGGCCGTCGACAGCCTGTCGAGGAGCTCCTGGTACAACCGGAGCGCCTCTTCGTTGCTGTTTGGTGTCGAAACGTTCACGTTCATGCTTCCTTGCGCGCGGCGCCTTAGACCCGCTCCAGAACCGTCGCTGCACCCATGCCGGACGCAACACACAGCGTGGCCAGACCGGTTTCTTTGTCCGAGCGTTCCATCTCGTCCAGAAGGGTGCCGACGATCATCGCACCGGTGGCGCCCAGCGGGTGGCCCATTGCGATCGAACCGCCATTCACGTTGACCTTGTCATGGTCAACGTCGAAGGCCTGCATGAAGCGCAGCACAACCGACGAGAACGCCTCGTTGACTTCAAAAAGGTCGATGTCGGAAATGGCCATGCCGGTTTCGGCCAGCACCTTCTCTGTCACCGGAACAGGGCCGGTCAGCATGATGGTTGGGTCAGTGCCGATCTTGGCGGTGTGCTTGATGCGGGCGCGTGGTTTCAGGCCATTTGCTTCGCCGAATTCTTTCGTGCCGATCAGAAGGGCGGCTGCGCCATCGACGATGCCCGAGGAGTTGCCCGCGTGGTGGACGTGGTTGATCTTCTCGAGATGGGGGTACTTCATCAGGGCAACGGCGTCGAAGCCCGGCATGACTTCACCCATGGCCTGGAACGCAGGGTTCAGGCCGCCGAGGCTCTGCATGTCCGTGCTTGGGCGCATGTACTCATCATGATCGAGAATGGGCAGGCCGTTTTGATCCTTGATCGCAATGATCGAGTTCTTGAACCGGCCATCATCCCATGCAGCTTTGGCGCGCTGTTGGCTGGCAACGGCCAGCATATCGCAATCATCGCGGCTAAAGCCGTATTCGGTGGCGATGATGTCTGCGGAGATGCCCTGAGGCACGAAATAGGTGTTCATGGCCACGGAAGGATCCACTGCGATGGCGGCGCCGTCTGCGCCCATTGCCACGCGGCCCATCATCTCCACCCCGCCTGCGATGTAGGCTTGGCCAGCGCCACCGCGTGTCTGGTTGGCAGCGATGTTGACAGCTTCGAGGCCGGAGGCGCAGAAGCGGTTGATCGACAGGCCTGGGATGGCCTGATCAAGGTCAGACGCCAGAACCGCAGTGCGCGCCAGACAGCCGCCCTGCTCCATAACCTGGGTGACATTGCCCCAGATGACGTCCTCAACGGCATGGCCCTCCAGCCCATTGCGGTCTTTCAGGGCGTTCAATATCTGAGCGGACAGACGCATGGCTGTCACTTCATGCAGTGCCCCGTCTTTGCGGCCTTTGCCGCGCGGGGAACGAATGGCGTCGTAGATATAAGCTTCGGTCATGGGGTGTCCTCTGTCATTGCCCGGAGGGCTTGGCCATGCTGCAACATCCCGACGGGGATACGGCGCAGAGGGCCTTCGTTTCGCATTTCTTGGTGAGCAGGCGCGGCGTCATCGATCAACTCCGCTCCGAGGGATTGCCTGGCATCAGGTCATAGGGGTGTTTCCAGCCTGGTTGGTCGGACAGCCGCGACAGCCAAGCGTCAATATTTGGCCAATCTGCGCGATCAAATCCGAAGGGCTCTGGGTAGTAGAGGTAGCTGCAGCAAGAAAGATCTGCATTGGTGAGGCTGTCGCCCACGATCCAATCGCGCCCATCCAGATGGGCGTCCAACACGGCGTAGGCCGCTTTCAAACGCCCCTGCATGAAGTCGATCACCTGTTGAGGGCGCTTCTCTTCCGGCAGAAAGTTCATCAGGAAGCGCGTCACCCCGGCCTGAGAGCTGAGCTTATGATTGTCGAAAAGCACCCAGCGCAGCACTTCGCGGCGCTCCTGGTCGGTTTGGCCCGCAAACTTACCTGACAGATGCGAGATGTAGTCCTGTATCGCGCCGGATTGCGTGATGGAATACCCCGTCTCCGTATCGACCAGAACGGGCACTTCACCCATCTCATTGATGTTTGCTTTGTAGGCTTCGCTGCGGGCTTCACCTGCGAAAAAGTCAACAAAAACGGGCTGCCATGGCAGGCCTGACAGTTCTAGCGCCAGCGCAGCCTTGTAGGCGTTTCCAGATTCTCCGAAGCAATAGAGCTTGAGCATGATGTTACCTGTTGCAACACGGGGGTTTCACACCCCCGCACCCCCGTGGAGTATTTTCAAGACAAAGAGTGGGTCGGCTAGGGAAGCATTAACCATCTGATCCGAATATGGAACCGCGGAACAGGCTGGAGAGCCGATGGCCGCAGACGAAGACGCTCTGGCCTTTGGGGAGTAAGCACCCGATCTACTGGGCCGACCCCGGGCCAGAGTGCACCGTGTGCCTGATCCACCCAAGTGCGGAAAAATGCTCTGGCGCGTCTTTGTCTTTAAAATACTCACGGCTCTCCCCTCGCCGAATGTACTGTTCTCACCGCCAGGAGTGTCCGGCGGCGATTTTCTCTGTGTGCTTTCCAGCCCGTGGGTCCGGGCTGGAAACTGCTTGTCTTGCCTGTCGCCTCAGAAGGCTTCAGCGGCCAAATCCATAACGGGCGCTGCGCCGCTTTGAATCCGGGCGAGGTGCATCTTCGTGGCAGGCAATTGGCGGGCCATGTAGTAGCGTCCGGTTACCAGCTTGGACTGGTAGAACTCTGTATCGGACGCGCCTTCCGCAAGTGCTGCCAAGCTGGCTTTGCCCATCTTGGCCCACATCAGGCCGAGGCACACCTGACCGAACAGGTGCATGAAATCATAGCTTCCGGACAGAGCGTTGTTTGGATTCTTCATGCCTTCAGCCACAAAGTACATACCCGCAGTCTGAAGGTCTTTGCTTGCCGCCTTCAGCGGGTCAAGGAAGCCCTCTTTGAGTTCGGCATTGTCTTCGTTCTCTTTGATGAATGTCTTCACCATTTCAAAGAAGCCCATCAACGTCTTGCCGCCGTTGAGGCCGAGCTTGCGGCCGACAAGGTCAAGCGACTGCACACCGTTGGTGCCTTCGTAGATCATGGTGATCCGAGCATCGCGGACAAACTGTTCCAGACCCCACTCCTGTGTGAAGCCGGAGCCACCCAGGGTTTGCTGGGCCTGAACCGTGGTCTCGAAGCCTTTATCCGTGAGGAAGCCCTTGATGACAGGGGTCAGCAGCGAGATCAGCGCTTCGGCATCGTCATCCTGCGAGCGATGTGCCTGGTCGTTGAGCATTGCGCCCCAAAGTGTCAGGGCGCGGGCGCCTTCGACGAAGCTCTTCTGATCCATCAGGTTGCGGCGCACATCGGGGTGTACAATGATCGGATCGGCCGGGCCTTCGGGGTTCTTCGTGCCGGTCACGTCACGGCCCTGCAACCTGTCACGGGCAAATGCGAGCGCGTTCTGATAGGCGACTTCGCCCTGCGCGTAGCCCTGCAAGCCAACGCCGATCCGCGCCTCGTTCATCATCGTGAACATGGCACGCATGCCCTTGTGCAGGTCGCCGATCAGGTAGCCGGTGGCCCCATCGTAGTTCATCACACAGGTCGCGTTGCCGTGGATGCCCATCTTGCTTTCCAGCCCGCCGCATGACAGCGCATTGCGTTCACCCAGAGAGCCATCCTCGTTGACGAGGAATTTGGGCACGATGAAGAGCGAGATGCCCTTCACGCCTTCGGGCCCGCCGGGGATCTTGGCCAGCACCAGATGAACGATGTTGTCGACCATGTCGTGCTCACCGGCAGAGATCCAAATCTTCTGACCGGAGATTTTGTAGGTGCCGTCTTCCTGGGGCTCTGCTTTGGTGCGCATGAGGCCAAGGTCGGTGCCGCAGTGGGGTTCGGTGAGGTTCATGGTGCCGCCCCACTGGCCCGCGATCATCGGGGGCAGGTAGGTCTGCTTTTGTTGCTCGGTGCCATGGGCAACGATGGCGGACATCGCGCCATGCGCGAGGCCTTGATACATGTTGAACGCCATGTTGGCGGATGACAGCATTTCACCCACAGCCGTTTGCACGACATAGGGCATGCCCTGGCCGCCGTACTCTTCCGGCATGTCGAGGCCCATCCAGCCACCTTCGGCGACCGTGGCAAAGGCTTCCTTAAAGCCCTTCGGCGTGCGCACAACGCCATTCTCGAGGACGCAGCCTTCCTCATCGCCCACCTTGTTGAGGGGGGCTGTGACGTTCTCTGCAATCTTTGCAGCTTCGTCGAGGATTGCGGAGAAGGTGTCCTGGTCCAGGTCGGAGTATCCCTCGATCGGGGAGTCTGCGACGCGCAGGACATCGTTGAGGACGAAGTTCAGGTCTTTGGTGGGTGCGGTATAGCTTGGCATCTGTCTATCCCTGTGGGTTGGCCGTGTCGTTGCCTGGCCTTGAGTGTGTTTATGCGGAGTGTCCGGGCCGGCGCGGCTGCCCGAGGACAGCCACACCCGCGACCGGGCGTTGTCTTAAGCGGCGTCTTCTTCGCCCTTGAGGCGTTCAAGGGTTTGCAAGCCCCAGCTCAATTGCTCTTCGAAATCAGCGATGGCTTCGTCGAGTTCTTCGCGCTGGCGCTTCATGTTCTCGAGATGGCTCTGGCCGATTTTATAGGTCTGGCTCAGCTGGGTGTACTGCTGGTCGTCCAGTTCATAGAGATCGAGCAATTGCCGAATTTCTTCGAGCGCAAAGCCAAAGCGCTTACCGCGCAGGATCAGCTTGAGCCGGGCGCGGTCGCGCCGGGTGAAAAGCCGGCGCGTGCCTTGGCGGATCGGCGCCAGCAATTCCTTGGCTTCATAGAAACGCAGTGTCCGTGGCGTCACACAGTAGCGGTCGCACATTTCGCGGATCGTCAGCGTTTCATCTTCGCCCAGTTCGGGGCGGCTATCGGTATCAGTCGTAGGTCTGTCAGTCATTGGTGCCTCCAATCGAAAAGGCATGTCTATTTCTGTCATGACTGAGACTTGGCAATTGGAAACGAGTCTCGCAAGATCGCTTGACGTTGACGTAAGCGGAACGCTGCGTCACAAGCGTTATTGTGGGCCTTTAAAGGGCACGTTTTCCCTTATTACCAAGGGTCAACGCAGATCGTCGATCAATCCTTGGGTTTCACTCCGCAGCTTCTCGAGTTCGGCCACGGTCTCGCGCAACTCATCCTGCTGCCGTCGCAATTCGGCCAATTGGCGGTCGGCCATTTCGACAAATGCATTGAACTGTTCCACGGTGCCTTTCGCATCGTACAGCTCCAGCCATTGTCGGATTTCTTCTAGGCTGAAGCCAAACCGCCGACCCCGCAGGATCAACACCATGCGCGCCGTTTCACGCGGGCTGTAGAACCGTGAACGCCCCTCGCGGTCCGGCTGCAACAGCTCAATGTATTCGTAATATCGCAATGTCCGGGGTGTGACGTCGAATTTCGCGCACATTTCCTTGAACGTCAGACGATTTTCTTCCATCGAAACTGTCCCAAACCTTCCCAGTTGACCTACACGTTAGGACGCGATGCGACGGGGTGCAACGGGGCGCTGCTCTTGCGGTTGGTCCCCATTCGACGCTACCTCGTTGCGGGGGGAACCTGCACAGCGTCAACAAGGACACAAAACCATGGCACCACCTCATGACTCGGACAGGGTCAAGCGCGCCAAACAATTCATCGAAGCGATCCCCTACAGCCGCGCGCTGGGCATGCAGGTGGAAGAAATCGGCGATGGGCGCGCGGTGATCTCCATGCCCTACTCGGAGCAATTGGTGGGCGATCCGCGCACGGGCGTGCTCCATGGCGGGGTTGTCAGCGCGCTGATGGATACCTGCGGGGGCGGTGCGGTTGTGTGCCATCCGCGTTCCGGCGCACCAACGGCCACGATTGACCTGCGCATTGACTACATGCGCCCCGCCCGTCCGGGCGAACGGCTGACAGCGGAGGCCATCTGCTACCATGTGACCCGCTCGGTTGCTTTTGTGCGGGCCACTGCCTGGGATGCTGACAAAGACCGGCCTGTTGCCGCTGTGACAGGGGCGTTCACCTTTGAGATGAGCAACTCTGAGGAGGGCGGCCAATGACAGGCCCATCCAAACGTCGCGGACGTCCCGAACCGATGCAGGTGGTCAAGGGCCGCCGGGACAGGGCGCTCAGGGCGCTCGTCGATGGCGTGCCATGGATTGCCTTTCTGGGCATTCGCTTTGAGCGCCACGGGGATGAATTGACGGCCGTGATGCCCTATCAGGAAAAGCTGATTGGCAATCCAATGTTGCCTGCCCTGCATGGGGGGGCAACGGCTGGCTTTCTGGAGACGGCGGCCATTATCGAACTGTCCTGGTCGACCCTTTGGGAAGATGTGGAAAGCGGTGCGATTGATCTGAACGATCCCGCGGTGCTCGAGGGGCTGAAATTTCCCAAGACAATCGACTTCACGGTGGATTATCTGCGCACCGGTCTGCCCCGTGATGCCTATGCGCGGGCGCGGGTCACGCGCTCCGGGCGGCGCTATGCATCGGTGCATGTGGAGGCTTGGCAAGACAATCGCGCGCGCCCCTTTGCGCAGGCGACAGGTCATTTCCTGATGCCCAGCACCTGACGGTGACGGGCGGGCCTGCGCCTTGGCGCAGTGTGGACAGGTCTAGGTGCGGTGTGGGCTGGCGGTTTGCGGCAGGCGTTTGGGGGCAGGTGGCCAGCGCTGCGCGCGGCGCCTAGGCCCGGGTGAGGTAAAGATCTGCGATTTCTGCGCGGCTTAAGCCTTCCATATGCGCCTGCTCCTGCCGTTTGGTGCGCACCAGATTGTCGATCAACAGCGGATCAAAGATGTTCTGCATCAAGCGCCCCTCCGCGAAGGCTGCAATGGCATCCTTCCAGTCGGTGGGGATCGAGGGCAGCTCCTGCGTGTAGGCGTTGCCTGTCAGCGGGGCGGGCGCCTCCATTTGCCCCTCGATGCCATAGAGCATGGCGCCCAGCAGGGCCGCGAACAGCAGATACGGATTGCTGTCTGCACCGGCAACGCGATGCTCAATCCTGCGCGCGGCAGGGGGGCTGAGCGGGATGCGCAGGGCGGTCGTGCGATTGTCATAGCCCCAACTGATGCCGGTGGGCGCATGGGCGCCCGGCACAAACCGATCATAGCTGCCGGCATGGGGCGCAAAGATCAGCGTGCTTTCCGCCAGCCCGGCCAAACAGCCTGCCACCGCCTGGCGCAATGCGTCTGAGCCTGCCTCTGTGCCATCGTCAAACAGGTTGCGCCCGTCTGCCTGCATCATCGAGCAGTGCACATGCATCCCGTTGCCTGCATCCTCGGGGTCGGGCTTGGCCAGGAAGGTGGCTGTCATGCCATGTTTGCGGGCCATGCCCTTGACCAGCATCTTGAACAGCCAGGCGTCATCGGCAGCGCGCAGGGCATCGCGATGGGCGAGGTCTACTTCAAACTGCCCGACGCCCGCCTCCGAGAGCGCGGATTGGGCTGGAATGCCCATGGCCTCGGCCCCGTCATAGAGATCATCGAAAAAGGCAGAGAAGCGATCGAGTGTGTCGAGGCTGCAAATGTCGGCGTGCCGCTGTGGCCGCCCGGAGACAGGATCGCGGGCCGCTGACCGATGCGCGGCCCCGTCCGTGTCGCCATCGAGCAGGGTGAATTCCATCTCGGTGGCGCAGTGGGGGGCGAGGCCATGTGTGGCCAGCCTGTCCAGCACGGCCACCAGAGCGGCGCGCGCATCGCCGGCGAAGGGCGCTCCGTTTTGCATCATCATGACCGGGTAGAGCGGCTCCGGGCGGGGCAGCCAGGGCATGGGCACAGGGCCCCGCCCAGTGGGCTGCAAGGTGCCGTCCGCATCGCCGCTGTCAAACACCAGCGGGCTGTTCTCGATGTCCCGTCCGAAGATATCCAGATTGCAGGCCGACAGGGGCATCCGCGCCTCCCCCTTCTCGACCTTTGGGAGCGCCGCGGCGGGCAATCTTTTGCCGCGGGCGGCGCCGTTCAGGTCGGGGCAGGCGATGCGAAGCGTGTCCATCAGGGCTCTCCGGTCTGGGGCAGGGCGGGTTAGCGCATCAAAGGCACGCGCATCTTGGTGCGGCGCTTCTGGCCCGGCATATGCCTGTTGAGATGCTGGTTCACGCGGCCGAACCCCCAGATGATGAACAGTGAAATCAGGATGAAATACACTGCGACGATCGGGTAGGGCACGAAGGGGTTGAACGTCTTGTCGGCGAAGTAGTTGGCATAATAGAGCGCATCCCCGCGCTGCTGCCAGGCGGGAAAGCCCGAGAAGAACACCAGCGTGGTGGCATGGGTCAGAAAGATCGCCTCGTTGGTATAGGCGGGCCAGGCCAGCCGCAGCATTGTGGGCCAGGTAATCCGACGGAATTTGGCCCAACCGGTAAAGCCATAGGCATCCGCGGCTTCCAGATCTCCCTTGGGGATCGCGCGCAGTGCTCCATAGAAAATCTCGGCGGCATAGGCCGAGGTGTTGAGAAACAGCACGATCGTGGCCCCGGCCCACGCTTTTGTCAGCCAGCGCGTCTGTGCTGTCAGCTCGACAAACCCAAGGTTGATGTCGATGCCGTTGCGGGGAAGCTGGACGAACAGCTCATAGGCGAAAAAGAACTGGATAAAGAGTGGTGAGCCTCGGAACAGGTAGATGAACCATTCCGAAGGCTTGCGCAGAAAGGCGTTGGGTGATGCTTTGCCAAGGGCCAGTGCTGTGGCCAGAAAAAAGCCCAGCAGCAGCGCCACAATGGCAAAGTAGATGTTCCAAATCGTGCCCGAACCGATCAGCACCACCTGCTGACACAGGGTGAAATCAGAACGCGGCAACAAACGCTCGCCGATGCCGATCGAACGCAGCCCGTAATCCATGAGGGTGTCCCAGCAACTCATGCGACCACCTCCCGGCGCTGCGACTCTCCGGCGGCGGTGGCCTGACCATGGGACAGGCGACGCTGCAGCCGCGCCAGCACGCGTTCAGACACGGAGGTCAGGCCCAGGTAGAACACAAGCAGCGCCGTAAAGTACCAGATCCGCCAGTCCGGATGGGGATAGGCAAAGACCGATCCTTTGGTGCCCCCCAACTCTCGGGCCCAGTAGACGATGTCTTCGACCCCAAGCAGGAACAACAGCGGCGTTGCCTTCACAAGGATCATCCACAAGTTGGACAGGCCAGGCAGCGCATAGACCCACATCTGGGGCACAAGGATGCGGCGGAAGGTCTGGCGGGGTGTCATGCCGTAAGCGGCTGCGGTTTCCAACTGCGCCTGAGGCACGGCCGCCATCGCCCCGAACAGGACATTGGACGCAAAGGCGCCAAAGACGATGGCAAATGTCAGCACGGCCAAGAAAAACCCGTAAAGCTCATGCACCCATTGGGGCGCGCTTGATTGGGGCAGCTTCGCCTCTGGGCAGACGATGAAATCATTTCCCTGCCGGATCGGGTCGGTCCAGTCCGGGCAGAGGGCCTGGTGCCGCAGCCATTCGAAACCCTGGTCGAGGGCGATCACGAAGAACAGGAAAAACACGATGTCGGGCACACCGCGCACGATCGATGTGTAGCCTTTGCCAAACCACCGCAGCGGCCCAAAGGACGAGCGTGCCGCCACCGCGCCGCCAAACCCGAACAGCAACGCCGTGGGCGCTGTGATCGCAAGCAGGGCCATGACCGTCCCGAAAGACAGGTAGGCTGTGAGGTGTTTGCCGTTCGTCAGGTAACAGGCGAACCAGCGCCAGCCGTCCAGAACCGAGGGATCAGAGCAGAATGAAAACATGGGCGCACGTTATGCGAGGCCAAGTGTGGGCAAAAGCGAAAAAGCGCCCTGAAAAGCACCACGAGTGACGCACCCGGGCCTGTTTTGGCGACCTGAGGCTCAAAGCGGAGGAATGCCTTTACGTAAAGATGAAAGAGGCAGGATGTGAAGCGGTTTGAGTTGCCTTGGCGCTGCTGGGCGCAGCGGGATCAGGCGGCGCTGCGACGGCCCCAAAGTGGAGGGCAGGCAAAGGACTTCCCGGGCGCTGCAAGCGCGCCCGGGACGCCTTAAATCACCACTGAGAAGACACTTCCCAGGTTGCGATCAGTTCGTTGAGCGAGCCGTCATCCTTCATGGACTGGATGGCCGCGTCAAACTTGGCTTTCAGGTCCCCATCGGATTCGCGGATGCCCATGCCGACACCGCCGCCCAGGCTGACCGGGTCACCGACAACCATCAGATCGCCATTGGCTTCGATGGCGGTGCGGATGAAGCTGTCATCGGCCAGAACGGCGTCAGCTTCGCCATTGACCACGGCAGCGATGGTTTCGTCCGGCGTTGCGAACTCGACCAGCGTTGCGCCGCTCTCGGCGATGTAGCCGGCCTGAATCGTGCCCGTCTGGGCCGCGATGACGCCACCGGACAGGTCTACGCCGTCAGACATAGCCGCATAGGTGGACGGATCTGGGGGCGTGTAGGCCTGCGTGAAGTCGATGACTTCGTCGCGCTCTGCCGTGATCGACATGCCCGCGATGATCGCGTCGTAGTTGCCGGATACGAGGTTGGGGATGATCGAATCCCACTCGTTGGTGACCCATTCACAGGTCAGCTCGGCACGGGCACACAGCTCGTCACCAAGCGCCCGCTCGAAGCCATCGACTTCGCCATTGTCATTGATGAAATTCCACGGAGGGTACGCACCTTCAGTACCCATACGAACAGTGCTGTGGCCATCTGCAAATGCAACGCTTGCGGTCAGGGCCAGAGCAACGGTGCCAAGAAGCATAGACTTCATTGGGAAGCTCCCTTGTCATTTTTCTGAGCGGCGGCGGCAAGCCCCCGGCGCCAGCCAAAAAAGAAGCATGTTTGAGCCACAGCGTCCAGCAAAAGCCGGCCCTCATCGCCAACTTGTGCCCCTTAACGCAAGGGAAGGCTCTGGCAGCCTGCCTGATCAGGCGACCTTTGCGCAGCTGCACTCATGCGGTGCGGGTGTTTTTACACAGAGCTGGTGTTGGACAAGAAGCTGCGCAGCCGCTCCGTCTGCGGATTGCCAAACAGGGTTTCGGGCGGGCCTTCTTCGCCCACAAGTCCTTGGTGCAGGAACACCACATGGGAGGACACATCGCGGGCAAGGCGCATGTCATGGGTAACCAGCAGCATGGTGCGCCCTTCGGCGGCCAGTTGCTTGATCACTTTGACAACCTCCTGTTCCAGTTCCGGATCGAGGGCGGAGGTTGGCTCGTCAAAAAGCAGCGCCTGGGGTTCCATTGCAAGCGCGCGGGCAATGGCGGCACGCTGTTGCTGCCCGCCAGACAGCTGCGCAGGCCACGCATCGCATTTGTCGCCGATCCCTACCTTGTCGAGCAGGCTGCGTGCCAACTCTTCCACCTCGGTCGGGTTCCGTTTGAGAACGGTTACCGGGGCCTCCATGACATTTTGCAGGATCGTCATGTGGGACCACAGGTTGAATTGCTGGAACACCATGGAAAGCTGTGTGCGGATACGCAAAACTTGCGCGGCATCTGCAGGTTTGCGGGCACTGCCCTGTCCCTTCCAGCGCACCGGTTCGCCGGCAAAGAGGATGTCCCCTTGGTGGCTGTCTTCCAGCAGGTTGGCGCAGCGCAGCAAGGTTGATTTGCCCGAACCCGACGATCCAATCAGCGAAACAACCTGTCCCTTGTAGGCGGTCATGTCGATGCCCTTGAGCACCTCCAATGATCCGTAGGACTTGTGCAGGCCCTTGATCGCGATGATCGGTGTGTCCGTATCTGAAGCCATTATGTCTCGTCCGCTGAGTTGGATGTTCGCGCGCAGACAAGACCGGCGTTCCCCGGCACTGTCGCACGCCCCCCTGTGCCAAACCGTGCGGCGGGTTTCAATATCTGATGCAGACCTTGGCTATGCCGCCAGATACTCTTTGACGTCAAATTGTACGAGGCTGCGGATACCAAGCGCATCGCGATCCTGCGCTGCGAGCCCATCGAGACCTGTTTGAAGGCAGGCTCTGATGAGGTCAGGATCGTGCTTGGTGGCCGTGATGAGGGGCAGCCCCGGCCTGGGCTCGGTGTTGTCGATCACCCGCAGGCCGTCGGGCCAAAGCCCGCTTTTCTGCAACAGAATGCACGTGTGAGCATCAATGGCTGCGATGTCTGCCGCCCCTTTGGCCACGGCATTGGCAGAGGCTTCGTGGCTGCCCGTCTTACGGGTTGGACGCAGGATGATGCCAGAACGCATGGCCCAATCCCGGAGCGCCTGCCAGCCCGACATGCTGTCTTCGCCGTTATAGGCCAGCTTGCTGCCATGGAATTCCCGGGGATGGCTGCGGGGATCATCCGCGCGCACCACGATGTGCGAGCGGTAATAACCGGGCGGACAGCCCTGTAATCCATAGTCCGGGGTGGCCACGAGGTGCGTCTGCAGGTGCAAAATCCCACTGAACGGCAAGGCACAGGTTTGGGCCAGAACGAGATCGGGATCGCGCCAGACCGCCCAACAATCGTCAGATCGGGATAAGGTGGCCGGCGCGGCACAGCCTTCGGCAAGAAGTGCAGCGCACGTGCCAGCCCAAAGATTTTCATTCGCCGCACGGACATGCGGCTGATCGTACATGCGCAGCCAGGCGGTCACGTCGACCTTGCTGCGACGCGCTGACGCGCAAGCGCGCTATCGCGGTCATTGATGCCAAGGAAGTTCGCGACCATGCGGATCAGCGCATCTTCTTCCTCGTCACGCTCGCCATCTGCGAGGGCCAGTTCCCAAAGCGCCTCGATCACGGAAGCCCGATCTTCGAATGCCACTGCATCCTTGATGGCGCGGGTAAAGCGCACGGTATCGGGCGCTTCGCTCTCCAGCGCTTCTGCTTTGCCGCGCAGGGCCGCGGCCTCCGCAGGGGACAGCCCGTAGCGATGCGCCGAGACCCGGTCTATCCGGGCCACTTCGCTGTCGAGATAACTGCCATCTGCCCGCGCGATCCGCACGAGAAGGGCCGTCAGGGCCAGTCGTGCGTCATCATCGGGCAAAGGATCGGGGTCGGGGGCGGTCAGCCGTTTCAAGAAATCTGCAAACATGATGCGACCCTATGATTTGCGTGCGGACCTGCCAAGAGGCGGTGTTGCCGCGTTACTCGTCGTAGCCTTCAATGATGATCAGGTTGCCGTCTGAAATCGGCGCCCGGATTGCCTTGGCGGCCTGATAGTCCGGATCATCGTAGCAAGCCTTGGCCGCAGCATAGCTTGGGAACTCGATCACGACTGTCCGGGGGAACACGGTGCCTTCCCGCGTCTCTTGGGTGCCGGCACGCACCAGAAACCGCGCTCCGTGACGCGCGAAGGGCGCGGCGTTGGCTGCTTTGTAGCGCTCATAGGTTTCGGCATCGTGGACGATGGCGTTTGCGATCCAGTATCCCTTGGGCATTGGGGCTCTCCGACGTTGTGTTGTGCGGGGACACAAAGCCTTAAATCCAATGGCTTTCAAGGGCTCGTAGGCTGGTTGTCGTCACAGTTGCGTTGGAAGCGGGCCCCCTACCGCGACGTCATCCGATGATCTTACCCTGAAAGCGGCTTGGGCGCGTCGAGCTCCTAGGCCCGAACACGCCCCGAAGCAGGGTGTCAGACCAGTCGGCTGACATCCTTGGCAGCGCGCACGAAGTCACGGAACAGGGGATGTGGGGCGAAGGGCTTTGATTTCAGTTCCGGATGAAACTGTACGCCAATGAACCAAGGGTGGTCCTTGACCTCGACAATCTCTGGCAGGCGCCCATCGGGGCTCATACCGGAAAAGATCACGCCTTTTTCTTCCAGTTTTTCGCGGTAGCTCAGGTCAACCTCATAGCGGTGGCGGTGACGCTCTTCGATGGCGAGCGATCCATACACCTGCGCAACACGGCTGCCTTCGCTCAGGGTCGCATCATAGGACCCAAGGCGCATTGTGCCCCCCTTCGCGTCGGTCTTGGTGCGCGCGACGGTCTGGTTGCCCTGTATCCATTCCTTGAGGTGGTAGACCACGGGCGTGAACCGCTTCTGGCCCGCTTCAAGGTCAAATTCCTCGGACCCGGCATCGGTGACGCCCCCAAGGTGACGGGCCGCCTCAATCACAGCCATTTGCATCCCAAGGCAGATCCCCAGATAGGGCACGTTGCGTTCCCGCGCGAATTGCGCCGCCCGGATCTTGCCCTCTGTGCCCCGTTCGCCAAAGCCCCCGGGCACGAGGATCGCATGGAAGCCTTCCAGATGCGGTGCGGGATCCTCGCGTTCGAAGATTTCCGCATCGATCCACTCCGCCTGCACTTTCACGCGGTTTGCCATGCCGCCATGTGTCAGCGCCTCGGCGATAGACTTATAGGCGTCTTCAAGCTGCGTGTACTTGCCAACAATCGCAACACGCACCATGCCTTCAGGATTATAGATCCGGTCAGCAACGTCTTCCCAGATGGACAGATCGGGCTTGGGCGCCGGGCTGATCGCAAAGGCGTCCAGAACGGCCTGGTCCATGCCTTCGCGATGATAGGCGAGGGGCGCTTCATAGATCGATTTGAGATCCTGTGCCGCGATTACTGCATCCGGCCGCACATTGCAGAACAGCGCCAGCTTTTCGCGCTCCTTCTGAGGGATGGGGCCTTCGGATCGGCAGACCAGAATATCGGGCGCAATGCCGATCGAGCGCAGCTCTTTCACCGAGTGTTGGGTGGGTTTCGTCTTCAACTCGCCCGAGGCCGCGATATAGGGCAGCAACGTGAGATGCATGAACAGGCACTGTCCACGGGGCTTGTCATTGGCGAACTGGCGGATCGCCTCAAAGAAGGGCAGACCTTCGATATCCCCCACTGTGCCGCCGATTTCGCACAGCATGAAATCCACCTCGTCTTCGCCGATCGAGATGAAATCCTTGATCTCGTTTGTGACGTGCGGAATCACCTGAATGGTTTTGCCCAGGTAGTCGCCCCGGCGCTCTTTCTCGAGCACGTTGGAATAGATGCGCCCCGAGGACACGCTGTCGGTGGCGCGTGCGTGCACACCAGTGAAGCGTTCGTAGTGGCCCAGGTCGAGGTCGGTCTCGGCGCCATCATCGGTGACGAACACCTCCCCATGCTCAAACGGCGACATGGTGCCTGGATCCACGTTCAGATACGGGTCCAGCTTGCGCAGGCGCACGGTGTAGCCGCGTGCCTGAAGCAATGCGCCCAGTGCAGCGGAGGCAAGGCCTTTGCCCAATGACGACACAACGCCGCCCGTTATGAAGATGAAGCGCGCCATTTTCTGGCCTCCCCGTGATGCGTGCGGAATTCATTTCCGCCGCGGCGTCCTCGACCGGATTTCACTCGAAATCCCGCCGTCCCAGCACCCCCTTAAAGCACCGGATCACGGGATTCCTGTATAGGCGAGTCGCATGAAATTGGCAATGGAAGCCGCAACATGATGTTGCGACTTGTCGTCATGCCCCCAACAGGTTGATCTGCTTGGGGCTTTAGTCGGCAGCTTGTGGCAGCAAAGGCGCGTCGTCCGCGCTTGGCGGCAGGAGCGTGTCGCCCGAGGGCAAGGTCGGCGTCTCGAGAATGGGGGCTGGAGCATCGGTGATCCTGTCGAGCACCGAGCCGCTTTCAGACTTGGCCGCCGCAAGAATTGTGAGCGTCAGCGAGGTGCAGATAAAGGCAATCGCGAAACCCCATGTCAGCTTGCCAAGCGCTGTTGCCGCGGCCCGGCCAGAAACCACGCCGCCGCCGCCACCGCCGCTGCCCATGCCAAGACCGCCGCCCTCAGAGCGCTGCAAGAGAACTACACCAATCAGGCACAGGGCCAGGATCAGGTGAACGATGAGGATGACATTTTCCATAGGGCAGCCTTCGGCGATCTCGAATGGCGGGTATCTATGGCATGTCTGCTGCCCTCGCAACCCCGCGTAAGCAAGCTGTGTACGGATGTCGCGACGAAAACGCGAATTTGTGGGGCAGGGCGCATCACGGTGGGCGCAGCCGATGTCCTATGCGTCGCTTCGGATCTGTCCGGATGGACTGCTCCGGATGGTGGACCCGTTCCGCCCAATCCAAAGAATCAGCGAAGGGGCCAGAAGCCTCGGCCCTTTCGCCAAGAAAGGGCTGCCCAACCGCAGAGGGCCATTGTCGATCACAGAAGCCGGATCCTGCTTGCACTAGAAGGCCGAAACCTCGCAGGAATACCCGGCCCGCCTGTCGCCCTGATACAGCAGTGCGCACGCGAAAAACCGTTGGATCGGGATTGCCGCCGCCGTATCCAACGGGGCACCCATGGACCGGCCTTCCGCGCAATTTTCCAAGCGCGGCCCCATGTCCGGCACACTTGGGGTTTCCTCGCGGGCGGGCGTCCTGTAGGACGGCGCGGGTTTGGGGTATCATCCGGACACGCAGTACAATCCGCGGAGAGAAGAGCATGGCAAACGTTGTCGTCGTTGGCGCCCAGTGGGGCGATGAGGGCAAAGGCAAGATCGTCGACTGGCTGAGCGAGCGCGCCGATGCGATTGCCCGCTTCCAAGGGGGGCACAATGCTGGCCATACCCTTGTGATCGATGGCAAGGTCTACAAGTTGCATGCGCTGCCCTCCGGTGTTGTGCGCGGTGGCAAGCTTTCTGTGATCGGCAACGGTGTTGTGCTTGATCCCTGGCACCTTGTGGACGAGATCGAAACCGTGCGGGCGCAGGGCGTTGTGATCAGCCCCGAAACCCTCATGATCGCCGAGAACACGCCGCTGATCCTGCCAATCCACGGTGAACTTGATCGCGCGCGTGAGGCGGCCGCTAATCCGGGCACCAAGATTGGCACCACGGGCCGTGGCATCGGCCCCTGCTATGAGGACAAGGTGGGCCGCCGCGTTGTCCGTGTGGCCGATCTGGCGGACCCGGTCACCCTTGAGGCGCGGGTGGACCGGGCCCTTACCCACCATGACGCCCTGCGCCGTGGCCTCGGCCTTGAGCCCGTGGATCGCGATGCGCTGCTGGCCAGCCTGCGCGAGATCGCACCCAAGATCCTGCCCTATGCCGGCCCGGTCTGGAAAGAGCTCAACACCCGGGCCCGCGCGGGCCAGCGCATTCTGTTTGAGGGGGCCCAAGGCGCCTTGCTGGATATCGATTTCGGCACGTATCCCTTCGTGACATCTTCGAATGTGATTGCTGGTCAGGCAGCGGCAGGCACTGGCATTGGGCCGGGACAGATCGATTTTGTCCTCGGCATCGTAAAAGCCTACACGACCCGTGTTGGCGAAGGCCCTTTCCCGACGGAACTGCATGATGATGACGGCCAGCGCCTTGGGGAGCGCGGACATGAATTTGGCACCACCACCGGACGCAAACGCCGCTGCGGCTGGTTTGACGCCGCCCTCGTACGGCAGACCTGCGCCACGTCCGGTGTGTCGGGCATTGCTCTGACAAAGCTGGATGTTCTGGACGGGTTTGAGACGTTGAAAATCTGCGTGGGCTACGAACTGGATGGCGCGCGGATTGATTATCTGCCCATGGCCGCCGACCAGCAGGCCCGCTGCGTGCCCATCTACGAAGAGATGGAGGGCTGGAGCGAGTCCACTGAGGGGGCACGTTCCTGGGCTGATCTGCCGGGCAATGCCGTCAAGTATGTGCGCCGGGTCGAAGAGTTGATCCAGTGCCCTGTCGCCCTACTCTCCACCTCGCCGGAACGCGAAGATACGATCCTCGTCACAGACCCGTTCGCGGACTGATCCGGGCCGTCACGCGCGCAGACACGGGGGAGCACTCCATGGCACTCAGCTATAAGGCACGCAAGCGTTGGTCCTTGGTGATCTTGCTGCTTGGTCTGCCGCTATACGTGATCACAGCGGTGGGCATCATGACCTTCTTCTGGGAAGAGCCTGACCGCCCGCCTGTGCTTGTGGAATTGGCGATTTACGTGGCGCTGGGCATCTTGTGGGCCGTGCCCTTCAAAAAGATTTTCATGGGCATTGGGCAGGCGGATCCAGACGCCAAACCAGACGATATCGACGAAAGCTGACCGGACCAAGGTGCGCCGGGCCACACGGGCCCGCGCCTCAGGGAGCTGTCAGCAGGTGTCCTCAAACCGCCACTCTGTGACTTGCTCAAAGGGCGTATCCGGCGTGATCCGGATGGATGGAAAGCCGGGGTTGTTGGCCGCATCGGGCCAGTGCTGCGCTTCCAGGGCCAAGCCTGCACGGGCGGCGTAGGGCACACCGCCATGGCCCGGATAGGTGTCCTCGATGCTTTTGCCGTCATAGACCTGCAAACCCGGCGCGGTGGAGGCCATCTCCATGCGCAGGCCCGAACGTCCCTGCAGCCAGGCGACAGGGCGCAGCGCTTTGGGCGCATTGGCAGTGCACAGGTTGATGTCCAACTGGTCGGCTTGCGTCAGTGTCCGCGGGGCACGAAAATCGAAATCAGTGCCGGATACGGGCGCAAGGGCCCCTGTGGCCACAAGCGCCGCGTCGAGCACTGTATAGTCCTCGGCCGCAACCTGGAGCTTCTGGCCTTCAAAGCCGGGTGTCGGATCGAGGCTCCAATAGGAATGATTGGCCAGACTCGCCAGCGAGGGCCTGTCTGTTTCCATCCTTATCTCAAGGCGCAGGCATGTTGCCGCGATGCTGTAGCGTGCCGTCAGGTGCCGCACGCCCGGCAAGCCATCTTCCATGTGATCAAGCCGCAGCCCCAGCAACACCGATTGCGCCGTCTGGTTTTCCACCTGCCAAACCCGCGACTGTACGCCTGCGCCTGAATGCAGAAGGTGCCCGCCGGCGATATTGGCGGGCCATGACAGCATTGCACCATCCAGCGGTGCTTGAGCATTGCGCACCCGGTTGACCAGCGGGCCCATCACCGTGCCAAAGGATAGGAATGGCCCTTCATAGGCCGCGATGTCGGGGCTGCCCAACGTTAGCGGGTGGTCCTTCCCGGCAAAGCGCACATCCTGCAGGGCGGCACCGAATGTCAGGATCCGCGCAAAAAGGCCCGGTGAGGAAATCTCGACCGCATCAACCTGCGCTCCGGCGGACGTGGTGCCGAAACCCGTCACGATTTGGTCTGCCAGACAGCGTCGATCGGGGGCACGGTGATCCCGTCGATTTCGTGGCTCTGCTGGCTGTAATTGATCCAGACCCTGTGCGTTGGTGTTTCGCGCAGGCGCAGCCCGTCCGGCATCGGCAGGCTGTCGAGGCCCGCCGTATCAAGCAAGCGGCGTAGAATTCGGGACAAGGCTTCGGTGTCGGGCCAGCCGGCCAAATAATGCAGGTTGCCCGAGCAGACCAGCGCCGGTTGGCCGCTTTCGGTTGCCTCAAGCGTGTCTGCCGGGCCCTCGAGATGTTCAAACCAACGGATCATGGCGCCACCCTCCTGCAAAGGCATGGGCGCATCAGGCGGCAGGCTTTCTGTCAGGGCGATGGTGGTTTCGAGGCCGGGCACCTGCGGGGGCAGGGGCACCGGGATTTCGAATGTCTCCGTGCGCGTTCCCGTGCGAGGGCCCAAAAGCACCGGGCCGGTGCGGCTTGCCAGCTGCGTCTTAAGAGTTTCGCCGATGTTGAATGTGCCCGGGCACAGCACCAAGGCATAGGAGGACAGGTCTGCGTCGGGGGCTACAAAATCGACCGATTGTCCAAGGGTGCGCAAGCCGCGGTACAGGTCGAAGACCAGGGCGAACCAGTCAAAATCTGCGCCTTGGGGCTGCGTTTCCCAGGCCCATTGCGAAGGATAGTCATAGACAATGGCCACCGGCGAGCGTCCCGCATCGGCCGGGCCCATCATGGCCAGTTCGGAGGCCACCTGCGTGCATTCCGCAAGGCCGGGGGCGGGGCTGCTATCCGGCCGCAGCAGGCCTGCATGCATCTGCTCTTGTGCGAAGGGGGCCTGTCGCCACCGGAAATAGGCCACCACTTCGGCCCCGTGGGCATAGGCTTCATGGGCCCACAGACGCGCCATGCCGGGCAGGGGGGCCGGATTGTAGGGGGCCCAGTTCACCGGGCCTGGCTGTTGTTCCATCACCCACCAGCGCGGTGCGTCTGCGCCCGCCGGAGCGCGCCTTGCAACCGCCCGGTAAAGATCGTGGTGGAAGGCCTGAAAATCCGGATCGCCCTGGCGCAGATAGGTGCGTTTGTGTTCGGCCGGGGCGTCAATCCTGTCGGACAGGAACCCGATCGGATAGCTGTCCCATGTGGCGATATCGAGATCTGCACCCATGGCGAAGTGATCAAACTCAAGGATTCGGCCCATGTAATTGTGCAACAAGGGCGCATCCGTGAGGGTGCGCAGCGCGTCCACCTTGGCCCGGTTGAAGGCGACCACCTGGTCCGAGCAGAACCTGCGGAAATCCATGACATGGGCCGGGGCGGGTTCTGTCACTGTCAGGTTGGGCAGGTCGACCGCGTCGAAGCTGTCGTAATCGCGCGACCAGAACACCGTAGCCCAGGCCCGGTTGAGCGCATCGGGGCTTTGATAGCGCTGCGCCAGCCAGTTTCGAAAGGCTGCACGGGCGGCGGGCGAGTAGCTGATCACCGTGTCGTGGCAGCCGTATTCATTGTCGGTCTGCCAGGCCTGCACATGGGGATTGCGCCCGTAGCGCGCGCCCATCAGCCGGGTAATCCGCACGGCCTCCGCGCGATAGCCAGCGTGGCTGAAGCAATAGTGTCTGCGTGAACCAAAGCCCCGGGGGCGGCCTTCGGCATCGACTGCAAGCATGTCGGGGTGCCGGTCCAGCATCCAGCGGGGCGGGGTGGCAGTGGGTGTGCCCATGATCACCTTGAGGCCGGCCGCCCCCAAGGTGTCGACAGCGCGGTCGAGCCAGTCCCATGTCAGCTTGCCCGGAACGGCTTCGAGGCGCGACCAGGCAAATTCCCCGATCCGGACCCAGCTGATCCCGGCCGCAACCATGCGGGCGGCATCCTGTTCCCAGATTTCTTCGGGCCAATGCTCCGGGTAGTAGCAGGTGCCCAAGGCGCGCGTGTGGCTCATAGGATGACCTTGTGTTCAGCCTGCCCGCAGGCAGCTGCAGATGTTGCGAGGAAGGTTTTTCCGCTGTGCGGGGCGGCGTCCAACTGGGCGCTGCTCAGCCCCTCGGCTGCGGATGTGCAGAAAATGGTTTTCAGATCGGGGCCGCCGAAGGCAGGGCATGTCGTCTGCGCAGCGGGTAGGGGCAGGGCATGCAAGAAGCGGCCTTGCGGATCATAGACTGCGATGCGGCCCGCACCCCATTGCGCATTCCAAAAGGTTCCATCCGCGGCCACCACTGCGCCGTCTGGCAGCAGCTTTTCAGCCCCTGTGTCGAGGAAAACCTCTGGTGTGCCGCGCGGCCAGCCCTGCGCATCCAGCGCCACACGCCAGACGGTTTGCTGGTGCGTGTCCGCGAAATAGGCGTGCCCCCCATCGGGCGTAAAGCAAATCGCATTGGGAATGGTGATCGGCGCATAGAGCTGGCGCAGCTCGCCCCGGTAATACCGGTAAATGGCGCCGGTTTCAGGCTCCAGCTTGCGGCCCATCGTGCCGATCCAGAAGCCGCCCTGGGGATCTGCGCGCCCGTCATTGGAGCGGGTCGTTGGCATATCCGCCTCGAGGGGCGCGACTGTCTCGCGGGTGCCCGTCTCAAGATCGAGCAGTTCAAGAGCTGTGGCCGTTGCAACCATCAACTGCGTTTTGCTGACCCAACCCGCGGCCGAGCATGGCATGTCCCATGACCAGCTGCGTTCGTGGCCGTTTTCCTGCGTGAGCAGGCGCTGGCCGATGATATCAAACCAGAAAAGCTGTTGGCGTTCCGGGTGCCAGAGCGGCCCCTCACCTAGGGTGCATATGCGGGCGTCGTGTATGCTGGCGGACATCGCAGCCTCCGTCATGTCAGCACACCTACATGGGCCGTGTCGAAGGCCTCCACGATCTGTTTGGCCCGAGCCGCAACATCGGCAACTGACATACCGGGCTTGTAAAGCGCCGAGCCGATCCCGTAGCCATCTGCCCCGGCAGCGTGCCAGGTGGCAAAGCTGTCCGGGCCTGCTCCGCCCACGGCGTAAACGGATGTCTGTGGGGGCAGCACGGCCCGCATTGCTTTCAGGCCTGCAGGCCCAACCGCATCGCCGGGAAAGAGCTTCAGGCCGGTTGCCCCGGCCGCCAGCGCGGCGAAGGCCTCGGTGGGTGTAAAGACACCGGGCCAGCTTTGCAGCCCCATCGCGGCGGTCATGGCAATCACGTCCCTGTCCATATTGGGTGAGACGATCAGACCGCCGCCCGCCTGGGCCACATCGGATACCTGCGCGCGTGTCAGCACGGTGCCAGCGCCGATCAAGGCCTCATGCCCGTGAGCTTTTGCCATGATCTCGATGCTGTGC
Organism: Oceanicola sp.; assembly: GCA_022447275.1. Classification (GTDB taxonomy): domain Bacteria; phylum Pseudomonadota; class Alphaproteobacteria; order Rhodobacterales; family Rhodobacteraceae; genus JAKVBK01. The sequence goes on along the minus strand of JAKVBK010000006.1, from coordinate 15,764 downwards.
AGCGGATCAGGCGAATTCAGAGGCACCTCGATGCGTGTGATCCCTGCAGCGATCAGGCATTCGGCCATCGGGCTGGCCTCTGCTGGGGTCAGGCCGCGCAGGATAGCGATCAAAGGGCGGCTGCCCTCGGGTGCTTGAACGGATGGCTTTACGGGGGTCAATGCTTTGTCTCCGTCACGAGGGCTCTGGCCCGGGCGAGGCCCTTGAGCACCATGGCGTCATTATCTGTCTGAATGGCGGATAGGCCCTGTAAGCCGAGCGCCGTAACATAGGGCGCAGCAACCGCGTCAGAGCCGATCACCGCCACATCGCGGCCCAGCCAGTAGGGACGGGCTGCGGCCAACTCAGCCCCGATGAGCAGGCCCGAAAGCCGGGCGCGCGCCTGTGCGGGCCCCAAATCGTTCAACAGGGCTTCCGCGCGGATGCCAAACAGGGCCGAGGCCATCCGCTCGGGCCGAGACAGTGTTTCTGAGACCGCCTCTGCGAAGCTGGGCGCATCCCATCCTTCGCCGTCAAGTGAATGGCGCAGGACCGTATGCCGACAGAGCGCCGCGAACATCTCGCCGGTCATGAAGGTCCGAAAGCTGACAATTTCCCCAGCGCTGATCTCGGCCCATTTCGAATGGCTGCCGGGCAGGCAGACAATGCCGTCAAAGCCCGGGTTCAGTGCAAGAAAGCCCGCGATCTGCGTTTCCTCGCCGCGCATCACATCTGCGGGGCTGTTTTGCTTGACGCCCCCGGCAATGTGAACGGTCAGACGGGGGTCATCGGTCTGTGCTTGGGTCAGGCCAGCAGCAAGGGGTACGCAAGGCACAGCCGCGTAGCCGGCCTCGGCCCAGCCTTGGCGCGCGCCGACCATGCCGCATGCGATCACAGGGGTCGGGCCTTGCAGACGCGTGCCCAAGGCGCGCAGCAGTGTAGGCTCGAAACCCGCCCGGTCCAAGCCGCCCATGCCATCGGCCGATTGCGCCTGCCAGAGTGGCTGGTCACCGGACATGCCCCACAACCGAAGGTGCGAGGTGCCCCAGTCGACCGCGATCCAATCCAGTTCTTTCATTCGCCTTCCTCTCTCCCGGCTGCCGTTCCCGGCAGTTGGGTGAAATTGCTTTAGCCCGTTACGACAACGCCGCCATCGATCACCAGCGCCTGGCCGGTCATCATCTTTGAGGCGTCTGATGCCAGGAACAGAACCCCGCCGCAGATGTCTTCCGGCTTGAGGTGATCCTTGAGGCAGGCCCGCTCGAGATGGGCTTCCAAGCCTTCCGGCTCGGCCCAAAGGCGCATCTGCTTATCGGTCAGTACCCAGCCGGGCATCAGCGCATTGCAGCGGATTCTGTCAGGGCCGAACTCCCGGGCCAGAGACCGTGTCATCCCAGTGATGCCAGCGTTTGATGTGGTGTAAATCGGGTAGCCCGCATTCCCCATCATGTAGCTGATCGACGAGAAATTGATGATCGCGCCACCGCCCATCTGCTGCATCCCCGGCACCACGGCCTTGCAGGCAAAGAAATAGGCCTTGAGGTTGATATCGATCATCCAGTCCCAAAATTCTTCATCGACGTCCAGCGTCGGGTGGCGCTTGTCGTTGGCAGCATTGTTGACAAGCACCTTGATCGGCCCGTGTGCCTCTGCGGCCTTGGCGATCGCGCCCTCCAGCATGGACAGATCCGTGATGTCGCATGGGATAAACAGCGGGCGGTTTCCTGTTTCCGCCTCCATCTCATCGCAAAAGGGGCTGGCATCTGAGCGCTGCACAAAGGCGACCCGCGCCCCTTGGCGCAGGAAGGCCTCGGTGAGCGCTGCGCCAATGCCAGAGCCACCGCCGGTGATGAATACCGAAGCGCCAGAGAGATCGGGATGGGTGGGCAAATGCTCCATCGCAGGGTCCTATTCGTCGATGCGGGTGCCTTCCAGCACCCAGATTGTAGCGGGAAATGACCAGGGCAGGTTGACGCCGTGTTCCATGAGCCAGGCCCCGGACAGGATAAGGGGGCCTGTCTTGATGGCCTGGGCGCCGCGCGAAAGCGTGGGGGCCTCTGCCCGGTTCACAAGCGTGATCCGGTAGCGCGCCTGCGGGTCGAGGCCTGTCAGTGGCAGCGGGCGCGGTGCGATCTGCTCCGAGGCTGCTTGGCGGCCCGCAAACACGACAAAGCGATGTCCATCTGCGGCGATCTGCTGTTCGGCAATCACAGCGGCATCACCGCTTTCCAGGCGCAGGATATCCGCGCCAGCGCGCCAGTCGCGGTTGGACTTCCACCACTGCGTGACCTGCTTGAGAACGTCCGCCTCATCCTCGGTCAGTTCGCGCGGGTCCATCTCAAAGCCCATGTGCCGCTGGGCGGCCACCCAAGCGCGCGTCGACATGTCGAGCACCCGCCCAGAGGTGTGGCAGCGGCGCGGCCCCACATGAGAGCCGGTGACTTCCCATGGCAGGAATTGTGCCGCGTCGCGCTGGATACGCATCCGTTCCAGCGCGTCATTGCTGTCAGACAGCCAAACCCGGCCAGCAACGGTGAACATCTGCAGGTCAATGCGCCCGCCCCCCGAGGCACAGCTTTCGAATTCGATCTCGGGATGGCGTGTCGTCAGGTCATGCCAAAGCTGGTAGGCGCCCTCTGCCTGGGCTGCGCTGGGCCAGGGCAGCAAGCGGTTATGATCCCATTTGACATATTCGATCGGCGCCGAAGCCAGCACTTTTGATATCTCTTCGACCAGATAGGCCCGGACATCCGCGCGGCTGACATCCAACACATATTGCTGTCGGCCCGCGGGCTGGTCAGCAGGGCCCAGCAGCCAGTCTGGATGGGCCCGGTAGAGCGCGCTGTCTTTGTTGACCATCTCCGGCTCAAACCAGAGGCCAAACCCCATGCCAAGGCTGTTCACATAATCGGCAAAAGGGCGCAATCCATCGGGCCATTTTCGCGGATCGATCTGCCAATCGCCAAGCGATGTGGTGTCGTCATCGCGCAGGCCGAACCAGCCATCATCCAGCACAAACCGTTCTGCCCCCAAAGCCGCAGCGCGCTCTGCGATATCCCGCAAGCTTTGCGCGTCATGATCAAAATAGATGGCCTCCCAGCAATTGTAATGCACCGGGCGGGGCTGGCGCATGGATTGAGGGCCGGGCTGGTTGCGAATGTAGCTCTGGAACTGGCAGGCGATCCCATTGCGCCCTTCTTGGCTGCAAAACATGTGCAGGGGGGGCGTTTTGACATTGGCCTCAGGCCGGTCTTGCGCGCCGAGGGCACTGCCAAACATCAACAAGTGACGCCCATCCGGCAGTTCCTCGGCAATCATCCGATGCCCGCCACAATGGTGCAGGGCAAATCCGTAGGTCGTGCCCTGATCCCAGCTGGCGCCATGGGTTGTGACAAGGGCAAAGGGCGGGTGCTCATGGCCTGACCGTCCCTGCCGGGCCTCTCGCAGCAGGGCGCCCGGTCGCCAGGCATGGCGCTGCTCCTGAAATTCACCGATCCAGCGGCCCGTATAGTCGATCACTGCGTCCGACCCCGTGGGCATTGGCACCACCGGGGCTGCGAGCCAAGTTACTACATAGGGCGCCTTGTCGAATGACAGGAAGGCCTGAGCCAAAAGCTGGCCCGCACGCAGTTGAAACTGGGCGCGGTAAGTGATGCCATGATCCGCGTCGATGCCGATGATCTCCAGCCCTCGAGCGCCGCCGTCTTGGGCGACCTCTTGCCTGATCTCACCGGAAAAAACGGGATAGACAGGGCGGCCAGCGTCGTCGTGCAGGACCATGCCCGGCTGCCCCGGCCAACCGCGCGCGACCTCGGGACATACCGACAAGGGCGCAATCTCATCCATCATGCCGCCGGTGACATCCATTGCAGTCCCGTCAAGAAGGGCCGTCAGATCCTCGTCTTGTGGCAGAGCTGCGCCCCAGTACAAAACGCACCCAAGGCCCTTGGGGGGCTGATGGGCCACCAAGGTCTGCCCGTCGGCATCCAACCGGTAGAGCATTACTTGACAGCGCCCAGTGTGAGGCCAGCGATGAAATGCTTCTGCATGGCAAAGAACATTGCAACCGGCGGAAGGGCCGCAACGATCGAACCGGCGCTCATCATGTGATAGGCGGCGCGGAATTGGGCGTTGAAGCTGGTGATCCCGGCCGTTACGGGTTGGCTTTCAGGGCCCTGAGTCAGCACAACAGCCCAGAAATAATCATTCCAGATGAAGGTGAAGATCAGCACGGAAAGGGCGGCAATCGCGGGCTTCATCAGCGGAAGAACCACGTACCAGAAGATGCGCCATTCCGCGACACCTTCAACACGGGCCGCCTCGATCAATGCAAAAGGCAGGGCGCGAATGAAGTTGCGCATGAACAAGGTACAGAAACCGGTCTGGAATGCGATGTGGAACAGCACCAGACCAGTCTTTGTGTTGTAGAGCCCAAGATCGAGCGTCAGATCCCGCACGGGCACCATCAGGATCTGGAATGGCACGAAATTTCCAGCCACGAACATGAAGAAAATAACAAGGTTTGCTCGAAACTTATAGATGCCAAGTGCAAATCCGGCCATGCAAGACAGGGCCACTGCACCGATCACCGTAGGCACGGTGATCAGAACCGAATTCAACAGATATCGTGGCATGTCCGAGTCAAAAAAGACCTGGCCGTAATTGGTTAAGCCCTCAAATGAGGACGGCATGCCCCAATAGTTCCCCTGCGTGAAATCTACTGCCGGTTTGACTGAGAAAATCGCCACGGCAATCAGCGGCAAGAGCCACAGGGTCAACGCAATGGGCAACACTGCGGAATAGGTCAGCTGGGCCGCGCGTGGCTGGGTCTGAATGGGTCTGGGAAACATGATCTACCCTCCACACTTCACTGGGTCTGCTGGGGCCACTCCCGCCCCCGTTCGGTCGGCGAAACGCCGCCCTGCCGGTGTTGGGCACAGCACGCTCGGCCGCGCCCCTGCGGGCCGCGGGTCTCGCGTGATCACCGCCCAATACAAGGGCACACATGCCCTCATCATCTTGGCAAAAATACTCTCGCCGAAGGCGGCGGGTGCCGCAGCGCGATACACTGTGCCAGCCATCACCGACCCTCCTTTTCTTCGCGCCACATCGAGAAAAGGAAGTAGGCGATAAAGCAGAGCATGATCAGGAACAGAACAACAGCAATCGCGGCCCCATAGCCCATGCGGAACCCGTATTCCGACAGCGCCTTCTCAAACATGTAAAAGCTCAGCACACGCGTTTGCCCAAACGGCCCCCCATTGGTCATGATCGAGATCAGATCGAAGGAGCGCAGCGCGCCAATGATCGTCACCACAAAGGCGATGAAGGTGGCCGGCTTGAGCTGCGGGATGATGACATACCAGAGCATCTTCCAGCCCTTCGCACCATCCAGCCGTGCGGCCTCTACCTGTTCGGGATCAACCGCGTTCAGACCCGTCAAATAGAGGATCATGCAATAGGCCGTCTGCGGCCAAAGGCCTGCAATGATGATCCCGTAGGTGGCCAGTGCTGGATCGCCCAGCACATTGATCGGATCAAAGCCAAAGAAGGTGACGATGTTGTTCAACAGCCCCTCATTGGGCAGGTAGAACCAGGAGAACACCAAGCCCACAACCACCTGGCTGATCACGAATGGAAAGAAAAACAGCGATTTGTACATGCGGATCCCGGCAACCGTCTGGTTCAGGAAAAGCGCAATGAACAAGCCTGCCGGAATGGCCAGCAGATATAGCAACAGCCATTTCAGATTGTTCCAAAGCGAGACTTCGAACGCGCTGTCGTCAAACAGTTCGACGTAGTTTTCAAGCCCGACATAGCGTGCCTCTCCAAGCCCGTCCCAATTGTAGAGCGAGATTGAAAAAGACTGGTAGATCGGCACCAGCACGTAGACGAGGAAAAACAGAATTGCAGGTGCCAGAAACAGCCACGGCGTGACGGCAATCTCATTGCGCTTGTACCAACTGCGTGCGGGCGGGGATGTGTCAGTGACAGCCATCGCGCTCTCCTCGTCAGGTCTCAGGGATGAAGCAGGACCTGAAAGCACCTGCTTGGGCGGCCTGTAAGGCCAGATGACCGCGGCGCGTGCACAACTGCGGGGCGCATGTGCAGAACAGCGGAGCAGCCAGGGCAGGCGTGGCACCCGCCCGGGCCTTGTGTCAGCTACGCAGAACTTGGCGAAGCGATGCCGCGTGGCGCCGCTTCACCATTTGTCCGCGTTTACTGATAGACGCGCGCGCGCACCTTCTCGAGACGGTTCAGAATGTCATCGAGGTTGTCCGGGAACACCATGAACTCCTGGAAGCCCTGCATGGCTTCTGCGGCCATCTCTGCGGGGAAGTCGCGGTCAAAGAACTGCGCCACGCCGCCGGGGCTGTTGGAGGACAGCATCGCAAAGCCCTGATCAAGGAACTTGTCGTCGTCGATCGAAGCGGATGCGTTGATCGGCAGCTGACCCAGGTTGGAGCCATTGTTGATCTCGGTCTGCTCATTGCTGGACACCACAAAGCGCAGGAACTCGCGTGCGGCTTCCTTGTTGGCAGCATTCGCAGGGATGTGGAACGTGTCGGTGGGCGCGTCTTCGGCCAGCGGCACATCCGGGTTGATGACCGGGAACTGGTAGAAGTCCAGCTGGTCATCGGACAGACCGGCTTCGCGCAGCGGCGCCACAGCGAAGTTGCCCATCAGATAGGCAGCGGCCTCGCCGTTGACCATGAAGGGCAGCGCTTCCTGCCAGCTGTAGGTCTGGTGGTTGGCCACGAAGCCGCCCATGTCGATCAACTGACGCCAGTTGGCGAAAGTGGCCTTCACGCGGTCATCGGTCCAGGCAACGTTGCCGGCTGCCATATCCATGTGGAAATCGTAGCCGTTGGTGCGCAGGTTGATGTAGTCAAACCAGCCGCCCGCAGTCCAAAGGAACTTGGAGCCGATTGTGTAGCAGGCCCGGCCGGATGCGACGATCTTTTCGCAGTTCGCCAGCTCATCTTCCCAGGTGGCCGGCTCGGAAAGGCCAAGCTCACCGAAGATGTCTTTCCGGTAGTAGACGCCCCACTGATAGTAGGTATAGGGCACGCCCCACTGCTTGCCGTCGATGGTCATAGCGCCTTTGGTGGAGCCCAGGTTGTCGGCGATCGCAGGCTCCATCCAGAGATCGGAGACGTCTTCGAACAGGCCGGCTTCCACGTAGGGGCGCATCCGGTTTGCAGCGTACCAGGTGGCAACATCGGGCGCATCAGCGGTCAGGAAGTTGCGGATCTGGGTTTTGTAGGCCTCACGGTCAATCACCGTGGTTTCGATGTTCAGATCAGGATGCTCGGCCTGGAAACGTCCGATCATTGCCTCCATGGTGGCGCGTGGCGCCGGGTTGGAGGTGTCGAGGAAGATTTTAAGATCGCCGGTCAGTTCGGCGGAGGCGTTGGAGCCTGCCATGGTGGCAGCTGCGGCCAGCGCTGCAAAAGACGCTTTGAAGGTGGTTTTCATGTTGTCCTCCCAGTTGGATGCCGGTGTGGGCCGGCTGTCATTGCGGGACATCCCGCTTTGCATTTAGTTTCATTTATTGAAACTTGGTTTTGCATATTGAAAATACAAACGCGAATCGATTAGGCTTGTCAACAACGACAAGCAAGTTCGGCAAAAAGATCGGGCAAAAGCGCGACCACGGGATTTAAATTCTGTGCAATCTTTGGGAGGACACGCGGCATGACCGCCACAGACGGAACCGTTGGCAAGGCATTGGATGTGCTTGAGAAGGTCGCTGAGCGCGACCGGCCGGTCCGGTTTTCCGATCTGCTGGCGGAATCCGAATTGCCCAAGGCAACCCTGTACCGCCTGCTACAGACCCTGACGAATCAGGGCATGCTGCGCCACGATGCTGAGACGGGGGCCTATTCCCTTGGGGTGCGTTTGGTTCGATTGGCGCACCGGGCATGGTCTACGGCGTCCCTGGCACCGCTTGCGCGCCCGCATCTGGATGCGCTCGCCCGACAAACCGGCCAAACCATTCATCTTGCGCAGCTGGACACGGCGCAGGTGCTGTATGTGGACAAACGCTCTGCCGAGACCCCCGTCGAAATGTTCAGCCAGGCTGGCAAGATTGGGCCCGCCTATTGCACCGGCGTCGGTAAGACAATGCTGGCCTTCTTGCCGGTTGACCAACAGGACAGGCTGATCCAGCAGCAAAGCTTTCACGCCTTCACAGACCAGACCCTCGACACGCCGGAGCGCCTGCGTGCCGAACTGGTGGCAATTGCGGCTCGTGGCCACGGGTATGACCGCGAAGAGCATGAACCGGGGATCATCTGCGTGGCGGTGCCCATTCTCAGCGCCGGTGGGCGTGTGCTGGGTGGATTGTCCGTGACCGGTCATAAAGATCACGTGGCGCTGGCCACGCTCGAGGGGCACTTGCCCGCATTGAAAACCACAGCAAGGGCCATCGCCGAGGACGCGGCGGATTGGGCCTTTCCCGAACGGGGAAGCGAGGCTGTGATGACCCGAAGAGAGGAAGACACATGTCGGGAGTCGGGCTGAAGCGCGTCATCAAGCGCTACGGGGAAACACAGGTGATCCACGGGGTGGACCTCCAGATCGAAGACGGAGAGTTCTGCGTCTTTGTCGGGCCGTCTGGCTGTGGCAAGTCGACCTTGCTGCGCATGGTGGCGGGCCTTGAGGAAACCACAGACGGTGAGATCACCATCGGGACGCGCGATGTCACCCGGCTCGATCCCTCTGACCGCGGGGTGGCGATGGTGTTTCAGACCTATGCGCTGTACCCGCACATGACTGTGGCGGAAAACATGGGGTTTGGTCTGAAAATGACCGGACACCCCAAATCTGAGATCGAGGCCAAAGTGGCCGAGGCGTCCAAGGTTTTGAAGCTTGATCCGTTGCTGTCCCGCAAACCAAAGGCGCTGTCCGGCGGCCAGCGTCAGCGGGTCGCGATCGGGCGCGCCATTGTGCGTGGGCCGGAAGTGTTTCTGTTCGATGAACCGCTGTCAAACCTCGATGCGGAACTGCGTGTGGAGATGCGTGTTGAGATCGCGCGTCTGCACCAGGAAATCGGTGCGACGATGATCTATGTCACCCATGATCAGGTCGAAGCGATGACATTGGCGGACAAGATCGTTGTGCTGCGGGCAGGCCACATCGAGCAGGTTGGCGCGCCGATGGAACTGTATCGGGATCCCGACAACCGCTTTGTGGCGGGTTTCATTGGCTCACCTGCGATGAATTTCATGGCTGGAACAGGCGATGGAACCCGCGTCGCCTGCCCGGGGCTTGGGGCGGACCTTGCCCGCCCCGTCGAGGGGGAAGTGGAAGTTGGCACACGCCCTGAGCACATGGTGCTGACGGCGGGCGACACCCATCGCGTGGACCTGACCGAAGCCCTTGGTGGCGTCTCTTATGCCCACCTCGTGGCCCCAACCGGTGAAAAAATCGTGGTGGAAGAACGCGGAGAAACCCGGGCACGGGAAGGTGACATGGTTGGCGTCGGCTTCGACGCGGAAAAGGCGATGTTGTTTGACGCGGAAAGCGGGCAGCGTCTTCGGTGAGGGGATATCGGGCCCTCGCGGGCCCGGGCCGCCTCCGGCGGGAGTATTTTCAAGACAAAGAGGGGCCGTGTTGGCTTTGGTGTAGGCAAAGCACGCTTGCCTAGCGCGTTGCGATCCCAGTGGTGCGGGCAAGGATGTCGACCCCTTGTGTGCACCAGAAGTGCAGCAGATCTATAAAGACCCAATTTTCTGCCAGTTTGTCCCCCTCTCGGCGGTAGATATCGATCACCCTGAACTCGCCAATTTGGTCAGAGCCGGGCATGCCCATGAAGCCACCGGTGTGGCGGGCGGTGAAGTTTGGCCAGCCGAAAAAGCCCGCGTAGGCGCCTTCCGCCAGTCGGGCGATGTGATTTGTTGGGCTGCGGTCGGTGAAGGCCGCTCGGAACGGCCCTGAGTGTTGCTCTGCGTAGCGCGGGATGGTGTAGCTTGCCCCGATCCCCGTTGGCCCCCACCAGATCATGTCTTCTGCCCATGTTCTGCGCAGTTCGTCTTGCAGGGGAAGCGCGCTTTGCCAAGTGCCCAGATCGGTGCACATGGCATTGACCAGTTTCAGAGTTTTGGTGGTTTCGTCAGCTGGCTGGGGGGAGTGCAACAGCCCGTCATGTGTCACCGGGCCGGGCTGTACCAACTGGGCGCCCGTTTGAACGGGGAAGGGAGTTAAGCCCGCCTGAACCATCACTTGGGGGATGTCGAAATACAGGGTGGTTTCGTGGATGCGCCCGCCCTCCACCCGGTAGAAAGCGCAGTACCGCAGGAACGCCATTTTACCTGTGGGCGGGATGCCAAGCCACGGTGCGTCGAACAAGCCCATAAGGTGGCCCATCGAGACGACCCATTGGCTTGCGTAACCATCGATTTCATTGTTGCCAGCAAAGAACACGTCCTCACGTATTTGCAGAGATGTGAAGCTGTCGCGCAGGGGGGCCCAGAATCGTTGTGCGGCGGTGTCTGCGTCCAGAAGTCCGAAAGGGTGATAGCCGCGCCAAATCATGTCTGACGTGCAAAACCGGGCCATCGTTTCCTCGGGTTGGACCGACTCTGCTGCGATAGACGTCTGGAAACGCTGCACAACTTCTTTTGCCGCTTGTAGTTTTGTCATCTGTAATCCTTCATATTTCGCGGCTCTTGAGCGAAATTTCGGCATCAATGCATACGCTTGCAAAAAGAGCTTGCCAAGTTGTGGACGCTAAGTCCAATATCTTTGGCATGGCGCAGAGCATCTGACCCTGCAGGGAGAGCACATGGCTGAGATCCGATTGAGCAACGTCTCCAAGCGGTGGGGAAGTTTCGTTGGTGTGGACGATTTCAACCTGACGATTGCGGATCGTGAGTTCCTTGTGCTGTTGGGGCCATCGGGCTGCGGCAAGACCACCACTATGCGCATGATCGCAGGCCTTGAGGATGTGACCGACGGCGCGATCGAGATTGATGGCAAGGTGGTCAATGACCTTGAGCCGAAGGACAGGGACATCGCCATGGTGTTCCAGTCCTACGGGCTCTACCCGAATATGAATGTCTACGAGAACATTCGGTTTCCCCTGAAAGTTCGCAAGGTTGACCCAGCCACGCATGATGAGCGGGTTATGCGGGCGGCTGGCATGGTTGAGCTTGAGCCCTTCTTGCACCGCAAGCCGGCTGAACTGTCGGGTGGGCAGCGGCAGCGGGTTGCGTTGGCCCGTGCGATTGTACGCGAGCCCAACGTTTTCCTCATGGATGAGCCGCTCTCAAACCTCGATGCGAAGCTGCGCGTATCGACCCGCGCCCAGATCAAGAACCTGAGCCATGAGTTGCAAGTCACCACGATCTACGTGACCCATGACCAGATTGAAGCGATGACCCTCGCTGACCGGGTGGTTGTCATGCAGGCCGGCGTTGTGCAGCAGGTGGGCAGCCCGACAGAAATCTATGACACGCCCGCCAACACCTTTGTGGCAGGGTTCATCGGATCGCCGGCCATGAACCTCGTGGACGGCACGCTTCAGGATGGCACCTTCACGACCGAAGGCATGTCGATCCCGGGCTTGTCTGGGTCTGGGCCTGTAACGCTTGGGTTTCGGGCAGAGGATGCGCAGGTTGTGGAGTCGGGCGGGCAGATCAACGCGCCGGTCTATTCCATGGAGCTACTGGGCGACGCCACAATGGTGACGATCCGCATGGGAGGCGCTTTGGTATCCGTGAAGGCGCACAAGGATTTCCGGGCCGAGATTGACGACCCGGTGTCGATCTCGGTTCCGGCTGCGATCTGTCACCTCTTTGATGCAGATACGGGGGCGCGACGGGACGGGTAAACGCAAAGGTAATTCCTCCAGGGGAGAAATCTGATCGGCAAAAGCCGACATGAACTGGTCGGCACATGCCGACATCAACAAAACAGGGAGAACGTCATGTATATGAAGAAACTAGCACTTGCGGGTGCTGCGGCCCTGCTGGGCTCGGCTGCTTTTGCCGGTGGCCATGGTGCTGCATGCCCCACCGCGGGCAAAGTGTCGGTCGTGGGCAATGAGTTCCCAGCCATCCAGACAGTTGGTGCGGGGGCAATGTCTTGTGCGGGCGGCGATGTGGAGGTCTCGACCAACCTCACGGCCGATCACCAGAAGATCAACCTTGCAGGCATGCAGGGTGATCCGGCTGAATACACCTCTGCGATCATCGCGAACTCTTCCATCGTGGCGTTGATGAACGAGGATGTGATCCGCCCGCTGGATGATCTGGTTGCCAAGCATGGCGATGGGCTCAAGCCAAACCAGTTGGTGACGATCAATGGCAATGTGATGGCCGTGGCCTTTATGGCCAATGCACAGCATCTGGTCTATCGCGCCGATGTTCTCGAAGAAATCGGTGTCGCGCCCCCGACAACCTATGAGGAAATGCTCGCTGCTGCGGAAATGATCCGCGACAAGGGCATCATGCAGAATCCGGTGGGCGGCGCCTATGCAGCCGGTTGGAACCTCGCGCAGGAGTTCAACAACATGTTCCTTGGCTATGGCGGCCAGCACTTCAAGCCCGCCACCGCCGAGCCCAGCGTGAACAGCCCTGCCGGTGTCGAGGCCCTCACCATGATGAAGGCCTTGTCGGAGTATATGAACCCCGACTTCCTGACACATGACTCCAACGCGACGAATGCCGAGTATCGGGCCGGCAACGTGGCCCTCATGAACATGTGGGGATCGCGCGCAGCAACGCTGGTGACAGCCGAAGGCGTGCCCCAGGAAGTTGTCGATGGGTTCGCTATTGCCGGCCCGATGACCGTGGGCGGCGGCAGCATCCCGGCCTCCACGCTGTGGTGGGATGGTTGGACCGTTGCCAAGAATGTGTCTGACGCGGATGCCGAAGCCACGTTCCTCGCGATGAAGAAGGCCATTGATCCCTCCATCCTGGCCGATGGCGATGTGGCAACGCAGGCGGTGTGGCTGATTGATGGCTACGAGCCCACCCCAGCGGCCGTCGGTGTTTTTGCAGCTGCCAATGCCGGCACCATTCCCTACCCGATGCTGCCCTACATGGGCCTGATGCACACGGCGTTGGGCAATGAACTGGCAGACTTCATGCAGGGCAAGGAAAGTGCCGAGCAGGCGCTGGCCGATGTCGAGGCTGCCTATATTGCGGCCGCAAAGGAAAAAGGCTTCCTGAAGTAAGGGTGCCCTAACTCCCGCTCCGGGGGCGCTGCGGTGCCCCCGGGTCTCTTATAATTTGGCGGGGCGTCAGAAAGGCCTCACATCCCGGCACATCCCACTTGGCGCGTGTGCCTGCCACACCTCGGACCCTGCCTGCCATGAAGCACAAGACGTTTTTCTGGTTCTTTTTGCCAACCGCCCTGGCGATGCTGATTTTTATCGCAGCGCCGATCGTTTCGGTTGTGATGCAGTCGTTGTTTACGCCGCATGAGGCGGTTCTGGTAGAGACAAAGAACTGTGGCCCTTTCGGGTGCACCACCGCCACAACCATTGACCAGGAAGCCACCGCCGCCTTGCGCGATGCCGAGCCCATGGGCCGGTTCGTCGGCTTCGATATCTACAAAGACCGCGGTCACTTGGCGACGGCGGAGGTTGCTGAGGCCTGGCACAGCCGCGACAGTTTGAGTGGATTTTTCGGCGACATCTATGACCTCCCTTTCTACCGGGCGCTCACCTTCACGCTGACTTACACTTTCGTTGTCACGCCGCTGCTGATCATTCTCGGTTTCGTCATCGCCATTTCTGTCAATTCACTGCACCGCAAGCTCAAGGGGCTGGTGATCTTCTTCTCACTGCTGCCCATGATCGTGACACCGCTTGTGGGATCTTTGATCCTGTTCTGGATGATTGACAGCCGTGGCATCCTTGGAAACTTCATCTCCTATCTGGCCAATGATCCGGACATCTCTCTAAAGGCGTCAACGCCGCTCATGTGGGTGTCTCTCATTGTGTATGGGATCTGGTCGTCTGCCCCGTTTGCTTTCGTCGTTTTCTATGCCGGCCTTCAAACCGTGCCGCGCGATACGATCGAAAGCGCAATGATTGATGGGGCCACACGCTGGCAGCAAACGCGCTACGTGGTCATCCCGCACCTGATGCCGCTGGTCACCTTCGTGGCCCTGATCCAGTTGATGGACAATTTCCGCGTGTTTGAACCGGTTGTTGGTTTCCAGGCCCAGGCGCACGCCACCACCCTTTCATGGATCATCTTCAATGACCTTGGCGGCGAAACCCGCCAACTGTCCGCGGCCGCGACAACCTCTGTGCTGACCATCCTCGGGGTGGCCATCCTCTTGTCGCCGGTGCTGATACGAACATGGCGCGACTTCAGAGGGAGGGCCTGACATGGCTGCCGCAGCGGATCGAAAGTCTCTCGGGCTCAGAACCATGACGGTCACGTTTGTCGTGATCTGGCTGATCTGCGCCGCTTTCCCCTTCCTCTGGACTTTCTGGGGCTCTTTCAAAGTCGAGCTTGATTTCTTTTCGATCAATAACTGGTCGGACGCGCTGACCGGGCCGCGCACACAGGAAACCTATGGCAGCCCCTTTACGGGCGCCGGATATGAGGGCGCCTGGATCCAGGAAGCCTTCTGGCGCAATGCCATAAACACCGCAATCGTGTGCTTCTTTGTGGTTGCCACATCCCTGACGATCGGCACACTCGGCGCCTATGCCTTGTCGCGGTCCGGGCGCAACTATGTGTTTTGGTTGCTGATCGCTGCGCTGATTTTCCGGGCCATGCCCCCGATCACCTTGGTCTCCGGATACTTGCCGCCGTTTTTCCAGTACAATGTCTGGGGCTATCTCCCGACCGCGATCATCGTGCTCGTCGCTATCAATCAGCCCTTCACCCTTTGGATGCTGCACAGCTTCTTTGAGTCCATCCCGAAAGAGCTGGATGAAAGTGCCAAAGTGGATGGCTGCACCCAGTTCCAAGCCTTCTGGAATGTCATCATTCCGGTCATGTGGCCGGGAGTAATTACCACTGGATTGTTCAGCTTCCTGCTGGCCTATAATGACTTTGCCGTAACGACGATGGTGCTCAGCGAATCCAATCGCACCATGATCCCGGCCATTGCCGCCTTCCTTGGAACCACACAGACCGAGGGGAATGTGATGTTTGCCGTGGCGGCTGTTGTTTCGGCCACAGCACCGCTCTTCCTACTGGTGATGATCTTCCAGCGCCAGATCGTCAGCGGCCTGACAGCTGGCGCCGTCAAGGGCTAGCAGGCGCAAGAGACTTTCATACAAGGCAATATCTCCGGCATCCTCTGGCCTAGGTTCACAGGCGCTCGGCGCCGCCTCCAATCCGTCCCGACAGGCCCTTCGCGTCTTCGCCTTGGGAAAAATACTCCGGGGGGGCAGAGCCCCTTGCCCCACTGTCACGTTCTGTGTGTTCCTATGGTGTGGTTTTTGGAGCGGGCCCTGAACGCTATGGAAATGTACGGAGCTGTAGTGTGCCGTTTGGACATTTGCGTTCAGTCGCTGGAACGCGCTCGCGCAAAGTTCTGCAACACCCACGAGCCGACACCACACAATGACAAGCATCTTAAAGTAAAGTTGCGGTGCTTTGGCGAGAGTTCTGAGAGAATGTTCGGAAAATGGGCGAAGTTTCATGATCCCGCGATCTATTGGCTCTGGACGTTGGCAGGTGAGATAGGTACCCCCAATAAGCGAACGCCAATTGCGAAGGTTTGTTTTGCGCACGTTTCTTAATTCAGCCCGTGAGCGCCCGTTTGCTGCAATCGTCTTTGTGGGCGCACTGTTGGCGACACTTTGGTAT
>JAKVBK010000059.1 GCA_022447275.1 Oceanicola sp. | reverse complement strand
CCTTGAGGCAAAAGCCGCTCTAGCGTGGCGCAGTCTTCACGCATCTGAAGATTGGTCACACTCGTATCGCCAACACGGGCAAAAGGAACATGCAAGCTGTGTCTGACAGCAGCTTGCATGGGGCTAAAGACTGGGCAAGCTAGTCTCGATGAGCGACTTGGTTACTGTGCTTTATAGGCCTAGAAATCCAGGTTCTCGACGCTGAGGGCGTTTTGCTGGATGAATTCGCGGCGGGGCTCTACCACGTCACCCATGAGCTTGGTGAACAGATCGTCGGCCTCGGCCACGTCTTCGATCTTCACCTGCAGCAGCGTGCGTGCGTCCGGATCGAGGGTCGTTTCCCACAGCTGATCCGGGTTCATTTCGCCCAGACCTTTGTAGCGTTGCAGGGTCAGGCCGCGTTCGCCTTCTTCGAGGATGGCCTGCAGCAGCTCTGATGGGCCGTGCACGTCGATCTCTTTGTCTTTGCGGACCAGCTTGGCAGATTGGCCATAAACCTCGCGCAGGGTGTCGGTGAACTGGCCCAGTTTGCGCGCCTCGGTCGAGCGGATCACGCGGCCGTCGAGCGTGCGGACCTCTTCCACTCCGCGGAGCAGACGCGCCAGTCGTATGCCGCGATCCTGGGTGGGACGGCCCTGCCAGCCGCGCTCATATTCCTCTGCGATCAGGTCAAGCCGGGCGGCAATGGCATTGGCTACGCCCTGCAAATCCGCATCTACAGCACCGGGCACAAAGGCTGCGGCGATTGCGGCCTGCTCCAGGATGTGTTGTGGATAATGCGTTGGAAACGCTTGTAAAATTCGGCGCATATTGCGGGCTTCATCGACCACGCGTGCCAGGTCTTGGCCGGTGATTTCCATCCCGTCATTGAGCCGCAGAACAGCCCCGTCAACCCCTTGCTGGATCAGATAATCATCCAGCGCGCCCTGGTCCTTCAGATACACCTCCGAGCGGCCTCGAGACACTTTGTAGAGGGGCGGTTGCGCGATGTAGAGATAGCCGCCCTCGATGATCTCGGGCATCTGGCGGAAGAAGAAGGTCAAGAGCAGGGTGCGGATATGCGCGCCGTCCACGTCCGCATCGGTCATGATGACGATCTTGTGGTAGCGCAGCTTCTCGATGTTGAACTCATCGCGGCCGATGCCGGTGCCAAGTGCGGTGATCAGCGTGCCGATCTCCTGGCTCGAGAGCATCCTGTCAAAGCGGGCACGCTCGACATTGAGAATCTTGCCGCGCAGGGGCAGCACCGCCTGATTGAAGCGGGAGCGGCCCTGTTTCGCCGATCCGCCCGCACTGTCGCCCTCGACCAGGAAAATCTCGGAATTGGCCGGATCCTTTTCCTGACAATCTGCCAGCTTGCCCGGCAGTGAGGCCACGTCCATGGCCGTCTTGCGCCGCGTCAACTCGCGGGCTTTGCGGGCCGCTTCGCGGGCGAGGGCGGCTTCGACGATCTTGCTGACGATCTGGCGGGCAATCTGGGGGTTCTCTTCGAACCATTCGGCCAGTTTCTCATTGACCAAGCTTTCAACCGCCGGGCGCACCTCCGAGGAGACCAGCTTGTCCTTCGTCTGGCTGGAAAATTTCGGGTCTGGCACCTTGACGGACAAGACGCATGTCAGGCCTTCGCGGGCATCGTCCCCTGTGAAGGACACCTTTTCCTTGCGGGCAATGCCGCTGTCGGTGGCGTAGCGGGTGATCGTGCGTGTGAGCGCCCCGCGGAAGCCGGCGAGGTGGGTGCCCCCGTCCCGCTGTGGGATATTGTTGGTGAAGGGCAAAACCATCTCGTTGAAGCCGTCATTCCACCACATCGCCACTTCGACGCCGATGCCATCTTTTTCACCCTGCATGAATACAGGCTCTTCCAGCAGGCCGGTTTTCGAGCGGTCGAGATATTTTACGAATTCGCGCACGCCGCCCTCGTAGTAGAGGTCGGCCTCCAGCGGCTCTGCGGTGCGCTCATCGCGCAAGATGATGCGGGCCCCGGAATTGAGGAAGGCAAGCTCCCGCAGTCGGTTTTCGAGTGTCTTGAAAGAGTATTCGAGGTTCGAAAACGTGTCGGTAGAGGCAAGGAAGCGCACTTCTGTGCCCTGCTCCCCGTTCGCGTCGCCAGTGACTTCCAGATGCTTTGCAGTCTCGCCGTGCTCGAAGCGCGCGTAATGCGCTTTGCCATCGCGCCAGATGCGCAACTCCAGCCAATCTGAAAGGGCATTGACGACCGAAACCCCCACGCCGTGCAGGCCGCCGGACACCTTGTAGGCGTTGTCGTCGAACTTACCGCCAGCATGCAGCTGCGTCATGATCACTTCGGCAGCGGATACGCCTTCCTCGGGGTGGATATCTGTTGGGATGCCGCGCCCATTGTCGCGCACCGAAACCGAGTTGTCCGCGTGCAATGTGACGGTGACATGATCGGCATGACCGGCCAAGGCTTCGTCGATGCCGTTGTCGACCACCTCATAGACCATATGATGCAGGCCCGAGCCGTCATCGGTGTCGCCGATATACATGCCCGGCCGTTTCCGGACCGCTTCCAAGCCTTTGAGAACTTTGATTGAATCGGCGCCGTATTCGGTCTTGCCCGGCTCTTGATCCGCCATGATGCACTTTCCGTGTTTCTGTTGCTGATTTATACAGCGGCAGGGGGGCAATGTCACGGCCTAAGCCCCCCATTTCGCGGGTATTTCAGCCTCTTTCCACCAGATATTTTGCCTTAGCTGCTCAGCGCGATCAAAAGCCCCACACAGAGCAGCAATACGCCAGAAATCCGGTTCACGCGGCGCAGAGCTTTCGGGGAGGCGAGCAGCCGCCGGACCCGGTCGAAGCCGACTGCGAGCACGAGATTTCCGAGCAGCGGCACCATCATTGACAGGGTGACGATTGCAGCAATATCGACGGCGGTAACCTGCGTGAGGTCAAAAAAGCCGGGCAGGACCCCCATGTAGAATAAGATTGCCTTCGGGTTTGACAGGATCACTGCGACGCCGGCGAAAAACCCGGCCCAAAGCCCCGGCCGTGTCAGGCGGCTGTCCTGTCCGATCGGGCCACCTTGGGCGCGCAGCAGCGCCCATCCCATGGCAATGAAGATGACCACGGCCGCCCATTTCAGGACAATCATGAAGCCGGCAAACACAGAGGTGACCCAGACAACGCCAAATATCGCCAGCAAGGGCCAGATCGCGTCGCCGACGGCTACGCCCACCGCCAAAGGCCAAGCCGCGCTATAGCCCCCTGTGAGGGCGCGCGCGGCCATGGCCACCCAAACGGGGCCGGGCGTGAGCACAAGCACCGCCAGCGTGAGGGCGTAGAAAAGCAAATCGAGCGGGGAGAGTGTCACGGCCCGCAGGCCTCCTGATAGGTGACGGCGCTGAGCCCGTCTTGCTCGCTGACGACGAGGGCTTGCGCGCGCGTGCCCAACTCCGCAAAGAATTCGGCCCCTGTCCCTGTCAGCCAGGCTTGGGCGCCAAGGGCACAGATTTCGTCATAGAGCGCTGCGCGGCGACTGGCGTCCAGATGGGCTGACACCTCATCGAGCAGCAGCAAGGGAGGGGCGCCGAAATCCTGAGCAAGTGCCCGGGCGTTGGACAGAACCAGCGACAGCAAAAGCGCCTTTTGCTCACCGGTCGAGCAATCCCGTGCGGGCAGCCCTTTCGCGGTGTAAATCGCGCTCAGATCATCGCGGTGTGGACCAAGAAGTGTGCGACCGGCACGCATGTCCTGCGGGCGGCCTTCAGCCAGCGCATGGGCAAGCGCCTCTGCGGCCTCAAAGAGCGTGCCGCTGTCGCCTCCGGGCGACAATGTCAGCTGCGCGGCGGGAAAGGCTGTCGTGGCATCGTTCTGGGCGTCTGCGATGCGCGCGAGGGCCGCGAGACGATTGCGGGTGATCTCGGCCCCGGCCTCCGCCATGCCCGCCTCAAGGGCCGCATACCAGCCTGCGTCACGCACCATGTCTTTGAGCAGACGGTTGCGGTCACGCATGGCTTTTTCATAGGCCAGAACGATCTCCCCATGGCGCGGCTCAAAACTGAGCACCATCCGATCGAGAAACCGCCTGCGGCCCTCTGCGCTTTCCGTCCAGAGCCTGTCCATGTTGGGCACCAGCCAGACCACCCGGGCAAGCCGACCCAGCGCCAGCTGTGGCGCTGTTTTGCCATCGATGGACACGCTGCGCGAGGATCCGGGCAGCGCGCCTGTTTCCAGTTCGTGTAGCTGGCCGCGGCTGTTGAGCGTGGCCCGTATGCGCCACCCGACACCTTCGGATTGGCGGCCCATGTCATCGGCAGCGGCGCGGCGCAACCCCCGGCCGGGTGACAGCAAGGACACCGCTTCAAGAAGGTTTGTCTTGCCCGCGCCATTGGGGCCCCAGATCGCCACCGGTCTTGGGTCCAGCGGCATGTCCAGTTTTCTGTGAGACCGAAACTGCGAAAGGGCCAAGGCCCGCAGGGCGAGCATCGCGCCTGCCGGTCAGACGCGCATGGGCATGACCACATAAATGGCGGAGGCGTCAGAGCCTTCGCGCATCAGGGTCGGATCCCCGGCCGAGTTGAACATGAAGACGGCGTTCTCACGGTCAACCTGACTGGCAATTTCCAGCAGATACTTTGCGTTAAAGCCGATCTCGAGATGCTCATCGCCATAGGCCACGGCAAGCTCTTCCTCTGCCGCACCACTGTCAGGGGCGTTGACCGACAGAACAAGGCGATCCTCGTCCATGGACAACTTCACCGCGCGGGATCGCTCAGAGGAAACCGTCGCGACCCGGTCTACAGCCTTGGCGAATTCGGAGGCGTCAACCTCAAGCTTGCGGGCATTATTGGCGGGGATAACGCGGGTATAGTCCGGGAAGGTGCCGTCGATCACTTTTGACGTCAGCGTGATTTCCGGCGTGGCGAACCGCACTTTTGTCTCGGAGACAGACACGGCGATCACCGCATCATCGTCATCAAGCAGTTTGCGCATCTCGCCCACGGTTTTGCGCGGTACGATCACGCCGTGCATCTCATCGGCGCCTTCAGGCAGGGGCGCATCAATGCGGGCCAGCCGGTGGCCATCAGTGGCCACGCAACGCAGTGCCGGGCCATCCTCGCCCTGCGCCACATGCATATAGACGCCGTTCAGGTAGTAGCGCGTCTCTTCCGTGGAAATCGCAAATTTCGACTTGTCGAACAGTCGGCGCAGCATCGGGGCAGGGGCCGCAAAATTCGATGTGTATTCGCTGCTCGCCATCACGGGGAAATCCTCGCGCGGCAGCGTTGCCAGAGAAAAGTTGGACCGGCCGGCCTCAACTGTCAGCCGCTCGGTTGCCGGATCAGCCGTCAAGCGCACAAGCGCTCCGTCGGGCAGCTTTCGAACGATCTCATGCAGCGTGACAGCCGATACGGTGGTTGCGCCCGCGCGCTCCACTTGGGCAGCGATTTTGTCGACCACTTCTACATCGAGATCCGTGGCGCGGAAGCTGGCCATATCGCCCTCCGCCTCAATCAACACGTTTGCCAGGATTGGAATCGTGTTGCGACGTTCGACGACTGATTGCGCTTGTGACACCGCGCGCAACAGGCTTGCGCGCTCAATGCTGATCTTCATCCCACCGCTCCGTATTGCTGGGGCGCTCACCTTATCGGCAAACCCCCGGCGTGCAAGGCCTTTGGCGAATTCTTCGCTGTATTATCAGAGGGGTCAAGCGGTCATGCTTCCAAGGCGCGGCGCAACAGCTCAAGATCCTCTGCGATCTGGTGATCGGTTTCCTTCAGTTCGTCGATGCGTCGCACCGCATGGATCACCGTCGTGTGGTCACGACCGCCAAATCTGCGCCCGATCTCCGGAAGGGAGCGGGAGGTCAGGTTTTTGGCAAGATACATCGCAATTTGCCGCGGGCGTGCGATGGTACGATGGCGCTTGGGGCCGATCATATCGCTCAGGCGCATGTTGTAGTGTTCGGCCACTTTGCGCTGGATTTCTTCCACGGTCACTTTGCGATCAGAGGCGCGCAGCACATCGGCAAGACAATCCTGGGCAAGATCGAGAGTGATTTCGCGGCCAACGAGGCTGGCAAAGGCAAAGAGCTTGGTCAGCGCGCCTTCAAGCACACGCACATTCGTTGAGATGCGATGGGCCAGAAACTCCAGCACGCCATCTGCGATCGTCAGGTCGCGGTAAAGCTCGCGATACTGCTCGACCTTTTGCTGCAGAATGCCGAGACGCAGTTCGTAGTCCGTGGGGTGCAGATCCACCACCAAGCCGCATTGCAGGCGGCTTGCGATCCGGTCTTCAAGATCCTTGATTTCGCCCGGAGCTCGATCAGCAGACAGGATGATCTGCTTGTTCTGGTCGACCAAGGCATTGAAAGTATGAAAGAACTCTTCCTGTGTGCTGTCTTTGCCGGCGATGAATTGGACATCATCCACCATCAGCACATCCACAGATCGGAACAGCTCCTTGAACTGCATGACCGATTTGTCCCGCAGGGCTTGCACAAAGCGGTACATGAAGCGTTCAGCAGACAGGTAGAGCACTTTCAAATCGGGGCGCTCTGTCTGCAACTGCCATGCGATTGCGTGCATGAGGTGGGTTTTACCGAGGCCGACGCCGCCATAGAGAAACAGCGGGT
The DNA here is from genome assembly GCA_022447275.1 of Oceanicola sp. Taxonomy (GTDB): domain Bacteria; phylum Pseudomonadota; class Alphaproteobacteria; order Rhodobacterales; family Rhodobacteraceae; genus JAKVBK01. The sequence goes on along the minus strand of JAKVBK010000059.1, from coordinate 9,349 downwards.
TGAAGGCCACGGGGCCCCCTTCGGCCACGCGCCGGGCGGCAGCATGAGCGAGCGCATTCGGCTTGCCGACGACGAAACTGTCGAAGGTGAAGCGGCGATCTAGCGGCGCGCCGGGCAGATCTTCATCCAGCATGTGAGATGGCGCTTGCTTTTGTGTGCCAGAACGGCCGTCTGTGGAGCGCGCTGTGGCCTTTGGAACTGGGCTGCCGACCTGTGCAGGCGATGGCACCGCTTTACTTTCAGATGTGGCTGTTCCGGAACTGCCCGGCACATCAAAGGCGATCCGGTGCACTGTCTCCCCGCTTTGGGACAGATGACGGATAATCTGGTCGCCAAAATTCCGGGCGACCCAATTCCCCATGAAACTTGTGGGGACCTTGAAATGGACGACGCCGCTATCGAGTGCAGCGAACTCCAGAGGTTCGATCCAAGTGAGATAATTATTGCGTCCGACTGTTTCGATCAGTTCTTCACGCACCTGCCCCCAGGTATCAGCGTTCATGCCTCAGACTTCCTCATTTTTATATTTGGGGCGGAAACCACCTACCCGACCCATTCTCACATAGAGCCACGACACGATGCGATGACGCGGATTTTCATCCAAAACCCTGCCGCCCGGTTTTCCGGATCTCGCAGCCTGTCGGCAAAGCACCTCCCTCAGCCGGAATTCCCATTCAGGCATAATGCATTGTCGACAGATCGGTTTTTTAGACCCCAACCCCACTATTCACGCCGCGTGTTCCCCAACAACACGTCGCGCAGCGGTAGGTCACGTCCTCGCTCATGAGTCGCTCACGTAAAGGTGTAGCAACCCAAAGAAGCGGCACGCAACAGAACTTCAAACTTGACTTGAAATTACCGCTCCGAATCTAGCGGAGGGCTTTGATCTGACGGCGCAATTAATTTTTGGGTCTTCCCAAAAGCAAAACACCCCGCCGAGGCGAGGTGTCTAGAAACTTACTAGGTGCTGCGAAATTATGCAGACAGCGCCTTAACGCGGGCAGACAGGCGCGACATTTTCCGTGCCACGGTGTTCTTGTGAAGAACACCTTTGGTGACGCCCCGCATCATTTCGGGCTGGGCGGCCTGCAGTGCTGCTTTTGCGGCTGCCGCGTCGCCAGAGGCAATGGCCTCTTCGACTTTGCGCAGGTAGGTGCGGATGCGCGAACGACGGGCTTTGTTGATTGCGAAACGGCGCTCATTCTGGCGCGCGCGCTTTTTTGCTTGGGGCGAATTTGCCATGACGTGTCTCTTTTCTCGAAGCTGACCTTAAGATCGGGTCAGATAAAACTGTTTCGCGCGGAGCACCCGATCCCGGGTTTTATCACCGGGCCATCTGGCCAAAAAGCGGGCCTCACACGCATGTCTGGCGCGCTCATAGCCCGACAAGTGCCACGATGCAACGTGATTCGCGTGTTCAGGCCAAATCCGGTCGCAACCGCAACCACGCGCTACTTGTCGCGGAACTGTGGTTCACGCTTTTCAAGAAAGGCGGCCATCCCTTCGGATTGATCTTCCGTAGCGAACAGCATGTGGAACATGCGGCGCTCAAACAAAAGGCCCTCGCGCAGCGGCACCTCGTAGCTCCGGTTCACCGCCTCTTTCACGGCCATGACGGTGACGGCTGATTTCTCAGTGATTTTCTGGGCCGCTGCCATGGTTTCTTCCATCAGCTTTTTGGCTGGAACAACACGGCTGACAAGGCCTGCCCGTTCGGCTTCGGTGGCATCCATGAACCGTCCGGTCAGATGCATGTCCATCGATTTGGATTTTCCGGTGAAGCGTGTCAGGCGCTGGGTTCCGCCGATCCCGGCTACAACACCCAGATTGATCTCTGGCTGGCCGAATTTCGCGGTCTCGGAGGCGATAATGAAGTCCGCCATCATCGCCAACTCGCACCCACCGCCCAAAGCATAGCCCGACACTGCCGCAATGATCGGCTTTCGGCAGCGCAACATTTGTTCGATGTCGCCGCCGAACATATCGGATGTGAAGACGTCCACGAAGGACCTATCGGCCATCTCGCTGATATCAGCGCCTGCGGCAAAGGCCTTATCCGACCCTGTCAGAACGATGCACCGCACCTTGTCGCTTTCATCGGCTTCCCGCAGCGCCTGAGACAATTCTGTTAGCAAGGCAGCGTTCAGAGCATTCAGCGCGTCTGGCCGGTCCAGTTTGATCACACAGACGTGGTCGGTGGTCTCGACGATCAGGTTCTCATAGGCCATCAACTGGCTCCGTGCTGTTGCGGTGACCGCGAGGCTTACCATTGTCGCAACGTCGCGCAAGGGTCTTTCGTGGCCGCCTGTGCCCGATCCAAGGCCTTGGACGCGACGTTTCAGCCTAACGTTGGCAGGTAGGACAATAGAAACTCGACCGGCCCGATTGCACAAGTCGTCGCACGTTGCTGGTGCAACCCGGCGTGACGCAAGGCGCGCCCTCTCTGCCGTAAACGCGGAATGTATGCTGGAAATATCCAAGCTCACCATCGGCTTGGCGGTAGTCACGCAAAGAGGATCCGCCTGCCTCGATGGCCTCGCTCAACACGTCTCGAATAATTGGAACAAGCGCCGCCGTGCGCTTCGCAGAGATTCGGCCCGCCCTCCGGGTGGGGGCGATGCCAGCCCGAAACAGGGCCTCACAGACATAAATATTGCCAAGCCCGGCCACCACACGCTGGTCCAGCAAAGCTGCCTTAACAGGCGTCGCCTTGCCTGAAAATTGGGCAACCAGGTAGTCTTCGTGAAAGGCGTTACCCAGCGGTTCGGGCCCAAGGCCGCGCATCATCCGGTGCGAGTCGATCTGCTGCGTCTTAACCAGATCCATCGCCCCAAAACGACGCGCGTCATTATAGGTAATGCGGGCGCCCTCCCCCGTCTCGAGCACAACATGATCGTGTTTTTGCGGGGCGGGGTGGTCGTGATAAAATTGCCCGATCTGGGCCCCCGATATTTGAATCCGTCCCGACATGCCGAGATGCACGATCAACGTCTCACCACTGTCGAGATCGGCCAGTATGTATTTCGATCTGCGGCGCAACGCGGTCACCTTGCGCCCAGTCAGCCGGGCGGACATGTCAGGTGGCAGGGGCCAACGCAAATCAGGCCGATTGACCTGCGCTTGCGCAATGACGGCCCCCTCGAGCACAGGCAAAAGGCCTCGGCGGACAGTTTCGACCTCTGGCAATTCCGGCATGAAGCGGCCTCCTGACGCGCGTCGGGGCGATCCCGGCGCATTGTAACCCGGTTGGGGCGCTTTATAAGGAAGTCTGAACCAGGCCGACTGCAAGAGGGATTGCGCAAATCATGGATGATCAGGGCAAAACCACACATTTTGGAAACCAGACCGTTGCCGAGGACGAAAAGGCGGGGCTGGTGCAGGGTGTCTTTACCTCTGTGGCATCTCGCTATGACGTGATGAACGATCTGATGAGCGTCGGCATCCATCGCGTTTGGAAAGACGCCATGATGGACTGGCTTGCCCCGCGAAATGGGGCGCGTTTGCTGGATGTTGCAGGTGGGACCGGCGACATTGCGTTCCGCTTTCTTAAGCGGGCACCTGCTGCGCAGGCCACGGTATGTGACCTCACCGCGTCGATGTTGGAGGCCGGGCGGCAGCGGGCCGAGGCTGAACATCTCTCCGATCGGCTTGAATGGCTGGTTGGGGATGCGATGGCGTTGCCCTTCGAGGACAACAGCTTTGACGTCTACACGATCAGCTTTGGCATTCGGAATGTCACCCGCATCGAAGATGCGCTCAGTGAGGCCTACCGCGTGCTCAAGCCCGGGGGGCGGCTCATGGTGCTGGAGTTCAGCCAAATCCCAAACGATGGGCTGCAGTGGATGTATGACAGATATTCCTACAACGTCATCCCTGCGATGGGACAGGTCGTGACCGGGGATCGCGACAGCTACCAATACCTCGTCGAATCGATCCGCAAGTTTCCCCAGCAGGACGTTTTTGCCCGCATGATTTCGGATGCAGGGTTTGGGCAGGTGAAATACCGCAACCTGACAATGGGCATCGCCGCGCTGCATTCCGGTTGGAAGCTCTAAGCAGTGCGGGGCCCTCACAATATTTGGCGGCTGATCCGCACTGGCGCCACCTTCGAGCGCACGGGAGCGATGGGCGCGGTGCTTGAGGCGATGGACGCGCCGGCCGGCACCCGCCTTGCCGCGCGTTTGCTGGGCTGGCCCTTCAAGTGGCTGGGCCTGCGGGGCGATCCCAGCATGCCGCCAGTGCCCCGCGCCCTGACAGCGCTGGGCCCGGCCTACATCAAGTTTGGCCAAATTCTCTCGACACGGCCCGATGTGGTTGGCGTGGATTTGGCGCGGCAGATGCGCGTTCTGCAGGATGAATTGCCCCCGTTCCCCAAAGCGCAGGCCCTGCAGATTTTGCGGGAAGACCTGTCCGTGCCTGTGGACAAGGTGTTTTCAGAATTCTCAGAACCTGTCGCCGCGGCCTCGATCGCGCAGGTGCACCGCGCGCGTGTGGCCGAGACTGGGCAGGAAGTCGCTGTCAAAGTGCTGCGGCCCGGGATCGTGAAGGCCTTCCGCAAGGACATCGACGCCTTTTATCTTGCCGCGTCGATGATCCAGATGCTGTCGCCCGCGTCCCGTCGTCTGCGCCCGCTCGATGTGATCGAGCATTTCGACGGTGTTGTCATGGGCGAGTTGGATCTACGGCTAGAGACATCGTCTGCGGCAGAATTTGCCGCCAACACGGAAAAGGATGAGGGCTTCCGGGTGCCGGAGGTACTTTGGTCCCTATCCGGCCGCCGTTGCATGACGTTGGAGTGGGCGCCGGGAGTGCCCGCAAGCGATATCGCCGGGCTGGATAGGTATGGTGTTGACCGCGACGAGTTGGGCGAACGTGTGCTGCGCATGTTCCTCAGCCATGCCCTGCGTGACGGGTATTTTCATGCCGACATGCATCAGGGAAACTTGAAGATTACCCCTGAAGGAGAGCTCATTGCGCTGGATTTCGGCATCATGGGGCGGCTCGATCCGTATACGCGCAAAGTGTATGCCGAGATCCTTTTCGGCTTCATCCGGAAGGATTACCGCCGCGTGGCGGAGGTGCATTTCGAAGCTGGATATGTGCCGGCCGATCAGGATATCGACGAGTTCGCCCGCGCCCTGAGGTCTGTCGGGGAGCCGATCTTTGGTATGGACGCCTCCCGCATCTCAATGGCCAAGTTGCTGACTTATCTCTTTGAGGTAACTGAAAAGTTCGGAATGGAAACCCGTACCGAGCTCATTTTGCTCCAGCGCACGATGGTGGTGGTTGAAGGCGTGGCGCGCTCTTTGAACCCCAATATCAACATCTGGCAAGTCGCCAAGCCGATTGTCGAGCAGTACATCGCCAGCCAAGTTGGCCCCCAGGCCCTGCTGCGCGATTTGGCGCGTACTGTGAGGGTGCTATCGCGCTTTGGGCCGCGCTTGCCGCGCTTGGCCGAAGAAGCTTTGATCGCTCAATCGACCCAACCGGAACCACCCGTCGAGCCCAAGCGGCGCGATGGGATCTTGTGGTTTGTGATCGGTGCCCTGACGACCGCAGTTGGCTTTCTTGCGATCCAGCTGTTCTGATCAGTTGTCTGCAGGGTTTGGTTCGATCTGCCTCAGAGCGGAAATTGCATCCGGCGTGACCTCTAACCCGCCATGCAGCAGCAACGTCGTGCCGCGAGAGCCTGTGCGTGCTTCGATCACAGGCAGATAGGCTGCAACCTCGCCATCGGGCATGGCGCCTTCCTCGGCACTATGGCGCGTTTTGAATGTGTAGATCCCGGGTGAGAAGACTTCATTCTCGGCGTTCAGCCCATTCCAAGTGAAGTACTTATCCGTGCTTGGATTCAGGCTATATGCGGCGATCTCGCGCCCGGTTGCGTCCGAGACAACGAGTTCTGTCTCAAGCGCACCCGGCTCAAACTCTGGTTCCAGTTTGACGGGCTGCCCAGTGAAGGGAATCTCCCCGGTCACGCGGGCTTCGCGCCCAAGCCAACCGGACATATCGCCGAGACCTGAAGCCTGAAGGCCGGATTTGACATCTTCCAGAAGGGAGTTTGTCTTTGTCTGCTGCTCAACATTTGAGAAGGTGGCCAGCTGAACTGCAAAATCCTGACTTTCGAGAGGATTGAGCGGATCCTGGTTCTCGAGTTGCGCCGTCAGCATTTTGAGGAATGTCTCAAAATCTGAACTGATCACAGAGCCATTGGAGGAGTTGTTTTGCGAGGCCGTGCCCGCGCTGGCGGCCTGGGTCGCAGCGGTTGTGGCGGTAATTGCGTTCATTCTTTTAAATCCTTAGGTCGAGCCCCGCGCCGATAATCGGGCTTGGGCCATGCGCTGTGGTCTTGGAAGAGGTTGGGGATGTGTCGCTCGATGGGGCAGGGTCCTGGGGCGAATTGGGCCCATGGTGCGTGTTTTCGTCGGTCGTCTGGCCATCGGCGCTCTGCTCCTGCGCAAATTGAAATTGCACGTTTTCAAATCCATTTGCGGCCATTTCTCGTGCCAACTGCTCGATATGGCGGCGCATCAGTTCACTTGTCTCCGGGCGCTCAGCGGCGATCGTCACAATCATGCTGGTCTCATTGCCTTCGAACGTCATTTTGAGGCGGCCAAGCTCCTCAGGATTGAGTCGCAGTTCGATTTGCCCAGGCTGGCCTTGGCGCGCTACATCTGCGATCTGCGCGCCAATACTGGCGGCCTGCTGCTGTGGGGCCATAGCCGCAGTGCGTGCAAAGAAGGGTTGTGATGCCTCGTTGCGAACTGCGCGGCCAGCGTCAATCCCACCGAGAGCAGAGTCTCCGGCGTCACCGCTGGCAGCAAGAACGGCAACGCTTTCCAAGCTGTTGTTGGGCGCCGTCAGAATGCTGTCTGTTGGCTTTGGCGATGAGATGGATTGCGACGCTATTGGGCTATGACCGTTTGCATTCCGCCGTTTGAGAACTTGCTCTGTTGTTGCGACATCGGTTGACTTGGCGTCTGTGGCGCGAGTGGTTCGGGCTTCCGGATTCTTGGCGCGGGTTTCCGGCATCTCAACTTTGGCAGTTGTTGCCATGGCCACCCCGGCTTGCGGCTGCGACACAGGACTGGTCTGCCGAGCCAAAACCTCTGATTTAGCAGGCTCAGCCGGTCCTTGGCTCTGTTCGGTTGGGGTTGTCGCGGCTTTAGGCGCGGTGTTCGAGGCGATGGCGCGCAGCGGGGCTTCGGGCTTTTTTGCTGGATCAGAGCCCTGCATATTGGGCTTCTCACCGGGGCCCGCCTGTTTTGGGTTCTGAGGGACAGATGATTTGGCGCCGTCGGCCTCCTCGCCATTGGCGGGTGCCAGAGAGGCCTTCATTATGGCCCCAATGGTGCCCTGCGGCGATCGGATTGTTTGGGTGCGATTTGTTTCTTTAATCGTGACTTGTGCTTTAGGCTGAACGTCTTGTGCTTCCTGAGCATCAGATGGGTTCGGGCTTTGGGTATCGGCCGCCTGTGATGTGCGCTGCGGCTGCATCTTGGTTGGATCGGAGGCTGTCGCACTTTGAACATTCGGCAGCCGCCTGTCGTTGGCCGGTTCGCTTTGGGCTGTGGCTTTGGGCGTATCCTCGGCATCTTCCTGCAGTGCAGCGGGCGCGACTGCGAAATCGCTCTGCGCGACATCTTCTTCCGGCTGCAGCTTTGTATCGGTCTCAACTGTGTTGGATTGCGGCGGCAAATGATCTGCTTCGCCCGACATTTTTTCTTGCTCCAGCGCCTCGCTAAAGCTCTTGCCAACAGGCACATCGTCATCCTGTCCAAGGGACGCATCTTCAACGCCTAGCCCCTTGAAGGTTGCCGGCCTGTCGCTGGCATTTCCCGGTTTGGGGGCCATCTCGATGGGCAAAAGCTGTGTCATGGGCGGAGCCTTCTGTCACCTGTTCCGCCACAGCAATGACGCATTGGAGTTACTGATCCTTTACCGGAATCGGGCATTTCTCAGAAAAAGACATTTGCACCTGCTCCAGAAAGGACGTGCCCGTGACCGGATCAATCCCAATCGATGCCGGGGTCTTTGTGCCCCCCGCACCCCGCCCCTCCGCCGTTGCAGGGGAGGTCACGCAAAAACAGCGTATGGATGATCTCATGGAGGCCGCCAAATCGCTGGAAGCAAGCTTTCTGGCAGAGATGTTAAAGCAAACAGGGCTGGGCAAAGCACCCGAAGGCTTTGGGGGTGGTGTCGGTGAAGACCAGTTCACCAGCTACCTCAATCAGTTGCGCGCCGAACAGATGGTTGAGGCGGGCGGCATTGGCCTTGCAGAGAGCATTTTCGAAGATCTCAAAAAGCAGGTGATGGGCGATGGATGAAGTGAAAACCCCCATCACCGAACTCGAAGATCTGCTAGAGGCGGAAGTCACCGCATTGCGGTCCGGCGATTATGAGGCGCTGGAAGGGTTCGCGGTTGATAAGGAACGCTTGCTGCGTGAACTCGCAGAATTGGAAGATGATCTCGACATAGAAAAAACGCGGGACTTGCAGGCAATGCTTGAACGGAACGGTGTGCTCTATGAAGCCACGATGGATGGGCTGCGCACTGTGATCGAGCGGCTGAAATCTGTGGCGCGCGTGCACAGTCATCTCGATACCTATGCACCAGGTGGTGCCATGCAGGATCTGGCCCCACCGCAGTCGAGCTTTGAAAAACGCAGTTAGGGCTAGGCGATAGCTGCATATAAAGGCTTGCCTAAACGCGGCCTCACAAGCGCATCGAAACTGCGCGATTTACAGCATAGCGCTTGCTTTATCTCACGGCCTGATTCAGGTCGCCTGTCGTCTCGCTCCCTTAATTTGTACGGCCAAAAACTGCTGCTGCGCGGCCCGAAGATATGGACGCTGCTGTGTGCGCCCTGTTCGCCCACCAATCCGCAGTTTCATCTAAAATTGCTTGTTTTGTTGGGCCAGGGATTAGCGGTCTCTTAGCATATTCGCTTCCATGGTGCCCCTGCATCCTGAGGGGTGGCACGGAACAAGAGTATGTTCTGTAGCGGGCAGAAAGCCTATCGCGCCGCATATGCGGCAGTTGTGGAAATGGCGCGAAACGCGCCCTGTCTCAAGGACGGAAAACTATGTCCAGCATTCTTACAAATACCAGCTCGATGGTGGCCCTGCAGACGCTGAAGGGCATCAATTCAAACCTGCAAAAAGTTCAATCTGAAATTTCCACTGGCAAATCGGTGAATTCTGCAAAAGACAACGCCGCACTTTGGGCAATTTCCAAAGTCATGGAATCCGATGTGGCAGGCTTCAAGGCTGTGAAGGAAAGCCTCGCGCTGGGTGAAAGCTCGGTCGCTGTTGCACGCAACGCATCTGAAACGGTTACCGATCTGCT
>JAKVBK010000058.1 GCA_022447275.1 Oceanicola sp. | reverse complement strand
TCAATCCGCCCGGTGCCGTCGCCCGTGTTCACTGTCACATCCGCGCCGCTCAGAGCGCCCGCGCTGGTGACGGTGATCGCATCGTCCCCGTCCTCGGTCAGAATATCGAGCGCGGCCGTAGCGCTGACCGTGGCCGTGATATCAAGCGTATCCTGCCCCGTGCCCATGTTGATCCGCATCGCACCGCCCAGCGCGCGCGTGGCGCCATCCAGCGTGATCTGGCCCTGCCCATCGCCCGTATCCAGAACCACACTGGCCCCAGATAGCGCACCGGTGCTTGTCACGGAGAGACTGTCCGTGTCTCCTCCCGTCAGGATCGACAGGCCGGCTGTCGCGGTCAGGGCGGCGCTGATGGTGACGATATCAGCCTGATCCACGGCACCCGCCAAATCGGACGGCCCCGTGGCGCCCGTGCGGATCAGGATGTTCTGGCCCGCGGTGATGGCGCCCTCCAGCGTCACGTCACCCCCATCGGCATCGTCGCGGTCCGCTTCGACGATGATCACGGGAACCGACCCGCCCGTGCTCACCCCGTCATTGGCCGCCGTTGCGACATCGGTGTAGATATTCACATCGCCCGAGGCCGACAGGAGCGAGCCCGCCTCTGTCACCAGATGATCACCCGCATAAATGTTGATATTGCCCGACGCCGCGGTGAGCGTCACGCCCGCCTGCACCGTCACCGTGTCGTAGTCATCTTCGCTGGGCAACGAGGCCGGGGCGGCCGCTGCCACATCGGCAGCATATTCCGCCGTGCTGCTTTCATTGGCGACGATGTGAATGTCTCCGGCAGCCGCAGTGACGTCCGCGGACACTGTTACGGGCGAGGTTGCCGTCAGGAACACGCCCGTGGCCGACGACATCGCAGGGCCAGACCCACCATCGGTTTCAGCCGTCACAGCACCATCGTTGAACACATAGGTCGCGCCGCTCTGCGAGGCTGACTGGATGGAGCCAATGGTCGAGTAGAGCCGCTTGGTGCTGGTGCCGATATTGCTGCTGGCCACAAGGAACGCCCGCCCGCCAGTCACGTTCGACACGCCCACGGAAGCCGCGTTCAGGATCGAGCCGCCGGTTGCCGTCAGAAAGGCCGTGAAGGCATCGCCCGTGCCCACCTGATTGAGCAGCAGGTCACCCGCGGTTTCAACGACGTAGACATTGCCCAGCGTGGAGGAGGCATCAAAGACGCCCCCGGTGGTGTTCATGTCCAGCTCATTGGCCGCGCCACCGATCTGACCCAGCCGCGCAATCAACTCCACCGCGTGACCAGTGATATCGACAACCGAGTCAGACACGTCATCGAGGATCGAATTGCCCGCTGTCAGCCGCACTTTGGTGCCCGTGCCGCCCGACGACGTGACCGTGTTGAGCGTCAGATCGCCGGCGCCAGTGACGTAGATATCCGTGGCAGCTGTCAGCGTCACAACGCCGGAAGCATCCAGCTCTACATCCTGTTCGGTTGTGGTGTCTGCCTGTCCGATGCTGCCGGAGGCGGTAAGGATGATGTCACGCGCCTTGATGTTCACCAATTCGGTGACAAGATCATCAAGGATGCTGCCATTCAGCGCCTCCAGATCCACGGCGCCAGATCTGGAATACATGGTGCTGAGGCCAATATTGCCGTCACGCTCTGTCAGAACGATGTCGAGCAGCGCCCTTGCTGTCAGCTCTGCATTGGGGCGCAGATCCATGTAGATACGGGTTTCGGTAACCGTATCTGTGCCCAGCACCCCGATAGAGCCAGCAGCCGCTTCCAGCACCACACTGTCTGCAACGATATTAACGCCTGCACTGTCATTGGCGCCCGAGCCGTTGAGGATATTGCCTGATGTCTTAAGGCGCAGGTTGCCCGGATTTGCCCCGTCAACCGCAACATTCACAGACCCCAGCAGCAGGTTGCCTTCAGACCCGAGGAACGACTCACCGACGGAATCCACATCAATCTGGCCCGTGACCGTAACATCGAAATCTTCGCGCTGCTGGACCTGCACAGCCTTGAGCGGCACATATTCATCGATGCGCATCGTCACGCCGGTCTCGCCCGTCAGCCCGGCAGCAGAGCCGTCAGACAGGGTCAGCGTCATGCCCGATGCGGTAACGGCGGACACGCGGTAGAGGCTGCTCGAGGTGTTGGCGTTTTGCGTCTCAACCTTTGCGGACTCTTCGGCGGGCGTATAGGCGGGCGTTGTGCTGAGCAGGATATAGTCGCCCACGGCAAACCCGATCGCACCCGCCTGGTCGAGCAGATCGACACCATTGGTCACCGTCAGCGTGTCGCCCCCGGTGACATCCACCACCGCATCGCGCACGGCGCCGCGTGGATCATTCACAATGGCCGAAATGCGCACCCCGATATTGGACTCATCAGACGTCACATTCAGCGCGGCCTTCGCCAAAGCGGTGCCCGTGGCTTCAAAGCTCATCACCGTCCGGTCCGAGCTGATTGTCGAGATGATGTAGTATTGTTGATCTTCGGTTGCGTTGGCGCTGTTTGCCTCCACCTGGATCACTTGCCCGCTGACAAACTCTGTCGACCATGTGCCGGATTTCAGGGTCATGCTGTTGGCAGAGGCATCGAAATCGACGGTGCCGCTTTGGAAATCCGTGGTGACAAAGAACATGTCTGCCCGCTCTGCCGACGCGATGATCAATTGCTCATCCTCGGTCAGCTGGGTGCCCGCATTCACCATGATGGTGACATCGCCCTCGGTCCGGCCCACTGTGCCGCCGATGTTGAGATCCACGTTGCGGCCAACGATATTGGGCATCTCCTCTGTGACGGTGGTGTCTGTCACAGGCTTGAGAAGCCCGCTGCCAATCCCTGTCAGCAACTCCTCCTGAGTCCAGACCTTGATAGAATCGTAGATCTTGTCCTTCTCGGCCTGCGTCAGCAGATCCGGGTTGCTTTCGCGGGTGGTCAGCGGCCCAAGCAGTGTTTCAAACTGGGTGTGCAGGGTGCGGAACTGTTCGGTGCGCGAGGTGCGCATTGCCGCCAGTTCTGCCGTGGCGCGGGCCAGAATCGTGGCCTCGTCCGCGGTTGGATCTTCAAGCTCTTCGGCCAGTTTCAGGGCTTCCAGCGGGCCCGTATCATCTGGATCGGCGCTCAGGTTGATTTCGGCAGTTCCGGCCAGCACATCGTTGAATTCCTGCGTTGTCAGCAATTCGCGCCAGTCCCAGTACTGGTTGTAATCCGCCAGCCGCGCATTCTGCACCCGGGCAATCGCATCGTTGATCTTGTCGAGCGCCGCACCGCTGGTCGGACGCCCGTCGGCATCCACGGTGCCCAACAGCTGCATGTCGCCCCAAACCCCGTTCAACAGCTCGCTGATGGCCCGCTCGTCGGCAACCTGATTGAAATTCGCATCGATCAGATCGCCCGCGGCCAGCGTGACCTCCACATCCGTCGAGGTGGAAATCTCATAGACCCGCAAATCCCCGGAGATCTCCGTCAGGTTTATGTCCGCCCCGGCCCGCGCTGTGATTGTGTCGACATTGCGCGTGCCGGTATCGATCCGCATCTCTTGCGTGGATGTCCCGATGGAGCCATCTGCCGCGAGGTAGATCTGGCCCCCCTGGATCAGGCTGCTGCCCGAAATCGCAAGGATCGAGCCCCCGGTTGCCGCTGTCGCCTCATCCGAGCCTGTAACCACCTCCACACGGCCCAGCCCGGTGGACGTCACTGTATTGACCCGCACATCGCCCAGCTTCTGCTGAAGATAGATGTTGCCCCCCGCCGTGGCCGTCAGAGACGCGTCAGATGCGTCCTGCAGGGCCAGCTGCACCGCGCTCAGCGCCGTTGACTGGTTGGGCGCATCGGCTGTCTTGATCGCCCCGTTGCGCAGGCCAATATTGCCGCCCGCGCTCAGGACGATCACCCGTCCACCGATATTGGCCGCTGCACCGCCAGAGCCGAAATTCTGCGTGGTGATATTGGCCGTCGTGGTCAGGCGCGTCTCGCCAGTAGAATTGGACAGTTTTCCGCCCACCACGATATGCGCATTGCCCCCATCAATATCGATCTTGCCCTGATTGTAACCGATGAAATCGATCTCGATGGGGCGGTCTGCCTTGATCGTGTGGGTGTGCTTGTCAAAGTTGGTCTTGATCGTGGTCCATTGGCGCCAGGTGGATGTCTTTCCATACCACGTGGTCTTGGACCGATAGCCCGTCTGGGACGAGGTGCTGTCCATCTGGGTGCGGCTATAGCCGTAGGTGTATTCCTGATCCTTCTGGGCGAGGTCGAAGTAGAAGTAGTTGGAGTTTGGGATCAGTTCCCGGCTGAGCACAGTGGTATCAACCACGGGCACATGGGTCAGGTCCGGGATCAGAAAATCGATGCCAAGCCAGCTGTTATCCGTTTTCTCCTGAATGATCTCTGTGCGCGAGCCCTCTCCAACGACCCACCCATACCGGAAGCCTTGGGCCGTGTTGTAGGTGGCCCCACCCGTAATCGCGCCGTTTGATGCGCCGCTTGAAACCGACGAAGTGACAGTGCCTTGCGCACCCTGTGCGGTGGAGGCCCCATTATTGGCCGGGTCAATGACGATATCTGTCTTGGTGACAGTGCCATTGGCATCGCTGGTGAAGCGGGTCTCATAGATTGCCAGGTCAGACCCGTCGGCGCGCACCCCGCGGTTCTTGTCGCGGATCGTGACAGTGCCTTCGCCCCGGGTCGACACATCGAGATCCTCAACGACGAGGTTGAGCCCGGCAATGTTCATATTGTTGACGATGGTGATCTGCGGATAGCCAGCATGGGCAGTGATCGTGCCCTTGCCCGTCGAGACGATACGCCCTTCGATTTCGACAAGGCCGCCCTGCGGGCTCATGGGTTGGATCACCAGCTGATTGGTGCCCCGATCGTAGTAGCCAAAGAAATCCGAATTGGAGAAGTTGATCTGCGTGCGGCCTGCCCCGGCTCTCAGGATCTGGTTGCGTTCGTAATCGCCAAGCGTGAGGTTGAAATCTGCCTTGCCGGCATTGATGTCGCCATTGACGTTCACAAAGCCGCCCCGGATCAGGATCGTGCTTGCATTCAGGCCAACAGATCGCGCCTGCCCCGTCACATCGTCTGTATAGGTTGCTGAGCTTCCACCGGAATTGTTGAAAAGGGCATCCAGCCCCGGGTTTCTGTAGATCGTCGCACCGCCGACCATGATCTTGGCCGCCTGTGTCCCGTTGCCGATCACGCCAGAATTGATGAACTTGCCATAGGGATCACCAGCGGTGTGCAAAGTACCCTTGTTCTGAATGCTGATCGTGCCGCCAACATTGACGTTGATATTGGCAGCCGTGACATTGCCGCGGGTCTCGAAGTTCACATTGTTGAGGCCCGAAGGCCCGGTCACATTCAGGGTTGTCAGCGGGGCATAAACGTCCCCTGCGATGATGATGCTCTGATCGACCGGCAGAATATCCCCGGAGGTCGTGCCGGTTGAACGCACATTCGTGGTGACCCGGATATCAAGCACCGGATTGCCCGCGCTGGCCGTGGCCGGATCCGACAGGGATCCCGAGGTGAAGCTGAGGGTAGAGGTCTGCAAGCCAACGAGGCCCAGAGACACATTCCTGATATTGCCCGAGGAATCGAGCGGGCCATTGTCCTTGTTGACGCTGACTTGGTTTTCCGCCGTGATCTGCGCGTTGCTCAGTGCCGTCTTGCCCGCCACATCCAAGGATGCGGAATTGGCATTCGACGTGACCTCGATACCATTGAAGAACACGCCCCCGTTCTCTTCGGGAATGGTGATATCGTTGAACAGGATCGAGGCGATGGTGTCATTGACCACCGACACCTGCACATCCTTTGGCGCATCAAAAGTGCCACTGCCGTGCAGCTGATCTGTCAGGATGCGCACGCGCCCGGCCGAGGCGACGATATCATCGATGGTGATCACCACGTCATCGCGCTCGCGTGGGACAACGGTGCCGTCAGACAGGCGCACCGCTTCGCCGCTGGCAACCATTTCGCCTTCGACCCGCTGGATCTCGGACGCATAGAACCGGGTGAACTCGTTATCGAGCATATTGCCCGACTCATCGCGGCCATAGGTTTCCAGATTGCGCCGGAGGTTCTCGATCCGGATCTGGCCCGAGGAGGGGATCGTCGTGGTTCCGACGGTGGCGCCGATGATCAGGTTATTGGAGTCATCGCGGGTGCCATCCATGACCAGACCGCTCACATTGCCACTGGAGTCGGAGACAATGTCAGTAATGTTGAGCGAGATATTGCGCCGCCCACCCGTCTTGACCGTGCCGTCATTGATGATCTGCGACCGCGCATCCGCAAGGCCTACGCCGGGGCCGGTTTCATTGTTTGACCCGCCAAAGAGACTGTCGATTGCATCACCCACGGCCGACAGCCAGTTGGTGCCCTTTGCCTCGCCAATGACAGAGCCAAAGCCAAGCTCATCTGCATTCAGGTCAATGTTCTGATAGCTTTCGACCAGAGCGTTGGCTTTGATCTCAATGATGTTTTCAACGAGGTAGATGGCGCGCGTTTCGAGATCACTGATCGGGATGGCCGAGCCCGCGACATTGTCCACCCGCGCCTCAAGCTTCACGTTCTCGATCGTCAGGTTCCGGTCGGTTCCCGTGGACATGTAGAGATCACCGTAAGCCAGCACCGAGGCATTGCTGCCAATCGTGATCCGGTTTTCAGGGTAGATATCGATGAGCGCATCGCCCAGCGCGACTGTCGCGGCGCCGTAGGTCTCTGAATAGGATTGCAGGTAGATATCATAGGTCCCAGAGGCCTCGAGCTCGATCTCGCCCCGCGATTGCAGATCCGCGCGATCACCCACAATGACTTTGGCATAGATGTCGCGCCCATTAAGCGCGGTGAACGCGCCCGCCCCAGACAGGGCGCCTGCAGTCTCTAGCCGAACCTTGTCCCGGTAGTAGACGTCATTGCGGGCCACTGCCTTGATCGTGCCGGTTTTGGCGGTTGCATCGATGTCGGAGTCATCTGCGAATGTCACAACGGTGGTGAGGTTCAGATCCGCGCTGCTATCGGCGCCCGCGCCAGAGGCCAAACCGCCCGTTTTGCCATCCACGTCGTTGCCGGAGCCAGCCGTGCGCACCACCCGATTGGTGGCCGCAAGATCGATGCTCGCCGCGCTCAGGCGGGCAAAGGTCCCGATGGTCGTGTCGACCGTGCTGTTCACTGTGATGTCAGCATCGGCGCCGGCACCGGCAATGGCGCCGTAGCTTTCTGTCTTTACTTCCGTATCAACGGAGCTCACCTGGTTTGCCGCCGCGACGAAGGTACCACTCAGAATGACCGAGGGCCGGTTCGATGTGCTGGTGCCTGCGGCCAGCCCAGCGTCGATATCCGCCGTAATATTGACCACGGGCCGCGCCGCAGCCCCGCTGGCCAGACCATAGGCACCGGTTTCCGTCTTGGCCGCGGCATCTGCCTCGCCATAGGCCGAGACCGCAAGATTGCCGCCCGTCACCGTCGCCGTATTCAGCACCGTGGCATCAACATCCGTATCGGAAGTGATCGTCGAAACAGCCGCCCCCACCCCGACAAGACCTGCCGAAGCCGCCTTGGACAGGCCCGTTTGGGCCACATCAGACACGGCCTGCAGCGTTGCCGTGCCCGAGACGCTGGTGGTGGAGCCGGAGCCAAAGACTGCGCTGACCTTGTCGGTATTTGTCAGCGTCACGCTGGTGGAATTCACCCCCACAAGGATGCCGCCCCCGGATGCCTGCGCCGTGGCATCCGCCACCGCAGTGCTGTCATCCACGCCCGTGGATGCCGCCCGCGCAGCAAGGTTTGTGGCGGTGACAGAGCCCTGAGCAGAGCCGATGACAACGTCGATATCCGCGCCTGTCAGGATCGTGGCCTCACTCACCCCCACGGCGGCACCGGTGGCGACTGTCAGCCCCTTCACATCGGCCACGGCCTTGATCTTGGCGAGGCCGTTCACGTTGAGGGTGCCGGCGCTCAGGGCAGTGCCCCCCACCGCCGCCCGCGCGGTGGTCTTGTTGCTCTCGGCGCGGGTATCGATCCGCGCAACCCCACCGCTGGCCGCGATGCCCACAAGCCCGATCGCAATGCTGGCCACATCGATGTCTGCCTGCAGATCTGCCTGATTCAGCGCCTCGACGGTGATCGTATCGCTTATGGCGATGACATCGCTGCTGCCGCTGCCGCTGATCTCTGCTGTGATCTCGGATTTCGCATCGATGTCGGCGTTCGCACCGCCGCCCGACAGGGCAACACCAACACCGATGCTGGCAGACATCGACGCCGCGGTAGACGATACATCCACATCCGTATTGTCCTGCGCCAGCACATCAAGATTGGCCGCCGTTACATCGCTGCCATGCACCGTGGCAGAGACGGTATTGGCCACACTGTTATCCGCCAAAGAGACGGAGATCGCGACTGCGCCGGTATATGCGCCGACTGCCGCCGCCAAGGAGGCCGACAAGACTTCGGCCTTGATCGTGGCACTGTCATCGGCCTCTACCGTGACTTTGCCCCCGGCGCTGAGCGTTGCGTTCTCCACCCGAGCGATCACCGCATAGTCGATGACATTCAATGCGTCCGATCCGGAGCCACCCGCCCCGACGCCGACACCGCCCCCCACGATCGACACCGCAAAGGAGCCCACAAGCGCCTGGATCGTTGCATCCATCTCGGCTTTCACGGTGATATCGGTTTTGGCTGTCAGCGCCGCGCCGTCACTGATCTTGGCAAAGACGCCGCTGCTGTCCCCATTGCCGATCTGGTTTTCCGCATAGGATGCCCCGGCTGAGACGCCCACAGCCACGCCGCCCCCTGCCAGTGACACAGCCGCTGAGATGATCGCCGCATCGATGGTTGCCGTGGACTGGGCATTCACGGTGATCGATTGCGGCGTCACCGTCCCGGCCTGCAGACGCGGCACCTCAAGCACATCGCCGGTGCTGGTATAAACCGTCTGTCCCGGCGCTGTCGTGGGTGTGCTCAGCGCCACAAGAACAGGGGTAAAGGTGATCTGATTGTTCGCATCCAGCGACGTGGAGAACTTCAGCGATCCATCTGTATTGCGATCCTGAATCTGCGCGCCCGCATAAGCAGGCTTGAGCGAAGTGCCCTCCCAGATCGTGCTGTCCGGCCCGCTCAGCGCGGGATCCGTTACCGCCACGGTGTCAAAGATCACATTGCCACTGCTGTCGAGCTCATAGGCCCCGGTGGAGTCCTGGCGCGCCACCTGCTGGGTGACGGGTACAAGCGAGGACGCCGTATTCGCCACGAGCCGGGCGCCAATGACTTCCGCCTGTGTTGCCCCGGTCAGGATATTGCGGGCAACGGCCCCAGCGCCGGACACCGGCACGCCCACACCGCCAAAGCCTGCAGCCAGCGCCGCAGCGGCAGTGATCGACCGGATCGTCGCCTGATCCTGCGCCAGAATGGCGATGTCTCCGCTGCTTGCCGTGAGCGTGCCCGTTGCGCCAGAGGTCACCTCGGTTACCTTGGCGGTTGTGGTTGCCGAAATCTGGTTGAGAGACACCGCCCCGCCCAGCGACACAGCCACACCCACAGCCCCTGCCGCAATCGACAGCGAGATCGCCCCACCAATCGACTCAATCGCGGACATATCCGTTGCCGTCACGTTGACCGCGCTGCCCGTAACATCAGTATTGCCAAGGCTGATTTCCGCCTCGGTCGCACCGGCAATGCGGTTTTCAACCAAAACCCCAGAGCCCGAGACCGCCACGCCAACGGCCCCAGCCGCCACGCCCCCGGCACCAGCGAACGTCACTGCATTTATCTGCCGCTCTGCACTGGCTTTCGCCTCAATCAAGCCCGCGGCGCTGATGGTGGCATTGGTGATCGTTGCCACCGTCTTGCCAGTGCCCGTGGCCGTGCCAGACAGCCCCTCACCAATGGTATTGAGCGCATAGGACGCCCCAAGCGCGACACCCACGCCCACTTTGCCCGCCCCAACGGCCAGCGATGTCGACAGTACGGCCGCATTGATCCGGCTGAGGCTGCGCGCCTCCACATGCACATCGCCGACAAGAGCCGATACCGTGCTGCCGCTGACCGTGGCCGACGCATTGGACAGCACTTGGTTGACCGCACTCGCGCCAGCCCCCGCCACCGAGACACCGACGGCGCCAAAGCCCGCCGCCACCGACGCCGCGCCTGCCAGCGCGTTGATCGTGGCTTTCACGCTGGTCAGGTTCGTGCCGTCCCATTTCAGCGTCCAGGTATTTCCCGACAGGTCAGCAACCAGCCACTTCTGACCGTCTTCGATCACCGTCATCCGCAGAGAGCCAACAACCGTGTCGCCCGTGCCCTCAAGCTGTGATTTCAGCGTGCTCAGAACAGATTGGTCTGCGGTGATGTCCGCCACGACGGCCACTTCATTGCCGCCAGAATCCTCTTCGGTGTCGACGGTGGCGGCATCGTCCAGAAGCGCCCCAAGCGCACTGTTGGCAACGCCAAAGGCCGATGGCGTAAGGGTGCCGTTGGCGGCTTCAGCTGCGATGCCCGCGCGCACGATCACCCCATCGCCACCCGTCGATCCGGTGGCTGTCACATTGGCCCCGCCCAGAATGCTGGCCGACACATCATTCTGCACGATGTTCATCGCAACCGAGACGCCGAGCGACACACCAACCCCCACCGCACCCGCTGCACCGCCGACAGAGCCCGCAAGGCTCACCGCATTGATGCGGCTTTCATCATCCGCCGTCACCGTCACCGTGCGGGCACGCTGGCCTTCTCCGTTCAGATCGCCAGAGATCGTGGCGATGGAATCAACCGAGATGCGGTTTTGCAGGATCGACCCCGAAAGCCCCACGCCGACACCCACCTTGCCTGCCGCAATCGCTGCAGCAACCGCCAGAGAGGCCGCCGAAATCAGCTGATCGGACTTTGCCGTAACCGACAGGTCATCTGCGGCATCAATGGCCGAGTTCGTGATCGCCGCCGTCACCTGAACCGGGGTGCGGGCCACGTCGATCTCTTCCCATTGCTGCGGGTTTCCGTAATCCACCTCGTTCAGAAGCACCGTGTCTGCCGAAGTGATCTCGAGATCGCGGTTGGTGTCCTGATTGGGGCCAAGGGCGTCATCGCTGATATACTTGAAGGCCCGGCCCGCATGGATGCCGTCCATCACGCGCACGGTGTTGCCCTTGCTCAGCACGCCGCTGGCGAGCGTTTGATCGCTGGTATAGGTCGTGGCGGCGTTGCCGTACCCATGGCCGATCATGTTGTTGGCATAGGAGGCCCCGATGCCTGCACCAATGCCCACGGCACCCGCAGCAATGGACACCGCAGCAGAGGCGATCAGCGCGCCGACCTCACCTACGGTTTGCGCATCCACGATCACGTCGCCGACCGCTGTGCTCACCCGCGACCCATCGATCTGCGCCGTCACCTGCGCGCCGATCTTGTTGAAAGCCAACGCCCCGGCCGCCGAAACGGCAACGCCCACTTTGCCAAAGCCCGCCGACAGGGCCGCCGCCGCTGTCAGCGCGTAGATCCGGGCCTCATCCTTGGCTTGCACCGTGACATTGCCCGCGCTCGCCCGCACCCCGCCGTCATCAACCGCCGAAATCAGCGCCTCTGTCTTTCCGTCAATCTCGTTCTGGCTGACGCTTGCCCCGATGGCGACGGATACGCCCGTGGCGCCAAACCCAAATGCTACGGAAGCGGCTGCCGCAATCACATTGATCCGCGAGATCGTCTCCGCATCCACTGTGACCGCATCACCGGATATGGCGTATTGCCCGGCGGGCAGGGTGCCGAGGTCCCCTTCGATCTTGGCAACGGTCTCCACATCCACCGCATTGCGCACATAGACGCCAGAGCCAGACACCGCGACGCCAACCTTGCCACCCGCAACCGCAACCGAACCCGCGACGTTGAGCGCATTGATCAGCTGCGCCGTGCTTGCAGTCACGGATACATCACCGCCTGCGATGATCCGGCTGTTCTTGATGTAGGCAGTGGTCTGCGTGGGATCAGCGCCCCCCAGAACACCGGCGCCAATGAGGTTCTGTGCAATCGCTGCGCCCAGCGCCACGCCCACCCCCGTTTTGCCCAAGCCAACCGCCACGGATGCAGCCAGCGTTGCAGAGGTGATGGCCGCAGCACTTGTCGCCGAGACAGTCACATCGCCATCTGCGTCTGTCGTGGTGACCGTGGCATCTTCGATGTAAGCAAGTGCGCTGGACAGAACCACATTCTGCCCATAGGCCCCCGCCGCCGACACCGCGATCCCGCTTGATCCCAGGGCAAAGGAAAACGCGGCCGCGCCGGTGATCGCCGTGATGGTTGCAACCTCGAACGTCAGCTTGCCGCTGTTGTCAAACGCCAGATCAAAGGCGCGGCCCGTGTTGTCCACCAGCGTCCAGCTGCCCTCGCGGCCCTTGGTGAGGCTGTGCTCGGCCATATCTTCGGACGCGGTGGAAATGGCATCCGACCCAAGCTTGAGGTTCATCAGGGTGACGAGGGCTGATTTCGTGGCCGCATCCTGAACGGCGTCAGTGGCGTCAGCCGTGCCATCCGCGCTGCTGCTGGCATCGTTCACGTCGGTCACCGCAAGATCATCAAGCGCGTCCGCATTCACCGTCGTCGAAACCGCGTCCGACGTGTAGGAAGGCGGCGGCGCAACGCTCGATGTCACACTGACCCCCGATGGCCCCGTTGCGGTGATGGCGCCACCCGTAATGCGCCCCACCGCGTCTGCATCCACTTGGTTGAAGGCGAGCCCCACACCCACAGACACCGTCACTGCACTTTTACCGGAGGCGGCCACCCCAACGGCCGCGCCCGCCGTGAACGACGCTATCGTGCTTGCATCCGTGCCGCTGACATTGACCGACCCGGCCTTGATGTCGGTGGTGCTGCCGGTGATCTCTGCGGTGGCACCGGCCTGAATGCGATTGCGACTTGCCGCGACCCCGGCACTGACCGCCACAGCCGCCTTGGTAGAGCCCGCGAGGGCAACCGCACCCGCCGCAGCTGTGGCGTTGATGCGCTGGGCCGAATGTGCCGTGACATCCAGCCCATTGGCCCCGGCGGTTGACGTGGTCGTTACAGTCTTGAGCGCATCTGCTGAGGCATGGGCGACCGGGTTATCAATAACCACAAGGTCTGCCCGCTCCCATTGGTTCGGATCGGCAAAATCCTCGATCGCCAGATCGACATCCGTCCGCGTGGCTGTTCCGATATAGCGATAGATCGCGCCCGTATCGGCACCGCCCCCAACCCCGCGCACGTAGTGCCCGGTCTGAAGGCTTGCGACATTGGTATCGTCGCTGTCATGGACGGTTTGGCCTGTCAGGTCGGGGGCGGTTTGGTCATAGCCCACCATGTTGTCCACATAGACGGCACCAATTGCGACAGCGGGTGCCGTGCCGGTGCCCAGCGCAACCGATCCCGCAGCGGCCAGCACGGTTGCCGTGATCTGGCTGATGCTTTGCGCATCAATGGTGATGTCACCACTGGTCAGGAAGGTGCCGCCAGAGCCCTGCGCGCGCGCCTGCCCGCGCACCGTGTTGAACGCCACCGCGCCGCCGCCGGAAAAGCCCACTTCGTTGCCATTGCTTCCCGCTGCAATCGCCATGGAGGCCGACAGGCCCTGCGCATCAATGGCCGCTGCGCGGCGGGCGGTGATCTCGATATCGCCAGCGGCTGTCAAATCCGCAGAACTGGTTTGCGCCAGCACCTCCGAGGTGACCTCATTGCGCGAGAAAGCCGCCGCAACGCTGACAGCGATCGCACCGCCATTGCCGGTGGCCACCGACATGCTGGTGGCCGTGATCCGGGAGCCGATGCCCGACACATCATCCGCCGTGACCGAGATCTTGCCCCGCGTCGTGCTCACCGTATCGCTGTCGACAATCACCGCCGACGTTGTTGCCGCCGTCCGGTTCATTGCGATGATCGCGCCCACCGATACGGTCGAGGACTTTTGCATGAAACTCACACCGGTGGCCACGGCGGCATTGGTGATCGTTGCCTCGATCACGGTCGTGTTGTCCGCATCGATGCTGACGCCATCTGCTGCGGCAATGGCGGCCCGCCGGACTGTGGCAATCCCGGCAGAGGGGTTCGGGGTGGCGACCACGGTGCCCACGAATGTATCGGCAAGGTTGAAAAGCAGGTTCTGGCTGTCGATCCCAACCGAATTGAACGCAACCGATGCCCCGATGGCCACGTTTGTCCCACCGCCGCCTTCGGCAATGGTTGTGGTGTTGAGGTCTGCGTGCATCTGGGCGGCGTTCTGGGACCGCACCGTGACCGTGCCATCCTCGGGCGTCACCTTCACCACCGTACTCGCGCGCCCGCCAAGGGTCAGCTCGGTGGTGTTTTCATTGGTGGCATTGGCATTTCCAGCAGTCAGATCCGCATCGCTGACCGTGGCATTGGCAGAGGAGGTAATGTTGTTGGTGGCAATGTTGGCGTTCACCGCAATCACCTGAGAAGAGGCCGCAAAAAGCGATCCGCCATCCGCTGTGACCGTGCCGGAGTTCAACGCATCCATCAGCGCGTTCTCTACCGACGAGACCCAGACAAACCCGTCCACAACATCCACATCGGCGCCACTGAGCGTGGCCTCCGTGCGCGCCCGCATATCATTCACGGAGATCAACACCCCCACTGCCGTGGCATCAGAGGCGCTGACATTGAGGTTGATCCCGCCCGGAACAAGGCTTTCGATATCGGTCAGAACCACCAGCTGCCATGTCGTGGCATCGGTGAGGTCTATGGCGGCCAGGTCGACCGCCTCATCGGTGTCAGCCCCTTTGTAAATATAGCGGTTGCCCTGTTGAGATGCGGCCATGTTCGAGCCGGCAAACACCTGTTGTCCCTTCAAAAGCAGGTGCTTTCCCGAGAAGGTCGTATAGGCGAAATCCGCCATCAGCGTCTCGAGCGCGCCGGTGATAATGCTGAGGCCGCCGTCATTTGACACGGTCGTTGCCACGACCATCGTATTGTCGGCATCCAGCGTCGTGTTGTCCGACGCCTTGACCACCACAGCCTTGCCCGCATCCAGATCATTGATCGCTGCCAGCCCGCTGGTTTTTTCTGTCCAGCCTGTGGTGAAAGTCAGCGTCGCCATATCCTGACCGCTCAGGGCGGTCCCGGTCCGCTCATAGACTTTGCCATCATTGGCGATCACCAAATCACCGGTTGCGATATCCTTGGTGCCGCCATCAGCCTGCGCGATATAGCCCGCCACTTCTGCCCGCGCGCCGGACAGGATCTTGTTCATCGACAAAACCGCACCGACACCGGTGCCGGACGCATCCTTGAACGCACTGGCGGCAGAGGTGGTCTCGTTTGTGACCTCAGCCTTCACGGCGGCGGCATTGTCCGCCGTGACTTCGATTGTGTCAGCCGCCTCCGCCTGCACGTTTTCCATGTAGGCATGGGCCTCAACCCGGTCTTCGGCATCATAGATCGGCTGCGTTGTGTTGGGATCACCCACCAGCGCATTGAAACTGTTGAACAGAAGGTTCGTGGGTTTGTACCCCATCGAGTTGAACGCGAGCACCACGTTCACACCGGTATCGCCGGTTGCCACATTCGCCGCCGTTATGGCATTCATCACCGCCGCATTGACGGCCGTTATCGAGATAGACCCGCTGGTGTCTGAGCCGGTGGCATCCTGCGCGGTGAGCGTGGCATCCTGCGCATAAGCCGTGGCCGATCCGTTCAGGAGGTTTGTGGCCACCACCCCGCTGACTGCCTGGCTGGTGCCGGTGCCGATCACCGTCCCGCCGGAAGACGACACGGCGATATCGGTCTTGGCATCCATCTGGCTGTCCTGGCGGGCGGCGATCGTGATGTCATCATCGGCGCGCAGCGTTGCGGAGGTCACATAGGCCTCTGCCCCGCCGACAAGTTCATTGTAGACAAACAGCGCCCCAAGCGCCCTGCTGTCGCTGTCACTGGAATCGCTGCTGTTGCCGGGAAGGTTCAGCCCCTGCGGCACAAGCTGAGAGGCCACATACTCCTTCCAGTAATCCGTATTGTCGAAATTGGTCGTGTTCAGATCGATGGCCCCGGAGAGCGGGATGCCCAGCGCATTGGTGGTTTCCTCGGTCCAGTCGCTGTCGGTGGCGTAGGTCAGCGTGCTGAGATCAAACCCATCTTCGACAGCCACCCCGCCAAGCAAGGTCTGCAGTGGGCTGGCCCCGGTATATTTGTAGAACTTGACCGCCCCGTTGCTTTGCACCTCGCGGACATAATCCCCCGCTGAAACCGTGGTTGCGCGGCCATCTGCACCATAGACATTCGCCCCGTCGAACGGATCGCTCGGGCCCATATAGACCATGATCTTGCCCGCAGCCGAGCTGTGATCATCCGCAACCCGCACGAGATG
>JAKVBK010000057.1 GCA_022447275.1 Oceanicola sp. | reverse complement strand
GGCTGAAAGCATCTCCCGTACTGGGTTCACCATCGCTTTCAAAACATGGGGCGATACGCGTGTTGCTCGGGCGCGGGTAGACTGGATGTCCATCGGGGAGCTTGCCCACGCAGATGATTGGAGGATTGACTAGGCTCAGGACTCATAGCCAGTAAATGACGAGAGCGGCCAGCGCGATGGCTGACAGGAAGACCTACGGGCATCTGTCGTATCGGGTTGCGACACGCCGCCAATCCTTCAACCTGCCGAACATGATTTCAATGCGGTTGCGCCGTTTGTAGCGGCGCTTGTCGTACTTTACAGTCTTTTTGCGCCGCTTTCGACCAGGGATGCATGCGCGTATCCCTTTGTCTTTCAAAGCGTCTCTGAACCAATCGGCGTCATAACCCCGATCTCCAAGCAGCCAGTCCACTTTGGGCAATCTGCTCACCAACGCCCGTGCCCCGATGTAGTCGCTGACCTGACCTGCGGTGACAAACAGGTTGAGAGGGCGTCCTTGGCTATCACAGATCGCATGCAGCTTGGTGTTCATCCCGCCCTTGGTTCGTCCCCTCTCGGGACATTTCCTTCGGAAATACCCTGCCGGGCAGTGAATCAGACGTCCACGCCCCCCTTTTTGAAGCCCATGCTGGTCGCGGTGCGGTGGGCCTTCAGGTACTTGCGCCTGCGCGCTCGAACCGGTGGCGCTTGCGCAGGCTCACATCGATCATGACGGTCTTGTCTTCGCCGTGCCCGGCCGCCAAACCGATCATCATCTCGGCGAAGATGCCCTTATCGCTCCACCGCTTCCAACGATTGTAAAGCGTCTTATGCGGGCCATATGCTGCCGGAGCGTCGCGCCACCGTAAGCCATTGCGATTGATGAAGATAATCCCGCTCAACACCCGCCGATCATCGACACGTGGCTTGCCATGTGACTTGGGAAAGAAGGGTTCAAGACGCGCCATTTGCTCGTCGCTCAACCAGAAAAGATCAGACAGGGTCACCGCTCGATTTTTGAACCGTGAATCACGCTGTCAGCCGGAAATCAATGGCTCCTGATCCTAAGCGATCCGAGTGACCCCAGGGACTGGTCTACTGCTTGGCCGGTTGTTCTGGATTTGGATGGCGATGCAATCGAGATTGCATTCGGTCAATCTGTATACTTCGACATGGACGATGATGGTTTCCCCACCCTCGCCCCGATTTCCAAGAGCCGTATCATTCCGCAGCCTCTGTTGCGAGGAAGCCGCCGGACTGACGCGCCCAGAACCCCGCATAAAGGCCATCCTTTGCCAGCAGCTCTGCATGCGTACCTTGTTCGGCGATCGTGCCTGCCTGCAGCACAATGATCCGATCCATCTGGGCAATGGTGCTCAGCCGGTGCGCGATTGCAATCACGGTCTTGCTTTGCATCACTGTGGCCAGGGTGCCCTGAATGGCCGCTTCAACCTCGGAGTCCAACGCGCTTGTTGCTTCATCCAAGACAAGGATCGGAGCGTTTTTCAGGATCACACGGGCAATGGCCACCCTTTGGCGCTGTCCGCCAGAGAGCTTGACACCACGTTCGCCCAGAAAGGCGTCATACCCTTTGCGGCCCCTGTGATCTTCGAGCTCTAGCAGGAAGTCATGCGCTTCTGCCTTTACAGCGGCGGCGACCACGTCGTCCCGGCTGGCGCCCGGTCGCCCATAGCGGATATTGTCCAGCGCAGTGCGGTTGAACATCGCGGTATCCTGCGTAACCATGCCGACCTGCGCGCGCAACGAATCCTGGCTGACCAGCGATACGTCCTGCCCATCGATCCGTACGGCGCCGCCTTCGGGGTCGTAGAGCCGCATCAGCAGCCCGACAAGCGTCGATTTTCCGGCCCCCGAAGTGCCAACAAGACCGATCTTTTCGCCGGGCTTGATTGTCAGGCTCAGGTCGTTCACGCCACCGCTGCGACGGCCATAGGCAAAATGCACGCGGTCAAAGGTGATCTCGCCGTGTGGCACTGACAGCGCTGTCGCATCGGGCTTGTCTTTGATGCGGTTGGCCGGGGCAAGCGTTTCGATGCCGTCTTCGACCTCGCCCATGTGCGAGTAGACGGCCATCAGCGTAAAGCTGATCCAGCCGGTCATCTGGCTTAACCGAATGGAAACAGCGCCGATTGCCGCCACCTCCCCCGGCGTCACACCGCTGTTGCGCAAAGAAATTGCCACCGCCAAAAGTGCCACTGGCAGAAGGCCGGCAATCAGGATCAGGCCAAAGCGGAACAGGGTCTGTGCTTCACCAAAATACAGTGTTGTTTCGCGCAGATCAGCCATGGCGCTGATGGCCTTGCTGTCCTCATGGCTGTCACCGGCAAACAGTTTGACCGTTTTCACATTTGAAATGGTGTCCACCACCTGGCCTGTGACCATCGCCCGTTTTTCTGCCCGTGCAGATGATCGGCCCCGGATGATTGGCAGCATGACCCTTAGGAATGACAGGTACAAAAGGAACCAGACGGCCAGAACAAGCAGCATCCAAGAATTTATCGTGCTTAACAAAATGGCCGTTGCCAGCACCGAAGCCAGACCAAAGATCAGTGCGTTCACGCTTTCGATGATCATTTCAGTCAATGAATTGGCGGTTTGTTGCAGCTTTTGTGCAATCCGTCCGGCAAAATCATTGTCAAAGAACGAAACGGATTGCCCCAAGGTCCAGCGAAACAGCCGCGCCAGTGACTGCATGCCAATGTTGGGACCGATCATTACCGATTGTGTCAGCGCCAGCCCTCCGAAAAGAAGGGGCCGCACCACCAGCAAGAGGGCCAAGGCAATCACCACAAGTTGCCAATGCGCCGCCCAGAAACCCGAGGGGGTCTGCACGGTGGCGTCAACAAGATCCCCAAGGATCGCCATGGCCGCGATATCAGTCGCACCTGCGAGAACAGCAATCAAAGCCCCCAACCATATGACCCGCTGTCCGCCCTTGACTGCCCACCACAAGAACGCGGGAAAGGTGTCGGGTGGCGGATCCGCTACCGGCGCATCAAAGGTCACCTGATTTGCCATAGCCCGGATCAAAGCGCGGTAAGTCCTGATCATTCGGCTGCATCCTGCCCGATAAACCCGCCCGATTGCCGTGCCCACAGACCCGCATAAAGCCCATTGGCGGCCAGCAGAGCCTCATGTGATCCTTCCTCGACGATCTGCCCCCGGTCCATGACCAGAATGCGGTCCATCTGCGCAATCGTGCTAAGACGGTGGGCAATGGCGATGACCGTCTTGCCCTCCATCATACCATAAAGCGTGTCTTGAATCGTGGCCTCGACCTCGGAATCAAGTGCGCTTGTCGCCTCGTCCAGCAGCAGGATCGGCGCATCCTTCAGGATCACGCGCGCAAGGGTGATGCGCTGCCGCTGGCCTCCTGACAGTTTGACCCCGCGTTCTCCGACGAAAGCGTCAAATCCCTTGCGCCCCTCTGGATCTTCGAGACCCTCGATGAAGTCCAGTGCCTCGGCTTTGCGGGCAGCGGCAACCATCTCTGGTTCGCTGGCATCGGGTCGACCATAAAGAATATTGTCTCGCAGCGACCGATGAAGCAGCGAACTGTCCTGCTGTACCATACCGATTTGCAGGCGCAGGCTGTCCTGCGTCACCCGGGCAATGTCCTGACCGTCGACCAGAATGCGCCCTTGTTCGACGTCGTAAAAGCGCAGAAGCAGTTTGACCAAGGTTGATTTGCCTGCGCCGGAGCGGCCGACAAGGCCAACTTTTTCACCGGGCTTGATTGTCAACGACACCCTGTCCAGACCACCCGTGCCGCGACCATAATGATGTGACAGGGCCTCTATCTTGATTTCTCCGGCACGAAACTTCAGGGCCTTGGCGTCAGGGGCGTCCACCAATGCCACGGGCTGGGCAATGGTTTCCATACCTTCGGCCACGATCCCCAATTGCCGAAAGAAGCTGGTCAGAGCCCACATGATCCACCCTGTCATCGAGTTCAACCGCAGGGTCAGCGCCGAGGCCGCGGCAACGGCACCGACCGTGGCGGTGCCCTGCATCCACAACATGATCGCCCAGCCGACGACCCCGACGACAAGCAGGCCGTTGAGTGTGACCAACGCGATATCCATGACCGTGTAGATCCGCATCTCTGCCCGAAAGGTGTCGCGGGTCTTGTCGATTGCCTCTTTGGCATACCGGATTTCGCGGTCGTGATGGGCAAACATCTTGACGGCGTGGATGTTGGTATAACTGTCAACCACCCGGCCCGTCGTTTCACTGCGTGCGTCCGAGGCGGCCTGGCTGGCCGGACCCACCCGTCGGATCGTCCAGCGCATCAGCAGGGCATACAGCACCAGCCAGACAACCAATGGCAGGGCAAGGCGTGGATCCGAATCCGACAACAGCACGATGGCACCGACCACATAGGCCAGCGCAAATGTCAGCGCGTCAAAGATCTGAAACACCGCTTCGCCCGCTGCAGGCGGTGTTTGCATGATTCGGTTGGCAATGCGTCCGGCAAAGTCATTTTCAAACCAGCCGACAGACTGGCGCAAGACATGCCGATGCGACCGCCAGCGGATCAGTGTTCCAAAGTTCGGCAGGATCGTGTTGTTCAGCAAAAAGACGTCCAGGGCCTGCAAAAGTGGCCGCAGAAACACAATGAAGACAGCCAGGGCAATCAGCGTGGTTCCGTGTGCGTTCCACACGCTCGCGGGCTCTTGTGACAGGATGTCAACCACCCAGCCCATCGCCCATATCAGCCCAACCTCTACTGCCGCGACGACGATCGACATCAATGCGGCCAGCCAGAACACGGATTTGAACGGCTGTGCGTAGTCCATCAGAAACGGGTACAGGCGTTTCGGCGGGGTATCAACGTCAGGGTAGTCGACATAGGGATCGACAAGATTTTCGAAAAAACGGAACACCGCTTTCGTCCTCAAGCAATGGATTTTGGGCAACACGGCCGTTGTGGCAGATTTCCCGCCGCGTGGCTATCACGTCTGTCCCAAAGCGTTGGGATCGGGTGGCTTAGCGCAGCAGGTCGTCTCGGGTCTCTGTAAACCTAGAGGCGATCCAACGGGTTTCCAACTCTTTCAGTTTGTCGCCCAGGGCCGGGCCCGACAACGCTGGCATCAGGTCCCGCGCGGCAATCGGGAATTTGGCCGTGCTGCCTTGCCTTGCCCATGTGAGGTCCTTAGCCGCGACGGGGGTGCCGGCCAAGGCACCGCGGATCAACAGCGTATCGCGCGCAAGATCAAACCCGTGGCGATAGCCAAGTTCCGCTGGTGTCATCATTGCGCCCAATGCATCCTGTATCCTGATCAGACGTGTCAGCATCTTTTTGCTGAACCGCAGGCTCTTTCCGTCAAAAACACCGATTCCGGCAAGTCTTCGGAGGGCGTCAGGCGCGACCCCTTCCATCTGTTCAAGGTGCACCAAAACCGGAAGAGAAACAGGGCTCGCGCCCGGCAAACAGGCCGCCAAGGCCCCGGTCTGTGCCATTGCCGAAACCGCCGGTGCCGGGTCAGGCGCCAGCAACAGCTTGGTGATTTCCCCCCCGACACGTTCGCGTGACAAAGAGGAAAGGCCCGCGATGTTTTCTGAGATTGCTGCAAGAGCATCAGCGTCCCACCCCAATGCGGGATCGCCATACCAGGCATTGAAGCGGAAGAACCGCAAGATGCGCAGGAAATCTTCGCGAATGCGCTTGTCAGCGTCCTGAATAAATCGCACGCGCCGTGCTGTCAGGTCAGCCACCCCTCCCAAAGGGTCCACCACCATGCCCCTGCGATCTGCATATAACGCGTTCATTGTGAAATCGCGGCGCAGGGCATCGTCTTCCATATGATCGCAGAAGTTGACAATAGCGTGTCTGCCATCCGTTTCCACATCTGCACGAAAGGTCGTGATCTCATGGGGCAGACCCTGCGACACCACGGTCACGGTTCCATGGTCAATACCGGTTGGAATGGCCTTGAGGCCCACCTGACTGGCCCGATCCAGCACCTGTTGGGGTCGCGCATTGGTCGCGATATCGAGATCGCCAACAGGTTCCCCCAGCAAGGCATTTCGCACGCAGCCGCCAACAAAGAACGCTTGATGCCCGGCGTCCTCCAGCATGGAAAAGACGGTCTGAGTTGGCTCGAACGTCACCCAGTCGCCCGAAACACGGGTCATGTCATACGCTCGGCAAAGCCGCGCAGAATGCGCGCCGTGGCGCCCCAGATGTAATAGGGGCCAAAGGGAACTGTGTAGTAATGACGCCGTATGCCGCGCCAGCGTCGATACTGCACCGAGAACCGCGCTGGGTCCGTCACATGTGCCAGCGGTACTTGAAACACCTCGTCAACCTCACCGGGCTCGCGGCGCACCTCAAACGGGCGCGTGACGAAGCCGACAACCGGGGTCATCATAAAGGATGTTACAGTTTCATGACCGGGAAGCGTGCCCAGGACCTCCACGATGTCGCGGGGCAGTCCGATTTCCTCGGTCGCTTCCCGCAAGGCTGCGTCAACACAATCGACATCGGCTTCGTCCTGTTTGCCGCCCGGAAAGGCAATCTGGCCAGGATGATGTTTCAACGCAGACGACCGTTTCGTCAGGATCACGTTCAGGCCGTTGGGCCCCATGATCAGGGGCACAAGAACCCCCGCCGGCCGCAGTTTGCGCCCCTCGGGCAAAACCGTTCCCGGGTTCAGGTCAAAATCCGAGGAGGCGGCGCTGTCTTTTGCCAGCGCCGCTCGGATCTTGGTCAATGCCTCAGTCGGCATTGGCCTCAAATCCTACGGTCTTGGGATCAAGAACGTAATGCGCACCGCAGAACTGGCAGTCTGCGGTCACAGTGCCCTCGACCGTGGTCATTTTGGCGATATCCTTGGCCGAGTAGATCGACAGGCTCTGCCGGACACGCTCTTCCGAGCAGGTGCAACCAAACCGAACCATCTGCGCATCATAAACCCGGGGCTCTTCCTCGTGGAACAGGCGCACGAGCAGGTCGCTGGGCGATACGGCGGGGCCAATAAGTTCAATCTCTTCTACCGAATCCAACAAAATATTTGCACGGTTCCAGTTTTCTTCGGCATCATCGTCTATCAGGTCCTTGGCTTGCAGGATCCGCGCCTCGGTCTCTGTTTCGGCGTCCTTGTGGGCCACCAATGCCGACGTCTTGGGCAAGTGCTGCATCATCACGCCACCTGCCCGCCAACTCGGCTTTTGGCCAGGCTGCTGAGAGACTCCATAAGACAGGGCAAACCGGGTCGGGATTTGCTCTGACTGTGCAAAATACGCCTCTGCACAATTTGCAAGCGAAGAGCCGTCAATCGGTGTGATGCCCTGGTAGGGTGCCATACCTTCACCCTGGTCAATCAGGATGGCGAAATAGCCCTTGCCTAGCTGTTCAAAAGGCGTGCCATCTGTCAGTCGATCTTCGTCGAAGCTGGCATACCCGCGAATTCTGGCAGGCTCTCCTTCTGTGTCGGGGGCATAATAGTCGGTGGCGATCATCCGCACTGGACCATTGGTCTGAACCTGAAGCGACAGTTTCCACCGCAAATCGATGGCCTGGCCGATCAAGGCCGTCAGCAACGTCATTTCGGCCACCAGCGCCTGAATTTGCGGCGGATATTTGTGCTGTTTCAGGACACCGGTCAACACGCCGTCCAGACGGGCCACCCGGCCACGCATGTCCGAGCGGTCAAGCTGAAAAGGCAGGACAGTGTCGTCCCAGGCAAGTTGTGATCCAAGTGTCATGGGGTTTCCTTATTTGCCAGGTCTTGGCATACCGCGTCTAAATAGGCGCAGCAAGACAAGGTACAAGGGGTCAGGTATGACACGCAGGTATGGCTCAGCCCCGGATGCCAGACAAAACTACATACGCCGGCCCGGTGTTTATGCAATACTGCCGCGCCGGGATCAGGTGTTGCTGACCCACCAGGCCGCGCCCGCGCCCGAGTTTCAATTGCCGGGTGGCGGGATCGATCCGGGTGAATCTCCTTTGCAAGCGCTGCATTGCCGCGCCGCGTCGGCTGGGAGCGTTTCGGCGGTTTACCTACATGCCTGAATATGACCTGTGGGCGGAAAAACTGTGTGCGATTTACCTTGCAACGCCAGTGCGTGCAATTGGCCGCCCCTCAGAGGCAGGGCATCGTGCGCTGTGGATGCCTGTGGACGTCGCGGCCGAGGTGCTGGGCAATCCGGGAGACAAGGGATTTGTCCGTCGATTCATGCTTTGACCATTTATCAGGGGCCATCGTACTCAAGCAGGACTGCGGAAATGTCATCTTCCATTCCATTGCATCGCGGCGATGCCTCGGTCAAATGCATCAGAAGCTGATCCAGAAAATCTGTGCCGGTGCACGACAGAACGGTTCTTTGGATCAGGTCCAGAAATCCGGCCTCGCCGATCATGGTGCCGTCCGGCATTGTGGCTTCAGTAAAGCCGTCTGAATACAACAGCACACGGTCGCCGCGATCCAACCAGACCTCTGTATCGTCGTAAACCATGTCATCCATCAGCCCAACCGGGAACCCTCCGGTTCCGAAAAACTGTGCAGTGCCATCGCGTCGGAGGATCAAAGGATGTGTGTGGCCGGCCTGAACAAATTTGAGGTGCCCGGCAGACAGATCGGCAGTGGCGTACAGCAGCGTCAGGTATTCCGCGACGCCTGCGTCTGAACACAGTCGGGTATTCAAAGCGGCTGCCACCTCATGCGGGGCACGCAGGGCAAAGAAATCGTTATTGCCGCGCTCAAGGGCAATATTCTGCTCTGGGAACTGCCCGTTCAGATAGCCGGCGACCCGCGCAGTGACCATGGCCGACGTCACGCCATGTCCGGATACATCGATGTTATAAAACCCAAGACGGTTGGACCCAGGGCTGAACATGCCGACAAGATCGCCACCAACATGGCCGCGTGGCTGCAACAAGAGACTGATTCGCGATTTTCCGAAGGTTTGCGTTCGTTGCGGGACCAGTGATTGTTGTATGGTGCGCGCTTGGGCCAAATCAGCGTCTATCCCGTCATAGAGTTTTTGCAACTCGGTGAGTGTTTCGCTGATCACCTGATTTTTGGCCTGTAGTTCCCGTTCCATCGACAGGATGCGGCCGCCTGCCGTGATCCGGGCCCTAAGTTCAAATTTATTGACAGGTTTGGACAGAAAATCGTCTGCTCCGGCATCGAGGCCACGCACGACCTCGTCCTTTTCGCTTTTGGCTGTCAACAGGATGAAATACCCGTAGTGACCATTTGTTTCTTCACGGAACCGGCGACAGAACTCAAGCCCGTTCATCTGTGGCATCATCCAATCTGATACCACGAGGTCAAATGTGTTGGTCGCACAGAGTGCGAGCGCCGCTTCGCCCGTTTCCGCCTGTAACACGGTCATGCCCCAGCTTTCCAACATCGACACGACGATCTTGCGTTGGAACGAACTGTCGTCGACGACCAGAGCGAAGGTCATTGGATCTGGCAAGAGGTCATCCGTACCCGAGACAGATTCTATCGGAACGTTCACGATCAGGCCTTTCACACTCTGGAATGATCCTGATCCTAGGCCACGCGATTTAACACTCTGTGAAATATCTACTTTTAATAACCTTCGTCCATCATAACGATTCATTCAAAAAATCAGGCTAGCATCGGCACTCGGAGGGGTAACCATGATTGACAGGTCGCGTGTGACTGAATTGAAGCAGGAGTTTGGGGAAGATGGGTTTGGGGACCTTGTCGGGCTTTTTCTTGACGATGTGCAGCAGGGTCTTGACGACCTGTGCGTGGCAGCGCCCGATCAGCTTGAGGCACAGTTCCACTGTTTGAAGGGCAGTGCGCTTAACATGGGCATGTCCGAGCTGGCCAAACACTGCCAGCGCGCGGAATTTGCCGCCCGGTCGGGACGCTTGACGAATGAAGTCGCGCAAACGGCCTGCCTATTTTCCCAAGCCAAAAAGGCGCTTTTGCAGCTGAGGTAGCGGATCAGATCACAAACTGTGCCAAGGTCTCGTCCTCGGTGATATCGGTATAGGTGAAACCGTTGGCCCCCAGCTTTTCAAAGAAAACTTCGAAGTTCACGGGGTCTTTTGTTTCTATCCCGATCAAGACAGAGCCGAAGTTGCGGGCCGACTTTTTCAGGTATTCAAAACGCGCGATGTCATCATCCGGGCCAAGAAAATTCAAAAACTCCTTTAATGCGCCGGGGCGTTGCGGCATGCGGAGAATGAAATACTTTTTCACGCCGGAAAAACGCTGGGCGCGTTCTTTGACCTCTGGCAGGCGCTCAAAGTCAAAATTGCCCCCCGAGGTTATGCAGACCACACGCCGCCCGCGAATTGACTGGCCCAGATCCTTGAGCGCATCGACCGACAAGGCCCCTGCCGGTTCAAGAACGACACCCTCGACGTTCAGCATGTCCAGCATCGTTGTGCACAGCCGATCTTCGGGGATTGCAAGCGTGCTTGCCAACCCGACGTTTTTCAGCCGATCAAAGGTCCGCACACCAATCTGCCCGACCGCAGCGCCGTCAGCAAAGGTATTCACACTGGCCAACGGCACCGGTTTTCCGGTTTTGATCGCAGCCCGCAGACAGGCGCCGCCTTCGGGTTCGACAAAACTGTATTGCGTGTCGGTGCCAAAATAGCTGAGCACCCCCGAGGCCAGTCCGCCTCCGCCCACGGGCAGGACAATATGATCTGGGCGGCCGTCCATCTGCTCTTCGATTTCTGCGGCAACTGAAGCCTGCCCCTCGATCACATCTTCATCATCGAAAGGCGACAGGAAATGACCGCCAGCCGTGTCGCAGAAACTGCGCGCAGCTGCCAGCGTGGTGTCGAAGTAGTCTCCGGTCAGGCGAATCTCGATCGAATCACCGCCAAACATCTGGGTTTTCTGGATTTTTTGCTGTGGCGTTGTCACGGGCATGAAAATGACGCCTTGCTTGCCAAAATGTTTGCACATGTAGGCGACGCCCTGCGCATGATTGCCCGCGCTCGCCGCGACGAACAGCCCTGCCTCGGGGCGCTTGCGCATGGCGTTCATCGCCCCGCGCAGCTTGTAGCTGCGCACCGGGCTGAGATCCTCGCGCTTTAACCAGACCTCAGCCCCGTATAGCGCTGAAAGATGGGCGTTGTGTTGCAATGGCGTAGCCGCAAAGACCCTGCGCATGGCGCGGGTCGCTGTGCGGGCGGCATCCTGAAATTTGGTCATGCCATGGCTCTGACGCAAGCCGGCGCGCGGCGCAAGGGTTCAGTCAACGGACCGACCTTCGACAAAGTGACCATACAGCGTGGTCAGCAGCGAAATTCCGATGATCAGGGCAAACCAACCCAACACCAGGCTGAATATCAGGCTGATCGGTGAAAAGGGGTTGCCACTCAGCAAGGTCGGCAGACTGATCAAAATGTTGGCGACAATCGCCACGAAGCCCAGAACCAGAACTGTGCCAGTTTCCCCTTTGGTGGCGTTCACAGCCTCAGAAAAGCTCAGTTTGCGGCCGACCGCGTAGGCAGGCAGAACCAATCCAAGGCGGAAAAAGATGATGGCTCCGATGCCTGCGGCGAGAATACCGCCCAGCGCCGGCCCAATGACGGTCCCAACCAAAAGCGCAAACCCGCCGGCAATCAAGGCAATCAGGATGCCGATCACCAGTGACCAGCCAAAATAGCCCCACATCACGCGGCCATTGAAAGGCGGCACCCAGCCGTCATTTTGTTCTTCGAGCAGTACAAAGCGGTGCCAGGCAACGGCGATCCAGAGGCTTGCAACAACGCTGGCAAGCGACAAGATCAGGTTTACGAAAGAGAAGCTCATCAGCCGATCGATATCCGTTGCATCTTGAAGAGCGCGCCCGATCGAAAAAGTGTGCACCTGTGCGGCGATGATCAGGATATAGGGCACAATTGACAGACGAAAGGCATCGCCAAGGTTGTCGATCACCAGCCGGACTGAGTGGGAAAATAACGTGATGCCTTTCATGCGTGTCTCCTGCATGTCTGTAATGTCATGTGTTGTCTCACTATAACTGTGATCCCGCATCCTTGCACGCTTTGTCAAACTTGCACGCCTTGTCAAAACCCGATAAGCGCCGCTGAGTTCAGACGAAGGATTGCCCCAACATGACCGCGCCCAAAAAAGTTGTGCTCGCCTATTCCGGTGGCCTTGACACCTCGATCATCCTGAAGTGGCTGCAAACAGAATACGGATGTGAGGTGGTGACCTTTACCGCCGACCTCGGACAGGGTGAAGAATTGGAACCAGCACGTGCCAAGGCCGAGATGCTGGGCGTGTCCGAGATTTACATTGAGGACCTGCGCGAAGAATTTGTGCGTGATTTCGTCTTTCCGATGTTTCGGGCCAATGCGCTGTACGAAGGGCTTTACCTGCTGGGCACTTCGATCGCCCGCCCGCTGATTTCGAAGCGTCTGGTGGAAATCGCGGCGGAAACAGGTGCCGATGCCGTGTCACATGGGGCGACGGGCAAAGGCAACGATCAGGTCCGGTTTGAGCTGGCCGCCTACGCGTTGAATCCCGATATCAAGGTCATTGCGCCTTGGCGCGAATGGGATCTGTCCAGCCGAACCAAGTTGCTCGAATTTGCCGAACAGAACCAAATCCCCGTTGCCAAGGACAAGCGCGGCGAGGCCCCCTTCAGCGTTGATGCGAACCTGTTGCATACCTCTTCAGAGGGCAAGGTCTTGGAAGATCCCGCAGAAATGGCGCCTGATTACGTTTACCAGCGCACTGTCGCACCGGAAGACGCCCCCGATACGCCTCAGTATATTGAGATCACCTTTGAGAAAGGTGATGCTGTGGCAATAGATGGCGTGCGCATGACACCCGCCGCTATCCTGGAAGAGCTCAACCTCCACGGCGGCAAGCACGGCATTGGTCGTTTGGATCTGGTTGAGGGCCGTTTTGTCGGCATGAAGTCCCGTGGCATTTATGAAACACCGGGTGGCACCATCCTGTTGGAAGCGCACCGTGGTATTGAACAGATCACATTGGACCGGGGTGCGGCACATCTTAAGGACGACTTGATGCCGCGGTATGCCGAACTCATCTACAATGGGTTCTGGTTCAGTCCGGAACGCGAGATGTTGCAGGCGTTGATCGACAAAAGCCAAGAGCACGTCACCGGGACTGTCCGTCTTAAGCTGTACAAGGGCCTGGCGCGCACTGTGGGCCGCTGGTCTGACCACAGCCTGTACTCTGAGGCCCATGTGACATTCGAAGAAGACGCGGGTGCCTATGATCAAAAGGATGCCGCCGGCTTTATTCAGTTGAACGCACTGAGGTTAAAGCTGCTGGCGGCGCGCGCGCGTCGTCTAAAAGGCTAACCCTCGATTTTCCGGCATCATCTGGCGGGATCTGCGTGGGTATCGGCAGATCCTGTCGCGTAACAAGACGTAGATGATGGACACAGCCTGCTGCCAGGCCTTCGTGGTAAAGCCTTGTCACCACAGCGTGAGATCAGTGTCACATCCTTGCGGTGCCGTCCAAGGTTCGGCAGCCTGTGGGCCAAACACATATCCGGAGGCCCGTGAACATGTCCCAAGTCCCGAACCTGAAGTCCGTCATGCTGGCCGTGCTGATCGTCGTCGGTGCGCTTGCGCAAGGTATCCGCGGTCATGCCGCAGAGATGAAGACACTTGTCGTCGCAGGTGGATGTTTCTGGTGCGTCGAGGCTGACTTTGAAAAGGTCAAGGGCGTAACATCGGCCGTGTCGGGCTATGCCGGTGGCACAACGATTGATCCCACGTACAAGCAGGTCACGCGCGGCGGCACTGGTCACTACGAGGCCGTGCAAATCACCTATGACGCTTCGCAGGTCAGTCTTGAAAGTTTGTTGTACAGTTTCTTCCGGTCTGTCGACCCGACCGATGCGGGTGGCCAGTTCTGTGACCGGGGCAACAGCTATCGTACCGCAATCTTTGTCGATGGTGCCGGGGAACGCGCAGTGGCCCAGGCTGCGAAGGCGGATGCCATGGCCGACTTGGGACAGACAGTCGTGACGCCGATCCTGAACGCGGCACCGTTTTACAAGGCCGAAGCCTATCACCAGGATTACTACAAAGGGCAGAAACGGGTGCTGACCCGATTTGGTCCAATCAAGCAGGCAAAGGCCTACAAGCGCTATCGCGAATCCTGTGGACGTGATGCACGTGTCAAACAGCTTTGGGGCGATGCTGCGGTTTTTGCAGGACGATAACTTTCTACTTTTGGGGCTGTGGCCTGCGGCGCCAAGCGAAAATCCGTCGTGATCCTGCGCGGATCTGACAGCCACCCCTTTGGAAGAAAAGGGCATTGGGACTGTCAGGCAGAGGCCGTGTCAGCTGGCACCGGTTACAAAATCTTCCAGATCTTTGAGATCGGGAATTACATCTGCCGTGCCTGGGCGAGTCACCATGAGTGCTGCGGCCCGCGTGGCCTGCAATATTGCCTGTTCATGCCCCATGCCACGATCCAGAGACGCGACGAGGTAGCCAGTAAAGGTATCGCCAGCCCCGGTTGTATCGATCGCCGTGACCTTGACTGCCGGAAAACTGCGGGTCGTACCGCTGTTGGTATTGATCCATCGACAGCCCTGGGCGCCCAGTGTGATCACGATGTCAGCAACCGGCAGGCTTTGGATGGCTTGTCCGGTGGCTGCTTCCAACTGCGTGGCCTCAAGCTCGTTCAGCACCAGAAGATCGAGGAATGGCATCACTTTCGTGACGGCGTTCGCATCAAATGGCGCGGCGGCGTAGACAACGCGCATCCCACGCGCAGAGGCCAACCGCGCCGCCTCTGCCTGGGCATTGGTTTCGTTTTGAAAGATCAGGGTATCGCCGGTCTCTGCACTGGTCAAAGCGTTGGAAACCTGCTCTGCCGTCAGGCTGACATTTGCGCCCGGAAACAGCAGGATCGCGTTTTCGCCGTCGTCGTCGACCGCGATGACAGCATGGCCCGTTGGATGGTCTGACGTTGAAATATGCCGATGATCAACGCCATATTCCATCAACCGATCGCGCGCCCACAGACCATCGGCGCCAACGGCCCCAATGTGCACGACATGCGCCGCAGCTCTGGCTGCGGCGACCGACATGTTTGCCCCTTTGCCCCCAAGCCCTCTGGTCAGCCCATGTGCTGCCAGTGTTTCACCTGGTCGTGGCAGGTGTGGCACACGATAGACCAAATCGACATTGATGGACCCAAGATTGAATATGGTCATGTTTTAGCGCCTTTCCCATGTCGCCCGATTGGGGCCAGTTCAGCCGACCTTGCAGGCAGCCAGAACAGCCATGTTCAGGATATCATTTGCCGTAGAGACCGAAGAACAGATTTGGATTGACTGGTCCACGCCGGCCAGAATCGGTCCGATCACCGTCGCACCCGCCATTTCCTGCATCAGCTTGACAGAGATAGAGGCCGAGTGGCGCGCCGGCACAACCAGAATGTTTGCAGGGCCAGTCAGGCGTGAGAACGGATAATTTTTCTGGATTTCGGTGTTCAAGGCCACGTCGACAGTCATTTCGCCTTCGTATTCGAAGTCGACGCCGCGTTCGTCCAGGACCCGCGGGGCCACGTGCATTTTTTCCGCCCGTTCCGAGACCGGGTAACCAAAGGTCGAGAAGCTCAAGAAGGCAACCCGCGGTTCAAGACCAAGATGCCGTGCAACCGCAGCGCTCCGTTCGGCAATGTTTGCGAGGTCATGTTCGTTTGGCCATTCATGCACCAGTGTGTCGGCGATGAGCACAATCCGCCCCTTGTGCAAAACCGCAGTGACACCGACCGCACCATGTTCGGCGTCAGCGTCAAAGACATGGTTGATCAACCCCAGCACATGCGCCGACTTGCGCGTTGCGCCGGTGATCAGCCCGTCACCATGACCATGTGCCAGCATGAGTGAGGCAAAGACGTGCCGATCCCGGGCTGCGAGTCGATGGATATCCTGCGCATCAAAACCCTTGCGCTGCAGGCGTTCATAGAGAAAGTCCTTGTAGGCCGGCAGGTGGCGCGTCTTGGCGGCGTTCACCACCTCCAGTTCGCGCACCGCATCTTCCATTCCCGCGGCAGCCAGCTTTTCGCGCACATCATCTTCGCGACCGACCACCAGCGCCTTTCCAAAGCCTGACCGCTGGTACATCACGGCGGCGCGCAGCACACGGGGGTCATCGCCTTCGGCGAAGATCATCCGCGCCTGGGCTGCCCGTGCACGATTGTTGATGCCACGCAAGATCGAGGCTGTCGGATCCATGCGCGTTCTCAAAGAATGCTCGTAGCTGGGCATGTCGATGATCGGACGGCGGGCCACACCGGTGTCCATGCCTGCCTTGGCAACAGCCGGAGGGATCCGGTGGATCAGACGCGGATCAAAGGGCGTTGGAATAATATAGTCCCGACCAAAGCTCAGACTCTTTCCATAGGCCATGGCAACTTCGTCTGGCACATCTTCGCGCGCCAGATCGGCCAAGGCCTGTGCGCAGGCAATCTTCATTTCGTCATTGATGGCGCGGGCGTGAATATCAAGTGCGCCGCGGAACAGGTAGGGAAAGCCCAAGACGTTGTTGACCTGGTTTGGGTAGTCCGACCGGCCCGTCGCGACGATGGCATCGACACGTACTTCATGTGCTTCTTCGGGTGTGATCTCGGGGTCGGGGTTCGCCATGGCAAAGATCACCGGATTGTCCGCCATCGATTTGACCATATCTTGCGTGACCGCGCCTTTGGCCGAGACACCAAGAAAGACATCCGCATCGATCATGGCGTCTTCCAGCGTCCGGGCCTCGGTCACGGCAGCATGGGCTGACTTCCATTGGTTCATGCCCTCGGTGCGACCCTGATAAATCACGCCCTTGGTGTCGCACATGATGCAGTTGTCCTGCTTGGCGCCCATCGCCTTGAGCAGTTCAAGGCAGGCGATGCCAGCGGCCCCGGCGCCGTTCAGAACGATTTTGCAGGATTCGATCTTCTTGCCTGAGATATGCAACGCATTGATCAGGCCGGCCGCGCAGATGACTGCAGTGCCGTGCTGGTCGTCGTGAAAGACGGGGATGTCCATCTCTTCCTTCAGGCGTTGCTCGATGATGAAGCACTCGGGCGCCTTGATGTCTTCTAGGTTAATGCCGCCGAAGGTCGGCCCCATCAAACGCACAGCCTTGCAGAAGGCGTCCGGGTCCTCGGTGTCCAGCTCAAGGTCGATCGAGTTCACATCGGCAAATCGCTTGAACAGCACCGACTTGCCTTCCATGACAGGTTTGCTGCCCAGCGCGCCCAGATTTCCCAGTC
>JAKVBK010000056.1 GCA_022447275.1 Oceanicola sp. | reverse complement strand
TGCAGCAAGCCAAGTGATAGGCCGAGCGCCATGATTGATGTGGCCTTCGAAGGTTGAGTTGCTGGCTTGCGACGCACTTGCATCAGCAAGACCCTGATAAAATTAGTAAATCCGAGCAGCATACGCTGCTCGGATTAGAATTTTCAGAACTTGCGGCACCGACAAACACGCAAAAACGGCCGCTTTTTATTCTTTCATCTCGCCGCGCTGCTGAACACCATCAGGGCGCGCTACCGGGTGATAATCTCCGGGCCCATAAAGGTGGTGGGCAGGAAGGTGGACAATGCCGGGATGTAGGTCACCATGATCAGGAAGATGAACAGCACGCCCAGGAAGGGGGCTGCCGCCTTGACCACGGCCATCATCGGCATGCCGGCCACTCCGGAAGTCACGAACAGGTTGAGACCCACGGGCGGCGTGATCATGCCGATCTCCATGTTCACCACCATGATGATGCCCAGGTGAATGGGATCGATGCCCAGTTCAATCGCGATCGGGAACACCAAGGGCGCCACGATCACGATCAAGCCTGAGGGCTCCATGAACTGCCCCCCGATCAGCAAGATGACATTGACGATCACAAGGAACATCACCGGCCCCAGACCCGCATCCAGCATCGAGGCGGCGATCTGTTGCGGGATCTGCTCATCGGTCAACACATGCTTGAGGATCAGCGCGTTGGCGATGATGAACATCAAGGTGATGGTCAGCTTGCCCGCCTCGAGCAGG
Organism: Oceanicola sp.; assembly: GCA_022447275.1. Classification (GTDB taxonomy): domain Bacteria; phylum Pseudomonadota; class Alphaproteobacteria; order Rhodobacterales; family Rhodobacteraceae; genus JAKVBK01. Next base: position 17,184 of record JAKVBK010000056.1, on the reverse strand, counting down.
GTGTTCCGCGTGTCAGGGTGGACAAAGGCTGTCACAAGCGCCCAAGGCTTTTGCAGCAGGTTCGATGGCTTTCCACCGCCCCCTTCCCCGAGGAGCGCCCCATCTACAGCCGCCGCCGAAAGCGACCGGGGCCCTTCAGGTGCTTTGAGCGGGCCCATATCCCGGTAGACGAACACCGCGATGATAAACGCATAGACCGAGGCGACAGCCGCAGCTTCCGTCGGCGTAAAGATCGCGCCGGTGACCCCGGGAATGCCGTAGATCCCGACCATGATAATCACGATCAGCATCAAGCCCCAGAAGGCATCGGCAAAGGATGCGCCGATCTCGCCCCAGCCCGCGAACTCCCCTTTGGGCATGTTGCGGATACGCGCCACGATGTAGATGGCGATCATGAGCATGCCGCCGGCCATGATGCCGGGGATGACGCCCGCAAGGAACATCCGGCCCACCGAAACGTCGGTGGCGGAGGCATAGACAACCATCACGATAGACGGCGGGATCAGGATACCCAATGTGCCCGCATTACAGATGACGCCGGCCGCAAAATCCTTGGAATAGCCCGCCTGCTGCATGGCCGCGATCACAATTGTGCCAATTGCCACCACCGTCGCCGGGCTGGAGCCCGACAGGGCGGCAAACAACATGCAGGCAAAGACGCCGGCAATGGCCAAGCCCCCCCGCAAGTGCCCAACGCAGGCAATCGAGAACCGGATGATCCGCTTGGCAACACCCCCGGTCGACATGAAGCTTGATGCCAGGATGAAAAACGGGATGGCCAGCAGCGTGTAATGCCCTGCCATCGCCTGATAGAGCGACTGCGCAATCGAGGCCAGCGAGGTATCCGAAAACGCCAGCAGGAAAATCATTGAGCTCAGGCCAAGCGAGACCGCGATCGGCACACCCAGCAACAAAAAGCCAATGACCATTACGAAAAGAAGTGCAACGTCCATGCTCAGGCCTCCTTGCGGGTGGTTTCGGCCGATGCCTCGGCAACGGCATCTTCAGCCTCGTGGCTGACGATCAGCCCATCCCGTCGGTCCGCAATGATGTCGATGGTGGCCTGCACCAAGCGCAGCAGCATCAAGGCCACAGCAAAGGGCAGCATCGCATAGGGGATCACGCGGGGCAGCTTGTCATAGGACTCGCCGTAATTGATCAGGTCTTCCAGAAACCGGAACATGTCCGGCATCGGAACTTGGTCTGTCATGTAGAAAGCCCGGTCTCGGACACCTTCTGTGAAGCCAAGGGGAAACCAGCGGCCTTCCGTGGGCTGCAGCCCCGCAAACGGCGCCCAGTAATCCCAGGCGCCCTTCATCAGCAGCATGCCATACACCAGACAGCAGGCAGCAGAGAACAGCGCAAGCACCTTGCGCCCACGCTTGTCAAAGAGGTTGACGATCGCGTCGACGCCCAGATGGGCCGTGATCTTGAAGCCGTAAGCAATGCCGAACAGGACCAGCCAAGCAAACAGGATCAGCGTGACTTCCAGCCCCCAGATCAAGGAGGTGTTGAAGCCGTAACGCAAAACGACATTCACGAATGTCACGAGGACCATGAAGCCAAGGAGGATCGCGATGATCGTCTCCTCGAGCATATGGACCAGGGCGCCCACAGGCCCCTTGGGTGTATATTTTCCATGTGCTGCCATGAAATTTTCCCTTGCGGCGTGGCCTGTTCCCCCGAGGGTCAAGCCGTTTAGGGACAGAACTGTCCGCTCAATTGCAGCGATCTCGCGATGGCAATGCTGCGACAGACCTGTGAGAAAATCCCCGCAACCAGACAGGCTCCTGCCAGTGCGGGCGGGAGGCAGGGCAGCAGAGGCCGCCCTGCCCGCTCCAATTTACATGGAGGCGTTGATGGCCTGAGCGGCGGCGATGTTGTCCGCACCCACGTCACCTTCGAACTGCTCCCAAACCGGCTTCATGGCGTTGACCCATGCTTCCCGCTGCTCCGGCGAAAGCTGACGGATCACGCCACCTGCGTCGATGATCGACTGCTTGGCCGCTTCGTTCACGGCAAAGGCCTCGCCGTTGCGGGCAACGGTCACTTCGCGCAGGATCGTGGTGAACTGCTCGCGCACGGCCGGATCAAGGCTTTCGATCCAATCCGTGGACGTCACGACGAGGTAGTCGATGATGCCGTGGTTCGTCTCGGTGATGCCGTCCTGAACTTCAAAGAACTTCTGGCCGTAGATGTTGGACCAGGTGTTTTCCTGACCGTCGACAACGCCTGTCTGCAGGGCGCCATAGACCTCGGAGAACGACATCGGCTGCGGCGAGGCACCCAGGGCTTCCATCTGCGCGACCAGCACGTCAGACGGCTGCACGCGGAACTTCAGGCCGGACGCATCTGTCGGCATTTCCAGCGCCTTGTTGGCAGAGAACTGCTTGAGGCCATTGTGCCAGAACTCGAGGCCCAGAAGGCCACGACGTGTCATGGATTCCTTCATTGCCTGACCGGTCTCGGACACTTGGAACGCATCCACGGCTTCCATGTTCTTGAACATAAAGGGCAGGTCGAAGATGCGGAACTGCTTGGTGAAGGTCTCGAACTTCGACAGGGACGGCGCGGCCAGTTGGACATCGCCGTTCAGCATCGCTTCCAGCACCTGGTTGTCGTTGTAGAGCGACGACTGCGGGAACACTTCCATGCACATCACGCCGTTCATCTCGTCGTTCACGCGCTGCTGCAGCAGAGAGGCCGCGATGCCCTTCGGGTGACGGTCAGTGTTGGTGACGTGGCTGAACTTGACGACGATTTCACCGTCATCGCAGGCGTCCGATGCGGTCGCGGTTTGTGCTGTGGCCGTCAGAGCAACTGCGGCTGCAGCGGAAAGCAGAAACTTCTTCATGGATATCCTCCCAGGACGTTGTGTCTTTTCCAAGGGGGCCGATCTTTTGCCGTCCCCATACGGCGGGCGGCATCGCCCCCCGGACGGATGAAAAGTGACAAGTTGCGTTCATCCGCTCAAGAAAAGCGCGCAGCCTGTCTGATAATGATGTTTTTTTAATCCAAAACAGAACATTAGCTTCGCACCGCCAGCGCAAAGCACCGCAAGGCATGGGCAGTGGTGCGGGATTTCACACAGGTGCGGACCGGTTTTGTGCGGAATTTCGCACAGCGGACACAGCGCCGCGAATCAACCAGTGCGATAGACCTCAAAGGCAGGGCCCTGTCGCTACTGCAGGGTGAATGCCCACTTCCCCGCTTAAGCCAATCACTGATTACTCAGCGCGAAAATCCTCGGGCTTGAGACCGTGCCGGGCCAGCCTGTCATAAAAGGTTTTGCGAGGCAGTTTGAGATCCTGAGCCGCCAGACGGGCCTGGCCCTTGGCACGCGTCAGCGCCTCAGCAAGGATGCTGCGTTCCACTTGGGCCATCCGTTCCGACAGGCCGCGCCCGTCAGAGGTGGGTGTTGCGAGCCGGTCTTCGCCGGCCTGTTGCTCCCATCGACCGCGATCCAGCACAAAGCGCATCGCCGTACTCATCAGCGCCCGCGCATTGCCCGGCCAGGATCGGCTCATAAGATCTGCGGTGACCTCGGGCGGGATGTCTGGCGCCGGCAGGCCGGACTGTTCCGCCGCTTGCGTCACATAGTGCTGAAACAAGACCGCGATATCCTCAGGGCGCTCAGACAGGGCGGGGATCCGCACCTGCATCACCTCAAGGCGGTAAAACAGTTCAGGATGCAAGGCACTGGCCAGCGCATCTGCCGGAAGGTTGGAGCCAGCGATGACAATGCAGTCGGGGCCGGCGCCACGTTGGGCGCGCGGATGCGCTTCAAGCGCCTCGGCAAGGGCCATCTGCGCATCTCTGGGCAGGCGCGAAATCCCATCGAGGAACAGGGTGCCCCCCGCACTGCTCGCCAGCAGATCGCCGAGGGCTGCGCGTTCAAGCCCCTCAGCTGCGCGTTTCTGAAGCGGGCCCTTGGCGCGTGGGCTGCACAGGTGCACCGCTTCCGCAACCTTGGAAAGCCCGGCCCCCTCGGGGCCTGTCACAAGGACGGGCAGCCCGGCCTGCGCTGCAGCGCGGGCCTGCGCGCGCAAGCGCTCCGCCCCCTGAGAGCGGCCAAAAATAAGCCGCGCCGCCGCGTCCCCCGCTTCCAGTTCTGACCGCAGGCGCCTGTTTTCCAACACCAACGCCCTCGCCCGCAGGGCCCTGTGCAGCGCCGAGACCAAAGCCGCCGGCTCACACGGTTTTTCGAGGAAATCAAATGCACCCAAGTTCATCGCGCGCACGGCCATCGGAATGTCCCCTTCGCCCGTCAACAACACAACGGGCAAATCCGCATCGACGTTTTTGACATGATCGAGCAGGAAAAAGCCGTCCCGTCCGGGCATCCGGATATCCGACAGGACGACGCCGTCGAACTCAGGTGTGATATGATCCTTGGCCTCCACGAAAGAGCCCGTCACGAAGGGCTCAAGGTCGTTCAGTTCGAGCGTCTGGCCCAAAGCGTCGCGCAGATCATGATCATCATCGACCAGCAGCACGCGGCGCAGGGTGCCTTCAGAAAACGGCTGCGCAGATTGGTTCACTCTGCCGCCTCCAAGCCTTTGCTCTCCTGCCAACGCTCCAGCATCACCGTAAAGACGGCCCCGCCATCGGCCGCATTAGCGCCCTTTATCGAGCCGCCAAAACTTTCCACCAACCCGTAAGAAATCGACAAACCGAGCCCCATGCCATCCTCCTGACCGCTGCCCGAGCCGATCGCCTTGGTTGTGTAGAATGGCTCGAAAATCTTCTCAGGGTCTTCGATGCCCGGCCCGGTGTCGCGAATATGTACGCGCAGAGGGCCCGGGGCCTCAAGGCCGTCCAGCGCGATCTCCAATCGCTTTTCTTCACTGTTTTCCATGGCATCCGCCGCATTGTTGATCAGATTGACGAACACTTGGCCAAGGCGCACATCACCGCCACGCACCCAAACCGGATGGTTCGGCCGATCCCAAGTAACATCCACTCCCATAGCCGAAAGGCGACTGCCTGAAAGTTCCAATGCAGCATCGATCACCTCGATAAGGGACACCCGCCGCAACTCCTCACTTTCATTGCGCGCAAAGGCACGCAGGTTGCGGATGATGCGTGCCATGCGCCGCGCCATTTCCGAAATCCGGTCTAGGTTGTCGCGGGTGCGATCTGCGCGGCCCTTGCCCAGAAAAGTTTGCGCATTTTCAGCATAGGACCGCAGCGCCATCAGAGGTTGGTTGAGTTCGTGGCTGATCCCGGCAGAGAGCTGCCCAAGCGCCGACAGCTTGCCCGCCTGAACCAAATCCGCTTGGGCCTTTTGCAGCGCGGCTTCTGCCTCCTGTCTTTCAGTGATTTCGCGGCGCAGGGCCGTGTTTGCCTCAAGAATTTCCTTGGTGCGGTCCGCCACGCGGCTCTCCAGTTCGGCATTTGCAACTGCCAGCACATGTCGGCGCTCCGACAGCAGGAACAACAAAGCACCAAAGAAGAGGCAAATCGCGGCAACTGCGAGGCCTTGAAGCAGGGCGAGCCTGCGCACGGGCGCCACATCGAGGAACGCTTCGCCCACCATATTGATCACCGGCAGGGGATTGCTCAGATGCAGCGCGGCCCCCGGCACATAGGGCGACCATGTCTGCTGCCACACTTGGTAGGGCCCGACATTGGCAACAACCACCGGTTTTTGCATGCCCTGCGCATCTTGCGTCAGAGCCCCCGCACCGCGCTGCCAGAACAACAGCTCTGATCGGTTCGTGATCTGAACTGTGCCCTGCGCATCGGTGAACAGGACCGACGGGCTGGCCCCGCGCCATTCGCGTTCCAGCCGGGCAAGATCCACCACAACTATAAGCGCCCCGCGCACGGAGCCGTCTGCGGCAAAGGCTGGCGCGGCAAAGGAATAGGAACGCAAGCCGCTGCCCGTGGACGCGCCCATGGCACTGCCCAGCGCCCCATGCATCGCGCGTTTGAAATAGGCTGTCTGATCGAGTTGTGTGGGCGTTTGGCCATGGGAATGCGCAAGAACAACGCCCTGTGCATCGGCGTAGTAGACCGCCCGCGCACCCGTCCTGTCCGACACTCTGAGCAGATGCTGCGCCGCTTCCTCTGCGGCGGCGGCACGGTCTGCCTGCGAAAGATCAGGCCGCTGCAGCGTGGCGAGCAGCGGATCTTCGGCCAACATCACCGCAAATTCCCTGTAGCGTTGCAGCTGGTTGCGCAGCCGGTCCGAGGCCAGTGCCAAATCGGATGCGCCGCGGGCAGCCAGCTGATCCACTCCCGCACGATAGCCCTGCCAGGCCACCGCAACCGATAGCCCGGCCACGGCCAGCACAAACACAAGGGCAAAGGGCCAACGGGTTTTGTAGATCCGGCGCATGAGCTTAGTATGGCGCGGCCCTATCCGAGAGACCAGAGCAGGGCGCATGATGAGTTTGGGCGGCTGCGCCATGCCCTGTGCATTCGGCCCTTGCACCCCGCACAGGGCGCTGTAATCCATGACCCATGAAGCAGTTCGAGCAAGATCCGACGGATCCAGCCTTTGTTCAGGATCCTTATGCCGCCTATGCCCGCGCGCGGGCTGAGGGCGCGATCCTGTACTGGCCCGCCTATGGCATGCCAGCGGCCTTTTCCCATGAAACCGTCGACGCACTGCTGCGCGACAGACGGTTGGGGCGCGAGGCACCAGCGGGCGCCCTGCCTGCCCCACCTGAGCGGCTCGCGCCGTTCTACCGCATCGAGGACAACTCGATGCTGGAATTGGAAGGCAAGCGCCACGCACGGCTGCGCGGGCTGGTCATGCGCGCATTCACCTCCTCACGGGTCGCCGCCTTGCGCGCGCCGATCCATGCCCTGTGCATGGATCTTTGCACCGATATCGCGGCGCGCCTGCAGGAGGGGCCGGTCGATGTGTTGGATGCCTATTGCAGGCCCCTGCCCGTTACGATCATCGCGCGGCTGCTCGGCGTTCCTGACACGGATGCTGATCAATTGCTGGCCTGGTCAAACGCGATGGTGGGGATGTATCAGGCCGGGCGCACCCGGGCGATGGAAGACGCCGCAGCCGCAGCTTCTACCGAGTTTGCGGCGTATCTTCAGGGCCCGATTGCGCAAAAGCGTCAATCTCCCAAAGATGACCTGTTTTCGGCTCTGATTGCGGCGCGCGATGCCCAGGACAAGCTGAGCGAAGCGGAGTTGATCGCAACCGCAATTCTGCTGCTGAACGCAGGCCATGAGGCCACTGTGCATGCCTTGGGCAATACGATTGCCGCCGTGCTGCGCACAGGCCACAGGGGCAATTGGGACAACATCGCCGAAGAAGGCATGCGCTATGACCCGCCTCTGCATTTGTTCACGCGCTGGGTCTATGAAGATGTGGAGATCGCAGGGGTCACCTTGCCTGCAGGCAGCCAAGTGGCCTGCATGTTGGGGGCCGCCGCCCGCGATCCCGAAGCCTGGCCCAACCCGGACAGCTTTTCGCCAGAGCGTTTTGCCACGCGCACAGCCGCACAAACGGCCTTTGGCGCGGGTCGTCACTTTTGCATTGGTGCGCCGCTTGCCCGACTGGAGATGGCCATCGCCCTTGAAGTGCTGTTCGAACAGCTGCCAGACCTCGCTCTGGCGGCGCCCGTGCAGTACGCGCCGATCTACCATTTCCATGGGCTGAGCGCTGTGCAGGTGCGCCTGGGGCCCTAACCACGGCGCCCTCTGGCGCAGCGCGGCGCCCCTACGGCCCAGCTTCGTCTGTCTGTGCAGAGCGAGAGAGACCCGGGATCGGCAGATTGGGTGTCGACTTGATCTCTTCCATGCTGAGCAAGGCGGTGACGTTGTAGATGCGCACCTCAGCAATCAGCGCCTGATAGAAGGCGTCATAGGCGCGGGCGTTGGCCACCCGTACCTTGAGCAGGTAGTCAATGTCACCCGCCAGGCGGTGCGCTTCCTGCACTTCAGGGCGCGCACGCAGCACCCCCAGAAAACGCTCTTGCCAATCCGCCTCATGTTCAGACGTGCGCACAAGCACGAAAAAACAGGCCTCAAGGCCCAGCGCATCTGGATCGAGGACAACCGTGTTCTGGCGGATCACGCCGGCCTCGCGCAGCTTCTTGAGCCGATTCCAAACCGGCGTCTTGGAAGAGCCGACAATCTTTGCAATTTCATCCAGTGACCGGCTTGCATCCGCCTGCAACGCCGCAAGGATTTTCCGATCCAGCCCGTCCATCCGAACAGCCATCCGCGTTTCTCCGTCATTCTTGATTGCCCGTCCCAATAGGGCGCATTTTTGGAACATACATCCCTTTTGATCCAGAGGTATAGCCCTAAAGTGGGAAATTTTCCTATATGTGCAGAGAAAGCCAAACCCGCCATCCGGAGCCAGCGATGCAGCACTTTCCAATCTTCGTAAACCTCGCCGGACGGCGTGTTGTGCTTGCCGGTGGTGGGGAGGCCGCGCTGGCAAAGCTGCGGCTTCTGCTCAAAACCGAAGCCCATCTGAGCGTCTTCAGCACCGCGCCCGATCCGCAAATCGAGACATGGGCGCGGGAGGGCAAGCTTGCATTGCACACCCGTGACATGGCCCCCGGTGATGCACTCTGCGCCGTGCTGGCCTATGCCGCCGACGAAGATCCACAGCGCGACGCCCGCACAGCCGCCCTCGCCCGCGCGGACGGCGCCATGGTCAACATCGTCGACAACCTTGAAGACAGCGCCTTTATCACGCCGGCGATCGTGGACCGTGACCCGGTCTGCGTGGCGATTGGAACCGAAGGGGCTGCGCCTGTTCTGGCCCGCGCGATCAAACGCGATCTGGAGGAAAAGCTGCCCCGCGGCCTTGGGCCCTTGGCCCGGATCGGCAAAGCTTTCCGCCGCGCAGCAGACGCGCTGCCCCAAGGGCGCCAGCGGCGCGATTTCTGGTCTGACTGGTACTTTTCCGCTGGCCCCAAAGCCTTGGATGCCGGTGGCAAAGCCGAAGCACAAAGCGCCTTGCGCAGTTTGCTGGACCGCCACGCCCACCAGCAGGCGCGCAGCGGCGCCGTCGCGATCGTGGGCGCAGGGCCGGGTGATCCAGAACTCCTGACATTGAAGGCCCGCCGCCTGCTGCACGAAGCAGATGTTGTCATCCACGACCGGCTGGTGACGCCGGATATTCTGGAACTGGCCCGGCGCGAGGCGGTTCTGATTGCCGTAGGCAAGGAGGGCTTTGGCCCCTCCACACCGCAGGAGGAAATCAACGCACTGCTGATCGCCCATGCACAGCAGGGCGCGCAAGTTGTGCGCCTCAAGTCTGGAGATGCGGGCATATTCGGCCGCCTCGATGAAGAGGCCGATGCCCTCGATGCGCAGGCGATCCCGTTCACAGTCGTGCCCGGAATCACCGCCGCCTCCGGCGCCGCGGCAGCCATTGGCCAATCCCTGACGGCCCGGGGCCGGAACTCCGAGTTGCGCATTCTCACGGCCCATGACACCCGCGGCTTCGCCGAGCATGACTGGCGCGGCCTTGCCCGCCCCGGCGCCGTGGCCGCAATCTACATGGGCAAGCGTGGCGCCCGCTTCGTGCAGGGGCGCTTGTTGATGCACGGCGCTGCGAAAGACATGCCGATCACGATCGCCCGCAATGTCTCGCGCGCCGATCAGCAATTGCAGGGCACCACGCTCGAGGCGCTGCCCGATGCGGTCAGCGAAGGGGCTGCGGGCCCGGCTGTTATTCTGCTTGGTCTGGCGCCGCGCGCCGCAACCCAGGCCGCCATCCATGCCGCCGTCCAAGCCACGGCGCACCTGCCCTCTTCTGTCCGATCGGAGACCGCATAATGCCCCGCAAGCACCACCCCAAAGTCGTCACGGCCAATGATTTGCTCGAGGGCGATGTGGTCTATCGCACCGCAGCCGGCAGTTGGTCATCTGATCTGCGCGCGGCCGTGCTGATCGAAGACCCAGAACAGGCCAGCACCGAACTGGCCCTTGCCCAGTCAGAGCCAGCCATGGTTGTCGGGATCTATCTCGCCGACATGGAACGCGGCCCAGATGGCACCCCCCAACCGGTTCACTTCCGAGAGGCCTTTCGCGCGACAGGCCCCTCCAACTACGCACATGGCAAGCAAGCAGGGCTGCGCTGATGTATACTTATTCTGAATTCGACACCGCCTTTCTAGCCGAACGCAACCGCCAGTTTAGGGCCCAGGTCGCGCGCCGGATTTCTGGCAATCTGACCGAGGATGAGTTCAAGCCCCTGCGCCTGATGAACGGGCTTTATCTGCAACTGCATGCTTACATGTTGCGGGTGGCCATTCCCTATGGCTCGCTCAACAGCGCCCAGATGGACAAGCTGGCCGAACTGGCTGACCGCTGGGACAAGGGCTATGGCCATTTCACGACCCGCCAGAACATCCAGTACAACTGGCCCAAGCTCAATGACATCCCCGACATGCTCGACGCGCTGGCTAAAGTTGGCCTGCATGCCATCCAGACCTCAGGGAACACCATCCGCAACGTGACGGCGGATCACTTTGCCGGGGCGGCGGCCGATGAATTGGCCGACCCGCGCCCCTATGCAGAGCTGCTGCGGCAATGGTCTACCGACCATCCGGAATTCCAGTTCCTGCCACGTAAGTTCAAGATTGCAGTCAGCGGAAGCCCCAATGACAGAGCGGTCACCAAGGCCCATGACATCGGGCTGCGCATGCGCCGCAAAGAGGGTGAACTTGGCTTTGAAGTCATTGTGGGCGGCGGTCTTGGGCGCACCCCGATGATCGGCAAGGTGATCCGGGATTTCCTGCCCCTGTCTGATCTGCTGCCCTATGCCGAGGCCATCGTCCATGTCTATAATCGGCTCGGCCGGCGGGACAACAAGTACAAGGCCCGGATCAAGATCATGGTCCATGAACACGGGATCGAGGACGTCCGCGCCCTGGTGGAAGAGGCGTTTACCCGCATCAAGCCCGAGTTCGCAGGTGCAGACACCCTGTTGGCCCAGATCAAGACGCGGTTTCGCGCCCCGGATTTGCGTCCCCGCGAAACACAGGCCTTCGATACGGCCTATCGCCGCGACCCGGTGTTCCGCGCTTGGGCGGACACAAACCTTGCGCCCCATCGCAAAGCCGACCACGCGATCGTCACGGTCTCGATCAAGGCCCATGGGCAAACCCCGGGCGATGCCACATCGGCGCAGATGCGCGTTCTGGCGGATCTGGCCCGCAAATATGGCTATGACGAGTTGCGCATCAGCCACGAGCAGAACGTGATCCTGCCCCATGTGGCCAAGACAGACCTGCCGGCCGTGCATGCGGCCCTTTTGGCGGCGGGGCTCGGGACGGCAAATGTCGGCCTTGCCTCTGATATCATCGCCTGCCCCGGCATGGATTACTGCGCCCTTGCAACCGCCCGCTCGATCCCCGTTGCACAGGACATTGCGACACGGGTGGAAGCGCTGCGCCTCGAGCACGCAGTGGGCCCCCTCAAGATCAAGATTTCAGGCTGCATCAATGCCTGCGGCCACCACCATGTGGGCCATATCGGCATCCTTGGCCTCGATCGGGGCGGTGTGGAAACCTACCAGATCACTCTGGGCGGGGATGCCACAGAGGCGGCAGCCATCGGCCAACGCACCGGCCCAGGCTTCTCCTACGAGGAGATCGTGCCCGCCATCGAACGGCTGCTAAAGGCCTATCTGGATTTGCGCGAAAGCGAAGACGAACTCTTTATCGATGCGGTGCAGCGGGTGGGCCACGCCCCATTCAAAGCGGCCCTGTATCCCACAGAGGCGCACGCCGATGCCGCCTGAAACCGCGCCTGACACACCCCAAGAACTGGCCCAACCGCTGGCAGAACCACTGCCGCCCGTCCAGCTTGACGCTCTGAAAGCTGTTGCGGCAGGACTGGACCGCGCCGCGACCCAGATGGACGCTCAGGATATCGTCGCTGCCGCCCTCGCCGGGCCATGGGCTGGCGAGATCGCCGTGGTGTCGTCTTTTGGAGCGGAAGCAGCAGTCTTGCTGCATATGGTGGCCCGCGCCCGCCCCGCGGCACCGGTGCTCTTTATCGACACGCGACTGCTCTTTCCCGAGACGCTGGCCTATCAGCAACAACTGGCAACCTATCTGGGCCTGCAGGATGTGCGCATTCTGCGCGCGCGTCACCTCGATCTTGCCTGGCAAGACAGCTCTGGGCAGTTGCACCGCAGCGATCCAGATGCCTGCTGCACCCTGCGCAAAACCGCACCGCTGGATGCAGCGCTGGCGGGTTTTGACGGCTGGATCACTGGACGAAAGCGCCATCAATCCGGATCGCGGGCCGCTCTGCCCCATGTCGAAACCGATGGCACACGCCTGAAGATCAATCCCCTTGCGCGCTGGTCAGCCCAGCAGATCGCGACCTATCTGGACACCCATGCGCTGCCGCGACATCCCCTTGTTGCACAGGGCTACCCCTCGATCGGCTGCGCGCCCTGCACCAGCCCGGTGCGCCCGGGCGAAGACCCGCGCGCCGGACGTTGGCGCAACCGGGAAAAAGAAGAATGCGGCATTCACATTCTCGACGGCAGGATCGTACGCAGCCCCGCCACCAAAGCCGAACCGACAGGACCAACCCGATGACGGACGCAACCATCCCGCCCACCACCATTCTCGTCTCAGACACGGGATTTCACAACAATACCGAGACCATAGACTTTGCCACAGAGCTGGGCCCCGATGTGCGCGCTTTGGATTTGGCCGCGGACACAGACCCCAACCACCTGCCCGATCTCAGCCATGTGGAGATCATCCGCATCGACTTTCCCAACTTCGCCGACGGGCGCGGCTTTACCATCGCCAAGGCGCTGCGGCGGGCGGGCTATCGCGGCCGCCTGCGTGCGCGCGGGCACGTGCTGTCGGACCAATACGCCATGGCGCGCCGCTCTGGTTTTGACGAGGTTGAGATCTCTGCAGATCTGGCCGCGCGCCAACCCGAAGAAGAGTGGATCGCGCGCGCGGGGTGGCAGGCTCATGACCACCGAAAGCTGCTTCGCGCAGGCTGATCGCAGGCTGTTGCGCATGCAGGGTTGCAGCATCGCCTGAATTCGCACAAAACTCACGCTCCCAGACGCGTCCCCTTGTCCTCTGGGAAAACATTCGTTGACGGCCTATCCAGTGTGATTAGGGTGTCATCCTAACATTACACAATAGATGCGCCTCGCGACAATTCAGGTAGACACAGCATGACGGAACAGCGTCCCGTGACACAAGCAACTCCCACAGACGCCGCCCCGGCGAAGGCCAAACCCGCCCTCCCCGACGCGCAAACCGTGACAGAGGTCAAGCACTACACCGACAGGCTCTTCTCGTTCCGCTGCACGCGTCCGCAGACGCTGCGTTTCCGGTCGGGCGAATTCGTCATGATCGGCCTGATGGGCGATCCTGACCCCAAAACCGGGCGTCAAAAGCCCTTGCTACGCGCCTATTCCATCGCCTCCCCAAGCTGGGACGAAGAACTGGAATTCTACTCGATCAAAGTGCCCGATGGCCCCCTGACGTCAAAGCTGCAGCATATCGCTGTGGGCGAAGAGATCATTTTGCGCCCGAAACCCGTGGGCACCCTTGTCCATGATGCGCTTTTGCCGGGCAAACGCCTCTGGTTCTTTGCCACCGGCACCGGCTTTGCGCCGTTCGCCTCCCTGCTGCGCGAACCACAAACCTACGAAGACTACGACGAGATCATCATCACCCATACCTGCCGCGAAGTGGGCGAATTGACCTATGGCCACGACCTGATCGAAGGCCTCAAGCAGGATGAACTTCTCAACGAAGTGATTGGCGAAGGCTTCTGGAAGAAGATCAAGTACTATCCCACCACGACCCGCGAAGAGAGCCCGAAGATGGGCCGCATCACCGACCTGATGCGCTCGGGCGAGGCCTTCGAAGATCTTGGCACGCCAAAGCTGTCTCCAGAAACCGATCGCGCCATGATCTGTGGCAACCTCGCCTTCAACCTCGAACTGAAGGACATGCTTGAAGAGTTTGGTCTTGAGGAAGGGGCAAACTCCAAGCCGATGCATTATGTGGTCGAGAAAGCGTTTCTCGACTGATCGCGCCCTCTCTCGATGCGAAATTATGCGGGCCCGCTGTGAAAAGCGGGCCCTCTTTCATGGGGCACCAAGACGCACTGGCGCGCCCCTATGCTGTAAAATGTGGCGCTTGGGGGCGCAGTGGCCCTGTGACGCAGCGCATTCGGCAGAAATTCATCGCGCTTTCGTGTTTCAGACGCCCATTGCTTCTTGAACCGTTGCCGGGTCGTCTATAGTTTGCTGCGGACTTGAGATTGCAAAGAGGATTACTCCTATCGCCCGTCGTCCCCACAACGCGCCGCCACAGCGCGACACTGGTCCCCGCGTCAATGATCGTATCCGCGGCACAGAAATCCGTCTTATCGGCCCCGAAGGTGAAAACGTCGGCGTCGTAGATCCGCGCCGCGCCATGGAATTGGCACAGCAGGTCGGATTGGACCTCGTAGAAATTTCGCCCAACGCCAACCCGCCCGTGTGTAAGATCATGGATTTCGGCAAGTTCAAATATGAGCAGCAGAAACGGGAAAGCGAAGCGCGCAAAAAGCAGAAGACGATCGAGGTCAAGGAAGTCAAGTTCCGTCCGAACACCGACACCCACGACTACGACGTCAAGATGCGCAATGTGACCCGGTTCCTCGAAGCGGGCGACAAGGTGAAGGTAACCTTGCGGTTCCGGGGCCGTGAAATGGCGCACCAGAACCTGGGCCGCGAACTGCTTGAACGGGTTGCCGCCGATATTGAAGGGCTGGGCAAGGTTGAAAACATGCCCAAGATGGAAGGCCGTCAAATGGTCATGATGATCGGGCCGGCGCCGAAGTAATCTTCCAAGACTTCGTTTGAATTTTGAGAAGCGGCTCCCTTTCGGGGGCCGTTTTGCTTTCTGGCTGCACACACGAGCCTACAGGTGCCGATCCGCGCCAATCCACTCTGACAAGCTGGCAAACTGGGGCCGAAAATAGGCCACCATCCGGCCCAACCCGCCTGTATCGGCCAAGCGCGCATCCCAGGGGGACATACCGTGCAGCAAATGCCGGTGCAGCAGCGTTGCCTCGCCGGGCTGCGCAGGCACACAGACCCGCCGACATGTCTCAAAACAGGTCCGTCGCGCGGCCCTGTAAGCCTCTGTGAGGTCAAGGTTTGGCCAACTGTGCTCAGGGTGGCGGGAGAGCGCCGCGCGCAGAGCATCACCCATAATCCGGTGACTGCCCTGCCACACCACCAGCGGACCGGCCTGCGCCGGCACCGGATTGAGCGGAATGCCGAGGATAAAGCTGTGGGGCTCTGCCAGCACGCGATGGCGTGCAGGGCCAACGGGCAGCAATCCGTCCACATGGGCCGCGTCGCGCCGCTGCCGATAGCGCGCGGCGACATCACTTTCGCCCTCTCGGGGCTGTGGATAGCCCGGATACACAGTGGAGACCTGCGCCCGATGCCATCTTTCGGGCTGCCAGCCAAGCCCCTCGATCATCGACAAAGCCGCATCTGGCAACGGCGTGCCGCCCACTGCCCCGCTGGCATCATTGTCCAGAACATCGACCCCGGCAAACCACGTGCCAGCACAGCGCAGCCAGTCAGCACGGGCTTGCTTATCTTGGGTAACCTGAGATGCCAGCGTCGCGGCAGAACGGGCCCAGGCGGCCATCTGCACGTCATCGGGCAAGCGCACATAGCCATTGTAGAGCAGAGACCGCGCGGCCTCACCCACGGACATCACTCAGCCGCCTGTCGCGCCTGCTCTGGCACCGCTGCAAGCGCCATATCGAACACATCCAGCCCAGCATTGGCCTTGTGGCTGTTCTCAGACAGGATCCGCCGCCACGCGCGCGCGCCAGGACGCCCTGTGAAAAGGCCCAGCATGTGGCGCGTCACCTGGGCAAGCTTGCCACCGCCCGCAACGTGCGCGGCGATATAGGGCCGCATGGCGCGGGCTGCATCATGGGGGCTGAGCGGTGCGCGGGAGCTGTCCCCAAAGATCCGACTGTCCGCCTCGGCGAGGATGGACATCGGATCGTGATAGGCAGCCCGCCCAACCATGACGCCGTCCATGCCGGCCTCCAAATGCGCAAGCGCCCCATCGAGATCTGTGATCCCGCCGTTGATTGACATATGCAAAGCGGGATACCGGGCGGCCATGCCATGCACCAAAGGATAATCCAGCGGCGGGATATCGCGATTTTCTTTCGGACTGAGCCCTTGCAGCCAAGCTTTTCGCGCATGCACCGTGATCCGTGTGACACCCGCCTCCGCAACCGCCTCAATCAGCGCCGGCAAGGCCTGCTGCGGGTCTTGGTCATCCACGCCGATCCGACATTTCACCGTTACGGGCCGATCCTGCGCCGCGATCATCTCCGCGCAGCAAGCCGCCACAAGCTCCGGGCGCTCCATCAAAACCGCGCCGAAGCTACCGGACTGAACCCGATCAGACGGACAACCGACATTCAGATTGATTTCGTCATAGCCTTCCTGCGCGCCCATTCGAGCAGCCTTGGCCAACTCAGCGGGATCAGAGCCGCCCAACTGCAAGGCCACTGGATACTCCGTTTCGCCAAAGGCAAGTAAATGACGCGCATCCCCCCGCACAAGCGCTGCTGATGTTACCATCTCTGTATACAGCAAGGCGTGGCGCGACAGGATACGGTGAAAAGCCCGGCAGTGCCGATCTGTCCAATCCATCATCGGGGCAACACTCAATCGAGCGGACTTATATAAGTTATTTTTCAATTACTTAGACCAGATCTCTGAGTTTGATTGGCGCTGTGGGTTTCCCGCCGTTCTCTGCGGTTTTCGTGCATTTCTGGGGCTTTCCGTACCTGAGTTGCTACGCCGTAGCAACTATTTGCCACCGCTTCTGCCGCTTCGATGCTTCGCGCTGCAAGCGAGGGTACCAAATTGGCAGAAATTCTCCCCACGGGCCCCTCCTCGTTTCCGTCGCCGCCAGAACGAACCGATTTCTCTCCAAGACAAACGAGGATCTGACACGTACAAACCACCCTTCCCCCCAAGCAACTTCCCATTTTCTGACGCGAACGAAGCCGCTTAAAATCGCTCACCGTTCACCGTCCGTACCGTCGCGGATAAGCACAAAAAAGCGGAGAAGACGCCTAAAGCGTCGCAAAATCAGCAGAGGAATCAGCCCCGAAAATCCAAGGGCAAACCTAAGAATATGGACTTCATCTCACAGCGGGAAA
>JAKVBK010000055.1 GCA_022447275.1 Oceanicola sp. | reverse complement strand
AACATCGTGCTTCATGATGGGGATGTTGTGCTGGTTCCTGAACGGCGCCTTTTTGAGTGAGACCCACCCATGATGACGCGGACGTCTCACCGCTCTCTTGTATCTGGCATCAGCATCCTAGCGATCTCGGCGGGCGCCGTGGTCGCACAAACTCCGGGATTCCAGGCGTCGGTTTATCTGTCTCAGGGGTTCTCCTTTGGTGACAATCTCTCCGCAAGCAGTGATCCGAGCGGTGATGGTTTCGTTTCCCAGACTGACCTTGGGTTTTCGCTGACGTCAGAGACGCGCCAAGACAGCTTCAAAATGGACTTGGGCGCTCGGTACAAAGTCGGCGACCTGCCTGATGAAGGTGGCTGGGTCAATGAAATCGTCGACCCTTTTGCGAAGCTCGCCTACACGCGACAAGGGCCGGGCAGCAGTTTCACCCTCGAGTACGCGACAAGCAAAATTGAGCTGCAAGACAGTGTCATCAGTCTGCTTGATCTCGACACTCTCGAAGTGAACGATCTTGTGATTGAGGCCGGCTCGCGGAGCGACAATCGTCTGAATATGGAATTCACCTCAGGCACGGGCGGGCCTGTGGAAACCCGCCTCAGCCTTCGTTTCGATGATCGGTCTTACGATAGCACGGACGCCAGTCTGATTGATCGGGAGTTGTTGACCTTCAATGGCTCTGTCCGCTTGGCCGCCACCCGGAATACGGATGTCGTGCTGTCTACGCGCATGTCCGAAGAGAACCGTGAAGACGCAAATCTGACGGATTTTCGCAATGCGCGCTACACGGTTGGGATAGAGACAGATATCGACCCGGCAACCCGCCTTGTCGCGGCCTTGGGCACCTCTCATATCTCCGTGGACGAGGGCATTGGCACGGCGCGCACCACGACGGACTACGACTCGCTTGTGGGCACCTTTGGCCTCAAGCGGGAAGTCAAGAACGGGACGGCAGAGGTCAAGTTCGAAAGTGGCCACACGCGTGCGGGCACGCGACAGACCCTGCGGGTCGTCCGCTCCATGGAACTGCCGGCGGGCTCTTTATCGTTTACCGTTGGGGGGGTCTGGGAAGAGGCCGGTGAAACCTCTGCGCTGTACGGGCTTGCCTATACCAAGACCTACAAGCGGGCAGCACTGCAGGCCAATCTGGACCAGGTGGCATCCTCCAATGTCAGTGGACAGACCTTCCTGAACACCAGTGCGAACGTCCGCTATGTGCAGGAGCTTTCAGCCCTGTCGCAGCTTGATTTGCGCGTTGCGTTCGCTGACATCCGTGAGACAAGCGGTGCGGCTGATGGTGACTCGCGCCGTGTTTCGGCGAGTGCATCTTATAATTATAGCATCACGGATGATTGGATGTTGAGTACGGGTGTACGCCACACCAACACCTCCTCTGACGGAAGCACAACCCTGCGCAGCAACGAGTTGTTTGCCAACGTCTCGCGCAGTTTCGATCTGCGGTTCTGATCAAAAGCTGCTGTCTGGCTGCTTGGTCAGACAGGCATTTTCTCGCGGCTTGGCGAAGTAAGCACATTTGTCGCTTGAGCCCCGCCTTTGATCACAGCACGGTGGGAACCATGTCAGGCGTCATATCAATAGCGACAGCCAAGAAAACGCGTTTGGTCATCCTGCTGATTATCGCGCTGTGCACCTGTTTGGAGCTGTTGCTTCAGATGGGAGACATTCTGACAAACACGCCCCGGCTGCGCGCCACTGCTTATGAGTATCTTGGGTTTTGGCCGGGCTTGTTAGATGGATGGCGCGAGAACTACTTTGGCCAACGCTACCTAATGTTCATCACCTACGGCTTTGTGCATGGCGGCCTGCTCCACCTCGTCATGAACATGTACACGCTTTGGGTTCTGGCAGAGCCGATGTCCCGTAGGATCAGCACCGGCAGCTTCATACAGCTTTACACGGGCTCGTTGATCGGCGGCGGGTTGGGATACGCCCTCCTGATGGAATCCCCGATACCGATGATTGGGGCCTCCGGGGCCCTGTTTGGTCTCGCGGGCGCGCTCACGGTCTGGTTGGCGCGCGATAATCTTGGCCTCGGCCTCATGCGCGCGATCGGGCCGATCGTGTCTTACCTCTTGGGCATCAACATCGTGATGTACTGGGCGCTGGATGGTCAGTTGGCCTGGCAAACGCATCTGGGCGGGTTTGTCGTGGGCGCAATCTTTGGCTGGGTGCTCGATACGGATGACAAGGGGGGGGCTTCATCGTGATCTGGCCCTTTTCTAAGGCTCCGTCCAGCCCGCCCGATGCTTTCCCCCAGCCCGACGGCCCGATCTGGGCCATCGGCGACATCCACGGCTGTGATGACCAGTTTGACGGGCTTTTGCGCGCCATTGAGCAGGCCGGAGGCGGCAGTGAGCCTCTCGTGCTGCTGGGCGATTATGCCGACAGGGGCCCCAGCAGCGCGGCCGTTTTCACACGTATCCGCGCGCTTTCGGAAAGCACAGTGCGTCCGGTGACCTGTCTGATGGGCAATCATGACAGGATGCTCCTGGATTTCCTGGAGGAACCGGTTGGTGCAGGGCCACGCTTTCTGGCGCATGGCGGGCAGGAGACCTTGCTCAGCTTTGGGGTTCTGCCTGCCAGCGATGGCACAGCGGAGGAGCGTTTGAACCGTCAGGCCGAGGCGTTTGCTGCCCGGATTGGCGATCTTGCGGATTGGTTGCGGGCGCGCCCGCTTTGGCATCGCTCCGGGGATTGTCTGTTCGTCCATGCCCAGACGGATCTTAGCCTGCCGATTGAAGCACAACCGGAGTCGACACTGATTTGGGCGCGCCCGCCCAAGCGGATCCGCCCGCGTCCAGACGGAAATTGGGTGATCCATGGCCACACGGTGACGCGCACCCCGCGCATTGAAGGCCGCCATATTGCAATTGATACGGGGGCCTATCGGGGCGGGCCGCTAACCGCTGTCCGGCTGATCGCCGACCAAGCACCGCACTTCGTGCAGTGCTGATCGCTCTCGACAGCGGCCTCAAGGCCAAGCACCCTCCACGGGAACGAGGAGAGCGCCCATGACGATTCGCAACAGCGGTGCCAATGCACCGATCCCCAACATTTCCCATTGGCAGGACCGCGTCGACATGGCGGCTGCGTTCAGGTGGACGGCGCGTCTGAACATGCATGAAGGCGTGGCCAATCACTTTTCCCAAGCGGTGAATGAAGACGGCACACGCTTTCTGATCAATCCCAACAAAAAGCACTTTTCGCGCGTGCGGGCCTCTGACCTGCTGGAGATCGACGCAAACGATCCCACAACGCTCGACCGGCCCGATGCACCGGACCCGACAGCTTGGGGGCTGCATGGCTCGATCCATCGCCGGGTCCCCCATGCTCGCTGTGCCATGCATGTGCATTCCACCTTCGCGACCGTTCTGGCCAGCCTTGCCGACAGCCGCCTGCTGCCTGTGGATCAGAACTCTGCCATGTTCTTCAACCGGATCATCATAGATGAGCATTACGGCGGCCTTGCTCTGGAAGAAGAAGGCGAACGCTGTGCCCAGATGTTTGAGGACCCGGCAAAGAAAGTCATGGTGATGGGCAATCACGGGGTCCTCGTGATTGGGGAGAATGCTGCGGAAACCTTTGACCGCATGTATTATTTCGAGCGCGCGGTCGAGACATACATTCGGGCCCTGTCCACGGGTCAGCCCTTGCGCGTGCTCTCCGATGAGATTGCCGAGAAAACAGCCTCTGAACTGGATGCCTACCCCGATACGGCGGGGGATCACCTTGGGGAATTGAAGGCGATCCTCGATGCTGAAGGTAGCGATTACGCCACCTGAGCCACCCCGTCTGCGCCCTAATTGCGTGCTGAGGCGCCTTTTGGCGCGGACCTCTGGAAGGGACCAAAGGCCCCCATGACACAAACTCTGCTTTCTCTTGGACACGGGTATTCCGCTGCGGCCCTTGCTGCGCGGGTTTTACCCTTGGGCTGGCGTGTCCTTGGCACAACCCGCAAGCCAGAACGGGCGGAACTCTTGCGCGCGCAGGGTGTCACCCCGTTGATCGTGGGCACGGATGATATTGCGGCGGCTGTGCATCAGGCGACACATCTGCTGTCATCGGCCGGTCCAAGCGCTGAGGGGGATCCTTTTCTGCCTCTGTTGGCCCCGGCCATCGAGGCAGCGCCGAACCTGTCTTGGATTGGCTATCTGTCAACCACGGGTGTCTACGGGGATCGCGGCGGGGACTGGGTCGATGAAGACAGTGAGACCAATCCCGAAAGCGCCCGAGGGCAGTGGCGTCTGGCCGCCGAGCAGGACTGGCGCGCATTGGGGGGACATATCTTCCGTCTTGCAGGGATTTACGGCCCTGGGCGCGGTCCGTTTTCAAAGGTCCGGTCTGGTCAGGCGCGGCGCATTATCAAACCAGGCCAGGTTTTTGGTCGCATCCATGCTGATGACATTGCCCAGATTGTGGCGGCCTCCATGGCACGGCCAAACCCGGGCCAGATCTACAACTGTTCCGATGATATGCCTGCCCCTCCGCAGGATGTGATCGGATATGCTGCGCAGCTACTGGGGCTGCCGCTGCCCCCTGAAGAACCTTTCGAGACAGCAGAGATGTCGCCCATGGCCCGCAGCTTCTACGCGGCGAACCGCCGGGTGAGGAACACGCGCATCAAGTCAGAGCTTGGGGTGCGCCTGCTCTATCCGGATTATAAGGTTGGGCTGCGCGATCTGCTCAAGCGCGAGCAGGCAGAAAGCGCGCAATAAGTACAAAGGCCCCATAAAGTGCCACGATCACCGCCGCATTGATCCCATAGAAGATCAGGCGCGCGTTCAGTTCCATATTGTTGAGGAACGGATAGGGCAGACCGCTGGTGACACTGCCTTGCGGAGCATCGTTCATGGGGCCCACGAACAATTCGACCCACAGCGCATAGCACAGCACCAGCAACACCATGAAAAACAGCGATTTCAAGTGATGACGGAAGGCGCCCAGCAGAAAAAGCGCGTCAATCCACTGCAAGATGGGGCCCAGAAGGTGCAGGTAATATTCCAGCCAAGCCTCGATCGGCGCGCCCGAATTCACATTGGCCGGATCATCGAAATAGAGCCGCCAGTACTGGATCACGACCACCGCATTTGCCACGGCTGCCACACTTGCAAGCACCCGCCAGCGCGGGCTGTCTGCAACGCGGCCCAGCGAAAGGGCCAGCATGGCCCCCGCCGAAAAGAACGACAAAAACAGCGCCCAATTCGTCAGATACCGCAGAGGGCCGCCCGGGTTGCCCCAGTCCGACATAAGCAAGGCCCAGCCCGTGTAGTACAGGGCCAGTGCAAACACGATGAGGCGGAACAAAAGGACGGCAGGTGATTTCGATGTCATGGGCCCAACATTTTCCAAACGGTTGCAAATGTCCATGACTGAAGGCTAGCTGCTCGCATGCTTTAGGGTTTGGCCACCCTGACAACGATAGAGGCCCGCGTTTTTTTATGCCGCAGACTGACCAGCCTTTGAATGACTTGCTCGCCGACCTGCGGGAACTGGGGGAAGGCAAGTCCGTTCAGGTGGGCGACATCCTTGTGGTGACGGGGGCGCAATCCCACGCGATTGCCTTGCTTGTTCCGGCCATGATCCTTGTCTCGCCGCTGTCCGCCATTTTTGGGCTGCCCACCATCACGGCCATCGTGATGTGTCTCATCATTGTGCAGGCCCTGCTGCGGCGCCGCTATTTATGGGTGCCCGGCTTTCTGCGCGAACGCCGGATCAGCAGCGCCCGCTTTCTCAAGGCGCTGGGCTGGCTGGAAAGCCCCGTGGCTTGGGTGGAACGTCACCAAAAGCAGCGATTGCGGGTCTTGGTGTCACCGCCGGCCACCTTGCTGGTCTGGCTCGCGTCTCTTGCACTGAGCCTGATCATACCGCTTCTGGAACTGCTTCCCATGACAACGTCTCTCGCCTGCCTTGCCATCACGCTCATGGCACTGGGCCTGATTTTGCGTGATGGGCTCTATGTGCTGGCAGGCTTTGCCATGATCGGGGCGTTTGGCGCCCTGCTGTTCTCTCTCGTGGGGGGCTGAGTGCATCTGTGACGCACTCAGACAGAGGGGGGCGCAGCGCCTCAGGCGCCGACGGATTTCAAGCCCGACAGGCCCAGCACAGACAAGACTTTCGCCTCGATATGCTCCGCATTCATCGCGGCGATATCGTACATCGCACGCGGACTGGCCTGATCGATAAATGTGTCGGGCAAGACCATGGATCGGTACTTGAGGCCGGTGTCGAACACGGCGGCTTCCGCCAAGAGATGGGCGACATGGCTGCCAAAGCCGCCAACAGCGCCTTCCTCGATGGTGATCAGTGCCTCATGGCGGGCAGCCAGATCAAGGATCAGATCCGCATCCAGCGGCTTTGCAAAGCGGGCATCGGCGATGGTGGGGGTGATCCCACGCGCTGCCAGCGCATCGGCTGCGGCTTCCACTTCCTGCAGGCGGGTGCCAAATGACACAAGCGCAACGCCCTTGCCCTCGCGGATGATGCGGCCCTTGCCAATCTCAAGCGGTGTGCCGCGCTCTGGCAGATCGATACCAACCCCCTCGCCGCGGGGATAGCGGAAGGCACAGGGGCCCGCGTCATAGGCGGCGGCAGTGGCCACCATGTGCATCAGTTCCGCCTCATCCGCCGCAGCCATCACAACCATGCCCGGCAGGTTGGCCAGAAAGGCGACGTCAAAAGCGCCTGCATGGGTTGCACCATCCGCACCCACTAGCCCGGCGCGGTCGATGGCAAAGCGGACCGGAAGCCTTTGCAGGGCCACGTCATGCACCACTTGGTCATAGCCCCTTTGCAGGAAGGTGGAGTAGATCGCGCAAAAAGGGCGCATGCCGCCTGCTGCCAGCCCTGCGCAAAAGGTCACCGCGTGTTGTTCGGCGATGCCCACATCGAAAGTGCGATCGGGATGCACGGCGCCAAATTCCTTCAGGCCCGTGCCATCCGGCATGGCGGCGGTCACGGCAACGATGCGCTTGTCGGTGGCGGCCTCTGCCAACAGCCCTTTTGCAAACACCTTGGTGTAGCTGGGCGCATTCGACGGAGCCTTGGCCTGCTCGCCGGTGATCACATCGAAGCGCGATACGCCATGCCCCTTGTCACGGGCGCGTTCCGCCGGACCATATCCCTTGCCCTTCTGGGTAATCGTGTGGATCAGAACGGGGCCGTCGGCGCGGTCATGCACCGTGCGCAGAACGGCCAGGAGCTGCTCCATGTCATGGCCGTCGATGGGGCCGACATAGCTAAAGCCAAGCTCCTCGAAGAGGGTGCCTCCGACTGTCATGCCCTTGACCATCTCCTTGGCCCGCCGCGCGCCTTCCTGGAAGGGCTCCGGCAAGAGGGAGATTGCGCTTTTCGCAGCGGCTTTGAATTCCTGGAAGGGCGCGCCGGCATAGAGGCGCGACAGGTAAGACGACATGGCCCCCACGGGTGGCGCAATCGACATCTCGTTATCATTGAGGATCACAAACAAGCGGCGCTTGTCATGGCCTGCATTGTTGAGGGCCTCATAGGCCATGCCTGCGCTGATTGCGCCATCGCCAATCACCGCGATCGCATCGCCAAGTGCCACGTCAGGCTGTCCGCCCAGATCACGGGCGGCGGCGAAGCCAAGCGCCGCTGAGATCGAGGTTGAGCTGTGCGCGGCGCCGAACGGATCATAGGGGCTTTCAGAGCGTTTGGTGAAACCGCTCAGCCCGTCCTGCTGGCGCAGGGTGCGAATCCGATCGCGCCGACCAGTCAGGATCTTGTGCGGGTAGCACTGGTGGCTGACATCCCAGATCAGCCGGTCGCGCGGTGTGTCAAACACCGCATGCAGGGCGACCGTCAGCTCCACAACGCCGAGCCCGGCGCCGAGGTGGCCACCCGTTTCGCTGACGGCCGAGATCGTCTCGGCGCGCAGCTCATCGGCAAGCTGCACCAACTGGTCATCGGACAGGCCCTTCATATCGGCGGGCACGTTGATCCGATCCAGAAGCGGAGTATGCGGTCTGTCGGCCATAAGGCTCTCCTGTTTCGCCGCGGGACTGACCCCCGGAATCCAGCGCCCTTATAGGCGTGGCTTTCCGGGTTGGCTATCTGTTAGCGTCTTTGGGCTAGCGATCGCGTTCGATCACATACTGCGCCAAGGCGCGCAGACGCTCTGCCTTGTCACCATAGGGCGTAAGCGCGTCACAGGCATCTGTCACCAAGTCGCGGGCGCGGGCCTTGGCGCCATCAAGGCCCAGCAGCGAGACAAAGGTGGCCTTGCCAGCATCCGCATCTTTTCCAACCGCCTTGCCCACGGCAGCCGCATCGCCTTCTACGTCCAATACGTCATCGGCGATCTGGAAGGCCAAGCCCAACGCATCGGCGTAGTGGCGCATGCGCGTGGGGTCTGCTGCAGCAAGGGTTGGGCCAGCCCAGCCCGACCATGAAATCAGGGCGCCTGTCTTGCCCGCCTGCAGTTCGGTGATCTGGTCGAGTGTCAGGGGCGCCTCTGCCGTCTCGGCAGCGATGTCGAGCGCCTGCCCATAGACCATGCCACGGGCCCCGGCAGCCTCTGCCATGCCGGCCACCAAAACCGCGCGGATTGCCGGATCCGCGGCACAGTGTTCGTGGGCCAGCAGGCCAAAGCACAGGCTTTGAAGGGCGTCGCCAGCGAGAATCGCTGTGGCTTCATCCCATTTGCGATGGGTGGTTGGCCGGCCCCGGCGCAGATCGTCGTCATCCATGGCAGGCAGATCATCATGGACCAGAGAATACGCATGTAGCGCCTCAACAGCGGCGGCCGCATAGGCCCCTGCTTCGCGCGGCAGACCGTGCAGCGCGGCCCCTTCCATCACAAGAAAGCCCCGGATGCCCTTGCCGCCCTGAAGGGCATAGGCCATTGCCTCCACGATGGAGACCTTGGGAAATTCCTCCAGCTCGGCGGTCAGACAGGCATGAACGACCGATGCGCTCTGCGCCAAGAAGGCCTTTACGTCCGTCCCGCTCACTGGGGCTCCATCGGCTGGGTGCCCGTGGGCGCACCGCTGCCATCCAATGTGATTTTGGCTATTTTTTCCTCGGCCTGCTTGAGTTTACCCGCGCAGTGCTCGCGCAGGGCTGCGCCGCGTTCATACAGGGTGATTGACTCTTCAAGGGCTACGTCGCCGGATTCCAACCGGCTGACCACTTGCTCAAGTTCGGCCATCGCCTGCTCGAAGCTCATCTGGGAAATGTCGTTGTTATCGTCGCTCATGCGCCCCGCTCCATCAGTACTTTCACATGGGCCGCCGTGCTGTCGGCCAGGCCATCAAGGTCATAACCGCCCTCCAGCGCGGACACCACCCGGCCGTCGCAATGACGGTCTGCCAGATCACACAGTGCCATGGTGGCCCAAGCGAAATCTTCGGGCATGAGCGCCAACTGTGCCAGCGGATCGGCGTGATGGGCGTCAAAGCCGGCAGAGATAAAGATCATGTCCGGGGCGAACTGGTCAATCGCCGGCAGCACGGTTTCCTGCATGGCAGCGCGGAAAACGGCCCCATCGCTGCCAGGTGCCAAGGGCACGTTGAAGATGTTGTTATGGGCCCCGGTTTCACTGGCCGCACCTGAGCCCGGCCAGAGCGGCATCTGATGCGTCGAGATGAACCGGGCCCGCGGCTCGTTCCACAGCAAGTCTTGGGTGCCATTGCCATGATGCACGTCAAAATCCATCACGGCCACGCGGCCCAGCCCATGGTGATCGAGGGCGCGTTTGGCTGCGATTGCCACATTGCCAAACAGACAAAACCCCATGGGCGTTTCTGTTTCTGCGTGGTGGCCGGGCGGGCGCACGGCCACAAACGCATTCTGAGCGGCGCCTGTGACGACATCGTCAACTGCAGCGCAACAGCCACCGGCCGCACGCAACGCCGCCTGCATGGAGCCATTCATCACGTGGGTGTCGGCATCCAGCGCCCGCGGCTCTGGACCGGACGGAATGGCGGCCTGCATGGCTGCGACATGGGCGGCACTGTGGCAGCGCAGAAGCTCCGCCTCCTCGGCAAGGGGCGCCTCGCGCCGGTCAAGCTGGTCAAAATCGGCTCCGTCGAGCGCTGCCATAACCGCTTTGAGGCGATCGACCCGCTCGGGGTGGCCTGCCGGGGTGACGTGATTGAGGCAATCGGGGTGGGTATAGAGGATCGTGGACATGGCCAGACGCTAGCGTGGTTTTCCAGTGACGGGAACGGCAAAATCGGCAGGCGGTGTCAGCCTATCTCAGCCAGACCTCCACACGTCGGTTCACTTGGCGGCCCCAGGCGCTGTCATCGCAGCCCATGGGCAACACCTCACCATGGCCCTGAACGCTCAATTCCAGCGGGGGCGGCCCGGCTGACAGCTGCTCAAGCTGCGCCTGCACTGCGCCGCGCACGGCCTGCGCCCGTTCCAGCGACAGCTCTTTGTTGCGCGGCGCGGGGCCTGTGCCATCGCCAAAGCCAGCAAAGATCATCTCGGTGCCTGTCAGCCGTCCGGTGGCCAGCATGCGGGCGAGGCGCTCGATATTGCCGCTGGACTGGGCGTCCAGCTCAGCGCCACCGTCGCGAAAGCGGAACGTTGTTGTCAGCCGCTCAGCCCCGGCAAGACCCGCAACCAGCTCCTGCAGATCTGCGAGGCTTGCAGCGCCGTTGCGGCCTGCTGCAGCGACGGCATTGACCAGACGCTGGCCCTGCTGAACCATCGGCACTCTGTCGGGCATCTGGTCCACATAGCCTGCTCGGCGGACCACCAACTGCGCCGCGGGGGTCTCAAAAAACTGCAGGAAGGCCTTGCTGCCGCGGGGCAGACGGCGTTGCGGCAAGACCAGAAGAAGCGGGGCATGAAGCGGATAATCCTCGGCTTTCAGGCGCGTTGCATTTGCGCCAATTGGGCGCCCGCAGGCGCCTTCAAGGGCCAGGGCGCGTGCGAGGCCCAGTTGGGACGCGCGCACCAACCCGAATGCAGAGGGGTCTGACGCAATCCGATCTGCCATTGAAAGCGGTCGGGCGCTGACACTGTTTGGGAAGGGCGTTGGGGCTGGCAAGGGCAGGCCGAGAAACCCGTCCTTAGGGGATTGCGAGCCCAGAAGGCGGATTGGTCCTCCTTCGGGATGGCCCAGTTCAGACCAATCTGTCACTGCCCCGGACAGAACCTGCTGCAAGGCCGCGAGTGAGATCTTGCGCAATGGATTGGCCCGCGCCACCGCTGGCACGAGCCCGTCAAGCGCCACGACCCGCAGTTGCCGCGCCTGCGCGCCATCGGGTTCGCTGAGCGCAAGAACAATGTCCACGCGGCCTTCTTTCTGGTCGGCAATTGCGGCGGCTTGGGTGTCAGTTGTCACGGAAATGTCGAAGACTGCATCCGGGCGCGACAATGAGAAAAGTGTTGTCGCGGGGGCGCTTTCGGATTTCTGCACCCGCATCCCGGCGGACAGGGCATAGCGTTCGATCAGCGCGGGCAACAAGACGCGTGTCATCTCTGGCACGCCGGAAAGCCGCAAAGTGGGTTTGGCCGTATTTGCGTCTGGGCAGGCCGCGCCCACACAATCGAGCCCTTCTGTGGCCACTGTTACGGGGCCGTTTTCTGTTTGGATTCGTGCATAGAGCCCGTCATAGGACAACAGCTGGCCTGTCAGAGTGAAGCTGCTTTCGGAATCTTGGAAAGTGACAGGTTTCTGATCCGTGGCGCCGGGTGGCGTTTGCTCAGCCGCGATCGGGCCGGCAAACACCAAAAAGCCGAGCATTCCGGCCAACAATGCCCTGGGCAGTACAGCAATTTGATGAAACATGGCGTCCCCTGCGCCGGTATCACTCCGAGGGGACCGTGACGATTGGCGCGTCCAATTGCAATATTTCACCGCTCAATGAGGGGGCACAGCTGTTCTTCGCAGCCAACCGTTGCTTTCCTGCCAACTCGGCTGCCGCGTTCGCCGCGCGGGCACGCGTTCCGCAGCGCTTGGGGATCTCAGAGAGGACTTTGGCAGGACGCAATGAGGTCAGCTCCGCCACCCATTCTTCCGGGTTTATGTCCGCATCTGCCGTGCGCATGAAGCGCATCATTTCATGGGGGGTATCGCCCTCGAGGTGGTTTTGCGCGCTGTGTTCAGGATCGGCGATCAGATCCATGTAGAGGCCGCAGGTCAGCACAATGCCAAGAAGTGCACCGCCGTAAAGAAACGGGCTGAATGTCCTGTTCTTGATCATTAGATCGCTCCACCCTGTGGCTGTCCCAAAGGTGTTTATCGGCCAAGATTGTGGCGGATACGTGGCTGACCTAGACCAATTTCAGGGTTAACTGATGGTTAAAAGCCGCAAGAGACCTCTTTGAGGTGCGATAATGTGCATTTGCCAAAAGACGCGCCCCGTCAGCATTCTTCAGGGCGCATTTGCTTTGAATGCCGCTGCGCGCACCGTTCATTATACCGGGGCAGGGCACCTGCTGCATAAGGCCTGCCACAGCAAGAGATCACTCATGAAAGGCCATTTGGCAAAAGCTCTGTCAGGGGCAGGCGCTCCCGTTTGCGCTGCAATTCAATGTGCCCCAGCGGTGTCCAGCCCACAAAGTTTGTTTCAACCGGACAGGTCTTGAGGGCTGCGCGCAACACCTGCTCGAGCTGTTTGCGGTCTTTTTTCGGGGTCGGGGCGATGTCGACAACGATCTGCCCGCCCAAGCCCCGCAAGCGCAGTTGGCGCGGCAGGTCTCTTAGGGCTGCAATATTGGCCTTCAGCCCGGCCGCCGGAGAGGTGTCAGCGCCGGTATTCACATCGACGGCAACAAGCGCGCGGGTTGGCTCAACTGCCATGCTGGCGCCGCCTGCAAGCGAAACCACGGGCGAAAACAAGCTCTCGATCTGGTCCAGCACACCGCGGGCTGCAAGGCACCCTTCTGCCGTATCCAATTCATCCGGATCGCCCCATTCGCGCCACGCCATATGATGGGCGTCGGGGCCCTCGATCAGCAACTCGGGTGCCCCTTTGCTGTCCTTGAGAAGGGCCTCGGCCAGCCCGGCCATCTCCTCAGCATCTTCTGCCACGGCGTCGGGATCGGCCTCAGCGCAGGCGGAACGCAGGATCAAACCGCACCCTTCTGGCAGGTCTAGATCGGACACGGCTGCCTTCAGGCGCAGGCGGGTTTCCTCTTCTCGGATGGCGCGGGAAATATTGGTGCCCGGTGCGCCGGGTGTCACAATCGCCCATTTGCTCTTGAACAGAACGCGGCGGGTGACGGGAATCGCTTTGCCAGCTTCTGCGGTGCCGGTCACCTGCACGAGAAGCGTCTGCCCCTGCGACAGGCCCTTGCCATCGCGCATGAAGCCCTTGAGTCCATTGCCCAACGCCACAAAGAGCCCGCCCTGGCCTTTCACGGGGCGGTCTACCTTGGCCCTGAAAATGGCCCCCGTGCCGGGCGCGCTGTCATCTGCTTCGTCGATCAGAAAGTCTTGCAACGCACCATCCTGCAGACGAACAGCCGTGCGGCGGCCTGCGATGCGATCCAACAGAACGCTGCTGCCCTTCATGAGACACCTCCCCCGCGCAGTGGATACCCGGCGGCCTGCAACAGGGCGGCGGTTTCTGCAACGGGCAGGCCCACGATGGCGCTATAGCTGCCCTCGATCCACGGAATGAACGCCCCAGCCGGGCCTTGGATCGAGTATCCGCCTGCTTTGCCATCCCAATCGCCGGTGTGCAGGTAATCGTCGATTTCCAGCCGATCCAGCCGCTTCATGCGCACTGCAGAACTGACAGCCCGTTCCCACATCTTTTCGCCCCGGCGCAGGGCCACGGCGGTGATAACGCGGTGCCTGCGGCCCGAGAGCAGTTCGAGAAAGGCGCGTGCCTGGTCTGCATCGGCGGGTTTGCCGAGAATGCGGCGCCCTACGGCCACTGTTGTGTCCGCCGACAGGACGATATCCTCGGCGCTGGCGGGCACGGCCATCGCCTTCTCGCGCGCCATGCGGGCGCAGTAGGGGGCTGGGCGTTCCCCTGTGTGGGGCGTTTCATCGATGTCTGGTGGGCGAATGTCATCCGCCACCACACCGATCTGCGCGAGCAGATCCTTGCGGCGCGGTGAGCCCGAGCCGAGGATCAGTGCCATTGAGGCGCTCCCACGCGCTGCTTACTTGAAGCGGTAATTGATCCGGCCCTTGGTCAGGTCGTAGGGGGTCATTTCAACTTGAACCCGGTCGCCTGCCAGAACCCTGATGCGGTTTTTGCGCATCTTGCCTGCCGTATGTGCGATGATCTCATGGCCGTTTTCGAGCTCGACCCGGAACGTCGCATTGGGCAGGAGTTCCTTTACGACACCAGGAAATTCGAGCATCTCTTCCTTGGCCATGTTCACTCCATCTTATGCCGCCCGCTTGACTGCGAGCGCCCCGTAGATGCGCGCTGTGCGTTTTCTTTTCAAGGTGGATTCGTCAGCAAACATACGAATGTGACCAATTGGGCATGCTTTGTTTGCAGTGTTCGCTGCCCTGACGGGCCCATCGGGCCCGTTGCAGGTGGCGGGACGGGGCCTGCGCCAAGCGTCTGTGCCGCTATGAGGGGGGCGCCCGCCGAGCGCCAAGGATGCTCTGGCCAAGGCCCGAGACCGCAGGAACAGTGCGTTTGGTGCTATGGATTCAAGCAGGATCAGGGGCGCCGAACTGATCCGTGAGGCGGGCGATGATCTGATCCCGGGTCTGGCGATAGGAGGCCAGCTTTGACTCCCGGTTTTCGCCGAGCCCGGTGGGATCGAGAACAGGCCAATACGCGACCTCAAGATGGTAATAGCGGGTGAGTTCCAAGGCTTGGCGCTGGGAGGCGGGCGACAGGGCCACGATCAGATCATAGCTCGAAATATCGTCACCCCATTCCTGCATTTCCTCGAAACTGCGCGATCTGTGGCGCGAGAGCTCGACGCCGATTTCCTGGCAAACCGCGATCGCAAAGCCATCGATTTCAAGATCGTTGCGCACACCCGCCGACTGCATATAGGCCCGCTGGCCAAACATCTGTTTGGCGATGCCTTCGGCCATGGGGGAGCGGACTGCGTTGTGATCACAGCAAAACAGGATGGAAGAGGGTAATCCTGTTTCCGGCACTGCTCAGCCCCCGAAATGCAGAACGCAGATCAGGGTGAACAGGCGGCGTGCTGTGTCTGTGTCCACTTCGGCCTTGCCTTCAAGCCTGTCCTGCAGCACACGCGCGCCTTCGTTGTGGATGCCCCGGCGCGCCATGTCGATTGCTTCGATCTGTGAGGGCGGCAGTTTCTTGACCGCGTCGAAATAGCTTTCGCAGATCTGCCAGTAATCCTTCACCACCTGTCGGAATGGGGAAAGGGACAGGTGAAACGCGGCCGCAGGCATCGAATCCTCGGTTGCAATTTCGAAGACAAGCCGACGATCGCGGATCGACAGGCTCAGGTGATAGGGCCCCGGGGGCGTTTCACGATCTGCGCGACGGGGCAGGGTGAAGCTGTTTTCCTCCAGAAGATCAAAGATCGCCACGCGCCGTTCCTGCTCGATTGCCGGGGTGGGCGGCGGCAGGTTTGAGTCATCTATTTCGATGTGGCTGATGCGGCTCATGGCAGGCGTCCTTCTCTTCGCCGATAGCCATAGCGCGGCCTGCGGCAGCGCGCAAATGCTGCGAGGCTTGGCCCATGCCGGGGGGCGTATTTGCGCAGGCGGGCGGGTGTGCCTGTTGGGGTCTTCAGGCCTTGTTGAGCCGCTCCAGACGGGCTGTCACTGAAAGGCCGTGGGCCTCGAGGCTTTCTGAGGCGGCGAGGGTCTCAGCCGCTGGGCCGATTGCCTTGAGCGATTCCGGCGTCATGCGCGCAAGGGTCGTGCGCTTGAGGAAATCCATGACGGACAAGCCGGATGAGAACCGCGCAGACCGGGCCGTGGGCAGCACGTGATTGGGGCCGCCGACGTAGTCACCTATGGCTTCCGGCGTCCATTGGCCCAGGAAGATCGCCCCTGCATGGGTGATCTTTTCGGACAGAGCTTCCGGATCCGCGACGCAAAGTTCCAAGTGCTCTGGCGCGAAACGATCCGACAGGGCAGCGGCCTCATCCAGATCCCGCACAGTGATGATCGCGCCAAAATCGCGCCAGGATGCCCCTGCGATGGCGCGTCTGGCCAGGGTTTGAAGCCGCGCGTCCACCGCGTCGGAAACGGCTTTGGCGAACGCGGCATCTGTGGTGATCAGAACCGATTGTGCGCTTTCATCGTGTTCGGCCTGGCTGAGCAGGTCGAGCGCGATCCAATCGGGATCATTGTCGCCATCGGCGATCACAAGGATTTCCGACGGGCCGGCGATCATGTCGATGCCGACCTTCCCGAAGACACGGCGTTTTGCGGCAGCGACAAAGGCGTTTCCGGGGCCCGTGATCTTATCGACCGGGGCGATCGTCTCGGTGCCATAGGCCAAAGCAGCCACAGCCTGTGCGCCGCCGATCCGGTAAACCTCATCCACCCCCGCAAGGCGTGCGGCCAGCAGGACAAGCGGGTTGGCCACCCCGTCCGGCGTGGGCACCGTGATGACCAACCGGCCCACCCCGGCGACACGGGCCGGGATCGCGTTCATCAGCACGGATGAGGGGTAGGATGCCAGCCCGCCCGGCACATAGAGGCCCGCCGCCGAAACCGGGCCCCAGCGCCAGCCCAGCGTTGCGCCCGTCTCATCCTGCCAGCGCGCGTCTTGCGGCATTTGGCGGGCGTGGTAGTTCTCGATGCGCTCGGCGGCCAACGTCAGGGCCGCGCGCTCGGCCTGTGGCACCTCGGCGATCAGCTGGTCCATCTCGTCTTGCGAAAACCGCAGCGTGTCCGGCGACAGGCGGATCCTGTCGAAGGTTTCCGTCATCTCGATCACGGCCGCATCCCCGCGGGCGCGCACATCTGCGATGATCCCGGCCACGGTGGCGTCCACATCCGGGCTGTCCTCCCGCTTCATGTTCAGCAGGGCCGCGAAACGGGCTTCGAAATCTGTATCGCGGCTGTCAAGAAACTGGGGCATGTCTGGCCTTCTGGTGGTCCGAACGGTCGGGGCACGACATAGCCCCCCCGGCACCAGTCCTCAACCATGCAACGAGGACGCATTCCCATCGAGGCGCTTGAGCATCTGCAATGCGTCGAGATAGCCGCGGGCAATGGGCAGCGTGCGTGGCACTGTTTCGATCCCCGCTGCTGGCAGAAGGCAATAGCAGAAGGATTGGTCTCGGCTCAGTACAAAGCCCCCTGAGCCGCCCCCTGTGGATCGTGCTCCGCGGGCGTAGCCGCGACCAAGCGGCGTTTCAGGCCACAGCACTTCAGAGCAGCGCGCACGTTAACGCATGTGATCCACGCACATGGGGTGCAGCGTACGGACCAAGGCGATCCAAACTTTAAGATGGGCACCGCAAGGCGTGGCGCAGTGTCGAGCAGGTTCATCTCGTCACCACTCGCGGCCACACTTCGCAAACCCTTCAGACAAGAGTTTTGCGGCGCAAATCACGCGCAGCCCACCACAGAAGGAGACGGGAGTAGAAAATGTGGAGGCCTGAAAATAACTTGAACACGATCGCCAATTTTGGGCGTCCGTCTTTTGTCATACTGGTTGGTAGAACTGCGGACCCAAAGTAGAGCCTTGTTGTTTTTGTGGGCGTTGTCTCGGAGGATTGCTTCCCTTGGACCATCAACCACGTGCGTATTGGGCCGTCTCCTACTGCCAAGAGAAGTTGATTTTCGTCTCTTTTTTCGGTTTTCCAGCCAGCCATCTTGTCGCCAGTGCCAGAAGCGAGGTCCAAGACGCACTGTTCGTTCGAACGGCCTGAAGGAACGAGGTTCAATATCAACCTTTCCATCCGAAAGATGGGGGTGCTGAAAAATGCCAATATGTAGTCAGACAGCGCAACGTCCTTTTGAATATCAACATAATAACAGTCTGAGTAGCCACCGTGTGTGGTTGAATACTGGCTGATAAAGGCTCCTTCAGGCTCTGATCCAGAACTCAAACTCATGACGTCAGGCTTGCGCATGAACATTTCGAAAACCCCGCGTTTGCAATAGGCCAACGATTGCGACAACGGCAATCAGCAGAAAAATGATCCATGGGATCATGAGAAAAACTGTCCCCAGCCGGGTCGTGCCGTAGAA
>JAKVBK010000054.1 GCA_022447275.1 Oceanicola sp. | reverse complement strand
ATTATAAAGCGCCGATAGACCTTACGCTGCACTAGGATTCCGCATCACAGGCGGGAAAATACAAACTCACGCTCGTTCCCACACCTAGCTTACTTTCAATGGTAACGCAGCCTTCAGATTGTTCGAGGAAACCCTGTATACTGGACAGCCCCAATCCAGCTCCATTGGCTACATTTTTTGTTGTAAAAAAGGGTTCAAAAGCTCTGTTCATTATACTGTTTGGCATTCCGACACCGTCATCAGAAATTCTAACGCAAACGTATTCTCCTGGCTTCAAATTACTCAATTCACTAGCCATCTCTTCTGTGGCCTGAAAGTTTTCAATACTGACAGTTATACTTCCAGCAACATCAATTGCTTCAGATGCATTGGTAAAAATTGTCTTCAATGACTTCGTAAAACCTGTGGGATCTACCCGAATTTTTTTGACATCTCTTGAAATCTGGACACTGGACCCTTGTGTTTCAGACAAAATTTCATCGAGCAGCCCTTGGATTTTAGCACCGCTATCAAGTATGGAAATCACTTCTGGTCGCAGCGGCGCAGTTTGAGAAAAAGACTGCAATCGCGCTGTAAGTTCTCGGCCGCGCTCCAACGCTTCCATACCAACATCAATCAGAAAAGACTTTTCCTTCAGATCTCTCTCTTCTTGCAAAAGCTCCATTGAACCCATGACCGTCGCAAGCACATTATTTATGTCATGCGACACACCACCTGCCAATTGCTGAAATGCGTTCATTCGACTTGTTTCATCAGTCTTTTTCTGTGATATTCTTTCACCAGTAATATCACGCAGGGTGCCCGTTATAAAAACAACTTCTCCTGCGCTATCTGAAATGGTATCAGCAAAAATTTCGACAATTCTCCGCTCTCCTTTTCGGGTAGTTATTCTCGCATCAAATTTAAAGGGCCGTTTGTCCTTGTAGCTTGCGTTGGCCAGTCCCTCTCCGTGCCTCCAATCGTCTTCATTATAAAGTTTCTTTACTTCATCAATAGTTGGCTCGAATTCAAGGCGCTCTAGCCCATGTATTCGGTAAACCTCAGCGGACCATAAAAGTTCATCTGATTGAGGAAAATATTGCCAATGTCCTATTTTGGCGTGCCGCTCGGATCGTGATAGAAGAGCAGTTGACTCGACAAGCTTTGAGACATCAGAAACTGAACAGACCATTCGGACTGGTTGCCCCGAGCTATCCCATGCGGCCTGTCCCCTTAGTGAGACATCAACCCAACGCCCACTTTGGTGACACATTTGCACTTGCTCTTGGAACGCGTGACCATTTTCCAGGTGTGCTTCAATTGCGGTTCTTACTCGATTACGCTGTATCGATCGAATAGATGATAGGAAATCTTCAAGGCTTTTTATGTTCGCCATCGCTCCATCAATCGGAAGAAAATCTGCGCCACAACACGCTGTAAAACTCTCGGGAGTTGCAATCTCCCAATCCCAGAACCAATCACCTGAGGCCTGCAAGACCAGGTCTAATTGTTGTTCGCGTGTTGTTTTGACATATCCTTCTGTTCTTAAGAGGATTTCCCCATCAACCATTTCCGCGAACATTTTTAGGTCTTTATGCTCTTGCTCAGTCCAATCTCTTGGCTGGCTATCGATCGCGCACAAAGCGCCGATCGGCTGCTGTTCGCTATTATGGATAGGGACACCAATGTATGCGACGACATCGAGATCTCTTATTGCAAGATTGTTTTTGAGAAGATCATCCAGCCTCGCATCACTGACTATTAGTGGTTCGCCACTTTTTTTTACATACTGGCAAAAGGAGTGCGAAAGCGGCGTTTCGCAAAGCGTACGCCATGGCTCCGCTAGGCCCTGTTGGCTTGTGAAATACTGACGGTCTTCACCCTCTTCAACGATTGAGACGAGCGCGACAGGTGTGTTCAGGAGCCTAGTGGTCAGTTGGGTTATCCTGTCCATCGCCGCGTCTCGGGGTGAGTCGACAAGGCCCAAGTCACCTGTGCTTGGAGCAGGTACCAGAAACTTTGGCGTCTTGCTGTCTGTATCAGGGTTCATAAGGCTGCCCTTTACATTTAATCAGGGCACAAAAGGATTTATGCAGCTAAAATGGACTGCGCACTATACTTCGACCCTAGTCGCTTTAGTTTAGTAGCTATTGTGCCGTTCTGCCAAGGCTTGTGTGCTTCGGACAGTTTCAAACCCTCAGACAAGGTTACTGTCATAGCGATAGGCGCGCATGACTTGGCTCTGCTGGCGTCGGACTTAACAGTGGAGTCGTTTCCCGCTGGGCGTAAATCGACACCTGCGACAGAAGAAAGGGCGCGTTCAGGCTTCTTGCAACTGGCGCGCATTGCGTCGCGTTTCCAACTGCCGACGAACGAACGCAAGCAGGAAGACGATCGTTAAAATCAGGATGATCGTCGGAGCCGGAGCGCTGTCGAGCCAGAAGCTTGCGTAGATGCCAAGCATCATTGATGTCGCACATACCAGCACAGACACCCAGAGCATCGTAGAGAATCTTTGAACCAAAAGGAAAGCGATCGCGCCAGGGGCGATCAGAAGCCCGATAGCGAGGATCAGGCCTGCGGCGGATAGCGTCGCAACAACTGTCAGCGACAGGGCTGCAAGCAAACCATAGTGCAGCCAATTCACCCTAAGTCCTGATGTCTGTGCCTGTGCGGGGTCAAAACTGTGAAGAAGCAAGTCGCGCCACTTAAGTGCTAACGCCAATCCAACAGCGCCCGAGATCAACCCGGCTGTCCAAATGTCTTGCGTGCCCACGCCCAGCATATTGCCGAAAAGGATGTGATCCAGATGGGCGTTTGTCTCGACGGCGACATAAAGCACGATGCCCAGCCCAAACATTCCCGAAAAGACCACCCCCATCACCGTGTCGCGCTTAACCCGCGAGTTGCTTGCCACATAGCCAGTCGCAACCGCGCAGAGCATACCGGCCGCAAAGGCGCCTATCAGCAGAGGAATACCAAGGACGTAGGCCAACACAATCCCCGGCAGGACCGCGTGGCTTACGGCATCGCCCATGAGGGCCCATCCTTTTAGCACAAGGAAACAGGATAGAAGCGCTGTTGGCACAGAAACGATCAACGAAATCAGGAATGCGTTCTGCATAAAACCAAACTGGAACGGCAGAAGCAGGGTTTCCAAATCCATCAAGACGCTCTCTCTTCTGTCACCGGCACAACGGTCACTTTGCGCCGCGCCGCCAGCAACCCATGCTTAGGGGCCCAAATGAACGCAATCAAGAATACAAGCGTCATCAGAACGACGATCACACCCCCCGTCGCGCCATCAAGAAAATAGCTGATATACGCCCCTGCAAAGCTGCACCCAGCGCCAATCAGCACAGAGGTGGCAATCAGGCGCGGAAACCGATCGCACAGCAGATAAGCCGTTGCGCCAGGTGTCACGACCATGGCGATCACGAGGAAGGCGCCCACCGTTTGCATGGCGGCTACAACAGAGGCAGACAACAAAGTAAAAAAGACCAGTTTCAGGAGTCCGGGCCGCAATCCGATAGACCGCGCATGACTCTCATCGAAAAAGGTGACCATCAGATCTTTCCATTTTGCCAGCAGAACCGCGAGTGACACAAATCCGATCACAGCCAACTGCAGCGTGTCTTCCGGCGTAATGGCCAGGATATTGCCCATGGTAATCGTTTGGATCGACACAGACATGGGATTGACCGAGACCATAAAGAGCCCCAGCCCGAAAAAGGATGTGAAGATCATACCGATGATGACATCTGCCTTAAGACCAGAGCGTTCAGACAGAAACAGCATCGCCCCGGCCGCCAAACCACCCGCCAGGAAAGCCCCCAGGGCAAATGGAAGGCCCAGAATGTAGGCCCCTGCCACGCCAGGCACGACCGAATGCGACAGGGCATCTCCGATCAGGGACCAGCCTTTCAGCATCAAATACGCTGACAAGAATGCACAAACCCCACCAACCAGCGCAGAAACCCACATCGCATTGAGCATGTAGCGATAGCTGAAGGGTTCCAGAAGCACCTCGATCACGACTGGTCGTCCACAGTCTGTGTCTTTTCGCCATACTGCACGAATGGACGCTCATCATCCGTTAGAATGGTAATCTGACGCCCATCATCATCATCATGCAGCGTGGTGCCGCCCAACGTGAAATGACGCAGCACCCCGCCAAAGGCCTGCTCCAGATTCTCGCGGGTGAAGGTTGTCTCCGTCGGGCCGTGGCTCAGCACAGTGCCTTTCATCAGAACCGTCCTGTCACAAAATTCGGGAACCGAACCCAGATTGTGCGTCGAGACGAGCATAACGCGCCCCTCCGCTCTCAATTCCCGCAAAAGAGCGACAATCTGGTCTTCTGTCTTCACGTCCACACCCGTGAACGGCTCATCAAGCAGGATAACCTGTCCGTCTTGCGCAAGCGCACGCGCCAGAAAAACGCGTTTGCGTTGGCCGCCCGACAATTCCCCGATCTGGCGCTTCCGAAACTCTTGCATGTTCACGCGGCCCAGCGCCGCTTCGACAGCTGCATGATCAGCAGCACTTGGGCGGCGCAAAAACCCCATATGCCCGTAGCGGCCCATCATGACGACATCTTCAACAAGCACCGGGAATGACCAGTCGACCTCCTCAGCTTGGGGCACATAGGCCACCATGTTGCGCGCCAATGCTTCGCGCACAGTGAGGCCCATAATTGAAATCTCCCCCGTCACGACGGGCACGAAGTTCATCAGAGCCTTGAAAAGCGTCGATTTTCCTGCGCCATTTACCCCCACAAGCGCCGTCACCGTACCGCAGGGAATTTCAAAGCTGGCATCATACAAGGCCGTGTGGCCGTTGCGATACCGCACCGTGACATCCTTGGCAGACAAACCAGCCACGTCAGGCCGTGTCGGGGCAACTTTGAGCATGTCGCGCATGGGGCCTTGCTCCGGTTCTTAAGATGCGCACCCGCCGATCCTAGCACGGCGGGTGGCCAGAAAATTTTCAGGGCGGCGGCAGAGCGACGAACCGCAAGCCACCCCACCCTCAGTTTGTTGCAGCCGTAAGGCCGTCTGCCACAGTGGTCGCGGTCACTTTCAGTAGATCCAAATAGGTTGGCACAGGGCCATCCGCGGTGCTCAAGCTATCGACATAAAGCGCCCCGCCGTAGGCAACGCCGGTTTCCCGTGCAACCTGTTGTGCCGGGGCTGTATCGACTGTGCTTTCACAGAAAACCACGGGAATATCATTGGCGCGCACCCCGTCGATAACGGCGCGCACCTGCTGCGGCGTTCCGTTCTGATCCGCATTCATCGGCCAGAGATAAAGCTCTTTCATGCCGAAATCTCGCGCCAGGTAGCTGAATGCGCCTTCACAGGTAACCAGCCAACGCCGATCTTCGGGGATCGCAGCCACCGCTGCGCGCAACGGCTCAATCGTGTCGCGCAAAGCCTGCTTGTAGCTGTCAGCGTTTGACGCGTAGGTTTCTGCATTTTCAGGATCTGCCTCGGCAAGCGCGGCTTCAATATTATCAATATATACCAGCGCATTATCGAGCCCCATCCAGGCATGGGGATTTGGCTTGCCCTCGTAGTTCCCAGAGGCGATCGAGATCGGATCGATGCCATCGGTCAGCGTTGCAGAAGGAACATCGCCGAGGTTTGACAGAAACTGTTCAAACCACAATTCAAGGTTCATTCCGTTCCAAAGGATTAAGTCAGCATCAACGGCCCGAACGATATCGCGCGGGGTGGGCTCATAGCCATGAATCTCCGCGCCCGGTTTGGTGATTGATACAACTTCAGCCGCATCGCCAGCGACATTCGCCGCCATGTCCGCAAGAACCGTGAAAGTGGTGACAACTTTGAGCTTGTCATCCGCCTGAGCCGCTGTCGCTGCCAGCATCACCGCGCCCGCGCATGCAGCCAATTTAATACGTCTCGTCAGCATCAAGTTCTCCGCCAGTAGCTGCCGTCCAGAATCTGCAAATGCAAATCACTCGCAATACTTGTGTAATTAAGAATTATTCTCATTAAGGCAAGCGCGTTGAACCGCATCCGCACAAAAACCAGCACTCTGCAGCCAAAAATCACGGGGTGGACCGTTGATTGCCGATTGAGACTGGCCCTTAACGCATCGATCGCAAGCGCATTCGCCTCAGCTTGCAGCTTCAGATTGTTTATCGTCCGGCCTGAAAAGCGGATCGAGATTACTGCAGGCTACCAGACCAAATTATCGGGCCTTCTGCGGTTCTTATAGCCTTTCTGTGGGCACAAAGGCGCAGAGGCCGCGAAAAATGGGCTGAATATGAGACACGGATCAACCAGCGACCGAGGCAGACGCCACGCTCTCCGCGGGTAAGATGTGCGCCGCGCCCCGGGAGGGATCGCTTTCCTGAGGATCTAACCGCGGCGTCAGCAGATCGGAACAGCCTGCCAATTCTGAATAGATGGCGCGCAGGGTTTCGGCACCATAGTCCGCATTCATATGCTGGTGATCTCCCTGCCTGCCCGTCTGTGGCATCCCCTCGCCGCAGTACCATTTGGAGTATCTCGGATCGGTCAGCAAAGGGCCCGAGCGCGTCAGGTCCAGTTGCCAGAACACACGCGCAGCCTCAGGAAAGCCGCGCAATAGGTCTTCGCGAAACGCGCTTTCCACAAGGTCGACATCCTCATGCTGAAACAAAATCTGCCACGATTTTTGTTCATCGAGGATAGAGCTGACAGGCATTGGCTGCGGACACAGGCTGATGGATGTCGCACCCACCTCTTGCAATCCTTTGAAAACGGTACTGCCAGCGGTGCCCTCAAAGATGCGTCCACGACAATCCGCAAACGTGTCTGCATCAAGGATTTGAGGTGCCCCCACCTCAAAAGAGAAGGGCTCATGCCGCATTTGGTAGTAGAAAGACAGCCAGCGAAAAATGCTCAACTCGAGGCCGACCAGTATAAAGCAGTCATAGTCAGCGACACTGATGCGATCCTGCCCGCCCGACATTTTACGGAAGAAAGCGCGATGCTCTGGGTCTGCCGGCGCGAGGCTGCCGGGCGTTCCGTTGTGCCCTCGCACTAATTTTACACTGCGCAGCCAGCGGCCGGGAACACCAAAGAACGTGGCCTCGATGTCGGGGAACTCGGCTGCAATCCGGGCGCTCCCGTTACGCAAAGCCGCCACATGAGAATTTCCGACGATGCAAACACGCGTCATTGGGCAAACGCCTCCAGCAGAAGCTCCTCACATCGAATGTCATCCGAGGTCTGGCCAGATCCTGCTGCGCATTCCCGGTTCTCGGGCTGCAAGATCGTATCGCCATGGGCTGCCAGGAAGGTTTTCATGACAGTCTCAACTGCTTCTGGCAGCACATCACGCATGTTTGGAGCATAAAAGAAGCCGCGCGCTGAGGGGGCGGTGATAATTTCGTAGGAGGGAAAATAGTCGATATCGGAATAGGCGTCGGTGAGCTGCCCTACCACCCCGCGCAGCACTGATTTCGAATAGCTGGACGCAACCATCACATGGCGCCCCGAAGCAGTTGCCGTGAGCGGCACTGGACTGACCGTCAGCAGAAATCGCACCGACGGGTTGAAGCGCTTTATCAGCCGCCGCGTTTCGAGAAAATCCTGTAGCACGTCCTTGTGGGTCAGATTGAGGAACCGGATGCGATCAGGATCGTAGCGTCCCGCAATCGTGCCCGGCGCCGTTGGAAACACCGTGCCGCTTTCGATATCCTCCCAAGTTTCTGTCAGCCCGAGCGTGAACACAACCAGCGATGCCTCTCCCAACGCCTGCCGGAATTTTTTGAGGTGAGTCTGACGCGAGCGCTTCACCAAATCGGGGCTTTCAAGGCCGTTGGGATCCACCGAGGGCCTGAGCGCATCGAAAAACCGCCCGTCCCGTTCCCAAATCCAGTTTTTGGGCGCGAACCGTCCACATGCTTCTTGCGTCAGCTGCAGAAACTGCCGGGTTGTGTAGATATTTCCGTGCCGCGCTGAATAAAGCCCATAGCCATAGTCACTATGCCGCTCAGGCGGCAGACCAAGCGGGGCTGGCTCCCGATCGATCACGCTCATGCCCCATTTCCGCATGTTCCGCGCGATATGCTGTGCAAAGCAGCTGCCTGCGGTAAACACGCGGTCACTGGCCCGGATCTTGAATTTGGGCCGATAGAGATCCATCTCCGGCGCTTGCGCGATATGGGCCTGAGCCACGCCCGTGCGCCAATAAGCGCGTGCATCAAGCCCTTCATAAGGGGAATGTCTCATTCTGGCGGCCTTTCCTGATACAGCCAATCCCCGTGTCTGCCGCGCCATGCCAACCGGATTGCAAAGGGCTGCGCCCCCCAAAGCAGGCCGCAACGACGCGAGATCATCGCTCAAATGCACCCTCTGAGCAGATCAGACAGGTCAGCATTTAAGCAGTGCTATGTCAGGATAATGCGGGGCCGTTAATGGCCCGATAATGGCGCCGCGCCCTCTGTCGCTTTTTCGACAGCGGCAACAACATCAGCGACAGCGCGCTGCATGAGGCCCGCATCGTCTGCCTCCGCCATGACGCGGATCAGCGGCTCTGTGCCGGATTTTCGGATCAGCAACCGTCCTTTGCCAGCGAGGCTGGCTTCGGCATGTTCAATGGCTTGGCGCACATGCGTATTTTCGAGTGGAGCCTGCTCTGGCGCAAAGCGAACATTCTCCAACAATTGGGGCACGGGCTCAAAGCTTTGGGTCAAAGCGGAGGCGGGCTGTTCAGTCTCCGCCATTGCGGCCAAGAACTGCAAACCCGCAATCAGGCCATCACCGGTTGTTGCATAATCGGTCATAACAATGTGACCGGACTGTTCGCCGCCGAGGTTG
The DNA here is from genome assembly GCA_022447275.1 of Oceanicola sp. Lineage (GTDB taxonomy): Bacteria > Pseudomonadota > Alphaproteobacteria > Rhodobacterales > Rhodobacteraceae > JAKVBK01. The sequence goes on along the minus strand of JAKVBK010000054.1, from coordinate 9,346 downwards.
AAGCCGCCCGCGCGCATCCGCTCCACCACATATCGGTCCCCCACATTGGTGCGCTCCAGACGCAGGCCCTTGTCAGTCAGAAACCGCTCCAGACCGAGGTTGGACATCACCGTGGCAACCAACGTATCCCCCCGCAAACGCCCAGCCGCAGCCCAGCGCGCAGCCATCAGCGCCATCAATTGATCGCCATCGGCAACGGCCCCTGTCTCATCGAGGATCATCACCCGGTCCGCATCACCATCAAGGCAGATCCCAAGATCCGCGCCATGGGCCACAACCGCAGCAGCAGCCGTGTCCACATGCGTCGAACCACAGCCCTGGTTGATGTTGGTGCCGTTAGGGCTCGTGCCCAGGGGCACCACATCAGCGCCCAACTCCCACAGTACATCCGGCGCCGTCCGGTAGGCTGCACCGTTGGCACAGTCGACCACAACTTTCAGGCCACTCAGCCGTTGCTCTGTCGGAAACGTGGATTTGGCGCGCTCAACATAGCGGTGCAAGCCATCGTCGATGCGCCGGGCTCGGCCAATATTGGAGGCCTGCGCCAACTCCACGCCGCGGTTTACAAGGGCCTCTATCTCAGCCTCAGCCGCATCGGACAGCTTGTAGCCGTCGGGCCCAAAGAACTTGATGCCATTGTCCTCTGCAGGATTGTGCGAGGCCGAAATCATGATCCCGAGATCAGCCCGCATCGACCGCGTCAGATAGCCCACCGCCGGCGTGGGCACCGGCCCAAGCAGCAGCACATTCATACCGGTTGAGGTCAGCCCTGCCGTCAGCGCCGTTTCAAACATGTAGCCCGACAGGCGGGTGTCCTTGCCGATCACAACGCGATGCCGGTTGGCCCCATCCCTGCGAAAATAGCGCCCTGCCGCGGCACCAAGCTTCAAGGCCATGTCAGCCGTCATGGGATGGGTATTGGCACGGCCACGCACACCGTCGGTACCAAACAAAGAACGAGACATTAACAAATCCTCTGAGCGCATCAGGTATGAAGCGCACAAGCCAGTCGCAGTGCCTGTGCCGTTGCAGCGGTATCATGAACCCTGAGAAGCTGCACCCCCTGTGTGACACCGTGTAGAGCCACGGCGATCGAGCCGGGCGCTCTGTTCTGGGCTTCTGGGGCCTGCCCAATTGTGCCGATGAACCGTTTGCGGGACGCGCCGAGCAGCACCGCACATCCCAGACCGTGAAATAGCGAGAGCCGCCGCAGCAATGCGAGGTTGTGCGCCAACGTCTTGCCAAAACCGATCCCTGGATCGACCAGAATGCGCGCGCGTGGAATGCCCGCTGCAGCCGCTGCCTGCACCCGCGCAGCCAGTTGGTCATATACATCCAGTACAACATCCTCATAGCGCGGCGCATCCTGCATGGTCTGCGGATCCCCTTGGGCGTGCATCAGGCAAACAGGTGCACCACTCTCCGCAACGGCCGCCGCCATGCCCGGATCATGGGTCATGGCGGACACATCATTGACCAGCCCCGCCCCGGCCGCCAGCGCGGCCCGGGCAGTCACAGCATTGCGGGTATCAATTGATTTTGCCACGTCGAGTTCCGTCAAAGCCTCCAGCACCGGAACCGTCCGAGAGATCTCTTCGTCTACCGAAACAGGCGTGGCGCCAGGACGGGTGCTTTCGCCGCCAATATCGATCATCGACACGTCATCTGCCATCGCCCGGGCGCTGCTTGCCGCAGCCGCTGCCCCGTCAAACCTTCCCCCGTCCGAGAAACTGTCCGGCGTTACATTGAGAATGCCCATCAAGTGCGGTCGCTCCCATGCCAAACCGCAGATCGGGTCGCGTGGCGCGCACAGCCGCTCCAGCACATCTGCCGGCGCATCATGAGCAGACAAAACCTGTGGGCTCTGCCCCCGCTCAAGGCGTTCCACATGGGAAAAGTGCGTCCAGCCGCCCGCAAGTATGTGCGCATCGGGCGCAATTTCCGGGCCACTGCTCAGAAGCGGGCGCCAGTACACGCCACCAGGTTCAGCCATCTCTTTCAAACCTCATCTTCCTGAATTCTGCCCCGCACCCAGCTGATCCCTACGCAGACAAAAAGTGTCTCAACCAGCTTGGCAGATTGCTAGAATGCGTCTTTCGCATCCAGCTTGAGGATGCGTGTGGCCACCGGTGTCTGCGGGACAGGCACACCAATGCAAACCAGCTCGCACGCCCCCAGTTGCTCCGCGAACCAGGCAGCCAGTTCCGGCCCCTCGACAGCTCCGCGATCCGGGCTGTCCACAGAATCCAAAACCGTTTTGGACGGCGCCCAGACGAGCATCTGCCCTTTGCCCAGCGCCCAATCAATCTCGGTGCGGCTATCCATGACCACGCAGCGCGGATCGCGCCCGGCCAGCACCCAGGCCTGTTGCTCCAACGCCAGCAAAGCGATGCGACGGCGCGCAGGTGCAATCGCGGCATCCGGGGCAGGCTCTGCGGGCGCGGTCACGCACAAGACGGCGGGGCCAGCCTGTGCAAGCCTGTCCAGAAATCCAGGCAGCAACGGATCGGCCACCGCCTCCCGGCTCAACAGCACAAAGCGCGGCGCTGGCCCGTCCTCCAGTTGCAGATCCACTTTGGGCGGCGCTCTGCGGTCCCGCACAATTTTCACGCCAAGATCAAAAGGTCCGCGATCCAGCTTTTCGATCTGAACATGGACCCGGGCCGCACGGGGCTCAGGCAGCAAAAGGGCTGCTATGCGTTCGGCCAAAGTCTCGAGCAGATTGAGCCGCTCCTCGGACAGCGCTTGCCCGATCGCATCAACGATCGTGTCGTAGGACAAGATCCCGTCCACGTCGTCCGTTGCGGCCCCGTCAGCCCCGGCGACCTCCACCTCGACATTGAAGCGCACGCGCTGGGTGGTGCCCCGCTCCGCCTGGAACGCGCCAATCTCCACGTCCAGGACATAATCCCGGACCATAATGCGGTCGCGCGGGGCAAGGCTGATTTGGCTTTCTGTGTTCATGGGAACCTGCTTGGCACAGCCAGCCCATAGGTACCAGTGCGATCGCGGCAGTTATTGGCCGCCTTGCGACCCGGTGCCCTTGGAAAAGAGGCCGGTCAAGGCGCGGCGGGTGAGGCCCGTGGTCGACGGGCGCCGCTCTTCGCTGAAGGGCAAGGGCCGGCAGACCTCGAGGGCAGCAACGCCCACCCGGGCAGTGAGTGCCCCGTTCACGAGGCCCTCCCCGAAGCGCCGCGACAACTTTGACAAAACACCGCCCCCCGCGATTGATCCGATCAGGTCATCCCCAACGGCCACAGCACCGGTTGCCACAAGATGCTGGAACACAGTACGCGTCAGCCGCCAATTGCCAAACGTGCCCCCGCGCCCGCCGTAAATTTCAGCGATGCGGCGGATCATGCGCAAATTGGCGGTGAGGGCCGCAACAACATCGGCTGCCGCCAACGGGACAATCGCCGTGATGGTGGCAACCTGTCGGGCCGCGGCAGCGACCTCCTCTTGGGCGGCCTTGTCGAGCGGGGCCAGCAAGGTGTCTTCGGTCAGGCTGAGGACCGTATCAACCTCAAAGCTTTCCGGGGCCAACCGGCTGAGCCGCGCCCGGGGTTCGGCCAGTTCGGGCCGGCTGGCGTAAAGGTTCGACAGCTGCTGCACCAGCTTTCGCGCCCCCTCCAGATCGGCATCGGCGCGCACGCGGGCTGCCCTGCGTTGCAGCGCATCAAGACGCGACAGGCGCATCATCGCTCCCAGTTCCCGCGCGACAAAGATGCAGGCCACCAGAAGTACGATCACGGTCAGCACCGACACCATAGCCCCAAGCACCGGTGCGCGGGCCAGAAGCCCGGTGGCGAAATCCCAAAACGCGATACCGACCATGGCCGATACCAAAGCACCCAAAGCCCCCCAGAAAAGCCGCCCAAGCGCCGAGCCGCGCCGGGCCGCCAGCCGGGCGGCGGCCTGCATCGCCGCGCCTTCAGGCAGGGCCGGCCCGGCATCTGGAACAGGGGGCGCGTCCGCAGGCGTGATCTCCGGCCCCAGCGCGCGGGCTTTCGCGGTATCATATGCGCGTTCGGGCCGCGGGGTGGCCGGTGGTGTCTGTTCCGGGCGCGGGTTGGCCGGAACATCTTCGGACAGGTCAAACAGAACGGGCCCCTGCCCTTTCTCATCAGATGTGTTCATGACAACCGATCTCCGATCAGAAATTCCGCTGCGCTGTCCAGACGGATATGGGGCGGACCATCCCCGGGCTTCAGGCGCAGCGCAGCCGGGGCAAAGCGCATTACCGCGTAATCTTCATCCAGCCAATTGGCGGCGCCCTCCCGGGCCGGGGCCAGCAGGCGGGCCGGGTCTTCGGGCAGTGCGCCGGGATAAAATGCGGCAGCGCGCCCATCCTCTAACAAGCTGCCGCGCACCACGCCGAGCTCGTGCCCGTTGTGCTGACGGGTCTCCTCCACCGTGGCCCGCAGCGCGGCAATCGACAGGGCCCGGGTTTGTGCACCAGCAAAGCGCGCCCTGTCCTCGGCATCCCGCAAAAGGGCTTGGGCGATATTGGTTAGCGCACCATGTTGGGAATGGTGCAGATGATCGGCCTTGGTGGCGGCAAACAGGATGCGTTCCACACGCCGCCCGCGCAGCAGATTGGTCAGCCATGCATTCCGCCCCGGCCGGAACGCAGACAAAATCTCTGCGAGGGTGCGGCGCAGATCTTCCAGCGCCGCCGGGCCCGCGTGGATCGCACCCAGCACATCAGCCAGCACAACCTGCCGGTCAATCTTGGAAAAATGATCCCGGAAGAAGGGGCGCACAACCCGCGCCTTATACGCCTCGAAGCGGCGGGCCATCTCCCGTGCAAGGCTGCCGCGCGGTGTTTTCCCATCCCCCCGCAAGGGCGCGAACGTCAGAACCGGCGAGCCTGCCAGTTCGCCCGGCAACAAGAACCGCCCCGGCCCGCAATCAGAATAGCCCTCCGCCCGCGCGGCATGCTGTGCGGTTGTGTAAAGCTCTGCCAAAGTGCGGGCGGTCGTTTCATCATGGGGCGCGGCCGGGTCCACATCGGCAAGCGCCGCAAAGAACGCATCAGAGCCGGCACGGCCCGCCATCCGTTCCAGACGCGCAGCCGACCACTGCTCAAAGGATTGATCCAGCAAGGTCAGGTCAAGCAACCACTCGCCGGGATAGTCGATAATGTCGAGGTGCACAGTGCGCGACCCGGAAAGCGCCCCCAGCAGACCCTGTGGCGCCACCTTCAAAGAAAGACGCAACTGCGACACCGTTCGGGTGCTGTCGGGCCAAAACGGGGTCGGGCTGGTGAAGGCCGCATAATGGCTTTCATATTCAAAGCGGGGCATCGTGTCGTCAGGCTGCGGATCCAGATAAACCGTCTGAATACTGCCATTGGCTGCCGCGCGCAGACCGGGCATGCGTCCGCGATCCAACAGGTTGGCAACCAGCGCCGTTATGAACACAGTCTTGCCTGCGCGGCTCAGCCCGGTCACACCCAGCCGAATGACGGGATCGGAGAACGGAGCCAAGGCAGCGTCCGTCACTTGTTCGGCCACTTGGCCTATCCCGCGCCCTACGCCGCCTGCCAATCTATCGAGAACCACGTCGCTGCCTTTCCATCGCCGTGCCCGCAACATAGGAAGCCGCGATGCCGCTGCCTAGGGCAGAGGCCCATGCCTGTCAGCTCTGTTGGCCTGCGCGAAGCCTGTGTGAGCAGGCCCAGCGGCAAGCGATTTGCGCCCGGGGCCGCAGCGCGCTAAGGCATCACGTGGCCCCGACCGCAACCCTTGGACCCCTGCCCCATGCCCCGCTATGCGCTGAAAATCGAATATGACGGTCGGCCCTTTAAGGGGTGGCAACGCCAAAAAGAATTGCCTTCGGTGCAAGGCGCTGTGGAAGCGGCTATCGCCCGATTGGAAGCGGACAGGCCGTCGATTGGCGCCGCTGGCCGGACAGATACGGGCGTTCATGCCACAGGCCAGGTGGCCCATGTGGATCTGGAACGCATCTGGGATCCGTTTCGCCTTTGTGCTGCGCTCAACTACCATCTGCAGCCGCACCCCATTGCGATTTTGACAGCCGCGCAGGTGGATGATGCCTTTCATGCGCGCTTTTCAGCCCATGAAAGGCACTACCTGTTCCGGCTCGTCTCGCGGCGTGCCCCCATGACACATCTTGACGGGCAAGTTTGGCAGGTCCGCCACGCCTTGGATTTGGCCGCCATGCAGGCAGGCGCGCAACACCTGTTGGGCCGGCACGATTTTACCACGTTCCGTGCAACGGAATGCCAGGCTGACAGTCCCGTACGCACGCTCGATACACTCGACATTACAGCCCATGACATTCCCCATGGCACAGAGTTTCAGTTTCGCTTGCGGGCCCGTTCATTTTTGCATTCGCAGGTGCGCAGCTTCGTGGGCACGCTCGAACGGGTGGGCGCGGGCAGCTGGGCCCCGGACAGAGTACGCGAAGCGCTAGAAGCCCGCAGCCGCGCAGCTTGCGGCCCGGTTTGTCCGCCCCACGGTCTCTACCTGACCGGTGTGCGTTACCCGCAAGACCCGTTCTCCGCCGATATGTGCCCCCCGGACTAAGCCAACCGTGCAGCCCTGCGCACGCCCAAGCAGCGCTGCGCTTCTCTCAAAAACAGGGCAAGCGTCCAGATTGCAGGCGCTGGATCATCTGCGCGCTCACTCGGAAATCCCTCTGCCCATGCCCACAGCCCCACTGCTGGCGTTCGGGCGACTTGCCGCGCTCTCGCGAGCTTGGCATGCTCATAAAGAGATGCCCCCCGATCCTTGCACCTGTGGAGACGCCCATGTTCACCCGACAGGAACTTGATGAGGCCAGCCGCCTTGTGCACACGCAAATGGCCGCAACGCCCCAATATCTCTGGCCCACTCTGAGCCAGAGATTGGGCTTGGATGTTTGGGTGAAACACGAAAACCATGCCCCAACCGGCGCTTTCAAAGTGCGCGGTGGGATCACCTTTATTGACTGGTTGCGCCGCACCGACCCGTCGAGCCCGGGCATTGTTACCGCCACGCGCGGCAACCACGGACAAAGTCAGGCACGGGCGGCGCGGGCCGCTGGTCTGCAGGCAAAGATCTATGTCCCGCGCGGCAACTCGGTGGAAAAGAATGCAGCGATGGAGGCCTATGGCGGCACGCTGATCACATTCGGAGACGATTTTGACACAGCCCGGGAAGAAGCCTTCCGTATCGGCGCATTGGAGGGGCTGACCATTGTTCCGCCCTTTCACCCGGAACTGGTGCGGGGCGTTGCCACATATGGCTATGAACTGCTTTCCGCCTGCCCTGACATCGATACGATCTATGTGCCGATCGGCTGCGGGTCTGGCATCTGCGGCACGATCGCTGCGCGCGATGCCCTGAACCACAAGGCCGAGATTGTGGCCGTTGTCTCCGCAGGGGCCGATTGCGCGCGGCAGTCTGTTGAAGCGGGTAGATTGGTTGAAACCGAAACCGCTGTCACATTTGCGGACGGGATGGCGGTGCGCGTGCCCGTTCAAGCGGCCTATGACATTTATGCAGATGGGGCCGCCCGCTTCGTCACCGTCAGTGACGCAGAAATCGCGGAGGCCATTCGCGTGTATTTCACAGACACGCACAATCTGGCCGAGGGGGCTGGGGCTGCGCCGCTTGCCGCCCTGATGCAGGAGCGCGACCGAATGGCGGGCCGCAAGGCGGCCGTGATCCTGTGTGGCGGCAATATCGACACAGGCTGGATGCGAGAGATTTTGCAGGGCGGCACACCGCAGCCCTCATGACTGCTGCACCTATATGTGCACCGCCATATGGGCACGCCCCGCATTCGCGGCAGCGTGGCCGAACCGCGGCCCCGCCTCCGCCCATGTTGTTTTCAATGGAGCGGTTGCAAAGAGGACAGGCAGGCTAGCGCAAAAAGGCCCGGTCAGCCTGCGACGCATTCAGCTTCTCGGGACATGGCGACCACGGCTCAGCTCGTTATGAGAAGTGCAAGATAGACATAGCTTTTGGGGCCCATAAGTCGAGTTGGGCTCCGTCACGTAGTGTGGCGGAGCCTTCAATCGTAGTTTTCACATAGGTGTGGCTGGGATGCAGACGTTCTCCGCAGTGTAAGCCAACGTCTGGAATGCGGACTAAGCCGCCTTTCGATGCCCATTCAAATGGCATAACTTTTCAGTAGGTGTTCTGACCAACTGGAAGTCTCTTACATGTGCCGCGATTGAGACCGTTGCGCTCTCGAGGCAAGGGCTGCGCGTCATCCCGACCCGAACTGCGATTTCAAAAGTTTCGCCACCAGCGATTGCTCGGTGTCATCTTTATCCCGTAAACCGCACGCGGTGCCCAAGCGAAACCGCGTGACGAGGCTGAGCAGTGCCTTACGCAAGCCGGGCAGCCTGCGCTCCGAAACCTCAGCGAAAACGTAGCAGGCTGCAAGCGTCCAGCCAAGCAGAGCCACATCTCCCGTGCGGTCCCTGCTTGCCATCCCCGATGCTGCCATAAACTGCAGAACCGGATAGTAGAGGACATAGAGTGAAAAGCTTCCGTTTGCGAGCCAGCGAATACGCGTCTGGCAGCGGATCTGAGCCGTTCGGCGGAGCAAGTGCGCCATTCCGATAAGATGCACAGAAACCAACACAGCCAGAAGCGAGTTCCAGATGAAATCATTGGAAAACCGCAAGCTGGCATCGAACTGTGCGACAGGTGACTTCAAATGGAAAGGAATATTCATCGCAAGAGCGATAATGTAGGCTCCGACCGGAAGAACGGCGAAAACAAGCGATATTGCCCGCGACAGGTTCAGGTCCGAAGCTATGGCCTTGTGTGTCGCAATACCCATAAGCCAGACAGGCAACAAAAGCAGGATGTTTATGCCGAATATCCAAGCCGCAATGGCAAGCATGGACATGCGACGCAGACCGGTGGTGAACATGGCAATTCCGAATAGCGCATAATATGCGGCCTCGTAACTGAGTGACCAGTATGGCCCGTTGGTTCCCAACCGCGTGGCGACGCCCCCCCATTCATTCGAAAAGGTCACGCCGCGCAGCAGCAGTTCCCACACAGGCAACGGATTGTATATCCAACTTGAGTAGAGATGCGGTGCAATCTGTGACCCGAACCGATCAAGGATGGCACCGATGAGCAACGCAGGAACCGCAACGGACAGAAGACGTGTCGTGCGATCAAAGACATAGGCGCCGGCGCTGCTCTGCTTGATCTGCGTTGCATGGCTGATCACTAGACCGGACAGCACGAAGAAGACCACCACCGCATCACTGCCAAGGTCGTAGTCCTGCACCCATAGCCATCGTCCGTCGCTAAAGCGCGGATAGGCAAAATGAGACAGCAAAACCAGAAACGCAGCGCAAAACCTCACGGCG
>JAKVBK010000053.1 GCA_022447275.1 Oceanicola sp. | reverse complement strand
GAATTGTGTTGCGCAGTTTCTGAACGGGCGTGCTGTGCCAGGATAGCATGCGCGCACTGGGAAGATCGTTGAGAGGCCACCTTATAGGCAACACATTACCCGACCGGAATGGGCTGGTTTTCCCCTAGCCCGGTATCTTCCTCGCCGGGGATGAGGTTTTCACGGGCCCAGCTTACATCCACGACAGCGCCACTCTGTCGGCTTCGGAACGGACCTGTCACCTGGCCATCGCCCGCGTTGGCGAAGGTGACATTTGCGCCGGTCCGTTCCAGCAATGTCTTGGCGATGAACAGCCCAAGCCCCATCCCTTCATAGCCCGGGCGATCTGTCTTGTCGGATGGCTGTTCGCGGGCCCGCATGAACGGATCCCCGATCCGGCCAAGCAATTGGGGTGGAAAGCCTTTGCCGTCATCCACGATGGTGATCCGGATGCGGTCGGTGCCCCAGCGCGCCCTGATCCACACATTCGCAGTGGAAAAATCCACGGCATTCTGCACCAGATTGCGCAGGCCGTGGATCACCTCGGCCTTGCGGATGATCGTGGGCTGCTCGCTTTCTCCGGTGGCGCTGGGCGCAAGGTCGAAATGGATCTGTTTGCCCCGGCCTTGATGCGGCTCGGCGGCTTCTCGCAAAACGGAGTCGAGCGGCGCCCGGCGCATGTGCAGATCATCCTTACCCGCCCGCCCCATCGAACGCAGGATATCGCGACAGCGATCAGCCTGATCGCGGATCAGCTTGGCATCCTCTAAAAGCTCACCGCGATCTTCGAGCTCATCCATCAGCTCGGCACTGACCAGTTTTATGGTGGCAAGGGGCGTGCCCAGCTCATGGGCGGCAGCCGCAACCACGCCGCCCAGATCCGTCAGCTTCTGCTCGCGGGCCAAGGCCATCTGGGTGGCAAGAAGCGCATCTGACATGGCGATCATCTCATCACTGACCCGCCGTGCATAAACGGCCAGAAACATGACGCCGATCACGATGGCCACAAGAAAGCCGTATCGAAAGATGTTCGGCATGCGCATGACAAAGCCCATATCCGTGCGCAGGGGTTGGAACTGGAAAGCGAGGATCGTCATCAAGACAACCGCCAGCCCGCCGATGATCAGAGTAGACCGAAGGCTGAGCGCCGTTGCCGCAATCGAGATGGGCGCAAGGACAAGAAGGGCGAACGGATTGTTGAGCCCGCCGGTGAGGTAAATCAGGAAACACAGCTGTGAGACATCGAAAACCAGGGTCAACAGCGCTTCGCGTTCAGAGAGGCGCTTGTTTTCGGGATAGGTGAACACCGAAACCAGATTGGCAATGATCGCGGCACCGATGGCGATGTAGCAAAGCCCGAGATTCAGTTCGAGATTGAACCCGTAATGGGCCACTGCGATCGCCACCAACTGCCCGCAAATGGCAATCCAGCGCAGGGTGATCAGCGTGCGCAGCCGGATCCAGTGGCTCCGATCTAACCCTTCGAAGGGAATTGATTGCGTGCTCTGCGACATTTTCGCGCTATCCTGTCTGCCCTGCTAAACCATAGATACGCCCGGCGGCTTCAGGCAACACCTGCGCATACGAAGCCGTTGGATTTGGCACAAGGGGTGGCCTGATATGGCGAGCAAACTGATTTCTTATGCGGCGCTGAGCGTTGCGATTGCTGCGGTTGCCGGCACGGCTGCCTACGTGATTTCGGGCGGCAGTGGCCCTGAGAATGATTGCCCCACCTTCAGGATGGCTGGCTCTGATCAAATCGGCGGGCCTTTCACTCTGGTGTCTGAAACCGGGCAAACCGTGACCGAACAGGATGTGATCACAGGGCCAACGCTCGTTTACTTTGGCTACACCTTCTGCCCCGACGTGTGTCCGCTGGATACGGTTCGAAATGCTGACGCGATTGATATTATGGCGGAGCAGGGCGTCACCGTTACCCCGGTCTTTATCTCGGTTGATCATATCAGGGATACGCCGGAAACACTGGCCGATTTCACCGAGAATTTGCATCCCGACATGCTGGGGCTGACGGGCTCTGCGGAACAGATCCGCGAGGCTGCCGCGCAATATCGCACGGTTTATCAGCTTCAGAACCCTGAAGAAGATCCCGATTACTTTCTGGTCAACCACATGACCCTGAGCTACCTGATGACCCCAGAAGACGGGTTGGTGACGGCATTTGCCCGCTCACTCAGCGCCGAGCAGATGGCAGAACAGGCTCTGTGCCATTTGTCCTAAGCGCAACAAGGGCCCGCAGAAGCAGTAGCTGACGGTTGGATGGTCTAAAGATTTGTGGTTAGGTCAAAAAAGAACCGACCGATGGACCTTAGGGAGGATACCACATGGCGGAACGCGCGTTGGAAGAGATCGGTGAAGACGCCTCTCTGCTGATTGTTGACGATGACGAGCCGTTTCTGCGCCGTCTCGCACGCGCCATGGAAAAGCGCGGGTTCGAAATTGAACTGGCGCAATCGGTTGCAGCCGGGAAGGCAATCGCCACGGCCCGTCCACCTGCCTATGCGGTGATTGACCTGCGGCTGGAAGATGGCAATGGGCTCGATGTGGTGGAAGTGCTACGCGAGAAACGCCCCGATAGCCGCATCGTTGTGCTGACGGGCTATGGCGCGATCGCCACTGCGGTTGCCGCTGTAAAGATCGGTGCCACGGATTACCTGTCCAAGCCAGCTGATGCCAACGACGTGACGCAGGCCCTGCTGGCCTCCGGCGATGAGCTTCCGCCGCCGCCCGAGAACCCGATGTCGGCGGATCGTGTGCGCTGGGAGCATATCCAGCGCGTCTATGAACTGTGCGATCGCAATGTGTCTGAGACGGCGCGGCGCCTGAACATGCACCGCAGAACGCTACAGCGCATCCTCGCAAAGAGATCGCCCCGCTGATCCGGATAACTGCCTGTGTGGTGGGGCTTGTGGCGCTCTCTGGCTGCATGCCCGCCCCCGTGCCTGCGGTGGCCTATGCGCCTGCGGCACAGGGATTGGTCGTCTCTGGCACAGGGCTCGAAGTCTCTTTCGGGCGTGCCCAGCCCGGAGCATTGGCCGCCATCGAAAAGCTTGCTGGCCCGGTGACGGACCTTTCAGACGTCGCCGGATGTGGCACCGTGGCCACCCATCGCGATGGATCCCAGAGCATTTACCGGAATGGCGTGTTTGTCGGATGGCGCGATGATAGCGGCCGAACGGCCGGCCGCGTCTGTGCCTAGCGGTCAGTCTTCGTCGTAGAAGGGCGTCATCTGGGCCACGATGATGGCGTTCTCTGCCAAGGCGCGATCCATCAGTTCCTGTTCGTCAGGGTCAATATCATGGCCCTGAGCCACACGTTCTTCGATCGTGCCGTAGCCTGTGACGTCCAGCGGCGCCATGTCTGCCTGCTTCAGGATGGCAACCGTTTCACGCACGGCTTCTGCCTCGTCCACGCCGGTGGCATAGCACATCAGCCCTGCGCCGGTGCTATCCTCGGGGAGGCCATCGTTCTCGCTGCGCCCAACCTGGACGAGCAAGGTGTATACGGAGTGATTTTCGCGCTTTGCCATGGGGCGGACGTACTGCCACCGGCGCGGTTGCGCAAGCGGGTCTGGCCATGAAAGGCGCGGATTAGGTGCTTGGGCCTGCCATCAGGGCGCGGGCTGTCTCGTCCCCCTCGCGCCCAGTCCACCAATGGGCGTCCCTTTCCATGTTCGACAGATCGAGCAGATTGGCGCCAACCACATCCTGCCCCTCCACCCGGATTGTAGAGACATCGATGCCCTGTGCGCCTGTGACCTGCGCCACGGCTGCGCCGTTCAGATAGATCGTTGCGCCGGTGCCGTCCTCGAAATCTTGCGCGGTGACTGCAGCGGAATGCTCTGGCGTGTCTGGCCAGGCTTCGACGATTTCGTCGATCGTGAAAGGAACGGACAGAACAAGCCGGTCTGTCTGCGGGTCAAAATCCGCAATTCTGGGCAGGTCGGCATCATGTGCGGGGGCGTCACCCTGTACGAAGAACAGGTCCTCACCCTCTCCGCCGATGCCGGTGTCGCCATGGCCCATGCGCAGCACGTCGTTGCCCTGCCCGCCATCCAGCACGTCAGCGCCCTGCCCATCGGGCGGTGTCAGCAGGCCTTCAAGATCGAGGGCCGGGTCATAATCCGCTTCAACGCCGATCAGGATGTCAGAGCCTGCCCCCCCTTCAAGGTGGTTGTTGCCCTCGGTTGCGCGCAGGGAGTCATCGCCATCGCCGCCGATCAGGTGATCATCGCCGGACCCCCCGATCAGCCGGTCCCCGCCAGCGCCGCCCTCGAGCGTGTCGCCGGGGCCCTTTCCGGCGCGCAGCACGTCTGCCCCATCGGTCCCGCTGCGCAGATGCCCTTGCTCTGCACCGGTTTCGGCGGGCGCTTCTTCGGGCGTGGGCTCAGGCGCTTCACTGAGCGCATCGGTTTCCGGCAGTGTGGCGGAGGTCTCTGCGAGGGCCGCTTGTGCGCTTTCCTCGTGCTCTGCCTCTGCATCCAACAGCACCTCGCGCAGCAAATCGCCATCAGACAGGGTGTCTGACGGGGGAATGGCCTCCGGCCCCCCTTCTTCTTCGGCCTCTTCGAAATCATCGGACAGGGAAAACCATGTGGCGCCCGCCAACAGGGACGCCATCATAAGAATGGGAATCATCGCACCAACCTCCGCTCCCCCTCAGAGCTAAGGGATCAGGTCTTAAGGGCGCGTTGAAGCTGAAGCTATATACCTGTAATTTATATTAAAATCCTAGTTTAGCGGCCGGGAAGGCTGCCCCTGCGCTCGCCTGTGCCCTGCCAGTCGTCGATGGCGGCAAGGGCTTCCTCGGCGGTGTCGACAAATCGGAACAGGTTCAGGTCTTCGCGGCTGATCGTGCCCGCGTCGGCCAAGGCTTCGAAATTGACCACGGTTTCCCAGAACGAACGGCCAAACAGGAGGATGGGCACCTGCTGCATGCGCCCGGTCTGGATCAGGGTGAGCGACTCGAACAACTCGTCCATCGTGCCAAAGCCGCCCGGGAACACGGCGATCACCTTTGCGCGCATCAGAAAGTGCATTTTCCGGATCGCGAAGTAATGGAAATTGAAGCACAGTTCCGGGCTGATATAAGCGTTTGGCGCTTGCTCATGGGGCAGGACAATCGACAGGCCCATGGAGCGGCCACCGGCCTCTATGGCTCCGCGGTTGCCGGCCTCCATCACTCCGGGGCCTCCACCGGTTACAACGACATCCTCGCGCCCGCCTGACTCAAGAGACCGCAAGGTGATCGCATGGGCAAACCGGCGGGCCTCTTCATAGTAGCGGGACATGTTGCCCAGCGACTCTGTGCGCCCGTCCTCTGGGCGCTCGGGAATCCGCGCGCCACCGAACAGCACAACGGTGCTGTCCACGCCCGCTTCCTCCATCATCATCTCCGGCTTGAGAAGCTCTAGCTGCAGACGCACGGGGCGCAGTTCGCGCCGCACGAGGAAATCATCATCGGCGAAGGCCAGTTTGTAGGCCGGGGCCCGGGTCTGGGGCGTGTCGGGCACTTGGCGTTCTGTCTCGATATCCTGGTGGGCATCTCGGAAAGGGCCATCGGAGGGGCGTTTGGTCATGGGAACAGGCCTGATGTGAACAGTTTTGCCCGACCCTAGAGAACTGTCGCGGGAATGGAAGCGCCTGCGCGACCCCGGCTGAACTTTCCGCGAAAAGGCGCGAAACTGGGCGCAAACCCCCAAGGAGGCGCGCGATTGATTGCCCTCATGGCAGCTGCGCGCTATGTGCCGCGCAACGTTGATCAGGAGTGCACAGATGTCGAACGCCCAGTTGGAAACCGCAATCGAAGCCGCGTGGGACGCCCGCGATACCATCACCCCTGCCACCACCGGCGAAACGCGGGACGCGATCGAGGCCACATTGAACGCGCTTGATGGGGGCAGCTTGCGGGTGGCTGAAAAGCTGGAAGATGGCACCTGGCACGTGAACCAGTGGGCCAAGAAGGCTGTTCTTCTGGGCTTTCGCCTGAAGGACATGGAACTGCACGAGGGCTCTCCGCAGGGGGCCAGCTGGTGGGACAAGGTCGACAGCAAGTGGAAGGGCTGGGGAACCGCCGAATGGACCGACGCTGGCTTCCGGGCCGTGCCCAACTGCGTGGTGCGCAAATCGGCCTATATTGCGCCGGGCGTGGTGCTGATGCCGTCTTTCGTGAACCTCGGTGCCTATGTCGACAGCGGCACCATGGTGGACACCTGGGCCACGGTTGGCTCCTGCGCGCAGATCGGCAAGAACGTGCATTTGTCCGGCGGTGTCGGCATCGGTGGCGTTCTGGAGCCGATGCAGGCAGGCCCGACGATCATCGAGGACAATTGCTTTATTGGTGCCCGCTCCGAGGTGGTCGAAGGCTGCATTGTGCGGGAAGGCTCCGTGCTGGGAATGGGCGTCTTTATCGGCAAGTCCACCAAGATCGTGGACCGGGAAACCGGCGAGGTCATGTATGGCGAAGTGCCGCCCTACTCGGTCGTCGTGGCGGGCTCGATGCCGTCAAAGAACAATGTCAGCCTCTATTGCGCGGTGATCGTGAAGCGCGTGGATGCGCAGACCCGCTCCAAGACCGGGATCAACGAACTGCTGCGCGACTGATCGCACGCAGCCACCCATGGGCAAAACCGGCCACGCCCCATAGCGGGGGCGGGCCGGAGCGCGTTTTTGAATAGACGGATATGGCGGCCGGGCCGGGTTACACCCTAGATTACAACCCGGTTTCGGCTGCGATCTGGGCGCGGCTTTTGCGGGCGCGCTCTGTCTCGGATTTCAACTGCCCGCAGGCGGCCATGATATCTTCGCCGCGCGGGGTGCGGATCGGGCTGGCATATCCGGCTTTGTAGACGATGTCTGCGAAAGCCTCGATCCGGTCCCAGTCTGAGCGTTCATAGGGGCTGCCGGGCCAGGGATTGAACGGGATCAGGTTGATTTTGGCGGGGATGCCCCGGATCAACTTCACCAGACGGCGGGCGTCCGCATCGCTGTCGTTTACATCCTTGAGCATCACATATTCGAAGGTGATCCGCTCCGAGTTGGACAGACGCGGATACTCGCGCAGCGCTTCAAGCAGAGCCTCGATGTTCCACCGCTTGTTGATCGGCACGAGGGTGTTGCGCACCTCATCTGTGGTGGCATGGAAAGACACCGCCAGCAGGCACCCGATCTCTTCGGCCGTTTTGGCAATTTCTGGCACGACGCCCGAGGTGGACAGCGTGATGCGGCGGCGCGACAGGCTGATGCCCTCCCCGTCCATGGCGATTTTCATGGCATCGCGCACGGCGTCGAAATTGTAGAGCGGCTCGCCCATCCCCATCAGCACGATATTGGACAGCAGGCGGGGGCCATCATCGCCCGTGCCAACCCCCGGCTCGGGCCATTCGCCCAAGTCGTCGCGCGCCAGCATGACCTGTCCGATGATCTCACCAGCGGTCAGGTTGCGGACCAGCTTTTGCGTGCCCGTGTGGCAGAATGAGCATGTCAGCGTGCATCCGACCTGACTGGAGATGCACAGGGTGCCGCGGCCTTCTTCCGGAATGTAGACGGTTTCCACTTCGTGCCCGCCGGCGATCCGCACCAGATACTTGCGGGTGCCGTCAGCGGAAATCTCGCGCCGGACAACCTCTGGCACAGCGATCTCGAAATGCGCATCCAGCTGGGCCCGATAGGCCTTCGACAGGTTTGTCATGGCGGTGAAATCCCGCACGCCCCATTGATAGATCCACTGCCAGATCTGGTTGACCCGCATCTTGACCTGTTTTTCAGGCGTCCCGGCTTCGAGCAGGGCATCGCGCAAGGCCGGGCGTGTGAGGCCCACCAGATTGCGGCGGGGGGCATCGGCATCGGGGCTGCGCTTCAGTGTCAGTGTGTCGGGCACGACCGCGGTGCGGGCCGGTGCCTTGAAGTCTGGCTTCTGTGTCATAGCTGGCGTCTCTCGGCGGGAATGGACGGCATATAAGCGAAAGACTTGAACAAAGAAAGGGGCCGCGACACGGGCCCCTGATTCATCTGTTTTGTTTTGGCTGCCGGATCAGGAGGCGCAGCGCTTCTCAGCTTCGTCGAGGGCTGCGGTAAACCCGAGCAGGCTGAAGGTATCCTGGGTCCGTGTTCCGCGGGATGAGCGGGCCACCAGAACCGCGTTGCGCCCGCGCTTCATCGCGGCCACCACATTGGCATCATCTGCCGTGGTGGAGGGCCAGGCCCATTCGCCGCTGGTGGTGAACTCAAAGCTGCTGTCGCCGATCTGGACATCCACCGTGGAGCCCTCTGCAAAGGGATAGCCGCCGGTGAAGGCCACTTCGCCCTTCACATTGTCGCCCGGGCGAAACACCACGAACAAAAGAATGTCGCCACGCCGGACAGATACGATCCTGTCGTCGCGGGTATTGAGGGTTTCGGTGGGTGCCGAAACGCCCCAGCATTCCTTGGGATCGCCGTCCACAAAGACAGACCAGTCCGTCTTGTTGGCCACCTGATTGGTGCTGACATCCTGTGCCGACGCCATGCCGGCGGCTGCGATCAGAGTGGTTGCCCCGAGGGCAAAGAGTGTTTGGCGGATCATTGCTCTGCGCCTTCTGCCTATGATCCGGGTCACCTGCGCGTCTGCCGTGCGCTTTGGGGTTGCGGATCTTGCGTGTCCTCAATGAAATAGGGTTTACGCCAAAGCGGAAGGTCGCGAAAGACCTCTCGGCGTAATTTTGCGTGAGGAGAGCCCTGAGATGGCAGCTGAAACCCTTGTCGAAGTCTGGCGCGGTGCATTTCTCGAATCGTTTCATCAGGGGCATGCCGTCATTATCGGCCCCGATGGCGAGATCGAGGCAAGTTGGGGCAACCCCGATGAGATCATCCTGCCGCGCTCTGCCTGCAAGATGATTCAGGCCCTGCCCCTGGTGCGCAGTGGCCTTGATCTGAGCACAGAACAGATGGCCTTGGCCTGCGCCAGCCATCAGGGGGCGGCCATTCACACGGACCGGGTGGGTCAGTGGCTGGCTGACATGGGCCTGCACGATGATGACCTGCGCTGCGGCTCTCAGGAACCTGCCGACATTCCCGCACGCGATGATCTGATCCGGGCCGGCGAAAGCCCGTGCCAGATTCACAACAATTGCTCTGGCAAGCATGCGGGCTTTTTGATGTTGAACAAGCACATCGGCGGGTCGCCCGAGTATGTTGACCCGGACCACCCGCTGCAACGCCAGGTGCGCGCCGCCTTTGAGGACAGCTGTGCAGAGGAAAGCCCCGGTTTTGGCATCGATGGGTGCTCGGCGCCCAACTTCGCCACATCGCTGGCGGGTCTGGCCCGTGCGGCGCAGGGGTTTGCCGTGGCCGATACGGACAGCGCCGAGGGCCGGTTGCGCGATGCGATGATGGCCCACCCGGAGCTTGTCGCTGGCGAGGGGCGGGCCTGTACGCATCTGATGCGGGCCATGAACGGGCGCGGCGCGATCAAGACGGGGGCAGAAGGGGTGTTTCTTGGCATTCTGCCCGGCACGGGCCACGGCGTTGCGCTCAAGATTTCGGACGGCACCACCCGCGCTTCCAACGCGGTGATGGCCGCCCTGCTGGTGCGGCTTGGCGCGCTTGAAGACGCTGACCCCACAGCGCAGGCTTTTGCCCGCGCACCCCTGCCCAACCGCCGGGGCATTGAGGCCGCGCGTTTGAATGCAGTGCCGTCTCTGTTTGGCGCTGCCGGCTCAGCTTGAAATCACCTGCACCGGCCTGATTTGAGACCTGGCAACGCTTGATACTCTGGGTGCAGATTTGACACTGGGCACCTGCGCGGCCTGACGTGGGCGGCGCGCTGTGCATCCGCGTAGAAAGCTCGGGGGGTGCGCCGTGCGGTCATATACTCTATTGCCATGTTATTCTTGATGTTGCTTCCTGATCGGAGCACGTTTTGCTGTCACTTTTCGACTTGGGTTTGACATGGCTCCATCCATCACAATTTTCGGCTCTTATTTTCCGGCTTGGGCGGCCTGCCTGATGGTTGGTATTGCCTGCGCAATCATCGCCCACGGCGTGTTCAGTGCATCCAACTTCCTTCCAGCGCTTCCCTACCCGGCCCTTGCCTACGGGTTCACGATCCTGCTGGGCGCCAACCTTTTCTGGCTGATGGTCTTTCTTTGATGTCGCTCCCAAACGAACCCACGCCCCCTAAGAAACGTTACCTTGGCTGGGCCGTCTTCGGGGGCATTGTCCTGTCGGCCCTGCTGTCCACCTGGATTGTATTGGCAAACCTGTCTCACAATCCGCGATCGACAGATGCCGCGATTTCCGCCGAAGTGGCGAATATTTCCGCAGGCGTGCCCGGGCAATTGAAGGCCGTCTATGTTGCAGAGAACGACACGGTCGCCAAAGGCGATCTGCTGTTTGAGATCGATCCCACGAACTACGAGCTGGAAAAGGCCCAGGCGGAAGCAAATGTGGCCGCCGTGCAGGCCGCAATTCGTGAGGCAGAGCGCACAATACAGGCCGAAAGCGCAAATGCGGCCTCCGCAGCGGCGGAAGTTGATCGCGCCACCGAAAACCTGAAGCTGGCACAGGCCACGGTGAGCCGGCTGAGCCCCTTGGTTGATCAGGGGATCGCGTCGCAGCAATCCCTCGATGAGGCAAAAACGGTTGCAGCTGATGCAGAGGTATCCCTGCAGGTTGCGATCCAGACCGCGGAAGCCGCCAGCGCGCTGGTCAAGACAACCGAAGTGCTCGACGCAAATCTTGTGGCCGCTGAGGCGGCACTGGCCATTTCCGAGAACCTTTTGGCGCGCACCAAGATATACGCGCCCTTCGACGGCAAGGCAGTTGGGGTATCAATCCTGGCTGGCGAATGGATCTTGCCGGAGGTGCCCGTCATGAGCCTGATCAATGACGACAGCTGGTACGCAGAGGGGTTCTTCAAGGAAACAGAACTTGCCGAGATTGAGGAGGGGACACCTGCCACGATCTGGGTTCTGTCCCACCCTGACCAACCGGTGCGCGGCACTGTTCATTCTGTGGGCTGGGGCGTGCAAACCCACGACGCGTTGGAATTGGGGAGTTTTCTGCCCTATGTCCCGCCGACAACGGATTGGGTGCGCCTGGCCAAAAGATATCCCGTCCATCTCAAGCTGGACACGCCATATCCCGACTTCCTGAGGGTGGGAGCCAGCGCAATTATCTCGCTGGGTGAGCCTTGAAACGGCTGCAATCGTTTTTGGTGTTTTCCGATTTATGGCCCTATGACCTTGGCGACAGGGCTTACAAGGCGCTCGTGCTGGCTGCGCTTGTCGGCCTGACGATCGTGTTCTCCAAGCATTTGAGCCTGCCGGAGACAGCCCTGTCGGCCTATCTGATCCTCTTTGCCGTGCGCCCGGGCGCCTTTGAGACGATCGCGATCGCTGTCGCGTTGATGTTCGCTGCGCTGCTTGCGGTTGGCCTGCTGACCCTCGCGCTCATGGCAACATCCGGGCAACCCGCGTTGCGAATACCGCTGATGTTCATCGCGACATTTGGCTGTTTCTACGTTGCCAGTGCCAGCAAAGAAGGCGCCATCATCACCACGGCCGGAATGATCTTCTTTGAGGTTTTGAGCGGCCTTGATCTGATCCCATATCCGGGCCTGATCCTGCGGGGGATGTTCTGGCTGGTGGCCATTATCTTGCTGCCGATGGCGTTGCTCATCTTGGCGCAGCTGATTTTGGGGCGGTTGCCGCTGAAGTTTGTCCGCAATGAGCTGGACTTGCGGCAAAGGGTTCTGGGCGGGACGACAGATGGGGCGCGCGCGGTTCAAAAGCGGGTCCGGTCCTTTTTGCTGGCTGGCGCGCGGGACGTCTCTGAACCGCTGAAGCAAATTCGCAAAAGTGGCTTTCTGCCCGGATCGATTTCCCAACTGGAAGCGCTGTCGGATGACACGGCGCGCAACCTTGCACGCGCCGCGGTGCAGACAACGCCACAGGATGCGGCGCCCTTGGCCCAAACCGATCCGGCGCAGTCAGAGCCCGGCCCTGAGGCCAGCGCAGAGCCGACCGCCCAGCCCGATATCCGTTTTGCGCTCGTTGCCACGCTGGCTGTTGCGATCAGCTATTTCGTGTTTCTGCTTTTGAAGTGGCCAGAGATACACACGATCACGATCACCACATTCCTGATCTCGATCTCGACAAAGTTCGAGACCTTTTACAAAGCCAGGCTGAGGATGGGCGGGTTCCTTGTGGGGGCGGTTGTCACGGTTGCGACGCTGCTCTGGATCATCCCTCAGATCAATGATGCGTCACAGCTGGGGCTGGTGTGTGCGGTGGTGCTGTTCCCGGCTGCTTGGATCGCCCTGTCCAATGAAGTGGTCTCTTATCTGGGTTTGCAGGTGGCGCTGGTGTTCCTGTTGACCGTCGTGAATTCATCGGGCCCGGAGGTGGATCTGGCAATCGCGTGGGGCAGATTCTGCGGCATCCTGTTGGGAACGCTGATTGTCACCGTCACATTTCAGACCTTTCTGACGGACAAACCAGAACCCCGTTTCCAAGAGCGCCTTGCCTTCCTCAAGGGACGGAATGCGGCGCGCAACCTTGCCCAGAAGGATGACGGGAACCACATGCTGGCGTTGACGGATCAGGTGGCGGAATTGCGGCGCCAGATTTATGTAGCCGGGCAGGATCCCACCTTGAGCGCCGGCGCAAAATCTAGGCTAAATTCACTTTGGATCGAAGCGAATCGACTCTTTTTGGATATCGTGAAATGCACCCGCCCTCTGCCAAGCAGTAAGGCGGAAGAAGGCCGGAACGAAGCTGTGAGTGTTGAAGGATGATTGCCATGAGAATACTCACAGGTCTGGCTCTGTCGCTGCTATTGGCGGGATGTCAGCCCGGCCCGAGCGGGCGCGGCCCATATGGCGCATCCAGCCCGATTGTCGATTCTGCGGAAACCAAGCAGGCCGATGCCGCGCTCTCGGCCGAACTGGCCGCAGAGCAGAAGAATCTGCCCAGCGTGTCGACCAGCACCGTCTATTCCTTGCCGCAGCTGATCGACCTTGCCCAAAGCAGAAACCCATTGACCCGCAAGGCATGGCTGGCCGCGCGTCGTGCCGGGCAAGACGTCAAAGCCGTCAAATCTGCGCTGCTTCCGCTTGTGACCGCGTCGGTTATTGCCGGGGGCCAGCGCTTCAACACCGATGTGGATCCCGCATTGTTGCCGCCCTCGACGGTGACAACGGAGGCAAGCGGCGTGGCCGCCGTGCTGGGCGCGTCATGGCTGCTGTTTGATTTCGGCGAGAACATTTCCCGTCAGCAAGCCGCTGACCAACTGGCAAGGGTTGCCGAACTCCAGTTCAACAGGGTGCATCTCCAGCTGATTTTCGATGTGTCGACGCACTACCATCGTTTGAATGCAGCGCTAAGGAAAAATCAGGCCTCCACCGCCGCGTTGCAACGGGCAGAGCAACTTCTTGATGCCGCCAGAAAGCGCAAGGCGGCGGGGCTGGGCAACGATGTGGAGGTGGCGCAATCGGAACAGCTTGTGGCCCAGACCCGCGTTGTTCAATCTCAGATCAGGGGTGAGATCGGGGCGGCGCGCGTGATGCTCGCCTCGGCCTTGAACATCCCCCCCAGTACGCGTGTTCGCATTCGGCCCACCACGGGAAGTTTGCCATCGCCGGGCAGCAAAACACTCGACGCCTATGTGCAAAACGCCATGCGTTCGCACCCCGAAGTGCTGGCAGCCCTCGCCGAAGTGCGTGCGGCGGAGTACGATCTGGACGCGGTCGCGGCGTCTTACCTGCCAAAGATCTATAGCGGGGCAAATCTGCCGGTCGGAAACAGCGGCCTCAGCGTAAACGGCTTTGAGGCAAATGGGATCGGCGGCACGTCAAGTTCCGGCGTTTTTCTGGGTCTGACGATTCCGATCTACGACAGGGGGCTCAAGGCAACGCGCCTCAGCAATGCGCAAAACCGGGTGAGCTCTGCGAAAACCAGTGTTGAGATTGCCCGGTCTGTGACCAGCCAAGAGGTCGGTCTGGCCTATCAGGCGCTCACGACATCGCTGGCCGTGCACCGGGCCGCACAGGATTTGGTGGCGGCTGCAAAACGCACAGCCGATGCCGCGGAAAGCGCCTATGTGGCTGGAATTGGTACCATCTCGGCCGCGTCCTTGGCCGCACTCAATGAGTATGTCGCCATAGAGGCGCTCGCGGATGCCCGGGCCGCAGTTTATAACGCGTCAGCTGCCTTGGCTGTTGCAACCGGCTCCTATGACGGCTGATGCCGTGGCGGGGCCGATGACGGCGCAGCCAAGCCAGCCGGGCATGAAAACGGCGGGCTAGGGGGTGACGAAATCCGCCTTCGCAATGCCCTGCAGATACAGAAGCGCCGTCAGATCGCCGTGGTTTACCCGCAGCTTTGCCTGGGCTTGCACGGATGGCTTTGCATGCAGCGCCACGCCCAAGGCGGCTTTCTGGAGCATGGGCAAATCATTTGCCCCATCGCCCACCGCTGCCACGGCATCGTCGGTAATCCCCAGCTCTGTTGCGTAGTCTTGCAAGGCCCTGACCTTGGCCTCAGCCCCAAGGATCGGCTGGCCCACTGCGCCGGTCAGCTTGCCGTCGGCCTCGATCAGGATGTTGGCACGGTTGCGATCAAATCCCAGATGCGCTCCGACCCGGCTGGTAAAAGCGGTGAACCCGCCTGAAACAAGGGCTGTCAGCGCGCCGCGGGCCTTCATTGTCGCGATCAATGTTGCCCCGCCAGAGGCGTAGGTGATGCGCTCGGCCATGACCTGATCAATCACAGAAACCGGCAGATCTTTCAGCAGGCCGACGCGCTCTGTCAGGGCTGCATTGAAATCAAGCTCGCCATTCATGGCACGCGCGGTAATGTCGGCTACGCGTGGGCCAACGCCGGCCAGATCTGCCAGTTCATCCACGCATTCCTGCCCGATCATCGTGCTGTCCATATCGGCCAGCAGCAGCTTGATGGGGGCGGGAGCTGCGTCTTGTACGCACAAATCTATGCCGTCGGCCTGCAGGGCCTCCCAGGCGCCTTCGGGGGCAGTGCCCGTCATCTGGCAGGCCTCATTTTCTGCCAGCCATGCGGGCGGGGTGCAGCCCCAGCTTGCGGCCAGCTCTGTGGCGCGCGACGTGGGGAGGCCGCCCGGGGCTGCGATAAGCGTGATAAGGGCCATGGCAGCCTCACTTTCCGTCTGTGCTGCGGGCGACCTAGCCGGTTTCACCTCCAGATGCGAGGGGGGGAGGCGGGATTAGCGGGCGGGCTGTGTTTCCGATCCTGCACAAAGCGCGTCGTATTTGAGTCGGCAGGTGTCGCCTGTGGTCCATTTTGGGCTTGTGCTGTGCCCTGCGCCCTTCTAAACGCGTCCGTGGGACACCTCTCCCCAACGAGAGGCGCATATCTGGAAGGATAGCATCGATGGCTATTGAACAACCGGCAACGCGGCCGGTCACGAAACCTGTCGCCGTACCGGCGAACCCGCGTTTTTCGTCTGGCCCCTGTGCCAAACTCCCCCACTACACATTGGATCTGTTGCAGGATGCCGCGCTGGGCCGTTCGCACCGCGCTGCAATCGGCAAGGACAAGCTGAAGGCCGCGATCGAGGAAACCCGCGCGATCCTTGGCATTCCCGCGGAGTATCGGATCGGCATCGTGCCCGCCTCTGACACGGGCGCGTTCGAGATGGCGATGTGGAATCTGCTGGGCGCCCGCCCAGTGGAAATGGTGGCCTGGGAAAGCTTTGGCGCGGGTTGGGTCACCGACGCCGTCAAGCAGCTGAAGATTGAGGCCACCACGCACACCGCTGCTTATGGCGAGATCGTCGATATGGCAGCGCTGAACTATGACAACGATGTCTGCTTCACCTGGAACGGGACAACCTCTGGCGTGCGCATGGCCTCCGGTGATGTGATCCCGGCAGATCGCGCCGGCCTGACCCTGTGCGATGCAACCTCTGCGGCCTTCGCAATGGATCTGCCCTGGGACAAGCTCGATGTGACGACCTATTCCTGGCAAAAGGTGCTGGGCGGCGAAGCCGCGCACGGCATGCTGATCCTCAGCCCACGCGCGGTTGAGCGGCTGGAAAGCTACACGCCCGCATGGCCCCTGCCCAAGATCTTTCGCCTGACAAAGGGTGGAAAGCTGATCGAAGGCATTTTTACCGGTGCCACGATCAACACGCCGTCGATGCTCTGCGTTGAGGATTACCTCGTGGCGCTGAACTGGGCGCGCGAGAATGGCGGTTTGGCCGGGCTGATCGCTCGGGCCGATGCCAATGCGCAGACGCTGTTCGATTTCTGCGATGCCCATCCGTGGATCGAGAACCTCGCCGTTGATCCTGCGACGCGGTCCAACACGTCGGTGTGCCTGAAATTCGCCGATCCGCGCATTGTTGACGGGGCAGCCTTTGCCAAGGCCGTTGCCAAGCGCCTTGAGGCAGAGGGCGTTGCTTTTGATATCGGGGCCTACCGGGATGCGCCGGCTGGTCTGCGGATCTGGTGTGGTGCCACGGTCGAGCAATCCGATATCGCCGCGATGTTGCCCTGGCTGGCTTGGGCCTTCGAGGCCGAGATCGCCGCGCAAGCGAAAGCTGCCTGAACAGGCCTTCCCGCATTTGCTGAAAAAACAGCGCCCCGGCCGGATGCCGGGGCAAGATACATCCCATGTAAGGACCAGACCCATGGCCCCCAAAGTTCTCGTCTCCGACAAGCTCTCGGAAACCGCCGTTCAGATCTTCCGCGATCGCGGCATCGATGTCGATTTCATGCCAGACCTTGGCAAGGATAAGGAAAAGCTCGCCGAGTTGATTGGCCAGTATGACGGCCTCGCTATTCGGTCGGCCACCAAAGTCACGGCCAAGCTGCTGGAAAACGCCCCCAATCTGAAAGTGATCGGCCGGGCGGGCATTGGCACTGACAACGTTGATAAGGTTGCCGCCTCAAAGCAGGGGGTGATCGTCATGAACACGCCCTTCGGCAACATGATCACAACGGCTGAGCACGCTATTGCGATGATGTTTGCCGTGGCCCGCCAGATCCCGGAGGCCTCTGCCTCTACCCATGCCGGCAAGTGGGAGAAATCCAAGTTCATGGGTGTCGAGCTGACGGGCAAGACGCTGGGTGTGATCGGTGCGGGCAATATTGGCGGTATCGTCTGTGATCGGGCCCGGGGCCTGAAGATGAAGGTGATTGCCTATGATCCCTTCCTGTCGCAGGAAAAAGCCGACAAGATGCAGGTTGAAAAGGTGGAGCTGGATGCGCTGTTGACGCGGTCTGATTTCATCACGCTGCACGTGCCGCTGATCGATGCCACCAAGAACATCCTGAGCCGCGAGAACCTCGCGAAAACAAAGAAGGGCGTGCGGATCGTCAACTGTGCCCGGGGTGGCCTTGTGGATGAAGAGGCGCTGGCAGAGATGTTGCAGTCTGGCCATGTGGCCGGGGCGGCCTTTGATGTTTTTGCGCAAGAGCCCGCCACGGAAAATCCGCTGTTCAACCTGCCCAATGTTGTCTGCACCCCGCATTTGGGTGCGGCGACGACAGAGGCGCAGGAAAACGTGGCGCTTCAGGTGGCAGAACAGATGTCGGACTACCTGATGACCGGTGCTGTGACCAATGCGCTGAACATGCCGTCTGTGACGGCAGAAGAAGCCAAGATCATGGGCCCCTGGATCAAGCTTGCCGAGCATCTGGGCGCCTTTATCGGACAGTTGACCGATGAGCCGATCAAAGCCGTGAACATTCTCTATGATGGTGCTGTGGCCGAGATGAACCTGGATGCGCTCAATGCGGCGGCGATTGCCGGGATCATGAAAGAGGTGAACCCGGACGCAAACATGGTTTCTGCGCCGGTGATGGCGGCAGACAAGGGCATCAAAGTGTCCAAGACGACCCAGGGCAAAACCGGTGCTTTTGAGGCCTATATCAAATTGACTGTGGTGACGGCCGAGCGGGAGCGCTCGATCGCGGGCACGGTGTTCAGTGATGGCAAACCACGCTTCATCCAGATCAAGGGCATTAATATCGATGCCGAGATTGGTTCGAACATGGTGTACACCACCAACAGGGATGTGCCGGGTATCATCGGTGTGCTGGGCGAAACGATGGGGACCAATGGGGTGAACATCGCGAACTTTACCTTGGGCCGGAAGGCATCAGGCGGGGATGCGATTGCGTTGCTCTATGTCGATGATGCGGTGCCGGCAAAGGCGCTGGGCGCGCTTCAGGCAACTGGCATGTTCCAGCAGGTGCGTGCCCTGGCCTTTGACGCGGGTTGATCGTAGCGACCATCTCCGATGACAGGGGTTAGGTGCAAAGACCGCGGCCAATTGGAAGGTGACGGCTATTGCATGACACTCGACGCGCACGCCGCAGAAGATGCGGTGTGCGCGTTTTCGTCGAAGGGAATCAAGCGTCCTGAAAGCTTCTGATACACGAACGGGACAGAGATTTCTGATGGCGGCGCTTGAAGATTATGCGTTGTGCTGCGCTTTGACCCTAAG
>JAKVBK010000052.1 GCA_022447275.1 Oceanicola sp. | reverse complement strand
CGGCGTGGGTTTTGCCCGCGCCACGACCACCTAGAATGATCCAGGTTTTCCAGTCGCCTTCAGGGGGCAACTGATGCGGCAATGCCCAGAACTCAAAGAGCCAAGGCAAAGCCATGAGAGAGTCTTCACTCAGGCTGTTGAGGAACTCCTCCTGGATCTTCCGCGGCGCGGAGGCTACCCAAGCGGCGTTCGATCTCTTCGCGGGCCGCGCCAAGGTCGAGCGCGTATCCGTTGACGATGCCAAGTTCACGTTTGCGCTCTTCATCCTGTTTTTTCCTTTCCTCATGGATCGTCCACGTCGCGCGCCGCAGTTCCGCCAGCAGCGGCTGCAACTTTTTGACGGCGGGTGCATTGCCGCCTTCCACGTCGCGAATAACTCCAAACAGTTGGCGCCGCGCGCTGTCGAACAGCGCTTGCGCCTCGGCCAACCCCTCGGTCGCCTCTTGCTCACCCGTGCCGGCGAGAAACTCGTTATCCATGAATACTGACCTGCTCTTCTCATGCATCCGCACGAGCAGAAACAGAAAAGCCGCCACCCCAATCAAGGAGTTGGCGACTTGCCCATTTCTTCCAGCTTGACCTGTTTCAACTTTAGGGCGATCGCAAAGTCAAGAGAAATCGCACCGCGTGCAACACCCAGTCAGTTGTTGGCCCGCTCCGCCTCGATTTCGCGCCACTTGGCAACAGCCCGATTGTGGTCTGCAAGATTGGTGGTGAATGTGTGCCCACCCGTCCCATCGGCCACGAAAAAAAGGTAATCGGTGCTATCGGGGTTTAGGGCAGCGGCGATGCTCAGGCGCCCCGGATTGGCGATCGGTGTCGGAGGAAGCCCATCGATCTGATAGGTGTTCCACGGTGTTGCACGGTCAAGTTCCGAGCGGCGCAACCCGCGCCCAAGCGCCCCTTCGCCTCGGGTGATTCCATAAATGACAGTCGGGTCAGTCTGCAGGCGCATGCCCTCCCGCAGGCGATTCACGAACACCGAAGCGACTTGCCGCCGTTCATCGGCAACACCTGTCTCTTTTTCCACGATCGAGGCCAACACCAAGGCTTCCTGCGGGTTGGCAAGGGGCGTGTCCGGGCTGCGCTCAGCCCAAAGCTGTGCCAAAACCTGCGACTGTCTTTGCGCCATCTGGGCCAGCAGGTCCGCACGGTCATCCCCGGCAGACACCTCATAGCTGTCCGGCGCAAGCGATCCCTCGATCGGAATATCCGCGATCTCGCCGTCGAGGAACGAGGCTTGCTTGAGCTCTTCTACCACCTGCCAGCTTGTCACGCCCTCCGCCAAGGTCACACGGAACCGGGCATCCGGTTGGGCCAGAACATCTGCGAATTCCGGAGGGACGCCCTCACTGGGATCAAAGCGTAGGGTTTCCACATAGCGGCCCGTTTCGGGATCCAGTTCACGCACGACAACTGCCGCCCGCAGGATACCGATGCGAAAATTTACCTCTGTCCCACAGGTGGACCGGCCACTGTCAGTGATCTCATCGGTGATCGTTTCCATCGAGGCGCCCGGCGCGATCAGGTAACTGCCAGCCTTCAGGTCGTCTGCCTTATCGGAATACTGCGCCCCCATGCGAAACACCGAAGCAGAGGTGATGGCTCCCTGTTGCAAAAGGTCTTCGCTGACCCGGCTCATGTTCGAGCCCGGGGCCACACGCAGGCAAACCGTCTGCGCCAAGGGGCCGACACCGCGATATTGGATCTGCGCCCAGCTCAGCGCGCCGGCCAGTGCAAGGCCGACAACGATGAGAACCGTCATAGCGTTCGCTGCGATCCCGCGCACCATGAAGTGCTCTCCTTATGCGGGCGCCCGGCCCAATACGAGTGAGGCGTTCGTTCCGCCAAAGCCGAAACTGTTGGACAGAGCGACATTGATTTCGCGCGGCTGGGCCGCGTTCGGGGCCAGATTGATCGGGCTGTCCACAGCGGGCGTATCCAGGTTGATCGTCGGCGGGGCAATCTGATCGCGCAACGCCAATGTGCAGAAGATTGCCTCCACCGCGCCCGCCGCCCCAAGCAGGTGGCCAATCGCAGATTTCGTTGACGACATCGTCGCCGATCCGGCCGCATCCCCCAGCAGGCGCTCCACTGCACCTAACTCGATCGTATCGGCCATGGTCGACGTGCCATGCGCGTTGATATAGTCGACCTGCGCAGGCGTGACATCAGCACGCTTCAACGCCGCCGCCATGGAGCGGAACCCACCATCCCCATCTTCAGACGGCGCCGTGATATGGTACGCATCGCCCGACATGCCGTAGCCGAGGACTTCTGCATAGATCTTGGCGCCACGGGCCTTTGCATGCTCATATTCCTCAAGCACGACAACCCCGGCCCCCTCGCCCATTACGAAGCCATCGCGGTCAGCGTCATAAGGGCGCGACGCGGCTGTGGGATCATCGGCGCGTTTGGTGGACAGGGCCTTGCACGCATTGAAGCCGGCAATACCAATCTCGCTGATCGGGCTTTCAGCGCCCCCAGCAACCATCACATCTGCATCGCCCCACTGGATCATCCGGGACGCATCCCCGATTGCATGGGCGCCCGTTGAGCACGCGGTGACAACCGCGTGGTTGGGGCCCTTGAAACCAAATCGGATCGAGACCTGACCTGAAATCAGGTTGATCAACGCACCGGGGATAAAGAAGGGGGACACGCGGCGCGGGCCCTTCTCTTTTAGCAAGATGGACGTATCGGCAATGGAGGTCAGACCGCCGATACCGGAGCCGATCATCACGCCGGTCCGCTCCCGGGAGGCATCGTCTTCGGGCATCCAGCCACTATCGCGAACGGCCTGCTCTGCGGCGGCCATACCGTACAGGATAAAATCATCGACCTTGCGGCGCTCTTTCGGCGCCATCCAGTCTTCGGGATTGAAGCTGCCATCAGAGCCATCCCCAAACGGGATTTCGCAGGCATATTGCGTGGCCACACGGCTGGCATCGAACCGAGTGATCGGTCCGGCTCCGGACTCGCCGGCCAACAGCCGCTTCCAGGTTTCTTCCACGCCACAAGCCAGCGGGGTCACCATTCCGAGGCCAGTAATCACCACTCGACGCATCATGATCCTCCTGAAGTAGTCTCCGCCGTGTTACACGGGGCAGCAGGGCGGGGGCAAGGGCATCGCGCACGGCAAAGCCCGACATAGGCAAACCATCGCACCCTTCAGATGCAAGATGGCCAGAAAACGGAAAACGGCATCCGAACATGTCCGGATGCCGTCTGTCAGGCGGGCCCAATTGCGGCCGCCTTGATACTGAAGGCAATTAGCCTGCGTCGGAGATGAACTTCACCGCGTCGCCAAAGGTCAGGATCGTCTCTGCCGCGTCGTCGGGGATTTCGATGCCGAACTCTTCTTCGAACGCCATGACCAGCTCGACGGTGTCGAGGCTGTCTGCACCCAGATCATCGATGAAGCTTGCGCCTTCGACGACCTTGTCTTCTTCCACGCTCAGGTGCTCGACGACGATTTTCTTCACGCGATCTGCGATGTCGCTCATTTTGCTCTTCCTTCTATCGCGAGACAGATATCTGCCTCTTTCTGCATATTCCTGCCCGTGCAGGAATGTCCTGACCACGCGCAAAATTCCATGTGTCCGCCGGGCATGGCCCGCAGATGAGTCTGCGCGGGCTATAGCACAGGCTCACGTTTAGGCAAATGCTAACTGCATGGCGTGGGTTCAAGATCTGCCAAATGGGCAACAGCGGCGCCCCCAATGCGGAAGGGGCGCCGCATAACCCACTTAAATCATTGCCATACCGCCATTTACATGCAGCACAGTGCCCGTCACGTAGCCCGCTTCGGGGGCAGCAAGATACAGCACGGCAGAGGCGATCTCCTCACCGGTGCCCATGCGACCGGCGGGAATCTGCGTAAGGATTTTGCCCTTTTGGTCTTCGTTCAACTTATCAGTCATCGCTGTTTCGATAAAGCCGGGCGCCACGGCGTTGACTGTGATGCCCCGGCTGGCCACCTCATAGGCAAGGCTTTTGGACATGCCGACCATGCCAGCCTTCGAGGCAGCATAGTTGCCTTGGCCCGGGTTGCCCGTCGCGCCCACAACAGAGCTGATATTGACGATCCGCCCCCAGCGCGCCTTCATCATCCCGCGCAAGACGCCCCGGCACAGCCGCATGGTAGATGTCAGGTTGACCTCCAGAACCGAGGCCCATTCCTCATCGGACATGCGCATGAACAGGTTGTCGCGGGTGATGCCCGCATTGTTGACGAGGATATCCACGCCGCCCATCTCTGCGGCTGCTTGCTTGGGCAGGGCGTCAACCGCCTCAGCGTCAGACAGGTTACAGGGCAACACGTGGGCCCGCGACCCGAGGCTGGCAGCGAGATCCTCCAAGGGCCCTGTCCGGGTGCCTGACAGGCTTACCGTGGCGCCCGCACCATGCAATGCCGTTGCGATTGCTCCGCCAATGCCGCCGGACGCCCCCGTAATCAGCGCACGCTTTCCTTCAAGATTGAACATCAGGCCTGTCCCTCTGCCAGTGCGGCCATCGCCGCTTTTACATCGTCCGGTGTGCCAACCGCGCGGGTTGCCACGGATTTGTCGATCCGGCGGATCATACCGCTCAGCGCTTTGCCCGCGCCGATTTCCCAAATTTCGGAAACCCCTTGCTCCGCCATCCAAGCAACGCTTTCGCGCCAGCGCACCCGATGGGTGACCTGCTCAACAAGCAGCGTGCGGATCAGCGAAGTGTCATGCACATCATGGGCCAAGACATTGGCAACAAGCGGCAACTTTGGCCGCACCATCTCCACAGCATCCAGCTTTTGCGCCATCACGCGGGCGGCAGGCTCCATCAGGTCACAGTGGAACGGGGCGCTGACGGGCAGCAACATTGCGCGCTTTGCCCCCATATCCTTCGCCACTGTGATTGCGTGCTCTACCGCGGCTTTCGCGCCGGAAATGACGACTTGCGTCGGATCGTTGTCATTGGCTGCAGCGCACACACCATGGCTGGCCCCCTCGCCCGCGGCGGTTGCAACCTTTTCGTAGGGCAATCCAAGGATGGCAGCCATAGCGCCCTCTCCCACGGGCACTGCGCTTTGCATTGCGTCGCCGCGCGCCCGCAGCAACTGCGCTGTATCCGTGACAGACAAGGCCCCCGCTGCACACAGCGCGGAGTACTCACCCAAGGAGTGGCCCGCCACGAATGCACCGCTTTCAACCATGTCGAGACCCTCGGCCTCTAGGGCGCGCATCGCAGCCACCGATGTGGCCATTAGCGCAGGCTGCGCATTGGCCGTCAGCGTCAGGGTTTCGATATCCCCTTCCCAGATCAGGGCAGACAGGCTCTCGCCGAGCGCTGCATCCACCTCATCAAAGACAGCCTTTGCCGCCGGATAGGCGTCTGCAAGCGCCTTGCCCATCCCGATTGTCTGGGCCCCCTGCCCCGGAAAAACGAACGCTCTGGTCATCCCAGCCCCTTTTCTGCACAGCCACGTTATCTGCCGTTCCTAGCCGTGCCGCCGGGGCAAGCCAAGCGGGGATAAAGAAATGGTGCACAAAAGCTGTGTGTGATTTTTGACATGCGGATGGCAACATAGCACAGTACTGTGCACAGGCACACAACACGGGACGAATGAATGGGCCTTTCCAACACCCCAAGCGCCTATGGCAGCTTGGCCAAACTTTTGCACTGGCTGACGCTGTTGTTGATGATGGCAGTCATTCCACTGGGCGTCATTGCCCATGGGCTGGAGATTGGACCAGATACCCTGACCCGAAAGGCCCGCCTTTTCTCCCTTCACAAGACGCTTGGCCTTGCCCTGTTTTTCACGGCCTTGATCAGGATTCTTTGGGCACTGGCTCAGCCCAAACCAGCCGCGCTGCACCCAGACCGAAAGCTGGAAGACTTTCTGGCAAGGATGGTGCATTGGCTGCTCTATAGCGCTCTGGTGATCGTTCCCCTGAGCGGTTGGGTCCACCATGCTGCCACTGAAGGATATGCGCCCATCTGGTGGCCCTTCGGCCAGAGCCTGCCCTTCGTGCCCATCGACGCGAATGTGGCCGCCATCAGCGCCGGGCTGCATGTGATTTTCCAGCGTGTCCTGATGGCTGCCATCCTCCTGCACGTGATGGGCGCTCTGAAACACCACCTGTTTGACCGCGATGACACCCTGCGCCGGATGCTGCCCGGACGGCGTGATATTCGCGCGCCCTCTGCGGGTGTTACAGAGGGCAAGAATGGCCTTTTTCCCTTCCTAGGTGCGCTGGTGATTTGGGCTTTGGCATTGGGGATCGGGGCCCAGCTTGGCGTTCTGTCCCGTGACAGCCAGGCGGCCCAGATCGCAACGCTCGAAGAGGTTGAAACCGGCTGGGACGTGCAAGAAGGCACATTGAGCCTTGCGGTTTCACAATTTGGCAGCCGGGTCGAGGGCAGCTTTGGCGATTGGACCGCCGGGATCCTCTTCAACGAGGAACCTGACGCAGAGGGGCGCTTTGGGTCCGTCGATGTTCAGATCGCAATCGGCTCTCTGACGCTTGGATCGGTGACGTCGCAGGCGCTGGGCGCTGATTTCTTCAATGCGGATGGCTTCCCCACAGCGCGCTACACCGCCGACATCTTTGCAAATCCCGATGGGGGCTACCTTGCGGAGGGAATGCTCACCCTGAAAGGCAATACGATCGACGTGCCGCTGGCCTTCACGCTTGCGATGGAGGGCGATATCGCGCGGATGTCGGGCACCGCACAGCTTGATCGACGCGATTTCGGCATTGGCACCGGCTACGACGATGAAAGCACCGTGGGCTTTACAGTCGATGTTGGCGTGGACTTAACCGCAAAACAGCTTCGCTAGCCGCCGCCACGCCCTTCCCGGAGGAAGGCTGCGCGGCTCACTCGACAGGCCCCATCCCGCACTCTTAAAGCCCTGCCCACCAAAATCTCGCATTAAAAAACCCACCGTGATCGCGCCACGGTGGGTTTCAACGCTGAGAGGCTTCAGCAGCGCTGGATCAGGAGGCGTCTTCGTCGGCCTTCATCGCCTCGACCGAGATCATCACGCTCACTTCATCAGAGACGAATGGCGCAAAGGCACCCACGTTGAAGTCAGAGCGCAGCAGGGTCACCGTGGCGTCAAAGCCGGCCCAGTCCTTCTTGGCCATCGGATGGGTGCCTTCCGCATTCAGCTTTGCGTCGAGCACGACCGACTTGGTGACATCATTCATCGTCAGATCGCCCGTGATCAGGGCCGTATCGTCGCCGGTGATCTCGATCCCGGTGGAGGTGAAGGTCACAAGATCCTCGTCGGCGGCTGCGAAGAAATCAGGCGACAGGAAATGGGCCGTGCGCTGCTCCCAACCAGTGAACATGGAAGACACGGGCATCGAGACAGCTACTGTCGAGTTTTCGGGCGATGCCTTGTCCCAGGTTATGTCTCCCTCGAAGCCGGAGAACATGCCATAGGTCGTCGAAAAACCAAGATGGTTGTAGGAAAAGACGATCTGCGAATGGGATGCATCAAGCTTGTAGGCATCTGCTTTTGCGTGGCCATCGGCGATAGCGGCGACCGGGCTCAAGGCCAGAGCAGCGGCAAAAAGAACGTGTTTCATGAAGGATACTCCGAATACGTGAGGCCCCTGCGGCGATGTGCGCCACAAGTCAGGCGATGGCCCCGTATGTGCATCGCTGCGGCCGCAAATCTAGGCGCATCCGTGCACATATACTGTTATTTACCCCAAAGCATCACGCTTATCTGCAAATTTGCACAACAAAGGGAGATGCTATGCGTGGCGCCAGCCGTCCCCTGTATGTAGCTCCAAAACACAAGCGTTTATTGGATGAAATAGACCTTTGGTGGGCTTGCATCTGCCCCTCACCTCAGCTACACCGCGCCATCCCGCGCATCGCTTTTAATGGTGGTGCCCCTCGTGACCGGACGCGCGGGACAGTCTGGTCTTTGAAGCCCACTCGAACAGAAATGGAATGCTATGCCGCTTTACGAGCATGTTTTCATTGCGCGTCAGGATCTGTCCAACGCGCAGGCCGAAGGTCTGATGGACCATTTCGGCGCCATCCTCTCCGACAATGGGGGCTCCGTCACGCACCAGGAATACTGGGGCGTCAAGACGATGGCCTACAAGATCAACAAGAACCGCAAGGGCCACTATTCGTTCCTGCGCACCGATGCCCCCGCGGCTGCCGTGCAGGAAATGGAGCGCCTGATGCGCCTGCATGACGACGTGATGCGCGTGCTGACCATCAAGGTTGACGCCCACGCCGAGGGCCCCTCGGTCCAGATGCAGAAGCGCGATGAGCGCGAAGGCCGTCGTGGCCGCGATCGTGACCGCTAAGAAGGAGAGCTGACAATGGCCGCAAAACCGTTTTTCCGCCGTCGCAAGGTGTGCCCGTTCTCCGGTGAGAACGCCCCCAAGATCGACTACAAGGACACCCGTCTTCTGCAGCGCTACATCTCTGAGCGTGGCAAGATCGTGCCCTCCCGTATCACCGCCGTATCGGCCAAGAAGCAGCGCGAGCTGGCCCGTGCCATCAAGCGCGCCCGCTTCCTCGCCCTGCTGCCCTACGCCGTCAAGTAAGGAGACGAACCAATGGACGTTATCCTGATGGAACGTGTGGCCAAGCTGGGCCAGATGGGCGACGTGGTCTCCGTGAAGGAAGGCTATGCCCGCAACTTCCTGCTGCCCCAAGGCAAAGCCAAGCGCGCTTCCGCTGCCAACCTGGCCGCTTTTGAAGAGCAGAAGGCACAGCTGGAAGCCCGCAACCTGGAAACCAAGAAAGAAGCAGAAGACATGGGCGCGCGCCTCGGCGGTCAGCAGTTCGTGATCATCCGCTCCGCCTCGGATTCCGGCGCGCTCTATGGCTCCGTCACCCCGCGTGACGCCGCTGAGATCGCCACCGGCGAAGGCTACAGCATCGACCGCAAGCAGGTCGCCCTGATCGCCCCGATCAAGGAACTGGGTCTGCACAACATGACCGTGAAACTGCATCCCGAAGTGGAAGTGGAAATCACCATGAACGTTGCGCGTTCGGAAGAAGAAGCTGAGCTTCAGGCCTCCGGCAAGTCGATCCAGGATCTGGCCGCGGAAGAAGAAGCCGCTGCCGAGTTCGAGATCGCCGAACTGTTCGATGATATCGGTTCTGCCGCGTCCGACGATGAGGATGACGCAGATCGCAGCTCCGACCTCGTCGAGACACCCGAAAGCGCATCTGACGACGAGCAGCCCAGCTAAGCGGCGCGCTTGCTATCAAAGTTTGAAAAGGCCGGCCCTGCGCCGGCCTTTTTTCATGTCTTGGACAACCGTGCGCCGGCGCGCAGCATAGAGGGTTTTCCCGCCCCGGACAGAAAGCCGCCGCGAGAGACATCAGCGCAGCGCTGTCCCGTCAGATCAGCGCGGCCCTGCGCACAATCAAGCGGCCATCAGATTTGAAACCTCGGCCAAGACCGCCAAGGGGCGCGCACCGCGCAAGCCCCTTTTCCCAAGACCGGTGCCCCAAAAGCTCCGCGGCGCTACGCTTTGCGCCGCACGCCGAAAGCTGCAACGGCACAGAGCAAAAGCAACGCAGGTGCGGGCAGCGGCACAGCCGTCGGAGCCTGCCCAAATGTTACCGTCGTGGTGGCGATTACAGGGGGTGGTCGTTCTTCGCTGCCGCCTTGGTTACCAAACAACTTGGCCGTGTAGGAACCCGGACCTGCGGGAAAAAGCGATACCGATGTCGGTGCGTCCAATTGCATCGGCTGCGGAGTTCAGATCGTGACCGTATCTCCGTCACTTAAAAAAAAGTTGGTTGGGTGGGGGCCCTTCTTCCGGCGAAAGCAACTCTGTCGACAAATCGAATAGAAAGTCTGTGGGACCGATAAAACCCGCTTCAAATGCAAAAACGCCAGTGAGGAAGGAGAAAGTACCGCTAGCTGTTTGGTTCACGCCGCCGTCTATCAGCCACGTGCCCCCAGTAGGGATTCCTCCAGGAGGATCCCCGGTGAGGCCTGCGCCACCTGAACCCCCATAAAAATCCTCTATCGACAGCAATATGGGCGTTTGCGACGTTTCGTTTGTGCTGATGGTAAATGTGGTTGGTGAAAGTGAGGCCAGATACGAGAAATTTGGTTCATTCTCATCGGTCACAAGAAAATCAACAAAATTATTGGGCGAAATCACATCACCCTCATCAACGACAGATGCCTTGGCCAAGGATGGCACAGTGAGTGCTGTCGCCAGCGCGGCTGCATAAATTAACTTCATAAAACCTCTCCCTCCGGTAGAAAGATGCTATCAGGGAGAGCCACTTTGTCAATTTTTTCGCGTTAAGCGGTCTGGCCTCCCCTGATGCTCTACCCTTGGCCGCATCCGCACAGCGGGTGTGTGCACAGTAAATGGCACGGCGCTTTGCTTGCGCGCAGGCCCCAGAGCGCACATCGCAGGATCAAGCGCGCAGCAATTGGGCCTCTGACCGCCTCAGTGACAGACGTGCGGCGTGATACGCCTCAAGCCCCTCAACGGAAGCCAAATCCGGAAAGAGCGCAAGAATTTCCTGCCGTTGGTCTTGGTCTATGGCGGAAAGCGTGTAATCGCCCGGCTGAAAGCTTTCCGACCATGCACCATCCGCTCGCACCATTTCATGACGATCGAACATGAAGTGAATGTATTTGACGGCCCCAACCTCAACCCGCGTGACGCCAGTGCCGTTCACGAGAAACTTGGCCGCGACCAAAACCTCCGGCTCCGCGAAGTAAAGCGCCGTTTCCGGCCCTGAGATCAACATGCGATGGTTTGGTGAAACCAGCATGTCGCGTTCGGGCAGTCCGCCGCCCAAAGCCCCTGCCCGAATGCGCACCGGGCGCAAATGTGGACGCCGAGAGACCTCCGATGCGGTGAGCGGTGAAGCGCAGGCCCAGCGAATTTCTTGAAACCCATTGTCCCGTGTCAGCACCCTGTCACCCGCGCGCAAGTCTTCTGCGCGACGCAAGCCCGTTGCAGTTTCCACCAAAGACTCGGGGGTGAAGCAAGGAATAATTCTTTCAATATTCTCGAACCGGAATTCACCGTTAGGGGAGCCATCGTCATTCAGCAACCGAACCGTGCCGTTTTCACTGCCCGGTGCGTCGAACTCTATATCGTATTTGCCGCTGCCGGTCAGATCGAGCGTATCGAAATCATCGCCTGCTTCGCCACCATCAACTTCATCTCCTGAACCCGTATTGACAAATGTGTCCCTGTCGGCGCCGCCGAACAACCTGTCATTGCCGGCACCACCATCAATCGTATCATTGCCTGCACCACCTTCGACTATGTCGTCACCGGCGCCCGCAAAAATGATGTCATTGCCCTCAAAGCCTTTAATGACATCGTTATCAAGGGCATCCCCAACCGCGGTTTGATCCAGATTGTCCTGATTATCGACCTTGTCGCCTTCGGGATCTCCGGTATAGCCGAGGTCGATCGTATCATCGCCAGTCGTGCCTTCGACGACACCATCGAGATACGTAATCCCCCCTGCAACAACGAGCGTCTCACCGTTGCTGAACTGGACACCAATCTGAACATCAAGATCTTGTGCTTGGTCGGGCGTGATGGTGCTGGCATAGTCCGTCACGGCTAGATCAGGAATAGTAAAGCCAGTGGGGTTTACCTCAACCCTTGGATCGCCGACTGGGATTGTCTCAACCAGCTCACCGTTAACGAAAACCTCAAAGCTTACAACATCGGGTAGTGGAGGCGGCGTATCGACAAGGTCCTGAAGATCCTGCAAATTTTGAACAATTTGAGCCGATCCACTTGAATCGATAGCTGCTAAGTCATCTTCGGCGGAGTTAGGGCCAAATCCCACACCAAAAATCGTAGGGTCAAACGCGCTCTCAAGCGCGCCTAGAGGAGTCTGGTAATCTTGGTTGCTTGGGAAAGGGAAACCGTCAGAGTAAAAATAGACTATATTAGTGTCAGTAGCGGCAGCTCCAGTGTTGGCAAAGCTGTCCTCGATTTCAGTTAGTGCAGCTGCATAATTGGTGATACCTCCTGTCGATAAACCTTCGGCATAGTTAACCAGATCATCAAAGTTATCGAGGGTGGTGCTGAAGCTGTTGGCGGTGCCAGCATAGTCTACAATGGTCACATTAATGGCTGAGGGTTCAAAACCAGCGTTCTCGAGGGTTCTGAGTTGTTCTTGCAGAGCAAAAACCTGAGCCTCAAGGAAGGTATCGTCGGTTCCATCTCCATCAAAGTCCACCCCGGTGTCATCCCCGGCGGAGCCCGACCGATCAATTGCAAAGGCAACATTGATGATGGGGCTAACCCCGTTCTGAGAAAGCTGAACGTTTGCCTCAAACGTGTCAGATGCAATGTCAGGAAGCGTAACTTCGATTGTTGCATCCAAGCCATCAAAGGTACCGCTATTGGAAAAGGTCTGTGTCATCTCGCCAACCACCGCTCTGGCACATTGGCTCGACCACCTGCGCGGACATAGTCAACAACGACCGCTGTTCTACCTATCCGATGCGCCCTATCGGCAAAATCCCACGGCCCGATCAAATTCGGGGCAGATGTGTCGCTAAACACATTACTCATGATAAACGTCTCCTCTGACCCCGATTGGCTCCGCGCACGCGGACCAACCGGAAGCTCCCTCTTTTTTAGAAGAGCCACCCCTACATGGCGTCTAGAATGGCTAAGAGTTTAGAAAAAAACTTCGCAGAAAGCGGCAAGAATCTTTGCTCAAAGTGACATTATTTTGTTAACAATCAAGTAACGTGAAACACTGCCACCGCGTCGGCAGTATTGTTGTTAGTTCTGTCACAATTCGATTATGCTGAGCGCAGATTTTTGCCCTGAAAGCGGGCTCTTGCTGACCGCATGCGCTCCTGTCGGCGAATCACCGCCTATCGCGCAAAAGGAGTAAGGAGCGGGTCATAAGGCTGACCCGCCCCTGAGGTATCACTCGTCTTCGAGCGCTTCGACGGCCGTTTTAAGCGCGTCTTTGTCCGTTTCGGTTTCGCTGATCTGGGCCAGCTCAAACACGAAATCGACAACCTTGTCTTCAAACAGCGGCGCGCGCAGTTGCTGCTGCGCCTGAGCGTTCTGCTGGATGAACTCGAAGAACTGACGCTCCTGGCCCGGGTACTGGCGCGCCTGCGCCATGATCGCCTGGGTCATCTCCGCATCGGTCACTTCGACTTCGTTCTTTCGGCCCAGTTCTGCCAGCAGCAGGCCGAGACGCACGCGGCGCTCTGCCAAGCTGGTGTGCTCCTCGGACGGCTCGATCTTGTCCGCTTCGGGGCGCTCTTCCGCTTCCGGGTTTTCTTCGGCCCAAAGCTGCTGGGCAATCTGGCCGGCCTCAGCGTCCACGAGGGAAGGCGGCAGGTCGAAGGATACCATCTTGTCCAGCTGATCGAGCAGACCACGCTTCATGACAGCGCGTGCGGCGCCGGCATATTCAGCTTCCAGACGCTCGGTGATCTGACCCTTCAGAGCGTCCAGATCTTCGGCGCCGAACTGCTTGGCCAGCTCGTCATCGATCTCGGCTTTGGCGGCGGCCTTCACTTCTTTGATCGTGCAATCAAACACAGCAGCCTTACCGGCCAGGTTTTCTGCCTGGTACTGCTCGGGGAAGGTCACCTCAACGGCCTTCTCATCCCCGGCGCTGACGCCTTCGAGCTGCTCTTCAAAGCCCGGGATAAACTGGCCAGAGCCGAGCTCCAGCGGGAAATCCTCGGCAGAGCCGCCCTCAAACGCTTCGCCGTCAACCTTGCCAACGAAGTCCATGACAACCTGATCACCGCTTTCCGCGGCACCGTCCTTGGCTTCAAAGCGCTTGGCCTGACCGGCCAGCTCTTCGAGCGCCTCGGTGACGCCAGCGTCATCCGCCTTCACAACCAGCTTTTCCAGCGCGATCGTGTTGAGCTCCAGCTCGGGGATCTCAGGCAGCGCTTCGTAGGACATCTCGACTTGCACGTCGTCGCCCGGCTTCCACTCTTCGCCGTCCTTCATGGTGACGTTGGGCTGCAGCGCAGGGCGGTCACCCGTCTTTTCGAAATGCTCCGACATGGCGCCATCAACGGCTTCCTGCATGGCCTCGCCAAGAACACGGGGGCCAAACTGCTTTTTCAGCAGCGCCATCGGCACCTTGCCCTTGCGAAAGCCCTTCATCTCGATCTCGGGGCGGGCTTCTTCCAGTTTGGCGTTCACCTTGTCATCCAGCTCAGCGCCGGTGATGGTGATGTGATAGGCGCGCTTCAGGCCTTCGTTCAGCGTCTCGTTGACTTCCATTATGTCCTCACGAAATAAACGCCGCGCGACAGGGTCGGCGGCCCGGTTTGATGGGCCTTCTATGGGGCCTCGCAGGGCCATGCAACCCCTGCCGCGCATCCCTATACCAACAATAGCCAAGACCGCGCCGTCAGCCGCGCCAAAACCCAGCCGTATTTGGCCCAACAGCCCCCTGTCTGCCCCGTTGGAGATGCAGCCCTGCGGCCGCATTTGCACTTGTTGTAGCCGTCCGCATGCAGTAACCCCAGACCTACCTCGGGGTGCTCTTTGAGCTGAGATGCGCGTGCGCGAACCCGTTGAACCTGAACCGGTTAGAACCGGCGGAGGAAAGGTCTATTTGCTATGCGCCCGAACTCCGCCCACAACCCAAGGAGTATGCCATGAAGGCGCTTCCTCTCGTTGCGGGCCTGCTGTTTGCCACGTCAGCCGTGGCCGACACCCCCGTGCTTACTGTCTACGCCCCCGACTACTTTGCCTCCGAATGGGGCCCCGGCCCCGGCATCGAGGCTGCCTTTGAAGAAACCTGCGGCTGTGACCTCGTCTACAAAACCGGCGAGTTGCTGCCCCGTTTGCTGCTGGAAGGCCCTCGCACCGAGGCCGATGTGGCCATCGGTTTCAACTCCGACATCACCAAGAAAGCCCGTGAGAGCGGTCTGTTTGCCCCCCATGGGCTGGACATGTCGGGGCTGACCCTGCCGATTGACTGGAGCGATGACACGTTCCTGCCCTTCAACTACAGCCACACCGCCTTCATCTACGACAACACCAAGGTTGCCGATGCGCCCAGCAGTTTCGACGATCTGCTCAATGCGCCCGATGATCTGCGGCTCGTGATTCAGGATCCGCGCAGCTCGATCTCGGGCTTGGCGCTGGTGCTGTGGGTCAACCATGTCTATGGCGATGACGCCGCCGAGGCCTGGGCCAAGCTGGCCCCCAAGATTGTCACGGTCACCAAGGGCTGGTCGGAAAGCTACGGCATGTTCACCGACGGGGAGGCTGACATGGTGTTGTCCTACACCACCTCGCCCGCCTACCACATCATTGCCGAGGAAGACCTGACGAAATCCGCCGCGATTTTCGATGAAGGTCACTACTTCATGGTAGAACTGGCAGCCAAGCTTGCGGGCACGGACAACAACGAGTTGGCCGACGCCTTCATGGCGTTCATCCTCACCGAGAAATTCCAGTCGATGATCCCGACATCGAACTGGTCGTTCCCGGCAGCCTTGTCCGAAGAAAACTGGCCCGCCGGTTTCCAGGATCTGCCCATGCCTGAAAAGGTGCTGTTCTACAGCGAGGACGACGCCGCAGCCCTGCGGGCCGAGGCCATCGAGGCATGGCGCAGCGCGCTGTCTCAGTAAGCGCCGCACTTCTGGTTGCGGGGGTGATCATCATCCCCGTGGCCGCAGTGCTGTGGCGTGGCGGCGGGCCGGGCAGCCTGTCGCCCGCTGACTGGGCAGCACTGCGCTTCACACTGTGGCAGGCGGCGCTGTCCGCGGCCCTGTCGGTGGCGCTGGCGGTGCCGGTTGCCCGGGCCCTGTCCCGACGCCAATTCACGGGCCGCGCACTGTTGGTCACCGTGATGGGCGCGCCCTTTATTCTGCCCGTGATCGTGGCCATCCTCGGCCTTCTGGCCATCTTTGGCGGAACCGGGCTGATCAATCGGCTCGGCGCGCCCCTCGGCCTGCCCCGACTGGATATATACGGCTATCACGGGGTCATCCTGGCCCATGTCTTTTTCAACCTGCCCCTCGCCGTGCGCCTTTTGTTGCAGGGCTGGCTGGCCATCCCGGCCGAGCGGTTCCGACTGGCGGCAACCCTCGATGCCCCGATCTGGCGCGTTCTGGAATGGCCCATGCTGCGCCGTGTTGCCCCAGCGGCCTTCACGGTGATCTTTGTGATTTGCCTCGGCTCATTTGCAGTCGCCCTGACCTTGGGGGGCGGCCCGAAAGCGACCACGGTGGAATTGGCCATCTATCAGGCCTTCCGCTTTGACTTCGATCTGGGCAAGGCAGCAACGCTGGCGAGCCTTCAATTGCTGTTGGGCTTGAGCGCCGGTCTGGTGGCCCTGCGCCTGTCCCCGGCCACGGGCTTTGGCGCCGGGCTGGACAGGCAGATCACACGTTGGGATGGCCAGAGCCGCGTTACGCGGGCCACGGATGCCCTGTGGATCCTGCTCAGCGCAAGTTTTCTACTGGCCCCGCTGATCGCAGTGGTTGTGGCAGGCCTGCCCGGATTGGGCGCCCTGCCCCCCGAGGTGTGGCAGGCGGCGCTGCGCTCGGTATGTCTGGCCTTGGGCGCTACGGTGCTCACGCTGATGCTGGCGCTGCCGCTGCTATCGGCACCGGGGGAACTGGCGGCGATCCTCGGCATATCTGTGAGC
Organism: Oceanicola sp.; assembly: GCA_022447275.1. Classification (GTDB taxonomy): domain Bacteria; phylum Pseudomonadota; class Alphaproteobacteria; order Rhodobacterales; family Rhodobacteraceae; genus JAKVBK01. The sequence goes on along the minus strand of JAKVBK010000052.1, from coordinate 2,129 downwards.
GGCCTCGTGCTGGGCACCGGCTACTTCCTGATCTTGCAACCGTTCATACGGCCCGCCGAGGTGGCTTTGCCCGTCACCATGCTGGTCAATGCGCTCATGGCGCTGCCCTTCGTCATCCGCATCCTGAGGCCGGGCCTTGAGGCTGCGCGCAGTGACTATGGCCGCCTCGCTGCAAGCCTTGGGGTGCAGGGCTGGCACCTCTGGCGCGTCGTTTATCTGCCGCGGCTGCGCAGGCCCCTGGGTTTTGCCGCTGGGCTGACGGCAGCCCTTTCGATGGGCGATCTGGGGGTGATCACCCTGTTTGCCGATGGCGACACAGCCACCCTGCCCCTGCAAGTCTACCGGCTGATGGGCAGCTACCAGATGGAGGCTGCGCGGGCGGGGGCTTTGCTGCTACTGGCGCTGAGCCTCGGCCTGTTCTGGGTATTTGACCGGGGAGGACGCATACATGCTGCAACTTGACAATATTCAGGTCCAGCAAGGCAGTTTTACCCTGTCCGCCGACATCAGCTTCCCATCCGGCGTGACGGCCCTGCTCGGGCCTTCAGGGGCGGGCAAATCCACGCTGCTGAACGTGATTGCGGGCTTTGTGCCACTGCAACGGGGGGCTGTACGTTGGCAGGACAAGGCGATCACGGATTTGCTGCCCGCCCAACGCCCCGTCGCCATGCTGTTTCAGGACAACAACCTGTTTGCCCATCTCACCGTCGCGCAAAACCTCGCCCTCGCGCTGACCCGCAAGACCCCCACCGAGGCGCAGCGAGCACAGATGGCAGCGGCCCTGCGCCGCGTCGATCTCGAGGGCCTGGAGAACCGCAAGCCCGCCGCACTTTCCGGCGGGCAGCAGAGCCGCGTCGCTTTGGCCCGGGTTTTGCTGCAGGCGCGCCCCTTGATGCTGCTGGACGAGCCCTTCGCAGCCCTTGGCCCGGCGCTCAAGCGCGAGATGCTCGATCTGGTGGCCGATGTGGCGCGCGAAACCGGCATGATGGTGTTGATGGTCAGCCATGATCCGGAAGATGCACAGCGCATCAGTGCCCATGCCAGTGTCGTGGCCGACGGCACGGTAAGCCCCCCTGCACCGACAGATGCGCTCTTGCGCACCCCGCCACCAGCGCTCGCGCGATACCTTGGCGCATCCTAGGCGAGCAGCCCCCAATGGCAACATCAAGCCAAACATAGATAAACAACTGCAATTGAAAGACTTTTTGTAAAATGAAGTGAGGCAAAACTGCCGGATTGATTTATCTTATTAAATCTGTCAGAAATAGAGCAAGCCAGCGAGTCACCCGCAAGCCATACGCCTGAAACAAGGACCGGGGGCCTGCAGATGAGACCTTCCTATAGAACAGTGGAAACAGGAGCGGATGCATCAAACGCACTTGTTCTGCTCATCGCAACGCTCGGAATGACCGGGCCTTTCACACTTGATTGGCTCATTGAAATTGCGGAGTGGAAAATATGGGAACGGTAATGCCGATAGAACGCAGCCGAGAGCAGGCCTTGCGCGTCGCAAGTGAACTTCCGGTGCATGACGCGACGGAGCTGACAAATGGCGGCGGCCTTGCGCATATTGTGCTCAAGGAGCAGGTATACACCCTGCGCATCACCCGTGCGGGCAAGTTGATCCTGACGAAGTGAACGGGCGGCAACTGCCTGCCCCCCCAACGGTCTTCATCGCGAAAGATCTCTCAGCCTGACCGGGCGTACTGGCCCGGTCTGGCTGCACCGAACAGATAAGCAGATTGTCACGCAGCGCTGGGTACCGCTGGTGGTGCTGGCAGCGGGCCCGTTTGCTGTTGTGTCTGTTGAGCGGCCCCGCCGGTGACACGCGCGGAAATGCTGACGGCACTGACCATACCGACCGGGTTAAATGACCCCATGCGCAGCCATCACGCTGTTCTGCGGAGACGGCTCCCTACCCTCTCCCTTGATGATGATACGGGCGAATGGGTTTCTCTTGTCTATGTCGTACTCATAGAAGGCGTAGTTCATGATTGCCGCTAGACACTGAAGCCTTCTCCTCTGAGTGCTAGTCTTCTGGTTGCTTTAGGACTGTAGGAACTCTTTGGCATGGCTCCTTGTGTACTGGTCGATTGGTAGGTCACCGACAACCTCAATGAGTCGCTTTA
>JAKVBK010000051.1 GCA_022447275.1 Oceanicola sp. | reverse complement strand
CAGCGGGATTTCCGCCGGCCCTTCGACCTGGCGAAGGATTCGCCGCTGCGGGTGACCGTGGCCCGCCTGTCCGCCGACGAGCTGATGCTGCTGATCACCGCCCACCACATCGCCTGGGACGACGCGTCGTGGGCACCGTTCTTCGCCGACCTGACCCGCGCGTACACCGATCCCGATGGCTTCGGCGGCGAACCGACAGCCGCGGCGCCCGCGCCGGCAGCGCTTGCTGCGCTGCGGGCCGCGGCCACCGACTGCCGCTGCACCGATTGGCGCACAGGCCTGCGGGCTCAGTATGAAGCCTGGCAAACCCCGACCGAAAGCCCCGGCGATGTGCGCATGGAGGCGGTCGTGGCCCATGTCCGCGATACCATGCCGGAGGGCACTATTCTGACCAATGGCGCTGGAAACTATGCCGCGTGGCTGCATCGCTACATGCGGTATCCGAGCTATCCCAGCCAGTTGGCACCCACCTCTGGCTCTATGGGCTATGGCTTTCCAGCTGCGGTCGCAGCTTCCATCGCGCATCCGGATCGCACCGTGATCTGCTTTGCCGGTGATGGCTGCTTCCAGATGACCCTCAATGAACTGTCCACTGCGCGGCAACATGGGGCCACGCCAGTTGTGATCGTGGCCAACAATGGCCGCTATGGCACCATCCGCATGCATCAGGAAAAGACCTATCCCGGGCGCGTTTCCGGCACCAACCTTGAAAACCCGGACTACGCCGCCTTGGCCCGCGCCTATGGTGGGCATGGCGAAACCGTTTCCCGGCAAGACGCCTTCCCAGATGCATTTGCCCGGGCACTTGCCTCGGGCCTGCCAGCCATTATCGAATTGCAGCTCGACAGTGAGGCTCTGACCACCTCCATGACGTTGTCAGCGGTGCGCAAGGCAGGAGAGGCGGCACTGGCAGAGCCCTGACACGCTGCCCACCAGACGCGCAGCGCGCCTAATCGCCGAGCGGTTTCTCCATGAAGATTGAGCTGGAATTGGCCGTGTAATCGCCGAAGGGGCCGCGGGTCACAAAGCCCGCGCGCTGATAGACCCTGTGCGCGGCCTCCAGCTTGTCGCCGGTTTCCAGCCGCAGCAGGGGCAGACCCTGCCTGCGCGCCTCTGCCTCAAGAGCGGCGAGGATGCCGCTGGCAATGCCAAGGCCCCGGGCCTCGACATCGGTGAACATGCTCTTGAGCTCACCATAGCCAGACTTGCTGGCCAGCGCCCCGCAGCCCAGCACACGGCCCGCGGCATCCTCGGCCACGAGGAAGTGGATCGTGGGTGCGCGCAGGGCGTCGATCTCGAGGTAGTGATTGTCCTCCGGATCAAACAGGGCCTGCATCAGCGCGTGAGACGCCTCTAGCAAGTGACGGGCGCGATCGGGGGCGGCGGTGCGAATTGTGATCTCGGTCATGGCAGTCTCCTGCGCGCTAGGGGGCGGGATATGTGCGGAAAGGTCAATCCCATGATTTTCCCCCTCTAAGACGCAATATCTTGGGGATAAGTCCAACAAACTGTCCATATCAGGTGTCTAATCGCTTGACGGAATCAGATTCTCTCAGGCACGGTCCTTGGCCAAGGAACCCGATATGCTCAGATTCAGCCGCCTTCGCCTCAATGGCTTCAAAAGCTTCGTTGACCCAACCGATCTTGTCATCGCCAGCGGGTTGACTGGTGTTGTCGGGCCCAACGGGTGCGGCAAGTCAAACCTTCTGGAAGCGCTGCGCTGGGTGATGGGTGAAAACCGCCCAACGGCGATGCGCGGCGCTGGCATGGAAGACGTGATCTTTGCCGGCGCTGCGACCCGCCCCGCGCGCAACTTCGCCGAAGTGTCCCTGTCGATCGACAACACCGAGCGGCTGGCCCCTTCCGGTTTCAACGATGCGGATACGCTCGACATTACGCGACGGATTACGCGGGATGCGGGCAGCGCTTACAAGGCCGGGGTCAAGGATGTCCGCGCCCGCGACGTGCAAATGCTGTTCGCCGATGCGTCCACCGGGGCGCATTCCCCGGCGCTTGTGCGTCAGGGCCAGATTGCCGAATTGATCAATGCGCGGCCAAAGGCGCGGCGTCGCATCCTGGAAGAGGCCGCGGGGATTTCAGGCCTGTACCAACGGCGTCATGAGGCAGAGCTCAAGCTGAACGGGGCCGAGACCAATCTGGCCCGCGTCGATGACGTGATCGAGCAATTGGCCGCGCAGCTTGCCACGCTCGCCCGTCAGGCCCGCCAGGCGGCGCGCTATCGGGCCATTGGCGAAGATCTGCGGCGCGCCGAGGGGCTGTTGCTGCTCCGCCACCGCATTGAGGCCGCCGAGGCACGGGAGGCCGCTCAGGCCACCCTGCGTGAGGCCATGACCGCCGCCGCCGCCGCCGAGCGGGGTGTGCTGCAGGCTGATCGCGCCCGTGAAACTGCGGAAGCGGCCCTGCCGCCCCTGCGCGAAGAAGAAGCCATTGCCGCGGCGGTCCTCCAGCGGATCGAAGTGGAGCTTGCTGGCCTGTCGGATGAGGAAGAGCGTGCGCAGGACCGCATTGATCGCCTGTGCGGACAGATCGCTCAGCTGGATCACGACATCGCCCGCGAAGCCGAGCTGAACCGCGATGCAGGCGAAACCATCCGCCAGTTGGAGTGGGAAGCCCGCAAGATCGAACAGGCCAGCGAGGGCCAGGAAGAGCGTCTGGATGCGGCGCGGCAGGATGCGGAACGCACAGCGCAGGCCCTCGAAGTTTCTGAGACGAAGCTGACCGAAAGCACCGAAGACAGCGCCCGCCTTGCGGCCCGGTATCAATCTGCCCAGCGTTTGCGCGACGAGGCAGAAAAGACCCTGGCCCGCCACAGGGATGAAGCCGCAAAAGCCCGCGCAACCGAAGCCGACGCCCGCGCCGCGCTCGAGGCGGCCCAAGTGGATGCAGATGCGGCCCGCGATGCACAGGCCACCGCTACGCAGGCGGCGGAAGGGGCCGAGAAAGCCTCGGTGCAGGCGGACGCAGCCCGCGCCACAGCGGCTGGCCAAGAGGCCGAAGCCCGCGCCGCCCGCGCCTCGGCCGAAGGCGAGGCCAGTGCCCTTGGGGCCGAAGTGGGCGCTTTGCAGCGCTTGGTGGAGCGGGACAGCGGCAAGGGCGATCGCATCCTCGACAAGATCACGGTTGCCCCCGGCTTCGAGGCCGCCTTTGGCGCAGCGCTTGCCGATGACCTGACCGCGCCGGAAACCGATGGCGCCACGGGCTGGGCTCTGCTGCCTGCCTACGCCACCCCGCCTGCGCTGCCCGCCGGTGCACAGCCTCTGGCCCCCCATGTCACGGCGCCCCGCGCCCTTGCGCGCCGCCTCACGCAGGTGGGTATCTGCGCGGCCGAGGATGGCCCAAAGCTGCAGGCCAGCTTGCAGCCCGGCCAGCGCCTGGTGTCTCAGGATGGAGATCTGTGGCGCTGGGACGGGTTGCGGGCTGGTCATGGCGATGCGCCTTCGGCCACGGCCCTGCGGCTGCAGCAGGTGAATAAGCTGGCCGCCCTGAAAACCGATCTGGACGCCGCCCAGCAGACGGCATCCACAGCCCGTACCGCCCATGAGGCCGCGCAGGCCGAGCTGAAAGCCGCCGGTGAGGCGGATGCTGCAGCCCGCGCTGCCCGCCGCACGGCAGATCAGGCTGTGGCAGAGGCCGGGCGCACCCTTTCGAGGGCGGAGAGCGCGGTGTCGCTCAGCGAGACCCGTCGCGATGGCGCTGCCCTGTCTCTTGAGCGGCACGAGGCGGAAGCCGAAGCGGCGAATGCCCGCCTGCAAGAGGCCCATGACGCGCTGTCTGAGCTGCCAGACATGGAAGAGGCCCGCGCGGCCACAGAAGCAGCGCGCCAACTTGTGGAAGACGCCCGCAAATCGATGATGGCCGCCCGCCAAACCGCCGAAGATCTGCGCCGGGCTGGCACCGCGCGCTTGCGCCGCCGTCAGGAGATCACCAAGGAAAGCTCTGGTTGGCGGGAGCGCCTGTCAAATGCGGAACAGCGCGCCGGGGAATTGGCCAGCCGCAAGACGACCGCCGAGGCAGAACTGGCCGAGGCCCGCGCCTTGCCCGCCACTCTGGGCGAGCGCCGCGAACGTCTGGCGGCGTCGCGCGAAGAGGCCGACACGCGCCGCAAAGCGGCCTCCGATGCGCTGGCCTTGGGGGAAACCACCTACAGAGACGCAGATCTAGCTGCTCGCGAAGCGGCGCGGGCCGCCTCAACCGCCCGCGAAGCCCGCGCTGCCAGCGAGGCCCGGGCGGAAGCCGCCGACGGCATCCTTGCAGAACGCGACGCGGCCATTGCCGAGGCCCGTGAAGGTCAGACTGTCGATGAACTGGCCGCAGGGCTGGAGGCCGATCTTGCCAACCTGCCGGACTCCGCCGCGCTGGACGAACAGATCGCCCGGCTGCGCCGTTCCCGCGATACTTTGGGCGCTGTCAATCTGCGTGCCGAAGAAGACGCGGTGGCCGTGCAGGAAGAGCATGACGCTTTGGTGCGTGAAAAAGCAGATCTGGAAGGGGCGATTGCCACCCTGCGCGGGGGGATAAACGCACTCAACAAAGAAGGGCGCGAGCGCCTTCTGACAGCCTTTGACCAGGTCAACGCGAATTTTGGCACCCTGTTCACCCATCTTTTTGGCGGCGGCGAGGCGCGTCTTGTGCTGGTTGAAAGCGACGACCCGCTCGAAGCCGGTCTTGAGATCATGTGCCAGCCGCCTGGCAAGAAGCTGTCTGTATTGTCCCTGCTGTCCGGGGGCGAGCAGACTCTCACGGCCATGGCGCTTATCTTTGCAGTCTTCCTGTCGAATCCGGCGCCGATCTGTGTGCTCGACGAGGTGGATGCACCGCTTGATGATGCCAATGTCACAAGGTTCTGTGACCTGCTCGATGAGATGACCCGGCGCACAGACACCCGCTTCCTGATCATCACGCACCACGCCATCACCATGAGCCGCATGGATCGTCTTTTCGGTGTGACGATGCAGGAGCAGGGTGTCAGCCAGTTGGTTTCAGTGGACCTGAAGCGCGCAGAAGCATTGGTCGCCTGATCGAATGCCCCGGTTGTTGTACGCCCTTTTGGGCCTCTAGGATGAGATCAGTTGAAACTGATTGGATAGAGAAATGCCCAAGTATTCACCCCATTTCGCCTTCGCGTTCTTGTTGGCGGCCACGCCCGTCGTTGCTCAGTCTATTGTCGCCGGAGACGGGGGGCCGGTGATTTCCTGGTATGTCAACGAGGGCGGAGAAGTCAGTAAATCCATCGATGATTATGGGGACCCGCTGCTGTCGGTCTCCCATTATGGCCGAGACTTCGAGATCTATTTCTACGGCTGCAAAGATGGTGACAATTGCACGGCAATTCAGTTCTATTCTGGCTACCGAACGGAAGGCGGCGTGCGCCAAGGCACCATCAATGAATGGAACGCCGGACGGCGCTATCTCCGGTCCTATCTTTCAGATTCCGGCAGCTCACGGATCGAATATGACGTGTACCTTGGTGAAAATGGTATGTCGCAGGACGATTTCGCTGAGGTGACTGCGATTTGGCTGCGCGGCATGAGAGACTTCGAAGAACATATCGACTGGAAGTAGAACGCTTCCTGGCCGGGGCGCTCAGCCCGCCCCCCGGCCTTCGTGCCCTTATAGACGGTTGAGCAAATCCGTGGTCGGCCAAGCGTCTGCCGGCAATCCAAGCCGCGCCTGTTCCGCCTGAACGGCGGCGCGGGTGCGAGCCCCCAAGATGCCGTCCACCTTACCTACATCGTGCCCGCGCGCCTGCAGTTTGCGTTGCAGCGCCTTCATCTGGGCATCAGAAAGCCCTTCTGGCGGCGCCCCTTTGGCGAAGACCTGCGCCCCCTCAAGACGGGTGGCAAAATAGGCCGCCGTGGTCACGTAGACAAAGCTCTGGTTCCACTCGAAATACACGTTGAAATTTGGGTAGGCGAGGAATGCCGGCCCCTTGCGGCCTTGCGGCAGGATCAAAGAGGCCTGCAGGTTCTTTGAGATCGACCCATTGCGCGGCACGACGCCCATGCGCGCCCAGTCAGCGGCCTTGCGCGGCTTGTCGAGGCCGGTTTGTGCCCAATCCAGATCAGCCGGAACAGTGACTTCCTGAAGCCATGGCTCACCCTTGCGCCACCCCAGATCCTGCAACATGCGCCCGCCAGACAGCAGGGCATCCGGAACAGAGCTCTTGAGCAAAACCTTGCCATCTCCATCCCCGTCGATGCCATTGTGCAGGATGTCTGCGGGCAGCATCTGCACCATGCCAATCTCACCGGCCCAGGCACCCGTGGTCTTTGCGGGATCAAAGCCGCCCTGGGCCGTCAGGGTGATGGCGGCAAACACCTGCGGCTGGAACAGTTCCGGGCGACGACAATCATGGGACAGGGTCAGAAGGGAGTTCCGCGTGTTGAAATCGCCCTGCACCGCGCCGTAGTCGGTTTCAAGCGCCCAGAATGCCAAAAGCACGCCGCGCGGCACGCCAAATCGGCGCTCCGCCTCGTCGAAGATGGCCGCGTGGCGTTGCGCATTCTTGCGCCCATGATCCATCCTGTTCTGGCTGATCACCCGGCGTGCGAACTCTGTGAACGGCATCTGGAAGATGCCTTGCCCCCTGTCGCGGCTCAGGGTGCGGCTGTCCTGTGCGGCACCTTGCAGGAAGCGGTCCACCGCGGACTTTGGCAAACCTTGAGACAAAGCTTCCGCACGCACATTCTTCAAAAAGGACGAAAAGGATCCGCCACAAGGAACGCTGACTTGGCTCTGGGCGGGCAAGGCAGCAAACAGCGCGGGCGCAAGCAATTTGAAAAAACGCATCTTCCAATCTCCGAGGGTGAAGTCCCTCGAAACCTTACGCATCCCCTGCACCTGACTGCAAGGCGTCGACGTCTCAGGGAAGCGGCGGATGGCGCGTGATGAAATGGCCCTTGATGGCAAGCGGCCACTGTTTGTATGGCACCTGCCCACTGGGCGAGAGGGCATGCAAAGCCGCATAGGCTACAATCCCTTCAGCGGCCTCCTGGGTGGGCTCAAAACGCCCCAGCGTATAAGCCAGTTTGCCCTCGGATTGGATCGCCACATTGCAGGCGTGTTTGCACCCCATCAGGCACGCATGTCGGCGCACAGTCACGCCAGAATGACCGCCTGCGGCTGCCTCGACCAACTGTGCCAAGGTTTCTCCATGGGTCACCCCGGAAGTGGCGTCCCAGTCCTCTGTCTTGCACGTCTCGCAAACGGTGATCACGCTCGTCATGGCCCGCGGTCTCCCTGGCTTGCCCGTTGTCGGTGTTTGACACGGTCTCTGCCGCCTGAAAAGCGCTTCTCCATCATCTTGGCGAAAATACTCCACGGGGGTTTGGGGGTGTGAAACCCCCATCTGCTAGGCAGCGCTCGCAAGATCCCCGCGGCCATGGGGCGCCATCCAATCGGGCTGCGGCCCGATCGGCACAATCCGATGCGGATTGATCGATTCATGACTGTAGTGATAGTGGCGCACGATGTGATCCATATGGATCGTGTCCGCCACCCCGGGCCACTGATACAGCTCGCGCGTATAGGCCCAAAGCTGTGGAAACTCGATCAACCGGTTCCGGTTGCACTTGAAATGCCCGTGATACACGGGATCAAATCGCACCAAGGTAGTGAACAGACGCCAGTCGGCCTCGGTGATCGTATCCCCCATCAGATAGCGCTGGGATGCCAACCGCGCCTCCAGCCAATCGAGCGTGTCAAACAAGGGCCGCACAGCGGCCTCATAGGCTGCCTGGGTGGTGGCAAAGCCGGATTTATACACCCCGTTGTTCAGCGTGTCGTAAATCCGCGCATTCACGTCCTCGATTGCCGCGCGCTGGGCCTCGGGCCAGAAATCAAGCTTGTTGCCCGTGATCCCGTCAAAGGCTGAGTTGAACATCCGAATGATCTCGGAGCTTTCGTTGGACACGATCGTCTCGCGCTGCGTGTCCCAGAGCACAGGCACGGTCACCCGGCCTGACACTTTCGGATCTGCACGGGTGTAGATATCGCGCATGAAGGGCAGCCCATAGAGCGTGTCCCCGGTGCCATCGACGCCTGCAAGGCTCCACCCATCCGCGAGCATATCCGCATCCACCACTGAAACGCTGATATGGGCCTCAAGGCCCTTGAGCGCCCGGAAGATCATGGTGCGATGGGCCCACGGGCATGCATGAGAAATATAAAGGTGATAGCGCCCGGATTCGGCGGCAAAACCGGCTGATCCCGAGGGGCCGGCGCTGCCATCCGGGGTAATCCAGTTCCGGAAGCCTGCGGTTGAGCGCACGAAGGCGCCGCCAGAGGCCTTGGTGTCATACCATTTGTCGTGCCAGACGCCGTCTACCAACAGTCCCATGGCCTGCTCCTTTATCCTTGCGATCTCCGGAAACGTATTGTGTGCGTATATTGATATAAACTGCGACTTACCAACACGCAGTGCGCGATTTTGCAATATACCAGCTAGGCCGCCTACGACGACCGGCAACACGAACCCCGCCGCAAAGGAGCATAGCCCAAAGGCTTGGGGGGCAGTGGCGCGGCACGGATGCTGGCAGAAGCGCGATAGCCCAAACCGCTGAAGCTGACCCCTTCGGCGGAGCGGGCCAGCCCGGTCGAAGCATATGCGCCAACCTAAGCTTCGTCGCTGCAACATCGCAAATCTTGCACGGGTCTGAATCGGGCGCGTTGCCCATTGGCCCCTTATGGCTTAGCATCCAAAGCCAAGGGGGAGAGGGGCATGCCACGCATGAAGGAACGTTTTGCGCGTCTTGCGCTTGTGATCGGCTTTGGCATGAGCGCTGTCTCTGCTGGGGCACAAGACTACAGCAGTCTCCTCCAGGAGGCGACCGTCACCGAGGGCCGGCTGTTTCAAGTGAGCCCCGACGCGCAAGCGTCCTGGGCCGTTCCGGTGACCGTGCGTGTTCCAGTCTTTGGAGACAATACGCCCCCCCCCAGATTTGGCGTTTTGCTGGATGATGCGCCCCCCGATGGCGGGGCGCTCACGGTGACCTTCCAAACCCCGGACGGGGCTTTGATCGAGGCAGTCAATCTGTCCTCGGCGACGATCCCGACCGATCTGCCTGCCGAGCGCCGCGTCGAAGTGTTCGCGGTATTGTTGCAGCAACGGGTGCTGCCAAAAATCGTGGCGGCCTTGCCTGGCGCCACCTCCGATGGTCTGCGCCCGACAGAGGTGGCCGGTTTTGATGGGGTGGAAATGCTCGGCCGTGCGACACATCCCGATCATGGCCCGATCCGGTGGCGCCTTGTGGGCATCCCGCACCCTGAGCGGGCCGAAAGCGTTTATGCCTTCGTGCAGGTCGCAACCGATCGGTTGCCCCTGCCCGAAGCCAATGACTTTGCCCGCTCCCTAACCGGACGCTTGCTGACATCGCTCCAGTTTCAGTGAGGCTCAGCGCAGCCGCTTGAGGATATCGAGGGACGCGTAGCCGTCAGGGATCAACCCGACAGAGCGTTGGTAGGCCCGGACGGCTGCGATTGTCTTGGGGCCGATCTTGCCATCCACGCCTTGTGTGCTGAATCCGGCCTGGGTCAGCCGCCTTTGCAATTCTTTGCGTTCGGCGAATTTCAGAGCCCGATCGCCGCGCGGCCAACTGGCCTGAATGGCGGGCCCGCCCTTGATCCGATCGCTCAGATGCCCCACGGCGATGACATAGGCATCGGCGGTATTATAGCGCTCGATCACGTTGAAATTCTTGAAGATCATAAAGGCAGCGCCGCGGGCGCCGGCTGGCACAAGAATGGACGCGGTGCCGTGATTGGGCACTTTGCGCCCGGCAATGTCGCGCACGCCGAGGCGGGCCCATTCCGCCGGGGATTTGCGCACGCGCATGCCGGTCTGGCCATAGTCAAACCCGCGGGGAAGCTTTACCTCAACGCCCCAGGGCTGACCCTTGACCCAGCCGAAACGCGACAGGTAGGCGGCGGTCGATGCCAGCGCGTCGGTCGGATCGTCAGACCAGATATCGCGCCGGCCATCACCATCGAAATCCACGGCATAGGCGAGGTAGCTGGTGGGGATGAACTGGGTATGGCCCATCGCACCCGCCCAACTGCCGGTCATCCGTTTGGGCGTGATATCACCGGCCTGCAGGATCTTGAGCGCGGCGATCAGCTGTGCTTCAAAAAAGCGTCCGCGCCGCCCGTCATAGGCCAGGGTGGCCAGCGATTGCACCAGCGGGTCATTGCCGCGAAAGGTGCCGTAGGCGCTTTCCAGACCCCAGACGGCCGTCACCACCTCTTTGGGCACGCCGTAGCGCGCCTCGATCCGCTCGAGCGTGCGCCGGTGCTTGCGCAGGGCGGCCTTGCCGTTGCGCACGCGGGTATCGGAGACAGCCGTGTCGAGGTAATCCCACAGGGTTTTGGTGAATTCCGACTGGTTCCTGTCGCGCTCGATCACGGCGGGATCGTATTGCACCCCGCGGAAGGCGGCCCGCAACGTGGCCTCAGAGATGCCTTGCCGGCGGGCCCGTGTCTTAAAGCCTTCGATCCAGCGCGCAAAGCCGCTGTTGGAGACCTGTGTGATCTGTGGAGCGGGGGCCGGCGCCACGTCTGAAGAGCCTGCGCCGCGCGCCCGGGGCACAAGGCTGCTGGCCAGGCGCACCGCAGATGGCGGGGCTGCGCCGGGTGTCTCAGCCGGGCGCGCCATCGGCCGGAGCGACTCGGAAAGTGAGGCCGAGGAGGGCGCGGCAACCGTTGCCAGCGCAAGTCCGAACAGCAGGAAAGCCGCGAAACGCATGGGATATGACCTTGTGTGACTCTGCTCGTTTTCTGTGAGCCTACCCCCATTGCACGCATTTCGGAAGCAATCCCTGCGCACCGCGCGATGTCTTTTGCGCGCGGCCCGTCAGGCCTCAGCCATCTTCGCCGGTGGACAGTGCCTTGAGCTCATAGATCAGGTCGAGCGCTTCGCGGGGCGTCAGCGCATCGGGCAGCACGTCGTCCATCCGGGCCTCCATCGGAGAGGGGCCCTTGTGGATTGTCGGCTGCGGCGCCGTGGGCGTGGCGGCAAACAGGGGCAGATCATCGATGACCGCACGGGCCGCGCCGCCCTCCCGTTCGCCTTTCTCCAGCGCATCCAGCACATCGCGCGCCCGGGCCACCACCGCATCTGGCAGGCCCGCGAGGCGTGCCACCTGCACCCCGTAGGAGCGGTCGGCTGCGCCCATGCGCACCTCGTGCAGGAACACGATATCGCCGTCCCAGTCCTTCACGGCGACGGTGGCGTTCTCCACCCCGTCAAGGCGGGCCGACAGGCGCGTCATCTCGTGATAATGGGTGGCAAAAAGGGCCCGGCACCGGTTCACGTCATGCAGATGTTCCAGCGTGGCCCAGGCGATCGACAGCCCATCATAGGTGGCCGTGCCGCGCCCGATCTCATCAAGGATGACAAGGGCCCGGTCATCGGCCTGATTCAGGATGGCGGCGGTTTCCACCATTTCGACCATGAACGTAGAGCGGCCCCGCGCCAGATCGTCAGAGGCCCCGACGCGGCTGAAGAGTTGGCTGACCATCCCGATCCGGGCCGCCTGCGCGGGCACGTAGGCTCCGATCTGGGCGAGCACGGCCATCAGGGCATTCTGGCGCAGAAAGGTCGACTTACCGGCCATGTTCGGGCCCGTCAGAAGCCAGATCGCCGCCGGACCGCTGCTCTCTGACAGGGCGCAATCATTGGCCACGAAGCGGGCCCCTGCTTTCAGCAAGGCGGCCTCTACTACCGGGTGCCGGCCGCCGGTGATCTCAAAACTGCGGCTGTCATCCACCTCGGGGCGGCACCAGTTCTCGCCCCGTGCCAGATCGGCAAGGGCAGTGGTGACATCCACCTCGGCGAGGGCGGCTGCGGCGGCCGAGACAGGGCCAACCTCCTGCAGGATTGCAGCGCGCAGGCGGGCAAAGATCTCACGCTCGAGGGTGAGCGCGTGGTTGCCCGCGTTCAGGATCCGGGTTTCCATTTCCGACAGGGGCACCGTCGTGAAGCGGATCGCATTGGCGGTGGTTTGGCGGTGGATGAATGTGTCTGACAGGGGCGGCGCCAGCATCTTCTCGGCATGGGTGGCCGTGGTCTCGATGAAATAGCCCAGAACGTTGTTGTGCTTGACCTTCAGGGAAGGAATCCCGGTCTGCTCCACATAATCGGCCTGCATGGCAGCAATCACGCTGCGCCCCTCGTCGCGCAGCGCGCGCGCTTCGTCCAACTCTGGGGCATAGCCCGGCGCGGTAAAGCCGCCGTCCCGCGCCAGCAAGGGCGGCTCGGCTACGAGCGCCGCTTCAAGCAGGGCGCAGAGTGTCTCGTGGCCCTCGAGGGCCTGCACCCAGCCGGGGGCCAGCGGCACCGATAGATCCAGCCGGTCTGCCAGGGTGGCGGCCTGGGCCAGCCCGTCCCGAATTGCGGCGAGGTCACGGGGGCCGCCCCGATCAAGGGACAGCCGCTGCAAGGCGCGGTCCATGTCGGGCACCCGGCGCAGGCCCTCGCGCAGATCGCGGCAGGCGCTGCTGTCGGTCACGAAGGCGGCCACGGATGCCTGACGTTCGCGGATTTGGGGCAGGTCGGTCAGAGGGGATGACACCCGCCGTTCCAGCAGGCGGCCACCGGCGGCTGTCACGGTGCGGTCAATCGTGGCCAGCAGCGTGGCGTCGCGCCCGCCCGACAGGGCCTGGGTCAGTTCGAGGTTGCGCCGGGTCGCGGCATCGATCTGCATGACCGCGCCACTGCGTTCGACCACCGGGGCCCGCATCAATGGCATGCGGCCTTTCTGCGTCACCTCAAGATAGGAGACCAGCGCGCCAAGGGCCCCCAGCGCGGGCCGTGAGAACTGGCCAAACCCCTCCAGCGCGCTGACGCCGAACAGATCCTGCAGCCGGGCCTCGGCGCCTGTGCTGTCAAAGCTGGCGGGTGCAACGGGCGTCAGGGCAAGGCCGAAATCGGCGGCAATCGGGGCAAACCTGTCTTCCTGGCCCTGAGGCGTCAGCAGCTCTCGCGGGGCAAGGCGCGCCAGCTGCGGCCCGAGGCTGGCAGGGGCCATATCGACCACCCGCAGGGCCCCGGTTGAGATATCGGCCCAGGCTATGGCACCGGCACCGCGCACTTCGGCATAAGCTGCAAGGAAGTTGTGGCGCCGCGCTTCCAGCAGGCTGTCTTCCGTCAGGGTGCCGGGTGTGACCAGCCGCACCACCTCGCGGCGCACCACGGCCTTGGAGCCGCCGCGCTTTTTGGCCTCGGCGGGATCTTCCATCTGCTCGGCGATGGCCACGCGAAACCCTTTGCGGATCAGGGTCAGCAGATAGCCTTCGCCCGCATGCACGGGCACGCCGCACATGGGGATATCTTCCCCCCCATGCTTGCCCCGTTTTGTCAGCGCGATGTCCAGCGCGGCGGCGGCGGCCACCGCATCTTCAAAGAACATCTCGTAGAAATCACCCATGCGGTAGAACAGCAGGGCATCCGCATGTGCGGCCTTGATCTCCAGATATTGCGCCATCATCGGCGTTGTATCGGCCATCGTTTTCCTCGTTCCGCCCGTTCGGCTGCACACTAGGGCTTGGCTGGGGGCGGGGACAAGGGCAGGTTGGCCCTGCACCCCCCTTTCGGAGCATTGGACATGACACTTTGGAACCTTGGCTCAATCAACGCGGATTTCACCTACACCGTGCCCCACTTTCCGGCGCCCGGCGAAACCCTTCCAGCCACCTCGCTGGTGCGGGGGCTCGGCGGCAAAGGTGCCAACCAGTCGGTGGCGGCGGCGCGGGCGGG
This sequence comes from Oceanicola sp., assembly GCA_022447275.1. GTDB lineage: Bacteria > Pseudomonadota > Alphaproteobacteria > Rhodobacterales > Rhodobacteraceae > JAKVBK01. The sequence goes on along the minus strand of JAKVBK010000051.1, from coordinate 4,991 downwards.
CGCCGATGTGCAGCATCTCGGGGCAATCGGGCCGGACGGGGACTGGGCGCTGGAGGCGCTGGCCGGGTATGGGGTTGGGGTCGGGCATGTGGCGCGCCTGCCCGATACGCCCACGGGGCATGCTCTGATCTTTGTGGTGCCCGACGGGGAGAATGCCATCGTGCTCAACCCCTGCGCCAATCGCGCCATCACACAGGCGCGCGCGCTGGGCTGGATGGCCCATGTGCAAAAGGGCGACACGCTGATTCTGCAGAATGAAACCGATGCGGGGGCCGCTGCGGCTTCGGCGGCCCGGGAAGCGGGCGCGCGGGTGGTCTATTCCGCGGCCCCGTTCGAGGCGGCGGCCGCTGCCGAGATGCTGCCGATGACAGACCTGTTGATCGTGAATGCGGTTGAAGCGGAGCAATTGGCCAACAGCCTTGGCACCGCCCCCGAGACCCTGCCTGTGCCGGAACTTCTGGTTACGCGCGGAGCCGATGGCGCCACCTTCTACGATCTGGCACAGGGCCAACAGGTTTCTGTGCCCGCACCCAAGGTGACGGCAGTGGATACAACAGGCGCCGGTGACACGTTTGCGGGTTGGTTCTGTGCCAGCCGGGACATGGGCGCCTCTGTGGCAGAGGCCCTGGCAGCGGCCGCGCAGGCCTCGGCCCTGCAGGTTACCCGACCGGGCACGGCGGCGGCGATTCCCAGCGCCGCAGAGGTCGCGGCGGCGCTGGCTGAAGGCTGATCACTCAGTTCACGAAAGGCGCGGCACTGCCCCAGAGCTCCTGCACCCGGGCATCGCGCCCACAGGCCTTGCGGTAGCGTTTGTAGGCATTGGCGCGAGACAGAGGGCCAAAGCGGGTCAGAACAATCTTGCTGCTTTTGTAATAGTCCTGGTGGTAGTCCTCGGCCACGTAGAACCGCGCGGTGGGCTCAATCGGTGTCACGATTGTCTGACCCAATGCGGCTTGGGCATCGGCCTTGGCGGCCTCGGCTGCCTTGCGATCAGCCCCATCGGCAAAGATCGCGGTGCGATAGCTTGCGCCCCGGTCGCAGAACTGGCCGCCCGCATCCGTGGGATCAACGGAGCGGAAGAACATGTCATAGAGGCTGCGCGCGGTGATCACATCCGCATCATAGGTAATGCGCACGGCCTCGTAATGACCGGTGCCCCCCTTCGTGACTTGCTTGTAGCTCGGGTTGGCGACCGTGCCGCCGATATAGCCCGACTCGGCCTCGATCACGCCTTTGACTTGCTCGAAGTCTTTCTCGACGCACCAGAAACAGCCTCCGGCAACGATGATCTGTTGGCGATCTTCCGCATAGGCCATCTTTCCTTGAGCGCCGAAACCGATCAGGATCAGCAGGGCAAGGAGCAAGGGCCTTGGGTGAATGTGTCGGGATCCAAACTGACGTTGCAACATGTGGTTCTCCTATCGATTGCCCCTGTTGTTGCCCCTTGCAAGATGTCAGACAACACACTGACGCGTGAGGTCACGCGGGCGTGACGCAAAGCCAGCCAAAGCGCGGCTTTGTTACAGGAAATCGGGCTGGAAAGGGCTTTTTCAATTGGCAACGGACACTCTTCGAACGATTGCGATGTGGTCAGGGCCGCGCAGCCTGTCGACAGCGCTGATGTATTCCTTCGCCCAGCGGGCCGATACCCATGTCATCGATGAGCCGTTCTATGCCGCCTATCTGAAGCTGACGGGCCTCGATCACCCGATGCGAGACGCGGTTCTGGAAAGCCAGCCGACGGACCCGGCCCGTGTGGCTGCGGATTGCCTGGCCCCGGCGCCGCTGCCCGCGCGCCTTCCGGTGGTCTATCAAAAGCACATGGTGCACCACATGGTGCCGGGCGTGCCGCTGAACTGGATGCGTCAGGTGACCAACGTGTTTCTGATCCGCCACCCGGCCCGCATCATTGCCAGCTATGCTGCCAAGCGCGAAAACCCCGAAACCGACGATCTTGGCATCGTGGCCACGGGCGCACTGCATGATCGGTTGGTGGCGCAGGGTGAGGCGCCCGTGGTTGTGGCCGCTGAAGATATCCGCGCGGCGCCAGAGGCCACCTTGCGCGCCCTGTGCGCCGCGCTGGGGCTCGACTGGGATCCCGCCATGCTCAGCTGGCCCGCCGGCCCGCGCCCAGAAGACGGGGTCTGGGCGGCCCATTGGTATGGGTCGATCCACCGCTCCACCGGGTTTCAATCCGCTGAGGGGCCGCTGCCAGACACGCCCGATGCGTTGCGGCCGGTGCTGGATGCGGCCTTGCCCGTGTGGGAGCGGTTGAACGAAAAACGCCTCAGGCCCTGAACGAAAATCCCCCCGCTGCGCTGGGCAACGGGGGGGAACTCTAGTTTGCGATTTTGAGCACCGCGCGTCCGGGTCAGCCCCCGAATTTGCGATTGCGGGCGGCCAGCAGCTTGAGCCGCAGCGCGTTGAGCTGGATGAAGCCCTGCGCGTCGGTCTGGTCATAGGCGCCCATATCTTCCTCGAAGGTAACATGCGCCTCTGAGTAGAGCGTGTGATCCGACCAGCGCCCAACGCAGGTGGCCGCTCCCTTGTAGAGCTTGAGCCGGACGGTGCCCGTGACATGTTCCTGGCTCTTGTCGATGGCAGCTTGCAGCATCTCACGCTCCGGGCTGAACCAGAAGCCGTTGTAGATCAGCTCGGCATAGCGGGGCATCAGGCTGTCTTTCAGGTGGCCCGCGCCGCTGTCCAGCGTGATCTGCTCTATGCCGCGATGGGCCTCAAGCAGCACGGTGCCGCCGGGGGTTTCATAGATCCCGCGGGATTTCATGCCCACGAAGCGGTTTTCCACGAAATCCAGCCGACCGATGCCATGTTTGCCGCCCAGTTCGTTGAGCTTGGTCAGGATGGTGGCCGGGCTCATGGCTTCGCCATTGATCGAGACCGCGTCGCCCTTTTCGAAACCTACTTCGATGAACTCGGGCGTGTCGGGCGCCTCTTCGGGGGCTACCGTGCGCTGGAACACATAGTCCGGTGCCTGCTCGGCCGGGTCTTCCAGCACTTTGCCCTCGGACGAGGTGTGCAAAAGGTTTGCATCCACCGAGAAGGGCGCCTCGCCGCGCTTGTCCTTCGCGATCGGGATTTGGTGCTTTTCAGCGAACTCGATCAGCTTGGTGCGGCTGCCCAGATCCCATTCCCGCCAAGGGGCGATCACGGCGATCTCGGGGTTCAGCGCGTAGGCGCTCAGCTCAAAGCGGACCTGGTCATTGCCCTTGCCCGTTGCCCCGTGGGACACCGCATCCGCCCCGGTGGCCGCTGCAATCTCAACCAAACGCTTCGAGATCAGCGGGCGGGCAATGGAGGTGCCCAGAAGGTAGAGCCCTTCATAAACCGCGTTGGCGCGGAACATCGGGAACACAAAGTCGCGCACGAATTCTTCGCGCAGGTCTTCGATGAAGATGTTCTCGGGCGCGATGCCCAGCATCTCGGCTTTCTTGCGCGCAGGCTCCAGCTCTTCGCCCTGGCCGAGATCGGCGGTGAAGGTGACAACTTCACATCCGTATTCGGTCTGCAACCATTTCAGGATGATCGAGGTGTCGAGACCGCCGGAATAGGCAAGGACGACTTTCTTGGGCGCGGACATGGGCAGGCTCCGAAGCTGGGGTGAAAACCGCAGTCGCCCTAGCGGGTTTTCTGCGCGGCTTCAAGGATCAGTGCGGATTCTGCGAACTTGGCTACATGGATGCAGCAGGCAAACGCCAGTTCGCGAGTGTGACAAGTGCAAACGGGCCCAACACGGCACGGTTGCGCCGTCTTTATCTGCCGGGAAATGCATTCGCCTCTTCTGTGATATCAATAGGCTTCTGGCCTTCGTCGAATGCGCAGTGATCAATCGTCATAGTAGCCACTACTATAGGCTGCGTAGGACCCCCCATAGTCTCCATAACCGTAGCGCTTCATACCCTTGGCATCGATTTGCGACAGGACAAGGCCAGAGACATTAAGGTTTACTGCTTTCAGTTCGTTCAAAGCGGCACGCACCTGGGGTTTGGCGGTCGAATCCCACTTCACGGAATACACGATTGCATCACAATGTTGGCCAATGACGCGAGCGTCAGGCACCACGAGCACCGGGGGCGTGTCGATAATCACAAAGTCATAGGCTTCGCGCACGGTCTCCATAAAAGCTTTGAATTTGTCAGATGCGAAAAAATCAGCAGCGTTCGCTGTGGATTTCTCACCGACCAATACGTCCGCGTTCAATCGCTCATGAAAGACCACTGTATCCTCGAGCGTCGCCTCGCCCGCGACCACAGATAGCAATCCATGTTCGCCAGCTTTCTGCTTGAAGTATTCATCAAGTGTACGGCGGCGAATATCGCCTTCGATCAACAACACCTTCTTGCCCAACCCCGAAAGGTTGTGTGCCAATGCAATGGATTGTGTCGTTTTTCCCTCAGCTGGAAGTGTCGAGGTGGACATGATCACTTTGGGAGGTTCATCCAAGCGCGACAGCAAAAGGGATGTGCGGAGGTTACGAATAGATTCGACTGCTGCAGAGGTGGGTTTGTCCTGAAGGTATTGCAACAAGTCGACGCGTGCGGAGATCGGGAACAAGGGTACTTGGCCAATGACTTGTTCGCCTGTTATGGCTTCCAATTCTTCCGCATTCCGGAAAGTGTCGGAGCGCATTTCGCGCAGTAATACGAGGCCGGCACCCACCATCGCACCCAAGATCAAGCCGAGGGCACCAATCATTGCGGTGCGTGGAGCGACCTTTTCGCCTGTTATGGCTTTTGAAAGCACGCGTGCATCCGCGCTCTGAACACCTTGCTGGATCGTCGTCTCTTTCAGACGTGTCAGGAACGTTTCATAAAGTACCGAAACGGTCTCCAGTTCACGGTTCATTTGCTGGATTTCGCCCAGTTTTACGGCCTTTGCATCAACGCGCTCTTCCAAAGCGGTAACAGTGTCTTGCAGAGACGCCACTTGGGTGTTGGCTCGGTCCACGTCAGTGCGTGCGCGAGATACCAATA
>JAKVBK010000050.1 GCA_022447275.1 Oceanicola sp. | reverse complement strand
GGTGCTGCCATCATCATTGCTCGAGAGCGATCCGAAAGACACGGGCGCAGCCTGCGCTGCCCCAGCGAAACCTATCGCACAGAGCGCAGCGAATAATTTGCGTTTCATGGGCTGTTCCAATTCAATAACGAAGTCTTGATGCACGCAGCGCACATTCCCCGCCTTCAAAATCAATCGTCTTGCTGGCACTGCGCGGCGCGTCTGCCCCGCCCGGGATTGTCTTTTGCGCGGGCATTGAAAGCGGCGGCGCAGAGGGCGTTGAAACTGTGGGAAACGCCGCAAATACAGTGCCAAACACAGAATATTGGCCCCTGATAGGCCGCCATGATCGCGGCCGCCGCGCCCGCTGCGCGGCCCTGCACCTCAGCGATCCGGCCCCGACGCGCTGCGCGCCTGCCCAAGACTGCGCCGCCCGCGCTTGCCGTCTGGTTACAGGTTGTGCCGCTGTTCGCATTGGCTGAAAACCCGTGCAGATTTACGGGGCTACGTGCACACTGATGGCACGCGCGTGCGCAGTGACGTGCCCCGACAAGACGGGAAGGAGCAAGGATGTCAAAATCACAGACCCGATGGAGAGGCCCGCGGGCCCTGCTGGGCGCCGCCTTGATTGCCAGCTTTGCAGGCGTGGCGCCTGCGCAGGATGACACGCCCTCAACCGAGGCCCCGGACGAGGCCCTGAGCGCCACCGAGGAAGGCCTCGACCTGCTGGGGCAGGGGGCGCGGCGGCTGTTGGAAGGGCTCAATGAGGAAATCCAGCCCCTGCTTGAACAGATGGGCCCTGCCTTGCAGGAGCTTGTGGAGCAAATGGGCCCTGCGATGAATGAACTTGCGGAAATGATTGGCGATCTCAACGCCTTTTACCCGCCAGAGCAACTGCCCAATGGGGATATCATCCTGCGGCGCAAACCGCCCAAAACCCCTGATCCCGAGGCAGAGCCGGAAACAGAGGAAGCCCCTGTAGAGCTTTAGGGGCATGGAGCTTTAGGCCCGTGCGGGCGGGGTCTGCCCGGCCTGCTGGCCGCAAAGCTTCTGCTGTCGATCCGGGGCGCTGGGGGGCGTTTTTTGGGCTCAGTTCTCGATGCGGAGGCTGACGGGCTCATCGGCGACCACCCCAGTGGCCGGGAAGGCGGCCAGCGCGGCCTCCAGCATGTCGCGCGTGGTTTTGTGCGTGACGATCAGAACCGGCGCATTGGTGCCTTCATGCTGGGTCTGGCGCATGCGGTCGATCGAGACGCCGGCCTCGCCCATGGCAGCGGCCACCTTGGCCAGCGCGCCCGGCTTATCTTGCAGGTTCAGACGCAGGTAATAGGGCGCAGGTGTGCGCGCGCTTGCGGCCTGAGCCTTGCGCAACGTGGCGGCAGGCTGACCAAAGACAGGCAGGCGGAGCCCCCGGGCAATGTCCATCACATCGCCCATAACAGCACTGGCCGTGGGCCCTTCGCCCGCGCCAGCCCCGCGCAGGACAATCTGGCCGACCGCATCGCCTTCAAGCACCACCATGTTGGTGGCGTTTTCAAGCGAGCCGAGGGGCGATGTGGCGGGCACAAGGCAGGGCGACATGCGGGTTTCGAGGCCGCGCGCCGTCATCTGCGCAACGCCCAGAAGCTTGATCCTGTACCCCATATCGGCCGCCTGGCGGATGTCTTCGATCGACACCCGCTCGATGCCGTCGATCTGCATCGCGGCGAAATCCACCTGTGTTCCGAAGGCGACAGAGGCCAGCAGAGCCAGTTTGTGGCCTGCATCGATGCCGCCCACATCCAGAGTGGGATCCGCTTCAAGATAGCCCAGCTTGTTGGCTTCTTCGAACACCGTCTCATAGGGCAGCCCGGCATTTTCCATCCGTGTCAGGATGTAGTTGCAGGTGCCGTTCATGACGCCCATGACCCGCTGGATCTCGTTGCCCGCAAGGCCTTCGGTCAGCGCTTTGACCACAGGGATGCCCCCGGCCACAGCGGCTTCAAAGCGGATGGTCCGGCCCGCGGCCTCGGCCTGCTCAGCGAGGGCTTGCCCGTTTAACGCAAGCATCGCCTTGTTGGCGGTCACGACATCTTTGCCCGCAGCCAGGGCAGCCTCGGTTGCGGCCTTTGCAGGCCCATCAGCCCCGCCCATCAGTTCCACAAACACGTCCACATCGGCGCGGGTGGCCAGCTTTACCGGATCATCTTCCCAGGCGTAGTCGCCAAGGGGCACGCCCCTGTCCTTGTCGCGGTTGCGCGCAGAAACAGCGGAAATCGCAATGGGCCGGCCGGCGCGGGCTTCCAGCATCGCAGCCTGTTGACGCACGATCTTCACGACACCGGCACCAACTGTACCGAGACCAGCGATTCCGAGGCGGATGGGTTCAGGCATAGGGTGTCTCCGTCGTCTTGTGTGCGCCCCCGGCACCGGCAAGACGGGCGCGTCGTGGCACTTTAGAATTCTGTGTCCGGCCCGGCTTACCCCGAAGGCCCGGAGGGTGCAACGCGCCGCTGCGTGCAAGGCCAAAGAGATTGATTAGGGAGGGCTGACTTGCATCGGGTGCTCCAGCACGCGAGGGGCGTTGAGCAGCAGCGATTTTAAAGCGCGGCGTGCCCGTCAGTTCGCGGCGCGGCGCTTGGCGGCCTCAGCGCGGGCGAGCACGGCGGGGGCAGGGTCGCGCATGTCGGTGGGGGGCGGCGGCAAGGTGGACAGATCGACCAATGTGCTGGGGGGCAGGTCTTCCGTATCCACTAGGGCCGGAAAATCGGGAAACGGCGTGCAGGCCGTCACCGCGCTGCACAGCAGGGCAGCCAAGGCAAATTTATAGGACGCAGAGTGCAACATCACCCTTCGCGCCTAGCCTGCATTGCCCTTGGGAACAAGCCCCCGGGGAGGGTTTTGGCTGGGATTTGCGCGGCCAGCTTGCGGGGACTGGCGTGCCAGCAAGAAAAACCTGCACTTGAATTGAACGCTTGTTCAATGCCATGCTTGAGCCCATGGCGCGTAAAACCGGATCCCATGCAGAACAGACAGGCCCCCGTGTCAGGACGGCGGCGTTGCAACTGTTTTCCAAGTTTGGATATGCGGCCGTGTCGATGCGCCAGATTGCCAAAGAGGTTGGGGTGCAGGCCGGTGCGCTTTATACCTACACGCCGGACAAGCAGGCCCTGCTGTTTGATCTGATGCGGGCTCATATGCTGGATCTGCTCGACGCGTATGGCCGCGTGGCCCGCAAAAATGCCTCGCCGCACCAGCGCCTGGAAGATTTTGTGCGCTTCCATATCCACTATCACATTGATCGGGCTGACGAGGTTTTCATCTCTTATATGGAACTGCGCAACCTCACGCAGGACCATTTCGAAGCGATCGAGGCGTTTCGCAGGCGCTATGAGGCGGCGCTGGAAGACATCCTGAGAGCCGGACAGGAAAGCGGGGTGTTTCGGGTGTCTGATGTCCGGGTGACCAGCATGGCGATCATTGCCATGCTGACCGGGGTGAATACCTGGTTTCGGGATGAGGGACGCCTATCCCGCGAAGCCTTGGCGGACATTTATTGGGATATGGTCGCGCGTATGATTTCAGGCGTTGAAGTGCCCGCCTAAAGAAGGCGGCAACGGGTTGGTACGGGTAGGTGCCTGTTCGGTTAACAGTTGTCTCTAGACTTGGCTTTGGATCGCAGGGTGCGGACAGGGATCAAACACGCAGTCATACCTTCTTGCATTCCTATGCAAAGATCGCTTGAGTTGGTGCCAGCCGCGCCGGTTGCCCCCCATCCCCACGGGCAACTGGCCAGATCAAACTGAAACTGGGAGTTGTGACATGAAGGGATCTCGCCCTGAACAGGCAATGCTGAGCCGCGATACGGATCTGAGCAAAACAGAGGCAACGCGCGCAGTGATCGAGGGAATGGTCGATGGACTCAACGATCACCGCATCGCAGATATCGGTGAGTTTTTCGCCGAGGGCTTTCGCTGGATGGGCAATCGGGGATGTGGCACGAAAGAGGGCTTGCGCGCTTTTCAGGACAATTGGCAAAAGCCCTTTCAGGCAGCCTTTTCGGACAAGGTCTGCGTAGACGAAGCCCGTCTCTACATGGGGGAATGGGCGGCCGCCTTTGGGCGACAGGAGGCGATCCATTCGGGCGCCTTTATGGGGGTCGCGCCCACGGGCAAGCGCGTCACCATTCGGTACATGGATTTCTGGAAGGTGGTCGACGGAAAAATCGTCGACAACTACGTCATGGTCGATTTCCCGGATGTCTTGGCGCAATTGGGCGTGGATGTTTTCAATGGCGAGGGCTGGGAGGCCTTTGATACAGGCGCGCGCACGGCTCCGGAACCGGACAGCCCCTAGAGCCTGTTGCGCAGCCGGTCGATCACCTGCTCAGCCAAGGATCACGCCCACAACCACCATCATCAGGCCCAGAGCTGACACCATGAAAGCCCCCATGTTCCAAGCCACGGCTTTCTGCAGACGGTCTTTCAACTGGTCGTCTGTCAGATCGGCTTTTCGGTCTCGCAGGACGGAAATGATGCACCAGATGATCCCCAGCAGACCGATAACGCACAGGGCTGCCCCGCCCAAAACGATGTAATCCATCCCGATCGCCCTTCCGTTTGCATGGCTGCGTTCCCGTGTGCACTAGCGCGCCATCGGCAGCGGAGCAATAGGCAGCAAGGCGCGCTGCTGTGTCCGGTGACGCTTGGCCCTTGAAAGGGGCGGGGAGCCATCATAACACGGGGCCTCTGACAGGCAGGAGAACGGCAATGAGTGATGGAATTGAAACTGGCGGCATGCCCGACAGCTACCGCGTAACCGCAGAAGAGTTGCGCCAGTTCATCGAACGCTATGAGCGGCTGGAAGCTGAAAAGAAAGACATTGCTGACCAGCAGAAAGAAGTCATGGCAGAGGCCAAGGGGCGCGGCTACGACACCAAGGTGATGCGCAAGGTCATTGCATTGCGCAAGCGCGAGCCCGATGACATTGCAGAAGAAGAAGCTGTTCTGGACATGTACAAAGAAGCGCTTGGCATGCAGTGAGGCCGCTCCGCCCGGGCCGCTTGTAACGCGCGTTCTGTGAACAGGGGCGCGCGAGAGCGCCCTCTAAACCTGCCAATCAGGGCAGGGCTGTCCGTGCTGAGGGCCGGCGCGCAAAATGCGTTCAGCGGGTAAGAGGTCTGCAGGCCCATGTCAGGCTTGCAGATTTAGAGACGTTTATCCGGTTTGGCATCAGGTCCGGTCCGTACAGATCCAGCGCCTTTGACGTCCGGGCCCATCCCAAGCCTGCCAACAGAGTGTAGGCTCCCGGTATCTGAGCGAGTTGCAGCATAAATCCGGGCCTCATCCCAGATGTGTCGCACTGCTCACCACGCCAAACCATGTTTCCCCAAAGGCACTGGGGTGAAGCGGCAGTGCATCAAGGTCAACCTGACCTTCTATCGGGCGCCGCTGACGGGCCCGGCGGTAGTGAGCGCCACAAACGGTTAAGTTTTGACCGCTGAACGCACTGCAGCGACCGCTCACATCAGCGCGAAGCAATTGCCACAAGCACCAATGCCACGAAGCGGTTTCGTCCACGATTCCTCAGAGGATCTAGTGGTTACAGCGATTTGGACATAAGATCGCTACCGGCTTCGTGCCGATAACCGCAACTTTCGTAAAAGAAATAGGCGGTGACGGTGCTTTCAAGGCGGCAGTGCTGCAAGCCCCTAGATTTAAATACTTCCTCTATACTGGCAAGGATGGCCTTGCTGATGCCTTGAAAGCGTGCACTCGGATGGACGTAGTTCAACAAAATGTCGCCGTCGAGAGTCGCCATGCCGACACCGATGACATTCCCTGCATGTTCAGCCACCAGCACTATTGCATCATCTCGGGCGGTCCAGGTTCGCCACGCATCTTCGGTTTTATTAGACAGCCAGTCTTCGATCTCTGCTGGGTCGTTCTTATGATCGACAACGCAAAGCTCAGTGATCGAGCGACGCAAAGTGCTGATGGCATCTATCGCATCGGCTTCAGTTGCTGGCCTAATCTGGATCGTCATCTAATACCTCATAATGTCACGTAAACATATCAAGACTAAAATTTCTCGCTATGAACACTCCGTACCGCTCTCCAGCATCCGCTCGACCACCGCGGCACCAATTCCCTGCGCACCGCCGGTGACCACAGCCACTCTACCAGACAGATCATAGCGGTTCATCGCTCAGCACTCCGATACGCGAGAGCGGTTTCGCTCAATCCTTGAACGACCGGCTGTCTTTCACCTGATCCCACGCCCAGACCACTTCCTGCAGGCGATCTTCGTCAGAGCGGTCGCCCCCGTTCATGTCTGGGTGCAACACCTTGATCAACGCTTTGTACTGTTTGCGGATCTCGGCCTTTGTCCACGAATCCTTGGCTTCAAGAATATCAAGCGCCCGGCGCTCCGTCGGTGGCAGCTTGCGTCCGGTTGCCTGGCGGCCTGGGTTGCGCGTGGCGTTGTCACCCAGCACCTGGTGCGGATCGTCCACGCCGAGGCGGGCCCATGCCTTTGCCTCATCCTTATTTTCGCTGAATGGCTTGGTTTCACGGCCCCACACCCGATCCTTGTCGATCTGGGCTTCCATTTCCTCTTCGGTGGCGCCGTTGAAAAAGTTCCATTTCAGATTGTACTCGCGCACATGGTCGCGACAGAACCAGTAAAAATCATCCAGCGAGTCCGGTGATTTGGGCGCGCGATATTGGCCCGGCTGGTTGCAGCCCGGTGCTTCGCACACCCGTTGCGAAGTCTCAAATGCGCCTGACATGCCGCGCCGCCCGCGCGAACGCTTTTTCTTGTCACTTGAGACACTCATATCGAACCCAAAGGGATCTGGCTTTGCCATGGGGATGGTCTCCTTAGACTGTCTCTTTCCGACTCGGAGGGCTGAGTTTAGACATTCGCTCACCGGAATGAAGGGGCTAGAGAGAAAAAATGAGTGTTGCGCAGGAGATTGAAGCGAAACTTGTGGCGGCTTTTGCCCCGACGGAGCTTGTCGTGATCGATGACAGTGAAAGTCATCGGGGACATGCGGGCTATCAGGACGGGGGTGAAAGCCACTGGCAGGTCAAAATCCGCTCCACCGCGTTCGAGGGTCAAAGCCGTATCGCGCGCCATAGGGCGGTGCATGCAGCTTTGGGCAAGGATCTTGTCGGACGCATCCATGCGCTTGCGCTGGATTTGGACACACCCTGAGCGGAGATGCCCATAGGCGCAGACGTGCTGAGGCGGCGCGAAAGCTGCGGCGTCCGGACCCAATCTGACGGCCAATCTGGCCCGATCAGGGTTTGCTTTGCTTCTTACGCCCCATCAGATGGGCCATGTCGGCCTTGAAGCCCTGCGGAACGCTGCCAGCAGTTGAGGCAGTTTCCTCTGCTGCATCGGCCTCGTCAGACGCGCCGGGCTGACCGACAAGACGCAGCGCGGCTGCTGCGGCTGCGGCCGCCTCAGCCGTGCTGGCGGGCGCGGCTGTGATCTCTTCCTCTGCCACGTCTTCAGCCTGAAGGTCAGGCGTGCGCGCCACTGTCTCTTCGGGAGCGTCCGGAATGGTCCTTACAACCGGCGGTGCTGTCTGTGCGTCGCCTTCCGTGCTGGATGTCGGCGCTTGCAAGAAGGGCACAGGGCTGGGCACTGCAGGACCATCTGCACTTTCAGGTGCCGGCAGAACTTCGCCACTGAGCGTAGCGTTGGACTGACCCGACGCGCGCAGCCGGCGGAATACCAACAGGTTGCGGTAAATCGTTGTTTTGCCCGTCAGGCCCGACCGCTCCTCCGAGGGGAGGGTCTCTGCGCGGTGATATTCCCAGCCGTCCTTGGCAAGCTCGTTCATGGCGGTTTCCAAAGCGAAGGCGAACCGCGCCTCGGACGTGCGCGCGGCCTTGGCTTTTTTCCCCCGCTCAGGCGCCGGGATCACTTTGTACTCGTACATTTCCATGGTGTTCGATCTCGATAAATGGGGCCGACTCATCTGCGGCAAGGGAGCAGTGGGCAGTATGGTGTCGCAGCGCGGCAGAGGAAAGCAAGCAAAAGCAGGCTTATCCGTTGGCTCAGCAGGTCCCTTTTGCGCTGCATGGGCCGGGCATGGGCGCTTTGCAATGCGCCCCACCCGATGCCTGTTTTGGCAGCCCGGCTGTCCCGCTGCTCATACCGTATCCGGCTTAGCCCTTTAGCTTTTGCGCAACCAGTTGGTTGACCGCCTTGGGATTGGCTTTGCCGCCGGTGGCTTTCATCACCTGGCCCACGAACCAGCCCGCAAGCTTTGGGTTTTCCTTTGCTTTTTCAACCTGAGCGGGGTTCGCGGCAATGATCTCGTCAAGGGCGGCCTCGATTGCCCCGGTGTCGGTGACCTGCTTCATACCGCGGGCCTCGACGATTTCGGCCGGCGTGCCGCCTTCCGTGTAGACGATTTCGAACAGTTCCTTGGCAATCTTGCCGGAGATTGTGTCAGCCTTGATCAGGTCAATGATACCGCCCAGTTGCTGTGCCGAAATGGGGCTATCGGTGATCGCGTGGTCGTCGGTTTTCAGGCGGCCAAACAGCTCGTTGATCACCCAGTTGGCGGCCAGCTTTGCATCGCGCCCATCGGCGACCGCGAGGAAATAGTCCGCATTTTCCTTTTCGGCGGTCAGAACGGACGCGTCATAATCCGTCAAACCAAGCGCCATGAGACGCCCTTTCAGCGCGTCAGGCAACTCGGGCAGGTTCTCTGCAATGTCGTCGACCCAGCCTTGTTCGATCTCTAGGGGCAGCAGGTCCGGGCAGGGGAAATAGCGATAATCATGGGCCTCTTCCTTGGACCGCATGGAGCGCGTTTCGTTCTTGTCGGGATCGTACAGGCGGGTTTCCTGATCGATGCTGCCCCCGTCTTCGAGGATGGCGATCTGGCGACGGGCCTCATAGTCGATAGCCATCTGGATGAAACGCATGGAGTTCATGTTCTTGATCTCGCAGCGGGTGCCGAGATGGGAGAAATCCTGCGTCTCCTGATACTTCTCATACTGGCCTGGCCGGCATACGGATACGTTGACATCCGCGCGCAGGTTGCCGTTCTGCATATTGCCATCACAGGTGCCCAGATAGCGCAGGATCTGGCGCAGCTTGACCACGTAGGCTGCGGCTTCTTCAGGGCCGCGGATGTCGGGGCGCGAGACGATTTCCATCAAGGCGACGCCGGTGCGGTTGAGATCGACGAAGGACATGTGGGGGTCCATGTCGTGGATCGATTTGCCGGCATCCTGTTCCAGGTGAATGCGCTCGATGCGGACGGTGCGCGCCATAGGCTGTCCCGATGTGTCAGCGCCCATCTCCACCAGGACTTCGCCTTCCCCGACAATCGGGTGGTAGAGCTGGGAAATCTGATAGCCCTGAGGCAGGTCGGGGTAGAAATAATTCTTGCGATCGAAGGCGGAGTGCAGGTTGATCTCGGCCTTCAGACCCAGCCCGGTGCGGACAGCTTGCGCCACGCATTCCTCGTTGATCACCGGCAGCATGCCCGGCATGCCCGCATCCACGAAAGCCACATTTGCATTGGGCTCGGCGCCGAATTGGGTGGACGCGCCCGAAAACAGCTTGGCCTGCGTTGCGACCTGTGCGTGCACCTCCATCCCGATCACGAGTTCCCATTCGGACTGGGCGCCCTGAATGACCTTGGGCTTTGGCGTGGTATAGGTGATGTCGAGCATGATCGGGCACCTTTGGGCTGATACGAAACTTCAAAGCGCGGTGTAAGGTGCACAGCCTCCGGGAGCAAGCCCAGCCTGCAGGAACGGGCAAACTGTCCCTGTACACGCGATTGAGACTTCAATCACGCGGGCGGGCAGACTACATCCCATGCCATGGGAACACGTGTGCGACATATTTCAGCAACCTTGTGCGCTGCGTGCATTGCCACCGGGATCGCCGGGGCAGCGCTGGGCCACCCGCATGCCTTCATCGATGGCGGCGTGGATTTCGTTATGGATGCGGATGGGCGGCTGCAAGAGCTTGCAGTGACGTGGCACTACGATCCCTTCGAGACCCTCTACACGCTGTCGGCGTTTGAAATCCCGTTGAATGCCGAAGGCGGGTTGGATGAGGCGGACCGGCTTGAACTGGTGCGGCGTCTGGGCGAGTGGCCCGAAGATTTCGACGGATCAGCCCATCTGTCTGTGGATGATGTGGCGGTATCGCTTCAATGGCCCGAAGGGGTCGATGCGCATTTGGTGGATGGGCGCATCTTGATGACATTCACCCGCAGCCTGGAAACCCCATTGGAGGTGCGCGGGCGCGACGTCGAAGTGGGGTTCTACGAATCAACGTATTTTTTTGATTTCACCGTGACCCTCAGCCCCGAGGTGCGCGGCGCGGATGGTCAGTGCGCGGCCCGCGTGATCCCGTTTGAGCTGGATCAGCAATTGGCCCGTTTCCAGACGATGCTGCTTGCACTGGACCGCGAAGAAACGCCTGAGACGGAGAATGTTGGCGCCCTGTTTGCAGATTGGATCGTACTGTCATGCGAGTGATCCTTGGCATAGCGTGCGTTCTGCTGGTGGTGGTGATCACCGCTGTTCTGGTGGACGGCAATTCCGTCATGGCTTGGGCGGTGGCGCAGCAGCGCGCCTTCCAAAATGAGATGGCACAGGCCGTGCGCAGCTTACAGATGGGCGCGCCGGGGGCTTGGACCGCCTTGTTGGTGGCCTGCGGCGCCTACGGGTTTGTGCATGCCCTCGGCCCTGGCCACGGAAAATACCTTTTGGGCGGGGTTGCCTTGGGCTCGACAGCGCGTCTTGGCCCTTTGCTTGGGCTGTCTGTGATCTCGAGCCTCGCGCAGGCGCTCTGGGCGATCACACTGGTTTACGGGGGCTTCACATTGCTGGACCTGTCGGTGCAGAGCATGACCAGCCTTGCCGAAGACATCCTTGCACCTTTGAGCTATCTCGCGATTGCAACCGTGGGCGCAATCCTGATCCGGCGTGGCATCCGGCTATTGCGCCCTGCGCCCCTGCCGCAGGCCGAACTGGCCCATGCGGATCTCCCTTCAGAGGTGTGCGCAACATGTGGCCATGCGCACGGCCCCACCGCAGAACAGGTGTCAGGCCTGACATCCTGGCGGGACGCCGCTGCGCTGGTCTTCAGCATTGCGGTGCGGCCCTGCACCGGGGCAATCTTCCTGTTGGTGATCGCATGGCAAATGGATATCCGTTGGGCTGGCGCCGCCGGCGCCTTGGCGATGGGGCTTGGCACCGCGTTGCTCACCGCGTCAGTCTCTGCTTCAGGTTTTGCCGCGCGCGGGTTGGCATTGGCAGGCTCGACCCGTCTGGGCGCCGCCGCCACCATCCTGCCTGCCTTGCATATCGCGGCAGGCATCCTGATCATTTGGGGCAGTCTGACCTTGTTGGGCTTGTCCCGACTCTAAGGGCTCAGGCCTTCTCAAACTTGACGATCGGCGTTGCCAGCATCGCATCGGCCAATGACTGGAACCGCGCAGCGGCCACTTCCCCAAATAGCGGCCCGGCATCCTTTGGCAGGGTCAGGATCAACTCCTGTCGTTTGGGCCGGTGATGCAGATGCCCCATGCGGGTATCGGTGGCAGCCGAGAACATCGCGCCGAACCGCAGCGCGCGACCAAGAATTTCGGCATCCTTGCAATCTTCATCTGTCAGCAAGTCCAGCAAAGGCGTGAACCGTGCCGAGCGCCCATTGCGATATCTGTACAGCAAAGCCAGCCCAAGAAAGACCCGTCCGCGGTGATCCAGGCCGCCAAGATTGCCCCGCGTTGCAGCATCGAAACACACATCCGCGCGGTAGTCAGGATGGGCGCGCCAGTTGATGTCATGGAGGAGACACGCTGCCCGGATCAGCCGTTCGGACACTTTCCGACGCGACATCAAAGGCCGAATGAAATGGTACAACTGGCGCCCAAAGCCCGGCACGCGTGCACGCATTTCCTCTTCGTGCAGGCAGGCTTCGATCAAAGGATCGCGCGCCCTGACATGGGCTGGCATCTGTTCAAACAACATACCCTCGCGGATGCCGTAGGAGGAAATCACCACCTCTCGTGTTCCGAACTTGGCCATCAGACGCCGCAAAACCTCTCCGGCGATCGGAACCAGTGCGATCCGGTCTGCTGACAGGCGCGTCTCCTTGCGGACAACTTCCAGATCCTCTCCCTTAAGCCATTCCAGCGTCTTGCGCAGGTGCTTTGGCTTCACCCGATAGTCATGCAGCACGGAAAGGGGATAACCGCGCCGGTGCATATCGAGCCGGGCAATGGCCCGCCAAGAGCCCCCGACGAGATACAGCCTGTCATGGCGCTCAATGCCCTTGGCGAGTTCATCGAGGCCCGCATCTATGGCACTGCGCCGCACCTTGGAGCCACCGCGCAAGGTGCGCAAACGCAGCGGGCCCAAGGTCGAGCTATAGCAGGCGCCAATGTTTCCCTTGTCCAAGCGGGCAAGCTCCATCGAAGAGCCACCGATATCGCACACAAGCCCTGTGGCACCGGGCCAGCCAAGCAAAACGCCCTGCGCCGACAGGCGGGCCTCTTCCGGCCCATCGATTACGGAAAAATTCAGCCCCGTTGCGTCCATCACCTCACGCTGAAAGTCCGGACCGTCAGAGGCTTCCCTGACAGCGGCCGTCGCCACAGCGGTCAAGGGCGGCAAGCCCATCCCTTCCGCAAGCAAGACAAAGCGCCGGATCGCAGCAACTGCGCGCTCCCGCCCCTCCGGATGGAGCGTGCCAGACCGGGCAAGGCCGCGGCCCAAACCGCACATCACTTTTTCATTGTAAAAATAAGCCGGGCTGCGCGCGGCCCCGTCAAACACCACCATGCGCACGGAGTTTGAGCCGATATCGATAACACCCACTCGCGCCAAAGCATGCGCTTCCGGGTCCTTGAAGATGGGACGACCGAAAAAACCGCCCTCTTGTCCAAATTCCATATCGGCCCGCTATTGTCCGTCTGCCTGAGGTTTACTTTTGCCTGCCAAAGCCACGACGACAACCGTTAAGTGGTCACACCGATACGGCGAGCGCAGTCATCCCACCCGATGCGGGCCGACCTGCCACCGTCCCCCATCATCTTGGCACAAAAACTCCGGGGGAATGGTCCCGCAGGGGCCAGGGGGCAGCGCCCCCAATCCCCCGCCGGACAAACCGAGTAGCCAAATATTAGAGCGGTACTCAATCGCGGGCGTGGGTCAATTCGGGCACATCCTCGGCCCCCGCTGATCCCCGCCCTGAAAGCGATGGGTTTTCCATGAAGAACCGGTGGCAATTAAATGCCATGCCATCGCCGGGCAGCGGCGGGCGCAGGGTCTGGCCATCCCCGAACAGCACCCATGTCTGTGTCTGATCTGCGAGGTTGGCTGCCATGATTTGTTCGACGATCTGCGCCTTGACCGTCGCATTTGTGGTCTCGACAAGAGTTTCCACCCGCCGATCAAGATTTCGGCCCATCCAATCCGCGGAGGAAATGAACACCCGCGCCTGGCGCGATGGCAGGCCATGGCCATTGCCATAGCATACGATCCGGGAATGCTCGAGGAACCGGCCCACCACATGTTTGACCCGGATATTTTCGCTCAGGCCTTTTATGCCCGGCCGCAAGCCACAAATCCCGCGGATGACCAAACTGATCTTCACACCTGCTTGTGAGGCCCGGTACAGCGCGTCAATCACCTCAGGTTCAATCAGGGAGTTCATTTTGGCCCAAATCTCGGCTGGACGGCCCGCGCGGGCATGGGCGGCTTCCTCTTCCATCATGTCGATCAGCCGCTGCTTCATGCCCGAGGGCGAAATCGACAGATTGTCGAGCTTTTCGGGATGGGCATACCCAGACAGGTAATTGAACACTTTGGTGGCATCCCGCCCCAGAGCGGCATCACAGGTGAAAAAGCTCAAATCCGTGTAAATGCGGGCCGTGATTGGATGGTAGTTTCCCGTGCCAAAATGCGTGTAGGTCACCAGGTCTTTGCCCTCGCGCCGCACCACGGTCGACAGCTTGGCATGGGTCTTGAGATTGATAAACCCGTAGACCACATGCACCCCCGCACGCTCCAATCTGCGCGACTGGCGAATATTGGCGGCCTCATCGAACCGCGCTTTCAATTCCACAAGTGCGGTGACGGATTTTCCGTCTTCGGCGGCCTCGCACAGAGCCTCGACGATCGGCGAGTTTTTCGAGGTGCGATAGAGCGTCTGTTTAATCGCAACCACGTTTGGATCTGCCGCGGCCTGTTTGAGAAATCGCACCACCATGTCGAAGGTCTCATAGGGGTGATGCAGCAGCATGTCTTTCTGGCGGATTGAGGCAAACATGTCGCCGTCATGGTCCTGAACCCGCTCGGGCACGCGCGGTGTGAAAGACGGCCAAAGCAGGTCAGGTCGGGTCTCGAGGACCAGCTCTTTGATGTCGGCGAGCCCAATCAACCCCTCAATCTCCACGACTTCGTTCTCTGACAGGTTTAACTCATCCATGATCACCTTGCGCAGACGTTTGGGAGCGCCTGCAGAAAGCTTCATCCGGATCACCTCTCCGCGCCGGCGCCGTTTCAGGGCCGTTTCGAATTCGCGCACGAGGTCTTCTGCCTCTTCCTCAACCTCGAGATCGCTGTCGCGCAGCACGCGGAAGGTGCAATGGCCAATCTCGTCATAGCCGGGGAACAGCGCGCCGAGGTTCAGCAGCAAAAGCTGTTCAAGCGGCAAAAAGCGCGCGGTGCCCGGCTCCGATGGCAGGGCCACGAACCTGTCCAACTGCGCCGGCACGGGGATCAGCGCCTGCAGGCTGCGCGCATCGGTGCTGCTGGCCAGTTGCAGTGCCAGACAAAAGCCTGTGTTGGGGATGAACGGAAAAGGATGGGCCGGGTCGATGGCAAGCGGCGAGACAACCGGAAACACCTGCGCCAGAAAATGCTCGGTGAGGAAGGCCCGATCCTCGGCAGAAAGCGACAACCGGTCAACCACATGGATGTTCTTTTGCTCGAGCATCTCCTGCAGATCGGTCCAGACGCTTTGCTGGGCCGACATCAGCCGGCGGGCTTCGGTGTCAATCAACACCAACTGTTCGGCCGGTGTGCGCCCATCGGCGGCCGGGGTGGTGATACCCTCGCGCGCCAACTCGCGCAGACCTGCAACGCGCACCGTGTAAAATTCATCCAGGTTGGTGGCCGAGATCGATACGAACCGAACCCGTTCGAGCACGGGATTGCGCGGATTGCGCGCCTCATCGAGCACCCGCCAGTTAAACGCCAACCAGCTCAGTTCCCGATTGAAAAAGCGGTCTGGCCCTTCAAGATCCAGTTCGGGCATCTTGATCGGTTTGGGAAACGGGGAACGAAGAAAGTCAGCCTGGGTCATGGGGTCTCTATCAGGGATACGTGCAACAGGACGGTGACAAAGCGACAGGCGCCCGTCCGCCCTGAGGCAAGCAGTTTGCGACGCGGGCGCGCCGGTGTCCAGAGTGATGCCCCTGCGCCTTCGAACGACCCTTGCGGGACGCCCCCTTTGCCGATCAAGCGCTGTCGGGTGCTTTGTCCAGCCGTTCCTTGGCCAGGCGCAGGCCCAGTTTGCGACCGGTGGCGAGCGCTTCTCGGTCAAGATCATCCACAATCTGGGCCGCCGCAGAAAAGCTGCGCTCAATCCGGCTGGCGAGATAGGGGATCAGATCCGCAGGGGGCACAATGTGACGGTCTTCGAAAAGCTTGACCAGCAGCGCCATCAGAAGGGCGTCATCGGGTGGCTCCAAAACGGCACGCGGAGCGGCGTCGAGACGCGAAAACAGATCCGGCAAGGTGATGTCCCAACTCCTCAGGGGTGCGGGCCCCGTGAGCAGCAGGGTGCCTCCCGATGACAGGATACCATTGTGCCAGTGAAACAGCCGCTCTTGCGCGGTGGGATCCTGCGCGATGGCATCCGCGCAATCCTCGATCACATGATGCCCGCCCTCCGGGGGCATTGCGTCCAAGCGATTGGCGCTATGGACCTGAGCGCCCGTATCAGTGGCCCAGACCTGCGCGATATGGCTTTTCCCGCTGCCTTTTGGGCCAAGCAGCAGGCATTTGCGCTCGGGCCACTGGGTCCAGCCATCGATCTGTGCCATGGCGAGGGCATTGCTGGGGGAGATAAAAAAATCAGCCCGACCCTGCGCGCGGCGGGCGGGCAGGGCGAGTGGCAATTGCCGAGGGTCGGTCATGGGGTGTCGTCGTCGTTCTCGGTCAGGCCGCGGTAGAGGCGGCCGCCTTTATATTCCGCGATCAAAAAGCGGGTCAGCACCCCTATGCTTGCGGACACGGGCACTGCGACCAACAGGCCAACGAAGCCGAAAACCGAGCCGAACGCAGACAGGGAAAATATCAGCCACACCGGGTGCAGCCCAACCGATCCGCCCACCAGCTTCGGGGTGAGCACATTGCCCTCGACCGCCTGACCGCCAATGAAGATCAGCGCAACCAACCCGATCCAGAACCACTCGCCCCAGAACTGGAACAGTGCGAGCCCAATCGACAGAACACCGCCGACGATCGACCCAACAAACGGAATAAACGAGATCAGCCCGGCCAGCGCCCCAACGAACAGACCAAATTGCAGCCCCACCGCCATCAGCGCGACGGCGTAAAACGTGCCAAGGATCAAACAGACCGTCCCTTGTCCGCGGATAAATCCGGCGAGCGTCTTATCGATGTCACTGGCTATGCGGCGGATCGCCGGAGCATGATCGCGGGGCAACAGATCGTCGATGCGGGCGATCATGTGATCCCAATCCAGCAGCAGGTAGAACGTGACCACTGGGACGAAAAGAACCAGCAGAATGATGTTCACAACACCTTGGAAGCTGGTGATGATCGCGCTGAGCAGCGCGCCTCCCTTGGAGCGGATTGTCTCGCCAAGGCTGGCCAAGCTTTGATTGATCGTCGAGTCCGCCTCCATGATCTCTGGAAATTGCTCCATCAAAAACGCCTGCAAGCTTGCAATAAGCTCCGGAATATTCAGCACGAATGACGTCGACTGATCGATCAACATGGGAATGACGAGAAGGACCATCGCAAGAAAGACCAGCACTGCCAGCACCGAGATGATGGTTACCGCAGCGACCCGGCTGAGCCCGCGGTTCTCGAGACGGTCGGCCAGTGGATCAAGGCAGTAGGCGATTGCGCCGCCCAGCAGGAAGGGGGTGATGACATCGCCCAAAAACCACAGGAGCAGCAGGAACACGGCTGCCGAAGCAGCCCAGTAGCGCACTTGTGTGTGGGAGGGCAGGGCCATCAGCGCAAACCTTCATTCCGTGATCTCTCAGGGGTTTGTGTTAGTCGCTCTGGCGCAGGGGCACAACGCATCACAGGCGCGCACATACAAATTCTTTGTGATGGCATGGCTTAAATGGCGCTGGACGGTGCTGCAGGGGCGTTGAATCGGGCGATCTGAGAGGCACCAGTTGCACTGCTCTCTTGCCTTGTCAGCGCGCTTGATCCAAAAGCGCGACAACGCCACTGAAGGGTCTTATCCATGCGCCTGAGCCGCTACTTCCTGCCTGTCCTGAAGGAAACCCCGTCCGAGGCCCAGATCGTCAGCCACCGGCTGATGCTGCGGGCCGGCATGATCCGCCAGCAGGCGGCGGGCATTTACTCCTGGCTGCCGCTTGGCTTCAAAGTGCTCAAACGCATTGAGCAGATTGTCCATGAAGAGCAGATACGCGCCGGGCATATCCCGATGCTGATGCCCACGCTTCAGCCTGCTGATCTGTGGCGTGAAAGCGGCCGCTATGATGATTACGGACAGGAAATGTTGCGCCTGCGCGATCGGCACGACCGGGACATGCTCTATGGCCCGACAAATGAAGAGATGATCACGGATATTTTCCGCACGCATGTCTCGTCCTACAAGGATCTGCCGCTGACCCTGTATCACGTGCAGTGGAAATTCCGCGATGAGATCCGGCCCCGCTTTGGGGTCATGCGCGGCCGCGAATTCTACATGAAGGACGGGTATAACTTTGACCTGACCAAGGAAGACGCGCTGCACGCATATAACCGCCACCTTGTCAGCTATCTGCGCACCTATGAACGCATGGGGCTTCAGGCGATTCCAATGCGGGCCGATAGCGGACCGATTGGCGGCGATGACACTCATGAATTCCTCGTGCTTGCAGACACGGGCGAATCCGAAGTGTTCTACGACAGCGAGATCACTGATCTCAAACTCGGCGATCGCGAGATCGATTATGACTCCTTCGAGCAGTGTCAGGCCGTGCTGGAAGAGTTTACATCCCGCTACGCCCGCACCGATGAAACCCATGACGAAGCTGCGTTCAACGCCATCCCCGAAGCGCGTCGCCGCGTGGCCCGCGGGATTGAAGTGGGTCAGATCTTCTACTTCGGCACAAAGTATTCCGAAGCAATGGGCGCGATGGTGCAGGATGCGGATGGGCACAAGGTGCCAGTGCATATGGGATCGCACGGCATTGGTGTGTCCCGCCTCTTGGGGGCAGTGATCGAAGCCAGCCATGATGAAAACGGTATCATCTGGCCGGAAGGCGTAACCCCGTTCCATTGCGGTATCGTCAACTTGCGCCAAGGGGACGAGGCAACCGATGCGGCCTGCCAGATGCTCTATGATGCGTTGACGGCCAAGGGCCTTGAGCCGCTCTACGACGACCGCTCCGAGCGGGCGGGCGCCAAGTTTGCCACAATGGACCTGATCGGCCTGCCTTGGCGGATCACAGTGGGGCCACGTGGGCTCAAGAACGGCGTGGTGGAACTGACATCACGGCGCACAGGTGAAAGCGAAGAACTGACCGCTGAGGATGCCGTGGACCGCATTGTGGCGATCTACGCAGATATCTGAGATCGAAACGGGGGCGGTCGCGCTTGAGCGCATGCGCGGCACCCCCTGCCTTTCGGCATGCAAATTCTGATTGCTGCCCGTCTGGGCGGTCGCCCATTCGTGCTGCGATATCAAGTGGTCAGGGCAACACTGTCAGGTGCCTGCCGTGCTTAGTGCCCATAAGAGCTGCCCAGCCCCTCCCGCTACAAGGCGCCTTGGGAACATATCTGATGTATGTGAGATGGCTGTAGCTTCCCCGATTTCCCAGATGCGACCAAAAGCCATCAAAAAGGCTTGGGAATCCGGCTGGGATCACCAGACCTGCCCAACCTGTGTTGATCTGGAGCATGGTATAGAGGCCTCTATCCTTATGCATAGATAGCGCGCGAGCGCGGCTTCCGCTTACG
>JAKVBK010000005.1 GCA_022447275.1 Oceanicola sp. | reverse complement strand
TCATGTGGACCCGGATCGGGGCCCCACAAACCAATGGCGGCTGTCCTCCGATATGGGCAGCACGCCCCAACCCGGCGCCAGCTTGCACGCGGATTGGATGAATGGGTGGGACCCAGACATTATGGCGGGGATCGTGCGCGATTGTCTGAACCCGGGCCGGGAATGCGGGGTGGGTTTGCTGGGCAACGGCAAGATGTTGCGACCGGTTCCACTGGATTAACCCTCGCATTAACCCCGTCGCGGCGAAAGCGCACTCGCGCAGGATCTGCTCGCAGCATGTTTCACGGATTTGGCCGCAATTTACGTTCGGTTAGTTTTGTCCGGGCTTGCTCTGCGCATGGGTTTTCGCCTGAATATGCACAAGGGAGGAACGTACCGTGCCATTGCACATTCTGGGACCGATGGTTGTCATCGGCGTGATCGGCGTCGCCATCTTACTGCATCTGATGGGGCTGTCGAAACGCTTGCGCTTTGACGAGAGCACCGCGCGCGCCGCGTGGCTCCGCCATTTCCCGGATGCATCTGTTCGCACGGTCCATGTGGCACCCGATGGTCACGCCGCCCTGATCCACTCGACAGACGGACCGGGCATCGTTTGGGCCATGGGCGCAGACAGCGCCGCGCGCTTCGTGCAGGGCGCACGCCCTGAACAACGCCCAGACCGGCTGGTGCTGCATTTCCGCGACATCGGCACCCCCACAATCCGCCTCGCGGTACCCGCCGCCCTGCAGGACGACTGGCTCAAGGAGATTGGCCCCCTATGACGGACATGATGACCTATCCAGACGTGGTGAACCTCGCCGTCCCCTTTTTCATTGCCGCAATCCTGATCGAGCTGACATGGATTGCCGTCAAAGGCCGCGGCGGCCGCTATGAAACGCGTGACGCGGTCACCTCGCTTGTCATGGGCGCGGGATCGGTCGCCTCTGGTATCCTTCTGGGCTTTATCGCCTGGGGCTTTTTCATGGTTCTGTGGCAGATCACACCGCTGGATCTGGGCACGTCCTGGTGGGTGGTGCTGCTGTGCTTTGTGCTGGATGACCTGCGCTATTACTGGGTGCATCGCTTTGGACATCGCATCCGCTGGGTCTGGGCCAGCCATGTGAACCATCATTCCTC
Organism: Oceanicola sp.; assembly: GCA_022447275.1. Classification (GTDB taxonomy): domain Bacteria; phylum Pseudomonadota; class Alphaproteobacteria; order Rhodobacterales; family Rhodobacteraceae; genus JAKVBK01. The sequence continues at coordinate 124,181 of JAKVBK010000005.1, read as the reverse complement.
GCAGCACTACAATCTGACCACCGCCCTGCGGCAGACATGGTCTGGCACGTTCACCTTCATGATGGTGATGCGGGCGCCGCTCATTTTGCTAGGGTTCCATCCGGCGATGGTTCTGTTTGCCGGTGGTCTGAACCTGATCTACCAGTTCTGGATTCACACCGAAGCGATCGGCAAACTGCCGCGTTGGGTCGAGGCGGTGATGAACACGCCCAGCCACCACCGCGCCCATCACGGCCGCAACCCGCGCTACCTCGATTGCAACTATGCGGGCGTCTTTATCATCTGGGACAGGATGTTTGGCACCTTCGTCCCGGAAATAGAAAGCGACAAGGTCGATTACGGGCTGGTGCACAATCTGGGCACATTCAACCCGCTGCGGGTGGCCTTCCATGAGTGGATCGGCATGTTGCGCGACATGACCCAGCCGGGCCTGACCCTGCGCGAGCGTGTGAAATACGCGGTGCTGCCCCCGGGCTATTCCCATGACGGCTCGCGCCAGACCTCGGAGCAGATCAAAGAGGACCACCTGCGCGCAAACCCGAAGGATCGCGGCACTCCCGGCTTTTCCTAGAAAACAGTTTGGCAGAGCCCATTTGCGGGGCGCATCAGCGGCCCGCACATCTGCCCGACGCGCGTCCCTTCGACCGGAGGCCAGCGGCGCGCCTCTTGCCGCAACGTCACTGGTTGAAACCGCTTGCATCGCGCACCCCGCGGATTACGGACGGCGTCAATCACACGCGCACCCCTCTCCCCCCATTCAAAGCCAAAGCACATGACGATCTCGATCCGCCAGAAACTTTTGACGGGCCACGCCCGCATCCTGCAAAAACCCCTTCTTTCACTGCTGTCGTCTCCGCGCCTGTTGCGTTCAAGCGCCAACCTCAATGCGACCCTGCTCCATGCCAAGGCCCGTTCGGCCCGCTTTGAAGAGGTCTCGAGCGATCCCGCTCTCGTGCGGGTCCGCGCCGGGGACCAGACGGCGCAGGGCGCGATCCTCTATCTGCATGGCGGCGGCTTCGTTCTGGGTGGATTGCGCGGCTATCGGGCCCTGACGGCAACGCTTGCTGCAAAGGCGGGCATGCCTGTGTACTTCCTCGAATATGCCAAAGCGCCAGAGCACCCCTATCCGACGGCGCTCAACCAGGCGGAGGACGCCTTTGTCAGATTGGCAGCCTCCTATGGCGCCGGATCCGTCAGCATAATGGGCGACAGCGCCGGCGGCGGACTGGCCCTTGCGCTTTTGCATAGACTGATCGCAAAGCAAAGCGCCCTGCCCCACGCACTTGCCCTGTTCTCGCCTTTGACAAACCTCGCCGCGGAACTGCCCTCGTTTCAGAACAACAGGCGCAGTGATGCGCTCTTGTCTCCGGCTTTCGTGCGCCGTGGCAATGCTGCCTACACGGCCGGTTCCGATGCGAAAAACCCCGAAATCTCGCCTCTTTTCGGGCATTTCGAAGGCGCGCCAAAGATCCAGATACAGGCAGATCGCTCAGAGATCCTCTACGATCAAAGCGTGGCGATGACCGCACATCTTAAGGCGCAAGACGTGGCCGTAGAGCTTTGCGAAACGGATGGGTTGTTCCACTGCTATCAAATGTATGCAGGCCGTGCGCCAGAGGCCGATCACGCGCTTGAAAAGGCGGCAACATTTCTGGCGGCGTAGCGCCCCGGCATCGCAGTGACGGCTGCGCCTGCTGCCCGCGGGCCCAGCCCCCATTGGCCCGATCACGGCCAGACCCCTATTTTGCCCTTGAGGCTGCCTGCGCCGCGCGCGCAAAACCGCTGCGCCTGCCTATCAAAAATGATTTTTGGCAGGAAATTCCATCACATCCTTACATCTGCAACAAAACTAGTGCATTTATCGTTGTAGACTTCAGGGAGGTGAAACATGAAGAAACTGCTTTTGGCCGCGGCTGCGGCGTCCATATGTGCGGCTCCGGCCGTTGCTGAGGTGAAGGTCGGGATGATTACGACCCTTTCCGGCGGGGGCGCTGGGCTTGGCATCGATGTGCGCGACGGCTTCATGCTGGCCATTGCACAATCGGGCCGCGATGACATCGACGTCGTCATCGAAGACGATCAGCGCAAGCCCGATATCGCGGTGCAACTCTCTGACAAGATGATCCAATCCGAGCGGGTCGATGTCCTGACCGGCATTATCTGGTCCAACCTCGCGATGGCCGTTGTGCCTGCTGCCGTGAACCAGGACGTCTTCTACCTGTCGCCCAACGCAGGCCCCTCACCACTGGCCGGTAAGGGCTGCAATAAGAATTACTTCAACGTGGCTTGGCAGAATGACAATCTGCACGAAGCAGCCGGCGCCTATGCCAACACCGCCGGCTATACCAACAGCTTTATCCTTGCGCCCAACTACCCGGCAGGCACCGACGCGCTGACGGGCTACAAGCGCTTCTTTGAAGGTGATCTCGCGGGTGAAATCTACACCAAGCTGGGCCAGACCGATTATGCCGCTGAGATCGCACAGATCCGGGCATCCGGCGCAGACAGCGTGTTCTTCTTCCTGCCCGGCGGCATGGGGATTTCCTTCCTCAAGCAGTACGCTGACAGCGGCATCGACCTGCCGGTCGTCGGCCCGGCCTTCAGCTTTGATCAAGGCATTCTGCAGGCCGTTGGCGGGGCCGCCCTCGGCGTGGTGAACACATCGCAGTGGAACAAGGACATCGACAACCCCACCAATGCGGCCTTCGTCGAAAGCTTTCAGGCTGAGTATGGGCGTCTGCCCAGCCTCTATGCCAGCCAGGGCTTTGACACAGCCAACTTGCTGCTGTCTGCTTTGGAAAGCGCCAGCCCATCGGATGCAGATGCATTCCGCGAAGCCCTGCGTGCCGCGGATTTTGACAGCACCCGCGGCGACTTTGCCTTCGGTCCGAACCACCACCCGATCCAGACGATCTATGCCCGCGAAGTGATCCAGGAAGGTGACGTGTTCACCAACAAGATCATCGGCACCGCGCTGGAAAACCACTCCGACGCCTACGCGGCTGACTGCAAAATGTAAGTATCTGAAACGGCGCTCCGGACATGGCTCCGGGGCGCCTTTTCATTCTGGGGCAAGGTCTGGGTCGGGTCCGATCCAGTGGCGTATCTGCGAGCAATGTCTGCAATTCTCATTATCGAGCAGGTCCTCAACGGGCTGCAGTTCGGCGTGATGCTGTTTTTGATGGCCGCCGGTCTGACTTTGATCTTCGGCGTCATGGGGCTGATCAATCTGGCCCATGGATCGCTCTACATGGTGGGGGCCTTCGCCGCCGCTGCGGTGGCCGGTGCAACGGGCTCTTTCCTGCTTGGGCTTGTGGCGGCCCTTGCTGCAGCCGCGCTCGCTGGCACTTTGATCGAAGTCGTCGTGATCCGCAGGCTGTATGCCGCCCCGCACTTGGATCAGGTGTTGGCAACATTTGCACTGATCCTGGTGTTTTCCGAAGGCACACGCTGGATCTTTGGATCTTTTCCGCTGTTTCTTGAAATCCCCGACGCCCTGTCTGGCCCGGTCACACTGCCCGGCGGGATCGAATACCCGCTCTATCGATTGACATTGATCGGCATCGGGCTGGCCATTGCCGTTGGCCTTTGGGCCTTGATCGAGCGGACACGGATCGGCATCCAGATCCGGGCCGGTGAAAATGACCGTGAAATGATCGCCGCGCTTGGCGTCGATATCTCTCGTCTCTACACACTGATTTTTGCCCTGGGCGCTGCCCTTGCGGGGCTGGCCGGAGCCTTGGTGGGGGCCATTCAGTCGGTGCAGGTCGGCATGGGAGAGCCCGTTCTGATCCTTGCATTCGTGGTGATCGTCATCGGCGGCATTGGCTCGATCCGCGGCGCCTTTATCGGAGCCTTGCTTGTGGGGCTGACCGACACGCTGGGCGGCGTCTTTCTGCCAGAGGTATTCAAGCTGTTCATGGAACCGGGCGCTGCCCAGAAAAGCGGGGCGGCGATTGCCTCAATGGGGATCTATATCCTGATGGGCTGCGTGCTGGTGTGGCGGCCCACGGGGCTGTTTGGAGCGCGCCCATGAGGATCGCAGAGCATTGGATAAACGGAGCCGTTCTGATCGGCATTGCCGCCCTGCCCCTCTGGGCTCTTTTCATTGACGAGCCCTTCACCATCACGCTTGTCACCCGGGCGGTGATCCTTGCCCTTGCGGCTGTGGGCCTCAACATCGTGCTGGGCTTTGGCGGTTTGGTCAGCTTTGGCCATGCCGTGTTTTTCGGGCTTGGCGGATATGCGATGGGCATTCTGGCCTATCATGCGCAAACCTACACCGTGCTCGATCTGGGTTTCTTCACCACTGAGGGCACCAAATCCATGCCCATCATCTGGTTGGTTGCCATGGGGATCAGTGCCATTGCCGCCTTTTTCATCGGGCTGCTATGTCTGCGCACCAGCGGCGTCTATTTCATCATGATCACGCTCGCCTTTGGGCAGATGTTTTACTATTTCGCGATCTCCTGGGCCCAGTATGGCGGCGAAGACGGGTTGTCGATCTACGTGCGCAATGGGTTTCCCGGCCTGAACACGCTGGTGCCCATCCAGTTCTTCGGGATTTGCTTTGCCCTGCTGTGCCTCGTGCTGATCCTGAAGGCACGCCTGCAGCGTGCGCCTTTCGGGCTGGCGCTGAACGCCTTGCGCCAATCAGAGGCGCGGGTCGCCACGATGGGCCTGAACCCGATGCGCATCAAACTTTTGGCCTTCGTGCTGTCCGGTGCGATCACGGGCCTTGCCGGGGCGCTTTTCGCGGATCTCAACCGGTTTGTGTCCCCGGCCATGTTCAGTTGGCAGTTCTCGGGTGAACTGATCGTTTTGATCATTATCGGAGGGGTGGGCCGTCTGATGGGGCCTGTCATCGGCGCCTGTGTGTTTGTGGCCCTTGAACATTTTCTCGGGGGGCTCACGGATTTCTGGCACGTCTATCTGGGCCTGATCCTGCTGGGCATCGTTCTGTTCGGACGGGGTGGTCTGCTCGGCCTTCTGACTGGCAAGGAGGGCGCCCATGTCTGACGCGGCCCCGATCCTTGAAACCCGGCACCTGTCCAAAAGCTTTGGCGCGTTGAAGGCCACAGATGATGTGTCCATCACGCTGCAGCCCGGGGAAATCCACGCCATCATCGGCCCCAACGGTGCCGGCAAGTCGACCCTGATCCAACAGATCTGCGGTGCCCTGCGCCCGGATACCGGCAACGTAGTGCTGGATGGGCGCGACATATCAGGGCTCAGCACACAGGCGCGCGCCCGCGCCGGGCTGGGCCGCACGTTCCAGGTATCCCAGCTGTGCATGGAGGACAGCGTGCTGGAGAACGCTCTGCTCGGTGCCGTGGGTGCCCAGGGCGCTGCTTGGCGCTTTTGGCGCAGGGCCCTTGAAACGGCCGAGCTGCGCGCAACGGCAGAGGCCGCGCTGGCCCGTGTCGGCCTGAGCGACGAGGCCGCAACGCGCTGCGCCAATCTCAGCCATGGGGCCCGGCGCCAATTGGAAGTTGCCATGGCGCTGACCCTGCGCCCGCGCGCCTTCATCATGGACGAACCCATGGCCGGGATGGGTGCCGCGGGCTCAAAGCGGCTGACCGGCCTGCTCGACGGCCTGCGTCAGGAAGCGCCGATCCTGCTTGTTGAGCATGATATGGATGCGGTTTTTGCGCTCGCAGATCGCATCAGCGTGTTGGTCTATGGCAAGATCATCGCCACAGGCTCCGCTCAGGAAATCCGCAGCAGCCGCGCCGTGCGCGAAGCCTATCTGGGGGATGCGGAATGAGCGTGCTGCAGATCGAAGGGCTGACGGCCAGCTACGGGGTCAGCCAGGCGCTGTTCGGGGTCAATCTCTCGATAGATGAGGGCGGTGTCACGGCCCTCATGGGGCGCAATGGCATGGGCAAATCCACCACTGTAAAGGCAATTTGTCGGATGATCCGATCGCAGGGCACGCTGCAGTTCGCCGGCCGCGATCTGCACGCTTTGCCGAGCCACAAAGTGGCCCGGCTTGGTGTTGGGCTTGTGCCAGAGGGGCGGCGCTGTTTTGCAGGGCTAAACGTGCGCGAAAACCTGATCGCAGCCGCCCGCCCCGGGGATTGGACGTTGCAGCGGGTGACCGAGCTGTTTCCCCGCCTGGGCGAGCGCCAGCAGCAGCGTGCCGCCTCCCTGTCCGGCGGTGAGCAGCAAATGCTGGCCATCGGACGGGCCCTGATGACAAACCCGCGCCTGCTCATTCTCGATGAAGCCACCGAAGGGCTGGCCCCGATTATCCGACAGGAAATCTGGGCCGCGCTCGGGCGTCTGAAATCGGAAACACAGGTGTCCATTCTGGTGATCGACAAATCCCTCAAGGAGCTCGCACGCATTGCAGACAGCGCAGTCATCCTCGAACGCGGCACCACGGTTTGGTCGGGGCAGATGGATGCCCTGACACCGGATCTCTCTGAGCGGTATATCGGCGTCTAGCCCTGCCCATGCGGCTTGCGCTGCGCGCGCTTCAGCCCGGGCACCGCATAGGGCACCTGTGCCTTGTAGGCGGCAAAGCGCGCCCCGTACCGGCGCTCAAAACGCCGCTCTTTCAACAGCGGCGCCCCCAGGCAGTAGCCCGTCAGGACACAGGCCAAAAGCAATTGATCTGGTGTCCAGACAGGCACCGTCCAAAGGGTGAGTGCGAAGGCCACATAGATGGGCTGCCGGATGATCCGGAACAGACCCGTTTCTGGCATATCGGGAAAGATAGGTCGGATCTTCTGGACCAAAGACATCCAGCCCAAGGCCCCCGACTGCACCTCCGCCCCGGCATCGAAACTGGCCTTCAACAAGAGCGCCCAACTGGCCGCATACAGCCCACAGAGCAGCCAGAAGGCCCCGCCCTCCGCCTGCCACCAAACGATGCCGCTGGGTGTCCAGGCAGCAAACAGCAGCAAAAGCTGGAAAGAGGCAATGATGGCGTAAGTGGTGGTGGACAGGGTCCGCCCGTGTGGGCCGGGGGCAAGCCGCGCCAACCAGCGCCCGCCCGCCCCGGTGAGCAGCAGTGAGTGCATCACAGGAAACTGCAGGATCAAGCCAAGGTTCACCAGCCAGTTCCACGGTGCAGGCACCCGCCCAAGACTGTGGCTCATACCGAAGAACATCGCCACCATCATCGCCAGCACCGCCGCTGCAAAAACGGTATGGCAGACAAGCCCATAGGCGAGCCCCAGCGCAATACGCCCCCGTCCGGGCGGCGGCCGCAAGGTGCCCAGAGCAAGGGTCACAAGCCGCCGGATGGGGCCCTGAGGGTTGCTCCTGTCGGGACCGGGGGCTTGGGCGGCGGCGGGGCTGCGCCTTTGGCTTACGCTGCTTTGAGCCATCTCAGCACGCCTCAGACCTGCGCATTTTCACCGCGGAGGCTCTCCAGCGTTTGCGCATCTGCGACCACCTGCATGCCCAAGACACCGCTGTCACCCAGAACGGGCGTCTTGCGCAGGGCTATCGTGGCACCGTTAATCTCTGAATACTGCGCGCAGATCCCAAGGATGCGCGTCATCAGCCGTTCCTGCGTGAGGTACAGGCCATCTCTGGCCACCGCATCGATCCGTGCGATCAGCGGATCATAGTCAAAGACAAGTTCCATTTCATCGCGCGGGATCAGCACCTTGGCAGGATCGATGTCCAATCTGAGGTCTAGAAGATGCGCGCGCGGCACGACATCGCCTGCGCCATAGACGCCGATCGATGTCTCAAGCTTCAGATCCGTGAGTTCGACCGTGGCACTGGCTGTCATATCGCTCTCTCACCTGGGGCCTGCGCCCTATGCGCTGGCGGCGTCTGAGGCCAGATAGAACGGGATCGCAGGCCAGCAAGCCGGGGCGACGAGATGTCGTGCCGGCGCTTGGCGCGAAGGCCTGCAGGCTGCTTTTGTCTGATGGGCCGATACGGGCCGCCTCAACGACGGGCCGCCTCAGCGCGCCGGGCTGTCCTTAGCAAACAGCTGCGCCGGGTGCAGGCCCTGCGTCTCTTGCCCGGCGAGGCGCAGCATATGCCAGGCAAGCACAAGGTTGCTCGACATAACGGGCAGAGCAAGCGCTGCCTCCAGTGGGGCGACGATATCCAGCGTTGCAAGGTTGGTGCAGGACAAAAACACCCCGTCAACGGGCGCTGATGCGATCGCCATCATCTGCAGCACGCCCGCCTGTGTGGAGGCTTGGGATATGGCCGCGACACGGGCCTCGCTTGGCTCTTCAAAACTGGCAAAAACCGGGGTTTCGATGCCTGCGTCTGAAAGGCAGGTGCGCAACCGCTCCGACACGGGCGCAACATAGGGCGACAAAAGTGCCAACCGGCGCAGGCCCAAATGCTGGCACGCGGTGATCAGGGCGGTCAGCGGATCGCTGACCGCGGCGGTCGGGCATCCGGCCCGCACGCGGCGCGCAACACCGGCGGGGCCCAACTGCGCCGCACCGGATGTGCAGCCATAAGCCACCGCGTCATAGCCCGCGCCATGGGGCAACAGCGCGGCGGCGGCTGTCAGGTGGGGGCCTATGGCTTGCAGACTGTCCGAGCTCACCTCAGCGCTTGAAGGCACTCGACTGACCATGCAATTCACCTGTGACGGCAGAAGCGTTCTGAAATCGCGCTCCAGCCGGAGGTCTGCCTGCAAGACAATGAGGCCGATCTGCGGGCTGTTCTGCGTATCCAGCGTGTAAGACAGACGTGTCATGGCCTATCCCTCAAGCACAGGCATGGAGCCCTGAACGCGCGGGCTCAGCCACCGGGCCCCTGCCTCGGTGATTGCAATGTTTTCCTCATGGACAAGCATCCGCGCCGCGCCCGTTTCAATGGCCGGTTCAAGCGTCAGCACCATGCCCGCCTCAAGCACCGTGTGATCATGGGCCAAAAGGGAAGCGCCTTCGGTCAGTTGCAAACCCAGCCCATGCCCCCTGCGCCCCGCGACGGCGGCGTCGCCGAGGGCCGGTGACATGGCAGCCCACAGATCCGCCATCGTGACACCCGGGCGCGCCGCATCGAAAGCCGCCGCGGTGGCCTCTAACAGGCGAGCATGGGCGCTTTCAGCCTTGGCGCTGGCGGGGCCCACGGAGAAATTCCGGTCAAAGTCGCAGAAATAGCCATTCCGCACGGCGCCCGTATCCAGCATCAGGATATCGCCTGCAGCCAGCGGCACTGCCCGCGCGGGCGAGATCACGTCTCCATAACCATCCGGCCCCGCGCCGCCCGCCAGGTAAGACACCCAATCCGCCCCCTCCTCCAGAAGAAGCGCCTGAAAACTGCGGAAAACCTGATCCACCGGGATACCGGCCCGGGCAACCTCTGGCACCCGCGCGAAAGCACGCCCGGCAATGTCGCATATATCGGCGATCGCTGCGATTTCCTCAGGCGTCTTCCGGGCGCGCAATTGCGCCACGAGGCCGCCATCGCCCACAAGGTGCACCGCGCCGGGCAGGTCAGAAAGCCTGCGCTGCAGGTCCGCCAAGGCAGAAAAGCCAACCCTCGGCACATCCTCCGGCCCATCGGGCAATGCAATTGGCCCCTGTCCGGCCACCCCCTCCGCGATGGCCTCCGTCAGCAGTGCCCGGCCCTCGTCGGCGCCATCGGGGGACGGCCATGTGCGGATCTCGTCCACCGCACACTGTGCCATCAGCACGGCGCCAATCGCAGGGATCACGGCGACCACAGGGCCCTCAACGGGCAACAGCAGGTACCAGGGGCGCGACGGGCTTTCCCAAAAGCGTGTCAGATAGCCGGTGAAATAGGTGAACTCGGCCGGGGTGGTCAGCAGCAGCCCCCCGATGCCGGCCGCGGCCATCGCATCCTGCGCGCGGGCTTGTCTTGCCCGACAGGCCGCATTTGACAGGGGCGCGGCGGGGTGTGTCACTCCGGCCCCTCGCTGAGGATGAGCAGGACACGGGATTCGGCGTCGATCCCCAGCTTGGCGCGCCCATCAGCCCCAAGATGGAGCAGCCCGCTCAGGCCCGCGGCCCCGGACGGCGTAGACGGCATATCCTGCGCAGCCGCCCAATCCGCGCCAGCCTGCCCCTCTGCTTCGGTGATCAGAGCAAAGGCATCCGCATCGCGGGACAGGCCTTTCAACGCAATCAGCGAAGGCTCCTTGCAATCGAGGCGGCCCATCGCGGACACCGGGCCATGCGCCATGACCGGCGCAGCGGCGGCAACGGATGCCTGCAAGGCGGGGGCGGCTTCGGGTTCGACCACACAGATCACCGGCCCGGCGCCCCAGTGCGCCCGGGCCGCAGCGGCGGCCGCCCCTGCCAATCCACCGACGCCGGCTTGCAGAAAGATATGGGTTGGGGCTTGGGGTATCTGTTGGAACACCTCTTCCATCAGGATCAGATAGCCTTCCATCAGCACATGCGGCCGCTCAAAATAGCCCGGCCAAGAACTGTCAGAGAGCAGGATCGCGCCGCTTTCCTCAGCCGCCTGCGCTGCACCTTCCATGGAGGCTTCGTAATGTGTGCCATGGCGAACGACCTGCGCCCCGGTTTCACGCAACCTGTCGGCAAAGGCTTCGGGCACCGTGTCAGACAGATAGATCACGGCCTGTGCCCCGAAGGCCGATGCGCCTGCGGCAACCGACAGACCGTGATTGCCCGCCGATGCGGTGATGTATGTTTGGCCCCGGGCCTTTCCCTCTGCGGCGTCTCTGGCAATGACGTGCGCCGCCCCGAGCGCTTTGAAACTGCCCAGCCCCATCCGCGTCCGCTCGTCCTTGATCCAAACGGAGGCAATGCCTTGGGCTTTGGCCGTCATCTTGTCATTGACAAGCGGCGTCACCGAAGCCCTTGGGCATTTGTTTACAAGCACTTGCGCCGCCTTTCCGTCAGCCAAAGGATGCGGGACAGTGTCAAGATCAGGGTGGTCAAGACCGGTTCTACGGAGGGAATTCAGATAGATTTGCATGGCACTGACCGTGGCGAAGACCCTGCCTTTCGTCAATCACAGTTCACAAGGCCGCATGGGGCCAATTTGAAAGCATCCGAGCGTTTGCTGGGTGACGTTTTTTGCAAAGCGCGCAATACTCTGCCTATGACCGCAAACCCAAAGCCTGAACCCATCCCTCCCGTAGGCCCTACGCCAATAACCCGCATCCGCAATCTTGGGCCAGCCATGGCACGTCACCTGGAACAAGTGGGTATCACGAGCGCTGAACAAGTGCGTACGCTTGGCCCGGACGCTACCTATCAGTTTGTGCTCACTGTCGGGGTGAAGGCCCATTTTATCGCCTATTACGCCCTCGTCATGGGGCTGCAGGGCCGCCCTTGGAACGACTTGTCTCCGGATGAAAAAACGAAGCTGCGCAAGCGCTTCGACGGCATCGTTGCCGCACATAAAACAAGCCGCTCCCGACACATGGGGGACCTGCCCCATGACCTTGCCCGGGCTTTGGACGAGATCGGGATAAAGCCTGCAACTGGCTAAGAAAGGCGTGGGCGCCTGCCCCCTATCTGCCGCGAAACAGCCCGCCCAACACACCGCGCACAACGGCTTGGCCCGTCTCGGAGCCGAACTGCCGCGCAAAGCTTTTGGCAAACGTCTCTGCAACGGTGTCCGAGCGCGAGCGACGCACAGGCTTGGCGCTGGAACGCCCCACCCGGCTGCCGCTGTACCGGCGGGCAGAGCTGTACTCGCGCTCCATCGGGGCTGCCGTTTCCAGCCGGTCTTCCGCCTCACCGGCAGCCTGCGCCGCCTCTGCTGCGCGTTTGGCCAGCATTTCGCTGGCACTGTCACGATCCAACGGCGTTTCATATTTGCCCGCCACCGGGGACGCCTCCATGACGGCTGCCCGCTGCGCATCCGTAATCGGCCCCAATTGCGAGCATGGCGGGCGTACCAGCGTCCGCTCGACAATGCCGGGCGCCCCTTTTTTCATGAGGAAAGACGTCACCGCCTCGCCCACGCCGACCTCGCGGATCGCGGCTTCGGTATCAAAGCGGGGATTGTCGCGATACGTCTCGGCAGCGGCGCGCAAATCGCGCTTGTCGCGCGCTGTGAACGCCCGCAAGGCATGTTGAACACGGTTGCCCAATTGACCGAGGATATCATCCGGCACATCCCCCGGATGCTGCGTGACGAAATACACGCCCACCCCCTTGGAACGTATAAGCCGCGCGACTTGCTCGACCTTTTCAACGAGGGCTTTGGGGGCGTCCTCAAACAAAAGATGCGCTTCATCAAAGAAGAAAACCAGTTTGGGTTTGTCAGGATCGCCCACCTCGGGAAGCTGCTCAAAGAGCTCCGACAGCAGCCACAGCAACACGGTCGCGTACAGGCGGGGCGCGCCCATCAACTTATCAGCGGCAAGAATATTGATCTGGCCCTGCCCGGCTTCATTGACCTGCATCAAATCCGACAAGGCCAAAGCCGGCTCGCCGAAAAAGCCCGTGGCGCCCTGGTTTTCGAGCACGAGCAAGCGGCGCTGAATCGTACCCACAGAAGATGTCGAGACATTTCCATACCGCAAGGACAGCTCTTTGCGGTTCTCGCCCACCCAGGTGAGCACGGCCTGCAAATCCTTCAGATCCAACAGGGGCAACGCCTGTTCATCGGCCATCCGAAACGCAATATTCAGCACCCCTTCCTGCGCTTCGCTTAATTCCATCAGGCGCGCCAACAATAAGGGGCCCATCTCCGCCACCGTGGCACGGACGGGATGGCCCTGTTTGCCGAACACATCCCAAAACGTCACTGGGAAGGCCTCATAGGAAAAGGCGTCGAAGCCGATTGTGCGCGCCCTTTCCAAGAAACTGTCATGGGGGCCGGATGTCGGGCTGCCTGCCACGGCAAGCCCAGAGAGATCGCCCTTCACATCTGACAGCACCACTGGCACGCCTGCCGCTGAAAAACTTTCGGCAAGGATCTGCAGCGTGACGGTTTTGCCTGTTCCGGTCGCTCCGGCGATCAACCCATGCCGATTGGCGTATTTCAACTTGAGGTTCTGAGGCTCGGCGTAACCCGCGCCGCCCCCGCCCACGAAAATTGAATCCATCTGCCTCTCCCTGCCAACTTGGACGGTTCAAATACGCCCTTTCGCAAACGTTAACGATCCGCCCGCAGTCTTCCAAATGCCTTTATCACATCCGTGCTATACAGTTCCGGCCGTTGGGCTCTGCATAGTCCAAATGGCTGACATCCTCCCTGTCAGACTGGCCGCACCTTCGGGTGCGGCTTTTTTTGTCATCTGATCAAAATGAGGGCGCCAGTGGCAGGGCAGCCAGTAAAAAACAGCGGTTTCCAGCGATGATTCGACTTGCCTTCCCCGCGGTCAGTCGCGCTGTTTTGATTCGGTTTGATGAAGACGGTTTAGTGGCAAACGAACTGCAGATTGCCTGTTGACGCATTGCGAAATTCATCCTAGCGTCCCCTCATCAAGTCGGCCAGTCCGACGGGGAGAGAAAAAAAACCACAAGGAAAAAGGGTCTTTAGGGGCCCTTTTTCTAATTTGTCGCACCTCTTTCAGTGCCTTCGCGGCCACGCGCGCTCTGTCATCCGCCTGCCCAACCAAAACGTGTATGCAACGAGATGTGTGCACCCACCAGATATAGCGAATCTCCCGCACGCTCACCTTCGCGACAGCACAACGATTCGGCACCTGACTTCATAGGAATGCCGTGTTAAGCCTTTCGGCAAAACACAGGCTTTACGAATCCAAGAGGTCACATGCAGAACTCATTCTTCCGTTTGGCAACAGCGGCGACAGTCGCCTTTGGGCTTACAGCCGCACAAGGCATGGCGCAGGACAATGGCACCACGCCCGTAACTAATCTTTCGATGGGCGAAGAAGTGAATCCGGATAACGCGCCCGGAAGCATCTATTTGCGCGACACAACCGGGGATTGGGAAGTGCGCTGCCAACGCGCCGGTGAAGGCCAGATAGATCCCTGCAACCTGTACCAGCTGCTGCGCGACGAAGGCGGCCAGGCCGTTGCAGAGATGACCATGTTTGCAATGCCAGAAGGCCAAGAGGCCGTTGCCGGCGCACAGATCATCACGCCTCTGGAAACGCTTCTCACCCAGCAGGTGCGGCTGTCGGTCGATGGCGGCAACGTAAAGCGGTATCCGTTTGCCTATTGCACGACCGCGGGATGCATTTCCCAGATCGGTCTGACCCAGGGCGACGTTGACTCCTTCCGCCGTGGTGCAAATGGCAAACTGACAATTGTTCCTGCGCGCGCGCCTGACGGGGCAACTGTGGATTTGAGCATCTCCCTGTCCGGCTTCACAGCCGGCTTCAAAATGCTGCAAGAAATCACAAAAGAAGCGATCGCAGCGCAGGCGGCAGCCCAAGAGAACGCTGAAGGCGAAGCTGAAAGCGAGTGATCTGCCGTACAGGCCTAATCCCAACAATCAAAAAGGCCCGGGCAGAACGCCCGGGCCTTTTTCATACTCAAAGCATGTGGCGGTATTTTTGCAAAGTCAGGGCGCGCGGCGCAGCGCAAGCACCGCATTCAGACCGCCAAAGGCAAACGCATTGGACAGCGCGACATCCACCCGTGCCTCGCGAGCCTCGTTGGGCACAACATCCAGCGCACATTCCGGATCAGGCTCTTCATAGCCGATCGTCGGGGCGATAATGCCATCGCGCAACGCCATGATGCAGGCCAAAAGCTCCACCGCGCCCGTTCCCCCGATGAGATGCCCGTGCATCGATTTGGTCGAGGAAATCATCAGGCGGTCCGCATGGGCCTGAAAGACATCTGCCACGGCAGCGCATTCCGTCTTGTCATTGGCCGCCGTGCCCGTGCCGTGCGCGTTGATATATCCAACCTCTGAGCCATCGATCTGCGCATCCTGCAAGGCCCCGCTCATGGCGCGGGCTGCCCCTTTGGCAGACGGCATAACGATGTCAGAAGCATCCGACGTCATGGCAAAGCCGATCACCTCTGCGAGGATCGTGGCACCGCGCGCTTTGGCGTGCTCATAGTCTTCAAAGACGAAAACCGCCGCACCTTCTCCCTGAACCATGCCGTTGCGATTGGCGCTGAACGGGCGACACGCATCCTTTGACATGACCCGCAGGCCCTCCCAAGCCTTGACGCCACCAAAGGTTAGCATCGCCTCAGAACCCCCTGTAATCATGACAGGAGATGCCCCAGATCGCACAAGCTGGAACGCTTGGCCCATGGCATGGTTCGACGAGGCACACGCGGTAGACACCGAAAAACTCGGCCCCTTCAGATTGAACTCCATACTGATATGGCTGGCCGCGGCATTGTTCATCAGTTTCGGCACAACGAAGGGATGCACGCGGTTTTTGCCCTCTTCGTAGACCACCCGGTAATTGTCATCCCAGGTGTTCATGCCACCCGCAGCCGTGCCCAGCACAACGCCAGAGCGGTTGGCTAGATCGCCGGTAAAGTCCAATCCCGCCTGCCCAATTGCCTCGCGTGCGGCCAGAAGGGCGAATTGGGTAAACTTGTCATAGAGCGCGATCTGCTGGCGATTAAATGCACTTTCCTGATCGTAGCCGCGCACCTGCCCCCCGATCTGCACAGACAGGCGCTCGACGTCGCGAATGTCGATGGGCCCGATGCCGCAGCGGCCTTCGCGCATAGCCTCCAGCGTTTCCGGCACCGAGTGACCAAGCGCGTTGATCGTGCCTGCCCCAGTGATGGCAACCCTTTTCATCGCAGACCTCGCGTCCAAAGCAGTGTTGGCCTGGCGCCCGCTATGCTCACGCCTGCTCCTCCAGCAAGCCCTCAACAGCGGCAACAATCGCGCCGACATTGGAAATATCGAAGCTGCTGTCTTGCGGTGCATTTGCGTTGAAAGGCACCGAAATATCAAAGGCTTCTTCGATAGCAAAAATGCTTTCGACGAGGCCAAGGCTGTCCACGCCCAGATCTTCCAGAGTTTTCTCCGGCGTCACATCCGCGGGCTCCAGAAAGGCCTGCTCTGCGATGATCGCAATCACCCTGTCGCGCACGTTTTCAGCCATTATCTCGTCCTTTGACTCACTTCTGGCGCCGATTTAGTCATGATTATCGCTTTTGGGAACCCGTGTCCTCAAGTCAGCGATGTCACGCATCAGGCGGGGCAGACGCCGCAGCGCCTTGTAACTATCTATTGAAGCCTGCATCGGCATGGCCGGGTTGCCAAGCATCACGCGCCCGTCGGGCTGGTTGGTGCGCAGCAAGGTGCCAGCCCCCGCCATCACATCATTGCCCAACACAAGGTGGTCTGTGACGCCAACCTGGCCGCCAAGCACGCAGCGATCCCCAAGCTGCGTGGAGCCCGCAATCCCGACCTGGCCGCAAAGCAGACAATCCGCGCCAACCCGGACATTGTGCCCCACTTGGACGAGGTTATCGATCTTGGTGCCACGCCCAATGACGGTGTCCGCCACGGTGCCGCGGTCAATGCAGGCATTCGCGCCAACTTCGACATCGTCGCCAATCTTGACAGCGCCAAGCGAGTGAATGCGCGCGTAAGCTTGCTGCCGCAGCCCTTGCGCATCGCCGAGAGTTGTCCGTACCGCTTCGACGGCGCCTTTCTCCGGCGTCACAAAGCTGAAGCCATCGCCCCCGATCACCGCATTTGGCTGGGCCGTGAACCGATCGCCGATCGTGACCCGAGCACCGATCCGCACCCCCGAATACAGCAGCGCATCCGAGCCAATTTTTGCGTCCTCAGCGACACTTACATGGGACGCAATCCGCGCGCGGGCGCCGATAGAGGCGCGTGGGCCGATTTGAACAAATGCCCCAATGGCCGCATCTGCGCCAATCTCTGCACTAGGGTGCACATCTGCGAAGGGATGAATGCCCGGGGCAATCTCGGGGCCCGGGTCAAACAGGGATGTCAAACCCGACAGCGCATAGCGTGGGCGCGGCGCAAGAATGGCACTTTCCAATCCGAGCGCTTGCCAATCGGCCCCTTCCCACAGCATGGCGGCCCGCGCCGCGCCCTTGGGCAAGGTTTCGGCATAGCTGGGTTGCATCGCCAGAGCCAGCTGATCCGGCGCAGCCGTGGCGGGCTCAGCCGCGCCGCGAACGCTCAGATCAGCCTTGCCCTCGGCCGTAAGACCGAGGGACTGCGCGATCTGAGAAATCGTGTAATGCATGGCGCCCCATCCTGTTGGAGCGCATTCCTAACCTTGCAACGCGGGCATGGCTACCCCTGCTGCTTGTAGCGCATCAAACAGGCGTGCATCGCGGCCATAGATATCGGCACGATACTGCACGTTGCCCTTGGCCACCGTGAACGCCGTCCGATAGATCAGATGCACAGGAATGTGCTGCTCAAGCTCCACCGTTGTTTCCCTGCCACTGTCAAGAATGCTGTGGAACAAGGCCTTAGGGTCATTCGTTTGCCGCGCCAGCACCGCATAGGCAAAATCGAACGGATCGTTCAGGCGGATACAGCCTGACGAGTAGGTGCGGCGCTCGCGCTTGAACAGATGTTTGTCCGGCGTGTCATGCAGATAAATGTTGTGCCGGTTGGGGAACATAAATTTCACCAGGCCAAGCGCATTGCGACGACCGGGAGGCTGTTTCACGTCAAACGGAAAGTTCCGCTCTGTCATCTCGCTGAAGTCAATCGTATCCCGCGGCACCACACGGCCACTGGCGTCAATCAGCTTTAGATAGCTGTTGGCGTTAGGGTTGCGCTTGAAATTGGGCAGGTAATCGCGTGCCACGATGGAGCGGGGCACATTCCAGGTTGGGTTGATCACCATGTGCTCCATGGTATCCGAGAACTCCGGTGTGCGCTTGTCGAGATTGCGCGCGCCCACCACAGACCGTGTTCGGAACGTCTCCTTGCCGTCATCGATAATCCGGGCGTGGAAATCTGTAATGTTCACCAGGACATGGCGATCGCCGCGCGGGCCGTTCATCCAGCGCTCGCGCTCCATGGCAACCAGCACAGAGCGCAGGCGCTGCTGAGCACTGGTGTTGATCTGCTCCAGCGTGCTCGGCCCGGTTACACCGTCTGCCAGCAGGCCGTGATCAATCTGAAATTGTTGAACAGCAGCTTGTAAAGCATTGCCATAGTTACGATCCGGCGTTCGTGCGAGGTAGCCCATCCGCACAAGACGATCGCGCAGCGCAATCACGCGATCGCCGCTGTCACCGGGCTCCAGCTTCGACGAGCCTGGTACACCACGGCCCCAACCATCCTTTGCAATGACTTGTTGGAGGCGCAGCATTTCGCGCTGCAAACGCACGTATTCGTGGCCATCGGGCGCCAAGCCCGCAAGGTACGCCACCGGCTCCGCTGCCGCGAAGGCTGTCAGCAGATCTACGGGATCATGGCGCGGCACTTGGCGCTTAATCCCATCAACGATCTTGCCAGGCTCAAGAACCCCGGTGTTCAAATCGCGCGCATAGTCCAAGAACATGCGCGCGGCGGCGACTTCTGCCGCCCCGCGTGCCCGTTGAGAAGAGGCACCCTCAAAAGCGGCGCGCAGCGCATCCGGATGGTACCGTTGTGTGGGCAGGCCATGATCACCTGCCTTAGCGAAAGCGCGATACAGAGCAATCCGACGCGCTGCATCATCGGCGCCCGTAAAAATGTCTTCATATCCGTTGGCGCGGTAAAACGCGGCGATGTCACGATCTTCTGCAGCTGCTTCAGCGATGGATTGCATGAACCCGGTCACCTGTGCTTTCGCTGTACCTGACAGTGTCAACATTGAAAGCGCTGACATCGAAAAAACTAACTTCTGCAACAGCTTAATCGGCGCATGACGGCCTTTAAAACGGCTCATGGAGTGCTCCATCAAAATCTATTTCCCCTACGCTGCCCTGTTGGTTCAGCCCTGTCTACTCGCGTTCACGTTATCACGGCATCGGCACCGCGTGTCGCACTACTTGGCTGCAAAGTGGTATGCGCCAAATTCCGCACGACGAAAGTGCTAAAAAATTGCATTGACTTCAAGCGTTAGCGCCCAATTTACCATCATCAGACTACCCTGCGGCGGTATTTCCGGGGCGAAGCGCAATTCAGCCCTTGGTCAGAATGGCCATGTGTGGCATACATACGGCGCATCTGGGGATAGATGACAAAATTTCTGCTGAATGGCAGAGCAAGAGGCACGAGGCAGAAGACCCATGGGGAACAGCTCAACGGGCCAGCGCGTAACCCGGCGCGGTGTGTTAGCAGCATTTGCCGCAACCGCCGTGGTCGCAGCGCCCACCTATTCCAATGCTTTCGGTTTTGGGCGCGGCGCGGGCGATTTTCGCCGCATTCGCATGTATTCCGGCCGGACAGGTGAAAGCATCGATACAATTTATTGGATCGAAGGCAACTACATCAAAGACGCCGTTAAAGAGATCAACCACTTCATGCGGGATTGGCGCCAAAACGAAGCCACCCGCATGGATTTGCGCACGATCGACATCATGGCAGCGGCCCACAATCTGATGGACGCCTCTGAACCCTACATGCTGCTATCCGGCTATCGGACGGCGAAAACCAACGCGATGCTGCGATCACGGTCTCGCAATGTCGCGAAGAAATCGTTGCATATGCTGGGCCAGGCTGCCGATTTGCGTCTGGGCTCCCGCTCTGTCGGCCAAATGTCACGTGCCGCCGCCGCTTGCCGCGCTGGCGGTGTGGGCAGTTATTCGCGGTCTAATTTTGTCCATATGGATTGCGGCCCTGTCCGAACGTGGGGACGTTGAGCCTGTAATGCTTGAACCACAGGTGGTGGAAGGATTGATCGCAGCCGTGCGCAACGCGGCGCGCTCTGAGATCATCCCTAGGTTCCGAACGCTTTCCCCAGATCAGATCAGCAGCAAATCTGCCCATGATGACCTTGTCACCGCGGCGGATATCGGCATGGAAGCGCGGCTTACGCCCATTCTGCAGGATTTACTGCCCGGGAGTGAGGTTTTGGGCGAGGAAGCCTGCGCGGCAAATCCAGACCTGCTGCATTTGCCTGCACAGGCCGAAACATGCGCGATTCTTGATCCGGTGGATGGCACTTGGAACTTTGCCAAGGGCCTTGCTCTGTTCGGCACCATCCTAAGCGTGACACGCGCCGGCAAAACGATCTGGGCCCTTCTCTATGACCCTCTTATGGATGACTGGATTACCGCAAGCCCCTCTAAAGGCGCATGGTATACCAGGCCAGGCCAGACGCCCATCGCCCTGAAGCTAGCAGAAACGCCACCTGTAGAAGCGCAGATCGGCTTTCTGGCCCCTGCCCTCTTCCCGCAGCATTTGCGCGCAGACCTCGCTGCCGCTGGCACTGTGTTCAACAGATGTTACGGGCTGCGCTGCACCCTGCACGAATACCGCACCCTGGCGCAATCAGGCTGCCACTGGCTGATGGCCCATGATCCTAAACCATGGGATCATGCCGCAGGCGCCTTGATCATTTCAGAGGCAGGCGGACATGTTGCTTGGCTCGATGATGGCACGGATTACAGCGCCGCCCGGACCAAGGGCACGGTTTTGGCGGCGACAAACCTGGCGCATTGGCAGGCCTTGCGGGCGCATTTCGCGCCAGTGCTACAGCTCAACGCCTGAGCCGCCCATTTCGTCACATGTATATGGATCGTCCGCCACGGCTCAGGCCACTTGGCGTCCCTGGCTCCAAACACCGCGCAGCAGCGGAACGCCGGCCGCTTCGGTAACGCGGACGACATCGCCCCGGAGGCCTTCGCTCAGCCGTCCACGATCGCCCAAGTTGGCGGCCTTGGCCGGGTTTTCGGTGACAGTCGCAATCGCACGGGGCACATCCTGCCAAATCGCGGCAAGGCGAAACGCCGAGAGCAGCAACGCAGACGGCACATAGTCGGACGAAACGATATCCAGCAAACCTTCTTGTGCCAGGGTTTCCGCCGCTACGTTGCCGGAATGCGAGCCCCCACGGATCAGGTTGGGCGCCCCCATCATCACCGCAATTCCATGCGCGCGACAGGCTTGGGCCGCCTCAAGCGTGGTGGGAAATTCTGCAAAGCCAATGCCGTGACGTGCGGATGTCTCCACATGCTGGGCAGTTGTGTCATCATGGCTTGCGAGCACTGCGCCCAAACGCCTGGCTTCGGTAACTGCACCGGCCTCATGGCGCTGACCAAACTGCGCCTGCAAGCTGAGCAGATACGCCACATGTTGCTCAAACTCTGCATCGTTCATGCCGCGTTTCTTGGCCACGTATGTTTTCAGCGCGTCGAGAGAGCGAAACTGTCTTTGACCCGGCGTGTGGTCCATCAGGCTGACAATGCCGACCCTGTCTTGCGGGCCAAACATCGCGAATTCATCCAGCAGGGTTTCCGAGCAAATCTCTGCTCTCAGGTGCAGGAAATGGCTGATCTTGAACATGCCTTTGCCGCGGGCGTCCAGCATTTCATCAGCCAGCTTGCGCGCATAATCGGAATAGCCTGCCTTCCCCGTGTGGATCGAGCCGACGCGCATCGCATCGAACACGGTGGTGATGCCTGTGGAGGCAAGCTCTGCGTCATGGGCAAGCAGTGCGGACAGGTGCGGCCAATCCACACCGGGGCGCGGCTCAATATGGCGCTCAACATTGTCTGTGTGCAGCTCCACAAGGCCCGGCAAAATAAAATCACCCTGGCAATCCACTGCCCCGTTGGGCACGCCGTCCCCTTCCGTAATTTCGACGATCATACCATCCACGATCCGGATGGCGCCAAGCATCACCTGATCTGGCAGAACCAACCGCCCATTGGCCAAAAAGAGATCTTCCCGCGGGGCAGTGTTGGCGGAAGGCATCAGCGAAGATGCTTGGGGCTGGGAATTCATTGTTCGATCTCACACTGCGGTTCAGGGTTTACTTTGCGCGGGTTTCGGCGCGGCACAAGGCTGGTTTAAGCCCGCAAGGGCTGCAATTGGGCGACGGCACGCGTCACGGTTTGATAGAGCGGGCCATCATTGCCAACGGTGATGCATACAAGCCCATCCGGAAGGGGCTTTTCGGCCTCGGCAAGACGCTTGCTGATTTCCTGCTCTGACTCGCGTCCGCGCCCCTTGAGGCGCTGCTCCAGCGTGTCGGGGCGTGCGGTGATGTTCAGCACGACGAAATTCGGAAACGCCTTGGCGCCCTCAACAAGCGCTTTGCGCGAGAAATTGACGAGGCAATCTGTGCCCCGGTTCAGATGGTACTTCACCGAGACGGGGATGCCGTAGAACAGCCCATGGGCGCCCCAACTGACACAGAAAGCACCATTGCCACGCATCTCTTGGAATTCCGCTTCTGTCACGGGATCATAATCTTCGCCGCCCAATCCCGGCGCGCGGGTTATCACGCGGCGCACCTTGTGCAGATGGGGCATGACATCATGCAGCCCGGCCATAACGCTGTCCTTGCCAACGCCGGACGGCCCAACCACTGCAATCAGACGACCCTCGGTCATGCTGCCACCCTGGATGCGAAACAGCTTACGTCGATCTCACGGTCGCAGACGCGGGTGCGGGCCGCCTCATCATGAAAGATCCCGATGATGGCCGCGCCGCGCGCCTTGGCGTCTTCGATCAACGACAGTACAACCTCGCGGTTTGTGGCATCCAGGCTGGCGGTCGGCTCGTCCAGCAACATCGCCGGATAGGCGTGGGCAAACCCCCTTGCGATGTTCACCCGCTGCTGCTCGCCACCTGAGAATGTCGTGGGAGACAGAGACCACAACCGCTCCGGGATATTGAGTTGGCGCAGAAGGGTGCGGGCGCGATCTTCTGCCGCCTCAGCCGATACGCCCACAGCGCGCAGGGGCTCTGCCACCACCTCGAGGGTGGGCACACGCGGCACCACGCGCAGGAACTGGCTGACATAGCCCAGCACCTCGCGCCGCAATGTAATGACCTCGCGCGGCTGTGCGCCCACGATATCGACATCGCCGATCCGGATCGTGCCGGACTGGGTGAGGTAGTTGCCGTAGATCATGCGCATCAGCGTGGATTTACCGGCCCCAGAAGCCCCGGTGAGCGCCACGCACTCCCCGGCGGCCACCTGGAAAGAAGCCCCTGTGATCACCTCGATCACGGCACTGCCCTGATTGTGCAAGGTGAAGGTTTTGGAAACGTCGCGAAGGTCAATCATGGTTCAAACCTGCAAAACAGAACTGACAAGAAGCTGGCTATAGGCATGCTGGGGATCATCCAGCACCTGATCGGTCAGGCCGGTCTCAACCACATGGCCCGATTTCATGACCATCAGCCGATCGGCCAGCAAACGCACCACGGCGAGATCATGTGTCACGATGATCGCGGACAAGCCCATATCGCGCACAAGCCCGCGCAACAAATCCAGCAAACGCGCCTGCACCGAGACATCCAGCCCGCCCGTGGGTTCGTCCATGAACACCAATCTGGGGCCGGTAACGAGGTTGCGCGCGATCTGCAAACGCTGCTGCATCCCGCCCGAAAAGGTTGTCGGTCGATCATCAACACGAGAGGCATGGATTTCCACCCGCTCCAACCAGTCGGTGGCCTTGTCGCGAATATCGCCATAGTGGCGGTCGCCCACGGCCATCAGTCGCTCTCCGACATTGCCCCCGGCCGAGACGCCCATGCGCAGCCCGTCGCGCGCATGTTGATGCACAAAGGCCCAATCCGTGCGCCCCAGCATCCGGCGCTCCGGCTCAGACATGGTGACAGTGTCGCGCGGCCCATCGCTGCGCGTATCGAACACCACCTGCCCCGCATCCGGCACAAGATGGCCGGCCATGCAGTTCAGCAGTGTCGATTTGCCAGACCCGCTTTCACCCACAATCCCCATCACCTCGCCGGGATAAAGGTCAAAGCTGACATCCGCGCAGCCGATATGCGCGCCGTAGGTCTTGGTGATGCCTTGGACAGACAAAAGGGGAGTCATATGGCCCTCCATTCGGTTGGGGCGGTGGTCATATCCGGGGCAAAGGCAAACCAGTTGCCGCCGCCCCCTGTTTGATCTTGCTTGCGGGTGATTTCGATCCCCGCCAGATGGCAGCGCAGCAGGGTGGCCACCCCGCCATGCGCCACAAAAAGCACGTCGCCCTCCGGGCGCGGCTCTGCCAAAGCGTCCCGCACCGCCGCAAAAATACGCGTCTGCGCATCCGCCGCGCGTTCCCAGCCGCGAATGCTCTGCTCTGGATTGGCAAAAAAGCGATCCGCCGTGGCCTGAAACTCTGGCCCCGGCAGGTAGCCGGTGGCAGAGCGGTCATTCTCGCCCAGGCCCTCGCGCACCCGGGGGCTTGCCCCCAGCACTTCGGCAGTCAGATCCGCCCCGTCCCGCGCCTTTTGCTCGGCCGAGCAAAAGATCGTGCCGACCCCGGCCAGCGCCGGATCACGGGCAAAGCGCGCATGGCGCGCACGTCCAAGAGCGTTCAACGGCCACTCCGGGACAGGCAGATCGGGGTCGATGACCACCTCTGCATGGGTGAGAAAGATCACCGTCATGCGGCCTGCTCTCCGACATGTCCCGCCGCGCGGCGGGATTCGCAGAAATCCGTATCCGAGCAGACAAACATCCGTTTGCCGCTGTCATCCACGATGACCTCGTCGAGATAGCTGTGCTCTGCTCCGCAAAGCGCGCAGGCATGATCAGCCTTGCTGGCCTCAAACGGGTGGTCTTCAAAATCGAGGCTGACCACCTGCGTATAGGGCGGCAGCGCATAGATGCGCTGTTCGCGCCCGGCGCCAAAGAGCTGGATCGCCGCCATATCCCCGAGTTTCGGGTTGTCGAATTTCGGGATGGGCGACGGGTCCATCACATAGCGCCCCTCGACCTTGACCGGGTACGCGTAGGAGGTGGCGATATGGCCATGGCGGCTGATGTCTTCGTAAAGTTTCACATGCATAAGCCCGTATTCTTCGAGGCTGTGCATCTTGCGGGTTTCACTTTCGCGCGGCTCCAGAAAGCGCAGAGGCTCCGGGATCGGCACCTGATAGACGAGGATCTGATCCTCGGTCAGTGGCTCTTCGGGGATGCGGTGGCGGGTCTGGATAACGCTGGCCTCCGCTGTCTTTGTCGTGGTGTCGACACCTGCAGTGCGCTCAAAGAACGACCGGATCGACACCGCGTTTGTCGTGTCGTCAGCGCCCTGATCAATCACCTTGAACCTGTCATCGGGCGTCAGCACCGCAGCAGAGACCTGCACGCCCCCTGTTCCCCAGCCATAGGGCATGGGCATTTCGCGACTGGCAAAGGGCACCTGATAGCCCGGAACGGCCAGCCCCTTCAGGATCGCACGGCGGATCATCCGCTTGGTCTGTTCGTCGAGATAGGCAAAGTTGTAAGCGGCTTCGCTCATATCAGCCCCCTTGTCTGCAAGCCGTCTGCCAGCGCATCCGGTCCTGAAAAATGTAGTGCATCCATACCGGCCGCGATGGCCCCGACGCAGTTCTGCGCCCTGTCATCGATGAAGAGGCAGTCTTGCGCCGCAACATCGGCAACCGCGCAGAAATGCCGGTAGATCTCGAGGCCGGGTTTCACCATGCCCACGGCGGCCGACACGATCGTTGTGTCGAACACGCTGGCAAGCTCGGGATATGTGTCACAGGCAATCGGCCAGGTTTCGGCCGACCAGTTTGTGATGGCGGACACCGGATGACCCGCCCGCTTCAGGGCATAGAGATGCTCCCAACTGCCCTCGATCTTGTGCGGGATGCTCTTGGCAAAGCACGCATTATAGGCCGACAGACGCCTGCCATCTTCAGCATCCGTGACGCAGGCCACCGCATCGGACAAGGGCGCGCCGCCATCACATGCCAGCTCAAGCCCGTCAAAGCCAATGCGCGCAAGGAAAGCCTCTGCGCCCTCGCGCCCCAGTTCGTCGGACCAGATCAGCGCAGGATCTCCGTGCACCAGCACGCCCCCGATATCGAACACCACATGGGTCATTCGGCAGCTTCCTGCACATGGCCGGCATCCGCCTCGGCCCGCAGCTTGCGCACCAGTTCCAACTCAGCCTGGAAATCGACGTAATGGGGCAACTTGATATGTTCGAGGAAGCCCGTCGCTTGGATGTTGTCGGCGTGGTACAGGACAAATTCCGTATCCTGCGCCGGCGCACCCTGGTTGTCCTCCCCCAGTTCTTCCCAGCGCAGCGCTCTGTCGACCAACGCCATCGAGATGGCCTTGCGTTCCGATTGGCCAAACACAAGCCCATAGCCGCGGGTGAATTGCGGCGGCTCTGTCTTGGACCCCATGAACTGGTTGACGGTCTCACATTCCGTGAGAGTGACTTCGCCAATCTCGAGGGCGAAGCCAAGCTCGGGGATGTCCATTTCCACGGGCACCGATCCGATCCGCAATTCACCGACAAAGGCATGGTTTCGCGCGTAGCCGCGCTGTGTGGAATAGGCGAGGCCAAGGGTAAAGCCTTCGTCGGCCCGGCTCAGCGCTTGCAGGCGCAGAGCCCGGTTGGCGGGCAACTCCAGGGGCGCGCGTGTCAGGTCGGGCGGCTCTGCGGTGTCGTGGGGGGCTTCCTCGATCAACCCTTCGCGGTTAAGAAATTCCGTAACATGCGGGACCTCTCCAATCTCCGCCTCCCGCATCGGCGCCTCGGGCGCGTCACCATCGGCCGCAAGTTTGAAATCCAGCAGGCGGTGCGTGTAATCGAAGGTAGGCCCCAGCACCTGCCCGCCGGGCAAATCTTTGAAGGTGGCCGAAATCCGACGATCACAGGCCATCGCGCCCGTATCGATTGGCTCTGTCGCGCCAAACCGCGGCAACGTGGTGCGGTAGGCTCTGATCAGGAAAATCGCTTCGATCAAATCCCCGCGCGATTGCTTGATCGCAAGCGCAGCCAGATCCGGATCATAGAGCGAGCCTTCGGCCATCACCCGATCCACCGCAAGGCTGAGCTGTTCGCGGATCTGAGCAACGCTCAGCTCTGCAATATTGAGATCGCCCCGGCGCTCTTCGGCCAGCCAGGCATGGGCGCTTTCAATCGCCCGCTCCCCACCTTTGACAGCGACATACATCAGAACACCTCAGTCGATCTTGGCAGCGCAGCCACCTGATTTTCGCACGTAAAGAAGAAATCCAGCCCCAACGGGAAATGGCGTTGATTGTCCTGAAACGCCGCCAATTCCGGCAAGGACAGCGCAGCCGTATCCTTGATGCCGGGCCCCTTAAGCGTTGCCCCAGATTGTGCAATCTGCGCGGTTTCCACGATCAAGGTGGCAGAACGATCCGGATATTCGGACGTGCCGATCGGATAGCGAGACAAAGGGCCCAGCTCCGCCCAACTGCCAACAGCAAACATGCAGTGGGACGGGCCAACAAGGGGCGCGCCGGTGTGAAAGGCGAGCCATGCCCGCACTTCTTCGCAATCTGCCGCGCCCGCCAGATAGACGGGCGTGTCCGTGTCGCACAGGGTCAGCAGCACCGCACCGGCCGCTTTCGACAGGGGCGCGGGCGGCTCGGCTCCGGCAATATCCTGCACGGTTCCTGGGCGGGCCATTGCCTCCATCACCGCACGAAAGGCATGGGCGGATTGAACGGCTGGGTCGGAAAACCCGCCGGTCAGCGTGTCTGCAAGCATTAATCCTCTCCCCGGACCATCGTGAAGAAATCCACCTTGGTGGCCGCTGCCTTGGCAGCGCGGGCCGCGCGTGCGGCTTGTTGCTCGGCCTCAAGCGGATCGATTATGTGGGTCTGCACAGCTTCGGCCTGGGCCGTTTGCATCAACCCATCCACCAGCGCGGCCGCTTCAGCGCAGGCCTTGCGGCGGCCCTTGATATAGGCGTGCCCCACCTCGCCCGAAGGCAAGGACAGCGCGCAGCGCGTGACCGTCACCTCCCCGAGGTTAAACGCACCACCCGTTGCGCCAGCGCGCCCGCGCACCATCGCGCTGCCGATCTCCGGCGCGCGCAACCAGGTGAAATCCGGGCGCGCACCCATCGTATCCAACAGTGCTGCAACGCGGCCTTCAGGAGCCTTCGCCAGCACGCTCATCCAAGCCCGTCGCTGCATGTTCGGGCTGAAACTGTCTTTCATCTCGACAACTTCTCGTATTACTATACAACTAGACATACTTTACCACATTCGCATCGCGACAACAGAAGAGTTTTGTGAATTTTGAGTGACACACAGCCCAAGACACCGGTCTGGAAGGCCATCGCAAACGCCCTGCGCACCGACATTGCCGAAGGGCGCTATGGCCCCGGTGACAAGCTGCCCACGGAAGCCGCCCTTGCACAGCGTTTCGGCGTCAATCGCCACACTGTCCGGCACGGCCTTTCCAGCCTCATCGCAGACGGCATGATCCGCACCCGGCGCGGCGCGGGTGCCTTTGTGGCCGCCACCCCCACCGATTACCCCATCGGCAAGCGCGTGCGCTTTCACGAAAACCTCATTGCTGCGGGCCGCAGACCAGACAAACGGATCCTCCAGATCGAGGCGCGGGCGGCCACCAAGGGGGAAGCCGCCGCGCTGCAGCTGGAACCGGGCAGTGTGATCTGCGCCTGTCATGGTCTCTCTCTGTCTGACGGACATCCGATTGCCCTGTTTGAAAGCCTGTTTCCCCAAGAACGCCTGCCCGACATTGCCACTGCTCTGGCAGAGACCAACTCGATCACGGCTGCGCTGAAACAGCTCGGGGTGCACGATTATACCCGGGCCAGCACCCGCTTGACGGCTGTGCGGGCCAGCGCGACCCAAGCGCTGCATCTTGCGGTTTCGGAGGGCGATCCTCTGCTGCGCTCCACAGGTGTGAATGTGGATGGCGACATGGTTCCGGTCGAATATGGGCGCACCCATTTTACCGGGGACCGTGTCACACTGACCCTCGACCCCTAGCCTTCGTAGCGTTCGAGAAAGGCCTCGGCCGTCAGCGTGCGAAAATCTTCGAGGGCCGCGCGCAGAGCGCTGTGATCCCAATCCCACCAACCCAGGGCGATCAGTCGCTCCGCGATTTTGCGCGGCTGGCGTTCGCGCAAAGGTGTCGCCGGCGTACCTGCCACGATGGTGTAGGGCGCGACATCCTTGGTCACGAGGGCGCCCGCCGCGACAACCGCCCCATCGCCCACCGTGACCTCGGGCTTGATCATCGCCCCCGCGCCAATCCAGGTGTCATTGCCGATCCGCGCTGTCCGGGATCTGCGGTGGGCAAAGAACGCCTCATCGCGGCCTGCATCATCCCAATAATCATCCGAGCGATAGAGGAAATGGTGGCAAGACGCGGTCTGCAGCGGATGATCCGTTGCTCCGATCCGCACGAAGGCCGCGATATTGGAAAACTTGGCGACCTGCGCATTTGCGATGTCTGCATAGCGATCGCAATAGCTGTAATCCCCAAGCGTCGAGTGGGCCACGCGGCTGCCCTTCCCAATTTCGACAAAGGCGCCGAACTGGCTGTCCGTGATCTCACACTCGGGATGGATGAAGGCTTTCTCGGCAGTCAGTCGGGCCATCAGTCTTTTCGTCCAATCAGTTTGCCGCGCAACCACCCCGAGGCCCAATCCATGAACATGACCATCAGGATAATCAGCACGATGTAATAGGCGACTTCTTCCCAATCTTTCTGGGTCTGGATGGCTTGGGTCAACATCAGGCCAATCCCGCCGCCGGTGATTGCGCCAATGATGGTGGCCGAGCGGGTGTTGGATTCAAGGAAGTAGAGCACCTGGGCCAACAGCACGGGCACAACCTGCGGGATCACGCCAAAACGATACCGCTGCAAAGGCTTTGCCCCCGTCGAGGCGACCCCTTCGATCTGCTTCTGATCCACGTTTTCCAACGCTTCCGAAAAGATCTTGCCGAAGGTGCCTGTATCGGTGACGAGGATCGCAAGGGTGCCTGTCAGGGGCCCGGGCCCAAATGCGCGCGCCAAGACCACCGTCCAGATCAACGCATCAACGCCGCGCAGAAAGTCAAAGAACCGGCGCGTGGTTCCCCGGATGAGCATCAGGGGAGAGAACCGCTTTGCCGCAAGAAAGGCCAGTGGCAGCGCCACAAGGGCAGCACCCATCGTGCCGAGGAAGGCCATCAGGATGGTCTCTCCGATCGCCCAGGCGACATCGCCATGGCGCCACATCGTGTTGTTCCACCAGTCAGAAAGCGCGCCGGCCACGTTGGACCGTTCCGGATCGAGGCGCGGGCCAAACAGGATCGTGGTCAGGCTTTTGTCATAGTAGGGGCTGTCGAGCGTGAACCAGAACAGTTCCCATCCCGGGAAGTAGTTGAACACCTCTGTGCGCGCGCCTGTGAGCGTGATCCGGCCTTCGGGCGTGGTGATACCGATGCGCCGGTTGGAGGCAGAAATCCACTCGGGCAGGTCTTCGGGCAGGTTGCTGGTCAGGCTGCGCCCCTCAGCCTGCACTGCGATCAGTTGGAAACCCGGGATCTCAATCTCGGTCCGGTTCTCGGGCAGGTAGCGCACGATATGCTCCCCTCCCAGATCGATGGTGATGATCTCTTCGCCAGTGACCCAGTCCGGGCGGGTGCCTTCAGGATAGCGGCCCTTGCGTTCGCCTTCGACCGCATAGGTGATTTCGCCCGAGCGATTGTCGCGTGTGACATGCACCTTGTGCGACCAGCTGTCGGACGCAAGTGTCACGGCATTTTCAAGGCTGGCCCGTTGTGCGAGGCCAGCAAAGTCAAAGGCGACAAAGATATATCCCAGATAGAGCAGGATCACGGCCGGTATCGCGAAGCCGATCAGACGCTTGCGCTGGAACAGGCGATCTGCCGCGTGCTTGGTGGTGTCCAGATCGATCGCAGTCATTGGGTCTGCCCCTCTGTCAGGCGGTTGCGGTAGCGGCTGGACACCTGATCAAAGAAGACAATGGTGCCAAAGAGAAGAATGAAGATAGCCGCGGCCTCATCGAAGCGCCCCGGGCCCCAGGCCATGGCGTTGCGCAGTTCGTAGCCAAGCCCCCCTGCCCCAACAAAGCCGAGGATCGCAGAGGCGCGAATATTGATCTCAAAGCGCAGCAGCGCATAGCTGATGTAGTTCGGGGCCACCTGTGGCAGCACTCCGAGGATCATCCGCTGGGACCAGTTGGCCCCCGTGGATTCCAGCCCTTCCAAGGGCTTGAGGTCGGCATTCTCGGCAACCTCCGAGAACAGCTTGCCCAGAGCGCCTGCTGTGTGAATGGCAATCGCTATCATGGCGGGCACCGGTCCGCCGCCCAGCACAAAGATCAAAACAAGGGCGATCACGATCTCTGGCACGGCGCGCATCACGTCAGAAAGGCGACGGAACACCGGGATCATTCGGGGCCATTTCGCAAGGCCACGCGTGCCCAGCATAGACAGAAACAAGCCGCCAATCACACCGATCAGCGTAGAGACCGCTGCGATGTTGATCGTCTCGATCAAGGCAGGGAAATACTTGGCAATGAGGCCTGGCAGATCTGCGCGCTTCTCCCATGCCTCCGACAGAACATCGGCGGGATAGTCGCCAATCTGGTGCAGGCCTTCCCAAAAGCCGCCCGCGTTGCGCGCATCGGCAATATTGAAGCCGGACACCATCAACACGACGAAGATCAGAAGCGTCAGCCCACCATAGAGCCGCCGCTTTTGCACCTGCTCCATGTAGCGCGACTGGATGCCAGCAACGCTGTCGGGCGCATCCCCAAAAGTAATGTCTGCCATGTCGTCCCCGCATATAGAAAGCCGGCAGCCCCTTGGGGCTACCGGACACGTCATCGAAAAGGCTTAGCCGCCGATCTTCGCTTTGCGGGCTTCGACGATGGAAATGTAGGTGTCATGGGTGACCGGCTGGAAGCCGAGCGTATCACCCGCCGCAACACCGTAGGCGCAATCGGCGTCACGCTCGTGCAAACCGTCCACCAGTTCGGTCATGATGGCGCGCACATCGGCGGGCAGTTCCTTGCGCAGCACAACCGGGCCTTCGGGGATCACGTTGGACTTCCAGATCTGGACCATGTCGTTCATGTCGACGAGGCCCGCATCCACGGCCTTGCGCAGCGCGCCAGAGTTATAGCCGTCTTCCCAGTTGCCCTGACCGTCAGCCCAGGTCACGCCGCCGTCGATGTCGCCATTATTGACGGCAACGATGGTCTGCTCGTGACCGCCGGTGAACTTGACCTCACCGAAATATTCACCGCTTTCCATGGTCACGCCGTCTTTGTACTGCGGGATCTCGATGGAGGGGATCAGGTAGCCGGAAGTGGAGTTCGGATCGCCAAAGCCAAAGACCTTGCCTTCCATATCGTCGAGCGAGGCGATGCCGCTGTCCTTGCGCGCAAAGCCGATGGAATGGTAGCCGATCGAGCCATCCACATTGACCTTGATCAGCACAGGCTCAACCGCCTCGGGATCCTGCAGGTAGGTCGCCGCGTAGGACGATGCGCCCAGCCACGCCATGTCGATGGTGCCGCCCAGCAGGCCCTGGATCACGCCATTGTAGTCAGCCGGTGCAAACATCTTGGTTTCAACGCCGAGCGCCTCTGTCGTGTAATCCGCAAGGCACTGGTAAGAGTTCATCCGGTCCTGGGCGTTTTCGCCGCCAAGGATGCCGATGCGGAATTCCGTGATTTCCTGGGCAAATGCGCCGGTGGAAAGAGCTGTAGAGGCGGCAAGAGCCAGCACGAGGGTCTTTTTCATCATTTTCTCCGTCAGGTAGATGAAGGTGGCCCGCAGGAGGCGCGGGGTAGAACTGGCTCAGGCGTAGGCCACCGACGGGTGGTCCTGCGTTCTGTCCAGTGTTTCGATTTCGGTTGAGGTCGCGGCTTCCGAGAAATCCGCCCCTGCCCCGTAGATGTCGCGGGCAACACCCGTTGTGAGCTGCGCAGGCGTCCCGTCAAAGACGATGCGTCCGTCGCGCATGCCGATCACGCGGTCACAGTAGCGGCGCGCGGTATCAAGCGTGTGCAGGTTGGCGATCACCATCCGCCCATCTTCTTCGTGGATCCGACGCAAGGACTGCATCACAACCTGCGCATTCATCGGATCCAGCGAGGCGATCGGCTCATCCGCGAGAATGATCTTGGGGTCTTGCATCAGCGCCCGCGCAATGGCGACGCGCTGCTGCTGCCCGCCCGACAGCGCCTCTGCCCGCTTGGCGGCCTGCTCTGCGATCCCGAGTCGGTCCAGGATCTCAATCGCCCGGTGGATGTCGGAGCGCGGGAAGAGATTGAACATCGTGGCCAGCGTCGAGCGCTTGTTCAATGTCCCGTGCAACACGTTTGAAACAACATCCATGCGCGGCACAAGGTTGAACTGCTGGAAGATCATCGCGCAGCGAGATTGCCAATCCCGACGTGCCGCACCACGCAACGCGGTGATGTCCTCACCCTCGAAGGTGATCGAGCCCTCCGTTGCATCCGCCAGACGATTTAGCATCCGAAGCAAGGTCGACTTGCCAGCGCCGGATCGGCCGATGATCCCAATCATCGTGGGCGCATCAACTGAGATATTGGCCGCATCAACGGCTGTCTTTTCCCCGAAGGTCTTGGTCAGTGCAGCGATCTGTAACATGGAATCTCCACCGAAATGTCCCGGCGAACATCGCCAGCAATCACGACAGGGATGCGATGGTTTTGATTCATCTCCGCGAAACATACGCAACAACTTGATGACAAGCTGTTCCGCCGCGACCGCTGCTATACGAAAAAATCCAGCGTCTTTGGGCCGAGGCGTTACAAAGCTGTTACATTCGGGCAGCCCGGGCTCTAGGCTGGGTCACATGAAACCCCTTTTTATCGCCCTCTCGGCCCTCTGCTGTCTGAGCGCACCGCCGCTGGCGGCGGAGTTGTCCAATGTAAGCTGCGATGACAGCGCCCGCCTTTCCAAAACCCTGACCCAAGTCCTCGGCGCAGAGCGCCGCGGGATGGGCCTGCGCGACCCGGACACATTCCTCGAAATCTGGGTTATCGCCCGAAACAGTGAATGGCTCATTGTTCAGAATTATACCAACGGCACGTCCTGCATCGTAGCGATGGGGGACAGTTGGGAAATGGGGGCCACCCCGCCGGGGTAAGCCGCCACAATGAGCCCTAGGCGCGGGGGCGGCGGCACACGCAGTGCAATGGGCTGTTGCACAGGCCAGCGCTGCCAGAGGGTGTGACCACCTCCGCGCTCTTACACAGTCAGAGTTTGTGCGGCATGCAGTCTTTTACACAGGCGGAGCCGTGTTTCACCGCGCCCGTGCAGGGCCCCCGGTCAGCCAAAATCCGATGTGCGATCCCGCACGGAAAACCCGCTTTCCATCTTGAGCGTCGCGGGCTCTGAAAGGCGCGCCACTGCCGACCTGACATCAACAACTTCGACGCCCTGCGTCAGATACGTCTTGTAGTAGTACTTGGCGTTCTTGGTATCGCCTGCAGACGTCCACAGCGTGTAGTCCGTCAGGACAGCGTCTCCGTGCTCTTCCTTTATTGATCCTTTGGGGATGTCGAACGTGTTCAGGATATGGAATGCCTTGAAGATCGCATCATCCGCATCCGCACAGGGCAGCGACGTATTGGCGAATGCGACCGCGCGCACGAACCGTGTCGGAGACGAGTGATCACCCGGTATTCCAAGCAAGCCGCTTCCCTGCCCAAAGGGCGATAAGGTTTCGCCACCCACCTGAATTGACCCGCGGTTCATGGCCTGGAGGCCGACATAATTGCGCAGGTTTGTCATATGCCAGTCATAGGACGGATTGTTCGTGACCGCGTTGACCGTATTGTCAAAGATGCTCAGCCCCTTGGACGTATACTCTATGATGATCGACGCGCCCGACGCATCTGTCACCGCATAATGGAAGGGGGCAAATCCGTTGATCTCTGCGACATAGCTTCCCACAACGACGATGGACGGCAAAGCAGCTTTCACGTCTTCAACGGTCGCAAATTGGCCCAAGATCCAATTGCCCAATTCTTCTGACGAGACCGCCCTGTCGATGTTTTCATCCGTGAGTTCTTCGAACACTGCATCCCCGGCAAAGTAGAACGCGCCAAAGTAGAGACCTTCCGTGTTCACACCATCAAAGACGATGGGCATATCCAGGCCATTCGCACCCAGAAAGCCGTATTTTGCCTGAAAGGTGAAACCTGTTTTATCAGGGTTTAGGCCAAGCGTCTGGATCGAGGTGCCAGCGGGGATCGCAAGGATGTTTGAATGAATATCAAACCCAAATTCCATCGTCCGCGCTGGAACAACAACACCGTCCTCTGACCTCAGAACTATTCCCGTACACATGCGCAGCTCGCTCCCTTCAATGTTCATTTGGCGACTGGCTTGGCGCGCTTCGTGGCTTTAGCTTCGAAGTTTGCCGGATTGGCACCCCCGGTCCGCTGCCCAAAAGCTCAGTTCAAACACCAAAGCCGAGGTCGCGCATAAATGCGTAACAGGTGCTTTGCGGCGTGTCCCCGCCTAAAATGACCCACCGCCATATCTGAGAAACGGCGGGCTGCGCCAAGCGGCGTGTGCCGCAATGCCCCCATCCCGCATCTGAACCACATGCATAAGTCGCTCCGACAGCGTTTTGTCCAGGATCTATGGGTGGGTGGCGCACCTGAGAGGATTCGAACCTCTGGCCTCTGCCTTCGGAGGGCAGCGCTCTATCCAGCTGAGCTACAGGTGCCTGTGCCTGCTATAGCGGGCCTCCCCAGCCCCTGCAATGGCAAAGCCCTCTGAAACCGCCTCGAAATGATCCCTTGGATCGGACCGTCCTTTGCAACCAAGCACAGGGCTAGGTTCCAGATCACGGTTCGACCTGCGGTGCGGATCGCGCAGAACGCAGTTGCGCCGCGGCTATCCTCAGGAAAACAGCTCGTGGCACAGTTCGAGGGCATCCACCAGCGTGTCGACCTCTTCGCGGGTATTGTACACGGCGAAGGATGCGCGGCAGGTGGCTGGCAGGCCCAGATGATCCATCAGAGGGCCCGCGCAATGATGACCTGCGCGCACCGCCACGCCGCGCCGGTCCAGCACGGTGGAGATGTCATGGGCATGGGCCGCCCCTTCGAGGGTGAAGCTGAAGATTGCCCCCTTGCCAGGGGTTGTGCCCTGCACATTCAGCCAGTTCAGCCCCGCAAGCTTGGCCGCGCAGTAATCCCGCAAATCGGCCTCATGGGCGGCAATCGCGGCCATATCGAGCCCCATCATGTAGTCCAGCGCGACACCTAGCCCGATCTGCTGCACGATGCCGGGGGTGCCGGCCTCGAACTTATGGGGCGGGTCGTTATAGGTGATGACGTCCTTGTGGACCTCGCGGATCATGTCTCCCCCCCCGATGAAGGGGCGCATCTCGGCCTGCCGGGCCTTTGAGACATAGATCGCGCCAGAGCCGGAGGGGCCATAGAGCTTGTGCCCGGTCACCGCGTAGAAATCACAGCCCAGATCCTGAACGTCGACGGGCATGTGCACCGCCGCCTGGCTGCCATCCACCAAGACCGCCACACCCTTTTCATGGGCCGCAGCGACGATCGCCTTGATGTCGACCACCGTGCCCAGCACGTTTGACATATGCGTAATCGCGACAAGCTTGGTCTTGGGGCCGATCGCGTCGATCACCTGCTGCGTGTCGAGCGCGCCGGTGCTGTCCACATCGACCCATTTGAGCTGCACCCCTTGGCGCTCGCGCAGGAAGTGCCAGGGCACGATATTGGCGTGATGCTCCATGACGCTCAGCACGATCTCATCACCGGCCTGCATGCGTGGCATGGCCCAGCCATAGGCCACCATGTTGATGCCTTCTGTGGTGCCCGAATTGAAGATGATCTCATCCTCATGGGCAGCGTTCAAAAAGCGCTGCACGGTGCCGCGTACGGCCTCATATTTCTCTGTCGCGAGGTTGGACAGGTAATGCAGGCCACGATGCACATTGGCATATTCTTCCGCGTAGGCGGTGGTGATGGCATCAATGACGACTTGCGGTTTCTGGGCCGAGGCGCCGTTGTCGAGATAGGTCAGCGGCTTTCCATTAACCTCACGCGACAGGATCGGGAAATCCGCACGCACTGCGGCCACATCAAGGGCAGAACGGTCAAGCATTTGGCAACTCCGGAAGGAAGGTCACACCGAAAATGGCCAGTACCACGGCAACAAGCGCGGCAAGGCCAACGAGCGAAACGATGATCATCGCGAACACCATGCCGGTATTTTCAAAACCGTGCAGTTCCGCCACGAACATCGTGAGAAGATAAAAGAAAATCAGAAGTGTCGCCAGCGCCAACAGCCCCCCCAGGGGCGGGAACAGGCCTGCAACGACGGTCTGGGCGATTTGCAAGAGCAACAAGATCACCTGGAACCAGGCAATCATCGCCAGGGCGTCCTCAAAATTGCCCTGACCGCCCATGACACGGCCAATCAACGTGATGGCCCCCACAGCCACAGCCGCGATGCCAAGCTGGAGCACCACCATGAAGAGGGGGTTCTCCGCGTAAAACCGGGTCATCTCGAGAATTTGCGCCTCGGGCGGGGTCAGGTTTGAAGGATCGGGCAGAACCACGCCACTTGCGCTCATCCAGAACACAGCCTGTTCCAGCAGCACTGTCACAATGATCGCGACGAACAGCGTTTGCCACAGGGTCGTCGTAGACAGACCCAGACCGATGATGCGGCGCGTGGCAGCACGGGGATCGGTCAGGCTTTCGCTGAGCAATTCGGTGATACTGAGTGACATTCCGGATCTCCGGGACATGGTTATGAGTTACACTTGGCGTCTGGGCGCCGCTGGGGCAAGGGATAACTAGGGCGGGGTGTTTTGCCCGGCTTGGGTGTGCCCTGCCCCTTCGCTTTCCCGCAATGCCTGTATCCATATGACGAAGAACGCCGCGGTGACACCGAAATCTGCGATCATCAGCGCGGGGCTCGGGCCAATGAACCCTGCCACGAGCCCGCGAAACAGCATCAGGGGGGACACGGCCAGCAACGTCCAGAACAGAGAAATTCGGGCGGAATACCATGTGCCCCTTCCGCCGAAAGCCATTGCAACAATCCGGCTGACAGCGGCCAGCCCGTAAAACACCAGCGGCATCATGAACACCCAAACCAACAGAGCCGCCCCAAGCCGCGCCTGGAGCGGCACGTCCAGATCCTGATAGGACAGGCGGCTCAACAACGGCCATTGCGCCACGAATATCACCACACAAGCCGCCATCAGAATGGCAATGGCACGATCTTCGCGCTGGCCTGCATCCAGATGGCGCCGCACAACCGCGCGCGGCGCCCGATAGGTGCGGATGATATCCTGGGTGACAGACATCAGCCGCGCCGCCGTTCCAGCCAGGCTCCGAGGCGGGAGGTGATGTCTTCGGCGATCTCGGCGTTGTCGATCTCCTCAATGGCCTCGGCCAGGAAGGCAAGGGTCATCAGGTCTGTCGCCTCTGCCAAGGGCACCCCACGCGAGCGCAGGTAGAACAGCCCTTCCTCATCAATCGCCCCAGAAGTGGACCCGTGCGAGCACGCCACATCATCGGCGTAGATTTCCAACTCCGGCTTGGCCAGAAACTGGCTGTCATCATCCAGCAGCAGCGACTGGCTGATCTGATAGCCATCGGTTTTCTGAGCGCCCTCTTTGACGAGGATCTTGCCCTGAAACACGCCCGTTGCGCCATTGCGCAGCACCTTCTTGAAGACCTGCCGGCTTTCACCATTGAGGCCACCATGGGTGACAAACACCGTGTCGTCGTGATGGAAATCCCCGCCGTCCCCAAGGCTGGCACCGGCCACATGGGCCACGCAATCATTGCCCTGCAGATCCATGATCGCTTCGTTGCGCGTCAGAACGCCGTTGGCCGTCAGGGTGAACGACTTGAATGTGGCCTCATCGGCCAGACGGGTGAAGATATGGGTGACCGTGCGCCGTTCGCGATCCCGGCCTTGCGCACGCACATGGTGGAACGCGCCCCCTTCGGCCACATCCACTTCCATGCAGGCATTGAAGCGCGCCGCAGCCGGGCCGTTTTCCAGCACCGTGAGTTCCGCGCCGGCCTCAACCTTGATGACATGGTGCAACATCGCGTCAGAGGCGGTGTTTTCATGCAGGTAGATCAGGTTCACCGGCCGGGCTGCCTTGTCTGTCGCCCGGATCGCAATGCCATCGCTGGCATAGGCGGTGTTCAGGGCAGCCAGAGGGCGCGGCACAGGCACCTGCCCGTCCGCCTCGAGCACGCCATAGAGGTCACGGCTCCAGTGGATATCCGTGTCAGACAGTTCAGCCAGGCGGCAAAGCTCGATCCCCGCCATCTCGAGGCTATCCGACTGAGCAGGATCAAACACGCCATCCACGAAAACCACCTTGAGCCGGTCGATCCCGTCATAAAGCGGCGCCTCATCAGAGGCGTCATGCAGCGCGGCCGCCGGGGCTTGCGGCTGCACAAGGGTATCGGGCTTGGTATAGCGCCAGTATTCGTCCCGGGGATGGGGCAGCCCCATCTCTGTCAGGCGCGCAAGGGCGGTTTTGCGGGCCTCTGCAAGGCAGCCCGTCGCATCGATATCGCCGAGAACGTCCAGACGGGCGGCGGTATCCGCATCCCGCTTGGCCGAGGGCTTTGTCAAAACAGGAGCAAAGCGCATCAGGCCATCTCCGCCAGGATGTCGGCATAACCGTTGTTTTCAACTTCCAGTGCCAGTTCCGGACCACCCGTTTTGACGATGCGACCGTCGGCCATGATGTGCACCACGTCCGGTTTGATGTGATCGAGCAGGCGCTGATAATGGGTGATGACAAGGAAGCCACGGCCCGCATCGCGCAGGGCATTCACACCCTCGGCAACCAGCTTCATTGCATCCACATCGAGGCCGGAATCCGTTTCATCAAGGATACACATCTTGGGCTCGAGCATGGCCATCTGAAGGATTTCGTTACGCTTCTTTTCACCGCCCGAGAATCCCACATTCACAGGGCGCTTGAGCATATCGGCGTCGATCTTGAGGCTCTTGGCCTTCTCACGCACCACCTTCAAGAACTCGGCTGCAGACATTTCTTCTTCGCCACGGGCCTTGCGCTGTGCGTTCACGGCCGTGCGCAGGAAAGTCATGTTGCCGACACCGGGAATTTCGACCGGGTATTGGAATGCCAGAAACAGCCCCGCTGCTGCGCGCTCTTCGGCTTCCATGTCGAGGATATCTTCACCGCCCAAAGACGCCGCGCCCTCTGTCACCTCATAGCCATCGCGCCCTGACAGCACATAGGACAAGGTCGATTTGCCGGACCCGTTCGGCCCCATGATGGCATGCACCTTGCCGGCTTCCACCGTCAAATCGACGCCCTTGAGGATCTGCTTATCCTCTTCTTCCAGCTTCACGTGCAGGTTTTTGATCTCAAGCATTGCAGACTCCTTGCGCATGCCAAGTGGCCGGTACCCCCACGGGGGCCCGGCGTATCGGTATATGAGTAGAGATAGGGGAATTGAACTGGGCTCCAACAAGCCCAGTGGGACTCAAGCCCGCCGGAGAAAGGCGGGAGTTATCAGATATGGCTAGAGGCCGGCCGCCATTGCTGCCAGCTGCGCGCCGCCAGAAATCGCCGCCATGACGCACAGACCTGCGCAGAAGGCTGCGAAAAGGTAAACCGGCCCGCGCGCGTTCGTACTCACCCGCACGCGACCGCGGGAAGAGGCAAATTCCGGCACCGGCGCATTTGGGTCGGTGTCTATCAATGGCAGCGCCCGCATGATCGGTCGCTGGGCGTGCTGTTCCCGAATACGCTCGACGCGATCGGAAAAGTTCTTCCTGTTGTCCGCAAGTGCCATGGTTCCCGCTCTCGCTGTTCCCTTTCATCGATTTCCCTAACGTTAGGCAGGGATTGGGGCGAGAAAGCGGCGCCCTTGCGGCTGTGATGGTAAAGTTCTGAGACGATTGCGCGGTCACGTCGCCGAAAATGCGAAAACCAGTATGGCATCTGCATCTGTTGTCTGCGTGATAAAACGCACGTATTTGCGGCTGAACGTGACTTCGAAGAGGTCGGGAAAGCGATGCACGGCCATGTGGAAACAAAGCGCTCCCACCAACATTCCAAGCCCTTGGGCCATTGTGTGCAGCGTAGATTTCCACTGCAGGGCCAGCCGCATGACAAACGAGATCGCAAATGCCACCGCGAGATCGCCCCACATTTGCTCGGACAATGTCTCGGGCGTCGGTTCGAGCGGCAGGCCGATCAGATGAAACCGCGCATAGCGCGCGAAAACCACCAGCGCCAAGCCCAACAGCACTGCGCCCGGCACGGAAAGCGGCCACAGCATATTGCGCAGCAAGCGGCCGAGTGCCGTGCCTTCGTTGCCTCTTTTTGGATTTCGCCGGTCGCGCTCGATCCGTGCGATCCTGGCGTGAAAATCCGCCCGTGCCATGGGGTTTGCACCCTGTCAAAACCTTATACTGCACTGGCGCTAGCAACAATTTTAGGCAAAAGCGCGGCGAATACGCAGCGATTTCGGGCAATGTTGCCTGCAACTTTGGTATGTGACGGAGTGTCTGCATCAGGGCCTCAGCGCAGCGTTACCGCAGTGCCAGAGGCCGACACCATAAGCATGTTGTTAATGACCTCGTAGTCGAGATCCACACCGACAACCGCATTGGCCCCCTGCGCGCGCGCGCGTTCCTCAAGCTCGGTCAGGGCAACGTCGCGCGCCTTGCCCAATTCTTCCTCATAGGCACCAGAGCGACCACCAATGATATCCGTGATCCCGGCGAAAATATCCCGAAAGACATTTGCACCCAGAATGGCCTCACCCGCGACGATGCCATGGTATTTGGCGATCTCGCGGCCCTCAACGGCAGGTGTTGTGGTCAGGATCATCTCTGCACTTCCCCAAGGTGGCATAGCGTGTTTCTCCGGTTGGCCCGCGCTTACGGCCTGAGCCGTGAGGTGATGAAGGCCGCAAACAAGCTCCCAAGGAAGCCCGAAACAAAACTGACAGCGAGCAAGTGCCAGACACTGAACAGCATCGTGATCGCATCTACGAAGACGGCAAAGCCCGCGCAAAAAAGCCCGGTCAGAGCGGCAGAGATTAAGGAGGCCCGCAACATCAGCTTAAACCCCGCGTTGCCCGCATAGCGGGCACTGTGCATATCCCCAAACGCCTGTCTTCACCGCGTTTCTTCTCCGCCTGTCATCTCACGCGCATCCTCTTGCGAGGACGACCAGCTTTGTACCAACCGTTGGGTGCCAACCGCAGCACTGATCGCAACACCGATCAAAGCGAACCACACGAAAAAGGATGTCAGCGCCGGCGGAAACACAAACACGGCAAAGACCATCCCCGCCATCAACACCACGCAGAACACAAGACCACCCTGTTGGGTGCCGTCTTCTTCCGAGGTGCCAGAGCGCGCATGCATCCGCGCGAAGCGGCCCTCATGGGCGTGCGGATTGTCCATGCCTCAGCCGACCGATCCTTCCAGCGAGATCGCCACCAATTGCTGGGCTTCCATTGCAAACTCCATCGGCAGAGCCTGCAACACTTCCTTGCAAAACCCGTTGACCACGAGGGCAACGGCTTCTTCTTCGTCCATGCCGCGCTGGCGGCAATAAAACAGCTGGTCATCATCCACCTTGGAGGTGGTGGCCTCATGCTCCACGCGCGCCGAGTTGTTCTTGACCTCGATATAGGGAACCGTATGCGCCCCGCAGGTGTCACCGATCAGCAAACTGTCACACTGGGTATAGTTCCGCCCATTCTGCGCCCTTGGGTGCATGGACACCTGACCCCGGTAAGTGTTGTGCGCCTTGCCTGCGGAAATGCCCTTGGACACAATGCGCGAGCGCGTGTTCTTGCCCAGATGGATCATCTTGGTGCCAGTGTCGGCCTGCTGGTAGTTGTTCGCAATGGCGATCGAATAAAACTCGCCTTGGCTTTCTTCACCGCGCAGAATGCAAGACGGGTATTTCCACGTGACAGCGGACCCGGTTTCGACCTGCGTCCACATCACTTTTGAGCGTGCACCGCGGCAGTCTGCCCGCTTGGTCACGAAATTGTAGATCCCGCCCTTGCCTTCTTCATCGCCGGGGAACCAGTTCTGCACGGTGGAATACTTGATCTCCGCATCATCCAGCAGCACCAGTTCGACGCAGGCGGCATGCAGCTGCGAGGTATCACGCTGAGGCGCGGTGCACCCTTCGAGGTAGGATACGTAGCTGCCCTCATCGGCAATGATCAAAGTCCGCTCAAACTGGCCGGTGTTCTCCGCGTTGATGCGGAAATAGGTCGACAGTTCCATCGGGCAGCGCACGCCCTTCGGGATGTAGACAAATGAGCCATCTGAGAACACGGCCGCATTCAGCGTGGCGTAGTAGTTGTCAGACTGGGGGATGACCGAGCCGAGATACTTTTTCACCAACTCCGGATGTTTCTGGATCGCTTCCGAGATCGAGCAGAAGATCACGCCGTGGCTTTCCAGCTCTTTCTGGAAGGTCGTGCCAACGGAAACAGAGTCAAAAACCGCATCCACAGCCACCTTGCGGCCTTCTGCGGGGGTGTCTTCTGCGCCTTCCACACCCGCCAGGATCATCTGTTCCTTGAGGGGAATGCCGAGTTTTTCATAGGTGGCCAGCAGTTTCGGATCCACCTCATCGAGCGATTTGGGCTTTTCCTCCATGCTCTTGGGCTTGGCGTAATAGTACTGATCCTGGAAATCGATTTCCGGATAGTCGACCATCGCCCATTTGGGCTCTTCCAGCCCAACCCAGCGACGGTAGGCCTCAAGCCGCCACTCGAGCATCCACTCAGGCTCGTTATTCTTCTCGGAGATCAGTCGCACGATGTCTTCGCTCAACCCTTTGGGCGCGAATTCCATCTCGATCTCGGTTTCCCACCCGTACTTGTAGGTGCCCATGTTGGCGACAGTTTCCACCGTCTCCCGGTCGACACCGTCCCGCACTTCGAGATCTGTTGCTCCATCCATGGCTGCCATGTGGCACTCCTTAGGTTGTCCCGTAGGCGCTCGACCCGCGCCTGAGTGTTCCCCGCACGTCAGCGACGACGCGCTTTG
Source organism: Oceanicola sp. (assembly GCA_022447275.1). Lineage (GTDB taxonomy): Bacteria > Pseudomonadota > Alphaproteobacteria > Rhodobacterales > Rhodobacteraceae > JAKVBK01. The sequence goes on along the minus strand of JAKVBK010000005.1, from coordinate 80,404 downwards.
AATTTTTCATACTGCCCACCCCACCGTTCGGCGAAGCGCACCACCTGTTCTTCTGTCACATCCGGGCCCAGAGAGACCCGTACCGCACCAGAAGCCACATCCCGCTCATATCCCATCGCACGCAACACACGGCTTTCGCGCAACTTGCCCGATGAGCATGCCGAGCCAGCCGAAACCGCAAAGCCCGCAAGGTCCATCTGCATCACCTGCGTCTCCCCCTTCCAACCCGGCGCCGCAAAGCACAGTGTGTTGGGCAATCGCGGTGTAGAAGTCCCAACGAAAATAATGTCATTTGCGGCAGCGTCCAGACTTATTTCTAGAATATTTCTAAGTTCCGCAACTCTGTCCCACACGCCATCTGCCAAGTCGCGCGCGGCCGCTTCGGCAGCGGCACCAAACCCCGCTATTCCAACGATATTTTCCGTACCAGAACGACGCCCCATTTCCTGCCCGCCGCCCTGAATTTGTGCGGACACATCGAGGCCCCGCTTCAACACAAGTGCTCCGATTCCCTTTGGGCCGCCCAATTTGTGGGCTGAGATCAGCGCCATCTCGACGCCAGACCAGTCAAACGCGACCGGAATCTTCCCGAAAGCCTGTGTCATATCCGATACGGCAAGGCCTTCCGGCAGGCTTTGCAGCACGCCGGTTTCTGAGTTGGCAAGTTGCAGCACGTCACCTTCTGCGGCCTGAACCAAGCCCTGCTTGTCGACCGTTAGATCTTCTTCGATCCAAGCTGCCACTGCATCATGTTCGATCCCCTGGGCCCCGCGCAGCCCCCTGCCCGCCAATGCCAGCGCCGCGGCTTCCGTTGCGCCTGACGTAAACACGATGTCTGCCGAAGAAGCGCCCATAGCGTCTGCCACTTGCTGGCGCGCACGCTCGACAATCGCCTTCGCAGCCCGGCCTTCCGCGTGCACGGACGATGGATTGCCGACCGCATCCATCGCAGACAGCATCGCGGCACGCGCCTCAGCCCGCAACGGCGCTGTTGCATTCCAGTCAAGATAAGCTCTGTCAGGCATATGGACTCCGTTGGCAGGGGTGCATCAAACAAGGGGGCGCAACGCCGGTACGAGCGGCCGCTTTACGAGCGCTTCTCCACCCGAGATAGATCCAGCACCTGCCCTCTGGCCTGTGGAATACCACACGTAATTATATACAGTTACCAGCCATTCCTGATGTTTCTTCAGTCATCCAGAAGTTCAAACAACGATGGTACGGCAGGACAAGGCGTGAGATCATTTTCAATCACATCCGACAGGCGCGTCTGGTGCAAAAAGACATAGACATGCGCCGAAAACCCTTCCCAGAGCCGATTGTTCAAGGATTGCGCGCGAGATCCCGACACGGCCCCCTTTGCCCCTGCCCCTGTGTGCAGTGCATTTACGGTCTCATCCACGGCCTGCAGCACTTCAACAACCCGGATTTCAGAAGGTGGCCGCGCGAGGCGATATCCGCCGCCCGGCCCGCGCACACTGTCGACCAGTTTTGCGCGCCGGAGTTTTACGAACAGCTGCTCAAGATAGGGCAATGAAATCGATTGACGGCGGGAGATATCAGCAACGGGCACCAAACCCTTGTCTTGGCTGAGCGCGATATCAACCAGCGCAATCATCGCGTAACGCCCTTTGGTGGATAATTTCATACTCTGGCTTCCTTAAACCGATGAAAACTGATTGCCCATCTACGCCCCGTTCTACGGCGTCACCATTGACCTCCGCGTGTGGGCCGCTTAACTGCAACAAGCTCGTTTCGCTGTATAGCGAAGCCCCGACATGACGTCCAACTGATAAGCCCGGGCGGGCCGTTTCTTAACACCGCCCCACAGCCGCGAGAGGCCGCGATGCCCGAAGTCATTTTCCCAGGTCCGGAAGGCCGCCTAGAAGGCCGTTATCACCCGCAAAAGGAAAAGGACGCTCCGATCGCCATCATTCTGCACCCGCACCCACAGTTCGGCGGCACGATGAACAACAAAGTGGTCTACAACCTGCATTATGCCTTCCACGACATGGGCTTTAACGTCTTGCGTTTCAATTTCCGTGGTGTGGGCCGCAGTCAGGGCGAATATGATCAAGGTGTGGGTGAGCTATCTGACGCAGCTTCCGCGCTGGATTACCTGCAATCGATGAACCAGAACGCCAAGCATTGCTGGGTTGCTGGATTTAGCTTTGGGGCATGGATTGGCATGCAGTTGCTGATGCGCCGGCCCGAGATCACCGGCTTTATTTCAGCCTCGCCCCCTGCAAACATGTATGATTTCAGCTTCTTGGCACCCTGCCCCTCCTCGGGCCTCGTCATCAATGGCACGGGCGACAGGGTCGCCCCACCGAAAGACACACGGTCTTTGGTATCCAAGCTGCACGAACAAAAAGGTATCACGATCACCCATCACGAGATCGAAGGGTCCGGCCACTTCTTCGAAGATGAACACATGGACACGATGATCGGCTCGGTAAAGGAATATGTGAGCCGCCGCCTGACCGAAAACACCCGATAGGATCCGCCATGGCAACGCTTCAGGAACTGGCCGACGCCCTTGCCCGCGATGTTCTGGCAGCGGCCCATGATGATGAAGACCCGATCGTCGATCAGGTAGGAAAGGTTGTGGGCGCGTCCTCAAACACGTTGCAAGAAGCCTATCTGACGGCGATCCGCATCCGCCGCGCCGAGGCGCGCGGACGCCTTGTGATCGCCGAGCGCCTCGCGCAAAACGCGCAAGAAGGCCGCGCCGGGGCAGATGGCGACGATGGATGAGCACGCCCTGAGCCCGGAACTTCGCGCGCGTATCGATCAGCAAATGGCCTTCTTGATGGAGGCAGACAGACTCAAATCCGTGCTGCGCGCAACCGAGATCAGCGACAACAGCCGCTATGAAAACTCGGCCGAGCATTCCTGGCATCTTGCCTTGTTTGCTTTGGTACTGGCGGAACATGCCCCAGAGCCGGTGGACGTGTCCCGCGTGATCATGATGCTGCTTTTGCATGATCTCGTTGAGATCGACGCCGGAGACACACCTATTTTTGGCGAAGTGGACAGCGCAGCCGTTGCAGCGGCGGAAGCACGTGCAGCAGACCGGATTTTTGGTTTGCTGCCCCCAGAACAGGGCGCAGAGTTGCGCGCGATCTGGGAAGAGTTTGAGGCCAATCAAAGCGCGGATGCCAGGTTTGCCAAATCTGTTGACAGGTTCCAGCCGCCCAACCTCAACATCGCCAATGGCGGCGGCAGCTGGACAGATTATCACGTCACGGAGGATGTCTTTCGGACAAAGGTAGGCGCCAAGATCCAGTCTGGAGCCCCACGCCTCATGTCGTGGCTAAACCCCAAGATCACCGCTTTCTTTCGGGGCAATTGATCCGGCAGCTTGCCTCTGGTTTCTGCTGCGACTACGACCGCCCCCCAGCCAGCCCTGCCAGCCGGATTCCAATTTTGAGTATTTTTGCCAAGATGATAAGGGCGAATGCTCATCCATCACGTTCAAGTATCCAAGCGACTTCTGGTGCGGGCACAAACCGCCATTTGCGCAACGGGCCGGCCATCACGTTGAGGTAATACATCTCAAAGCCGTGCGGTGCGCCACAGGGATGGTGTCCGCGGGGGACAAGGACAACGTCCCCGTCGGACACGGCCATGGTTTCATCCAGAAGGCGGTCATCGGTGTACACCCTTTGGAAACCAAACCCGTCGGCTGGGTTGAGCCTGTGATAGTAGGTTTCTTCCAGATAGGTAATGCGCGGGAAATCATCTTCGTCATGGCGGTGGCTTGGATAGGATGACCAGTTGCCCGCCGGCGTAAATACTTCTGTTACCAGCAGACTGTCCGCATAGTCTTCACCTTCCATGGCGATGTTGTTGATGAAGCGGGTGTTGGCGCCTGTGCCGCGCTGCGTGAGGGTGATCGTGTCCGGGCCGATCTTGCGGGCAGCGTGTCCGCCAACGCCGGGTGCAGAGCAGACTGCCAGAACGCAGTCCGTCTCCGCGGTCGCTGTCCAGGCGTCCCCGTTGGGGACATAGAGGCAGTGAGGGGCGGTCCGCTCAAATACGTTCATGCGCTCGCCCAGTAACCCCCAATCCAGGCCTGCAGCGTTTAGGTGGGCTTTGCCTTCAACCATGACGAGGATCACTTCTCGATCGCCTGTTGCTTCCGACACAGTCTCGCCGGGGCGGAGGTGATACAGGCCAAATCCCACGTAACGCCAGCCCGCCGATTCTGGTGTAATTTCATGCACTTTTCCGTGGGAGCCAAAGGGGCGTCTTAAAAGCGTGGACATGAAATTCTCCTGAGCGCGAAGGGTAAACAGCGGTGCTGTCATACACACGCAAATGGCCGAAGGGATCAAGTCCTTCGAGGGGGAGGCAGCGTGAAAGACCTTAACAGTTGTCGCAAGTCTCTTTTCCACAAGCGTCGGAAGACGACTGCCTGAATGGTACGGGCATAATGAATACGTTGCCTGCCGTTTTGATCGCACCGCTGCGAGATCGCCGAGACGGATACTGCTTAGAGTGCTGATCCACTCCCATCAGCTTGGTGTTTAGATCACTGCGGGGGAACTTGTGAGCGAACGCGGTTTTCGCGGTGACGCCACACGATTATCTAGACAGTGCAAAGATACTCGCATCACATTGTAAAAGCGCAACTTTTAGAGCCTCTAGACAGTGTCAAAATGCAACACAAGTGACCTGCCAGTGCATCAATCCACGTCCGCGGGTCGATGGTCCGCTTTACCCAAAGCACGCTGGGTTTGAGCCGCAAAACAGAAAAAAGGCGCCCGAGGGAGGGGCGCCAAAGTTTGGCTGATCAGGCTCATTGTTGACCGCTCGGAATGGTTTTATGCCTGCGGCCCGATCCGCTAGGGGCGCGCGCAGGTGCCACAGCAACCGCGCGCGCCCCGCAACCGATGTGATCAGCTACAGCCCGAAGTGGCGCCGCATGTGTTGCACTTCATGCAAGTGCCGTTGCGCACAAGGGTGTAGTTCCCGCATTCGCCGCACGGATCCCCTTCATACCCCTGCATCTTGGCTTTCGTGGCCGCATCCATCGTCATGACCCGTGGCTTGGACGTCAGGGCATCGAGGGCCACATTGGTATCGAGCGTGGCGTCAAGCGCCACCGCACCGTCCGGCGCGGCCATTGTCACGCCCCCCTGCAACACCACCAACTCCTGAGGAACACGCCCCCGGGTGTAGCCAGCGGATGCGACCTGCTTGAGCACTTCCAGCGACTTGGATGTTGCAGATTCGCTGGGCGCCTTGATGTTGGACACGCCTTCCTCTTCGCCACGCCCCAGATCATCGAAGGACACGCCTTCTGGTTTCACATGGGCCAGATCGGTGCGATCCAGGTAGGACACAGCCAATTCCCGGAAGATGTAATCGAGGATCGAGGTCGCGTTCTTGATGCTGTCATTGCCCTGCACCATGCCCGCGGGCTCGAACTTCGTGAAGGTGAAGGCATCCACAAACTCTTCCAGCGGCACACCATATTGCAGGCCAACCGACACGGCGATGGCGAAGTTGTTCATCATCGCCCGGAAGCCAGCGCCTTCCTTATGCATGTCGATGAAAATCTCACCCAGCTTGCCGTCACCATATTCGCCCGTGCGCAGGTACACCTTGTGCCCCCCGACAACGGCCTTCTGCGTGTAGCCACGGCGACGATCCGGCATCTTTTCGCGGCCACGGGCCACTTCCTTCACGACCACCTTTTCGATGATCTTTTCTGCGAGAACCGCTGCCTTTTCCTGCGTCGAACCACTTTCCAGCACTTCGGCGGCTTCCTCGTCGTCTTCGACCAGCGCGGCGGCCAGCGGCTGAGACAGCTTGGAGCCATCGCGATACAGCGCGTTCGCTTTGGTGCCGAGCGACCAGGACAGTTCATAGGCCTTCTGACAATCCTCAATCGAGGCATCGTTGGGCATGTTGATCGTCTTGGAGATCGCACCGGAGATGAAGGACTGGGCCGCAGCCATCATGGTGATGTGACTGTCCACGCTCAGGAAGCGCTTGCCCTTCTTACCGCAGGGATTGGCGCAGTCGAAAACGCTGTAATGTTCCGGCTTCAGGAACGGGGCGCCCTCCAGGGTCATGGTGCCGCACACGTGGTCGTTGGTGGCTTCGATCTGCTCGCGGGTGAAGCCAAGGTGGCGCAGCATGTCAAAGCTTGGATCGGCCATCTGGGCGGCGGGAATGCCCAGCACCTGGGTGCAGAACTCTTCGCCCAGCGTCCACTGGTTGAACACGAAGCGGATATCGAACGCGGACGGCAGAGCGGCCTCGATCTTGTCCAGTTCGGTTTGGCCAAAGCCGTGGCCCACAAGGGCTGCGTGGTTGATCCCCGGCGCGTTGCCCAAGGTGCCATGGCCCACAGCGTAGGAGACAATTTCTTCGATCTCGGAGCTGCGATAGCCCAGCATTTCAAGCGCGGAGGGCACCGAGCGGTTGATGATCTTGAAGTAGCCGCCACCGGCCAGCTTCTTGAACTTTACCAGTGCGAAATCGGGCTCGATGCCAGTGGTGTCACAATCCATCACGAGGCCGATCGTGCCGGTCGGCGCAATCACTGTGGCCTGCGCGTTGCGGTAGCCATGCTTTTCACCCAGCGCCAGCGCCTCATCCCAGCAGGCCTTTGCCATCTCGGTCAGCTCTGCATCGGGGCAGTTCTTGAGATCCAACGGCACGGGCTTTACCGACAGCCCTTCGTAGCCATCGCTTTGCCCATGGGCGGCGCGACGGTGGTTACGGATCACGCGCAGCATGTGTTCTTTGTTGCGCTCATAGCCCGAGAACGGCCCCAACTCCTTCGAGACTTCGGCGGAGGTGGCGTAGGCAACGCCCGTCATGACAGCGGTCAGCGCGCCGCACAGAGCGCGGCCTTCGTCACTGTCATAGCTGTAGCCCATGTTCATCAGCAGGCCGCCGATATTGGCATAGCCAAGTCCGAGCGTCCGGAAATCGTAGCTGAGCTGGGCGATTTCCTTGGAGGGGAACTGCGCCATGGTCACCGACACCTCGAGGGTCAGCGTCCAAAGCCGCGTGGCGTGGATGTAGTCCTCAACCGAGAACCGTCCGTCCTTGTAGAAGGCCAGCAGGTTCATCGAGGCCAGGTTGCACGCCGTATCATCGAGGAACATGTATTCCGAACACGGGTTCGAGCCGCGGATTTCACCGTCTTCTGGGCAGGTGTGCCACTCGTTGACCGTGGTGTGGAACTGGATGCCCGGATCCGCGCAGGCCCAGGCAGCGTGGCCAACCTGCTCCCACAGGTCACGCGCCTTGATCGTCCGGGCGGTCTTGCCGTCCCGGCGGTTGATCAGCGCCCAATCCTCGTCGTTACGAACGGCCTCAAGGAAGGCATTGGTCACGCGGATCGAGTTGTTGGAGTTCTGCCCCGACACGGACGCATAGGCTTCGCTGTCCCAATCGGTGTCATAGGTGGGGAACTCGATGCTGGTGTAGCCTTGGCGTGCATACTGCAGCACCCGGTTCACGTACGTCTCTGGGATGGCGACTTTCTTTGCATCCCGGATCGCTGTTTTCAGCTGCGCGTTGGATTTCGGGTCAACCGCATCTTCGAGCGTTCCATCCCATGTACCGATCGCATCAAAGATCGCATTCAGCTTTGCCTCATGCATCTTGGAGCCCGCCACGATCGACGCGACCTTCTGCTCTTCCTTCACCTTCCAGTTCACGAACTCTTCGATGTCGGGGTGGTCCGCGTCACAGATCACCATCTTGGCCGCGCGGCGCGTTGTGCCGCCCGATTTGATCGCGCCTGCCGCCCGATCCCCGATCTTCAGGAAGCCCATGAGGCCAGAGGATTTGCCGCCGCCAGACAGGGCTTCACCTTCTGCACGCAGGGACGAGAAGTTTGTGCCTGTGCCGGAGCCGTACTTGAACAGGCGTGCTTCGCGCACCCACAGGTCCATGATGCCGCCCTCATTGACCAGATCGTCGGCCACGGACTGGATGAAGCAGGCATGGGGCTGCGGATGTTCGTAGGCTGAGCTCGACTTTGTCAGCTTGCCTGTTTTGAAATCGACATAATGGTGGCCTTGGCTGGGGCCATCGATCCCATAGGCCCAATGCAGGCCGGTGTTAAACCACTGCGGGCTGTTCGGAGCGGCGCGCTGGCTGGCCAGCATGTAGCGCATTTCGTCGAAATAGGCGCGCGCATCGTTTTCTGTGCTGAAATAGCCGCCTTTCCAGCCCCAATACGCCCAAGCACCCGCCAAACGGTCAAATACCTGACGCGCAGATGTCTCGCCCGAATACCGCTCGTCTTCGGGCAGGTCGTTCAGCGCCTTCTCATCGGGAACGGAGCGCCACAAGAATTCAGGAACGCCCTTCTCACGCACTTTCTTGAGCTTTGCAGCGACGCCAGCTTTGCGGAAATATTTCTGCGCAATCACGTCAGAGGCCACTTGGCTCCACTCTGCGGGAACATCGATCCCTTCGAGCTTGAACACGACAGTTCCGTCAGGGTTGCGGATTTCCGACGTGGCTTTGGTGAACGCCAGGCTGGCGTATGCATCTTCGTTCGCGCGTGTAAACTTGCGTTCTATTTTCATTTTTTAATCCCCGTTGCGCCCACTTCCCTACGGACGCGATCTGTTTTTTCTGCCCCGAAGCCTTTCAGCCCCAACGTTACCTTTCAGACGCACTTCACCGACCCCTCGAAAGGGGTGGCCGTTCGCGGACCTGCGCGATCGGTTTAAATGCGTTTCTTTCCTTTGCGCCGGTGCGGTTCACTCAGATGTGCTTCTCGCTTTACGGCTGCGCGCTCTCACCTACCCCAGCGCGCCGCCACCACATTTGGTGCTTTTGTGACCGGCCCATACAAACTGGCGTATAACACCATATCTGGTCAACGGCATTTTTACCCAAATTGATCGATCTTTTCTGTTGACCTGCACATTGAGCGCGCCCTGTCCGACGGCTCTGCGCGATTCTTAGGCACCGGGCCATCCAGCATAGATGCAGGGGATGACAACACAGACGACACAACATGTAGTGGCAAGCGGATTGCAATTTGCGTGTCGGCACACGTCCAGAAATCCCCGAGAAAGTGTGGAAGTAACCTGCGAGAACCGCCTCTCAATGGCCTGAGGCCATTGCGAAATCCATTCAGTGAAACACTACATATTGGGTTGCGACCTGTTGGAATGAACGTCCAAATGCTGTCCACTCGAGGGCCCGCAGCCGGGCAGGTCTAGGGGGCTTTCAAGCCCAGCGCCTCGCTCAATATGTCATGCAACAGCGCGCTTTTGACTGGTTTGGCGATGTGGGAATAAAATCCTGCGCGTTTGAAGCCTTCAATGTCTTCGGGCAGGGCATGTGCGGTGACAGCAAGCGTCGGAACACCTCTTTCGATCCCAGCCTGCTCCTCCCAGAGGCGAATCTTGCGCAAGGTCTCCGTGCCGTCCATCTCGGGCATGGAAATGTCCATTAAGATGACATCAGGCGGTTCCGCCGCGACGATCTCGATGGCGCGCGCACCGCTGTCTGCCAAGACGATTTGCGCGTTTGAGCGCCGCAACAAGGACTTGAGCACCGTGCGATTGGTGGCGTTGTCGTCGACGACAAGGATTCGAAATGCGGAAAAGTCCGGAATGGCGGGACTTTCAGGAGCGCGTTCCGATGCCTTTGCCCCGGGTTTCGCTGCATTTGAGGACGGTTGCTGTCGTTTTCGCTCCGCCACAAGCGGCAGGGGCAATTCGATGTCCAAGCGGGTCCCAACACCTTCTTCGCTGCTCAATTCCAGGTGGCCATCCATTGCCTCAACCAAACGCCGTGTGATTCCCATGCCCAACCCAGTGCCACCATATTTGCGCGTGGTCGTACTATCAGCCTGCTCGAAATCCTCAAACACCCGACTGACCTGTTCAGGCGTCATCCCGATCCCGGTATCAATCACCGTAAGAAACAAGGCATCCTGCGCTGTTACCTTCAAACGGACGCTGATGCTCCCCTCATCCGTGAACTTGAGTGCATTGGAGAGCAGATTGTTGAGGATCTGCTTGAGCCGATGCGGATCCCCACGCCTGAGTTTCCCTGCTGCCCCTTCGGTTTCAAAGGAGAGCTTTACGCCCTTCTGCTTTGCTTTGGCCTCATACATGACGAGCACGCCCTGAGCCAAACGAACAGGGGAGATGGGCAATTGCTCCAACTCCATCCGGCCCGCTTCTATCTTCGACACGTCGAGCAAATCGTTGATCAGTGCAAGCAATGTCTCAGAGCTGTCCAAAATCACATTGAGCCAACTGCTCTGGACCTCGTCCATATCGCTTTGCGACAGCAGTTCGGCCATGCCGATCACGCCATTGAGGGGCGTTCGGATTTCATGGCTGATCATTGCGAGGAAGGCAGATTTTGCGGCGTTGGCCTTTTCAGCGCGTTGCTGTGCTTCTGCCAGATCCGCCTGTGTGCGCTTGAATGATGAAATATCAACGCGGAAGCCAACCCGCCCGCCCTCCGGGGTCTCGCGCTCCAGAACGCGCAGCCAGCGCCCGTGGCCCAGATCCTGTTCAAGGGCGACCTGCGGTTGGTAGTGTTGGCGCAGTCTTTCCTGCAGCCACTCTTCTTCTCGTCCAATCGCTTCGGCGTATTGATGACGTTCCAGCCCGTATCGCAGCATGTCCTCGAAACGGTTTCCCGGCTGTATCGCGGGCGCACTTTCGGGATAGAGCGCCTTGTAGCGCGAGTTGCACAACACCAGCCGATCGTCGCGATCGAAGAGAACAAATCCGTCGGGCAAAACCTCAACAGCCGCCAGCAGCTGCTGCTGCTTAGCATGCAACTCAGAGACATCCAGCACTTGCAGCAAACCCATGCGGGGGAGACCCGGCATTACATGCAAAACCATTTGCGCCGGAAAATGTTGCCCATGCGCGCCGCGCAACGTTACATCCGTAATGAGGCGGGCGCCTTCTTCGGACAAGACATAGGCAGCCATCTCTTCCAATTGCGCATCTGTATGGTTTGGCAGCAGCTTCGAAAGCGGCGCGCCAGTCAGTTCGGCCGGAGACAATTGCACGCTCCCAAAGGCACGCGACTGCACCCGTTCGATCCTGAGCGTTGCAGGATCGAAGAGGATCATCTCGCACATATTGTTCTCGATGATCTTGCGGGCCCAACGCGACGCGATCTCCGCAAGCGAAAGCGACAGTGCATCTGACATGCCAGCTATGCATGCATGCGACCCTTCCGCCAGATGACTGGCATTGGTCACCACAAGCATCCCCTGCAGCCGTCCATTGGGATCGGTCATGGGCAGTTGCAAGGCGTCGGACATATCAACCGGCGCATAGCGCGCGCCCCTGCGCGCATTCCGTTGGCACTCCAGCTCCAAATGCCGCGCAAGGCCTTCTGCATTCGGAATGCCTCTTGTCGCATACACGGGGCCAAGCCCCTGTGGCACATCGCCAAGAAAGACGCCCACCCCACAGGCGGGGCCGCACAGCTGGGCCAGAAGGCGACAGGCGGTTTGGGGCACATCCGAGCGGTGGGGCCCGTCGCGCAAGTACGACAGCAATGCCAAAACGGGATCATTACCCCAAGCAGAGCCCGGGTCGGAGTTCGGCGGCTTGCCCGTCGTATTCGCGGCCATTTTGCTGCCTGACATAGATTACCCGCCGTTCCACATGCGCCAACTCAGTTCCAAACACAGACATAGAGGTGCTGCGGCACATGCCACAAGCGCGGCCAGCCAAAACGCGCCAGCCCGCGTCGGTTTTGGTGCAGGCGCATATATTCCCATCACTGCGCGCTCCGATTCCGATCTCAATTTTTTCATCACTCTTAGTTAACGCTGAATTAGGTTCCTAATGCCTTAACACCAATATGCGAAGCTATGATTGGATAGAATGTGGGCATGGCGACCTTCCGGAAAGCCTGAAAACAGAAGAAATCCCCATGCAGCAGCACCCCACGTATGGGCAGGCTTGTACGGCTCTGGGAGGACAGGCCCGCATGTTTGCTCTGTCTGCAAAGGCAACCGCTCGGAGTGCTCTGGCCAGCGCTTTGGTGCTTGAGCGCCGCTGGCCCGGGCTCGGCTCGACGGCCATGCTGGCCCGTGGGCCTGTCTGGCATCCTGATCTGAGCATTCCCGCACGCAGTGCCGCCCTTCAGCGCCTGGTCACCCAGCTGGAGAGATCATACCGCGTTGTCATAGCGACCCCCGATCCCCTGATGTCATCAGACACGCGCGATCCTCTTCAGGGCACCGGGCGGCTTGCGCTATTTACGGGCGGAGTGGTTGCGCATCTGCCACTCACCCCGGACCCCCAAGGAATGCGCAACGCCCTTCATGGCAAATGGCGTAATCGTCTCGTTCAAGCAGAGCGCAGAGGCCTCGATATCCGCATGGGGCCCTTGCCGCTCGATCCTGATCACTGGCTGCTTACAGCAGAGGCCGCGCAGGCGCGCGCGCGTCGCTACCGTCGCTTGCCGCCCGCCTTTGCTCTGGCTTGGCGCAAGGCAGGCGGGGCCCGGTCCTGCTTGCTGGCCGAAGCCTGGCAAGACGGTGCCCCGGCGGCCGGCATGTTGTTTCTGCAACATGGCAATGGGGCCAGCTACCACACCGGCTGGGCTGGGGATGCCGGGCGTGCTGCGGATGCCCATCGGGTCTTGCTGTTTCAGGCTGCGCTCAGCCTGGCCGCTAAGGGCTGCACCAACCTTGATCTGGGCGCGCTGGACACGGTGAACACACCGGGTCTGGCCCGTTTCAAACTGGGGGCTGGAGCAGATTGTGTGCACCTGGGGGCGACCCGGATCACAGCCCCCGGCACCAGATGGGTGGCCCGCCTGTTTGACAAAACTGCGAAGGCACAGGCGCAATCTCCAAGTTCCAATCACATCGTCGGCTAGGAAACGAAGCGCAGAGTCCCAGCTATCAGACCCCTGTCCTTTCCCCTAAACAGGCCCGTCTGCCCCTTTCCATCCGCTCTGCCTTCAGACACAGTGCAGCGCGCGCCACAACCGGAAGGAGCCCAGCCTGTGACCTTGCCGATCAATCCGAACATGGCCCATGCGTTTGCGCCCCCCGTTATGGAAGCGCGGCGTTGGCTCGATGGGATCGCCTTTCCCGACGATCGGCCCTTGATCAATGTTTCACAGGCTGCCCCCGTAGACCTGCCCCATGCGGACCTACGCGCAGCCATGGCGCGCATGATCGAAGACGATCCCGGCAGCCATCTCTATGGCCCTGTCCTAGGCCTGCCAGACCTGCGCAGCGCATTGGCCGCCCGCTGGAGCAGCCACTACGGCGGAACGGTTGCGCCAGAGCAGGTTGCGATCACCTCTGGCTGCAATCAGGCCTTCACTGCCATCATGTCTGCCATCGCGGGCCCCGGTGATGCGGTGCTGGTGCCCATCCCTTACTATTTCAACCACGCCATGTGGCTCGACATGGCCGGGGTCGAGATGATCCCCCTGCCCTGTGGCCCCGGGATGATCCCCGATGCAGAGCATGCGGCCTCGCTGCTGAGCGAGCGCACCAAGGCCATAATCCTTGTCACGCCAAACAACCCGACGGGCGCCGAATACCCGGCAGAAACGCTCACCGCGTTCCGGGACCTCGCCCGCGCACACGGGCTGGCCCTGATCGTTGACGAAACCTATCGCGATTTTCACGCAGCCCCGCCCGGAGAGGCCCTGCATGATCTTTTCTCGGAGGACGATTGGGATGACACGGTGGTCGGGCTCTATTCCTTTTCCAAGGCCTACCGCCTAACTGGCCACCGGGTGGGCGCAGCGATGGCCAGTCCGCGGCTTCTGGCCGAGGTCGAAAAGTTTCTCGATACGGTGGCGATCTGTCCAAACCAGCTTGCCCAGCGGGCCGCCCTGTGGGGCATGCAAAACCTCGACACATGGCTGGCTGGGGAACGGCAGGAAATTCTAACCCGACGCGCCGCAATCAATGCAGGCTTCCCTGCTCTGGCCGACCGGGGCTGGCAGCTCTTGGGGGCCGGGGCGTATTTCGCCTATGTTGCACATCCCTATGACATGTCCTCCGATGCGCTGGCGCCCCATCTGGTGCGCAGTGCCGGGGTGCTGGCCCTGCCGGGCACCATGTTCATGCCCCAAAGCCACCGCGCCGCGGGCGCGCAGCAGATGCGCATCGCCTTCGCCAATATCGATTCAGACGGGATTGCTGCGCTGTTTGAGCGGCTGCAGATGCCGCTCTGACGCGGCTTTGATCACCTCGTGGGCACACTCGGGGGCTCCAAGGGCGCAGCAGCGCTTGCGAGCCCTTCCGCCATGCCCTAACACGGCGTGAACGTAGGCCGCGCCAAGACAGGAGACACGGGTATGGCAAAAAGCAAAGGCATGTCGCTGAGCAACATGTTCGTCTGGCTTCTGCTGGGGCTTTTGATCATCGGCTTGGCCGGTTTCGGGGCCACGTCCTTCGGGGCCGGCGGATCGGCCGTGGCAAAGGTGGGCGATCGGGAAATCGATGCCAACCGTTATTTCCGGGCGGCCAATGATACATTCCGCAACCTGCAAGCGCAGGGCCTGCAGATCTCATCCTCTTCTCCGGAAGGCCAGCAGGTGCTGGATCAGGTGCGCAGCCAGTTGATCCGCGATGCAGCGCTTGAGAACGAAACCATGACCCTGGGCATCTCGGTCGGCGACGAAGTGGTGGCAGAGCGCGTAGAGGCCGTGCCGGGTTTCCGCGGCATCGATGGCAGCTTTGACCGCGCGGCCTATCAAGCGGCGCTGCGCAACGTGGGCATGTCGATCCCCGAGTTCGAGGACAGCATTCGGATCGAAACCGCCCGCAATATCCTGCTGGCCTCGGTCACCAGCGGGCTCACGGTGCCCGACGCCTATGTGGATGCGCTGATCTCCTATTTCGGGGAAACCCGGGATGCACGGCTGGTGCGCTTTACCCGCAATGACCTGTCACCCGACCGGCCCGCGCCCAGCGAAGCCGAGCTGCGTGCCTTCTATGATGAAAACCCTGACCTCTTCACCCTGCCTGCACGGCGCGGCCTGTCCTATGTCTGGCTGACCCCCGATATGCTGCTGGATGACGTGGTTGTGTCTGACGAAGACCTGAAAGCGCTCTATGAGCAGCGCAGCGCCGAGTTCCAGCAGCCTGAGCGCCGCATGGTTGAGCGTCTTGTCTTTGAGGACATGGATGCCGCTGAAGCCGCCATGGCGCGGCTGACCTCCGGTGAGGCAACCTTTGAAACGCTGGTCGGTGAACGCGGTCTGGAGCTGTCTGATATCGATCTTGGCGAAGTGACCAAGGACAGCCTCGGTGCCGCGGGCGACGTGGTATTCGCTCTGACGGATAACGGAGTTGCGGGCCCGGCGGAAAGCACCCTTGGTCCGGCGCTGTTCCGGGTGAACGCGATCCTCGACCCGATCAACATCGATTTCGAGGCCGCCCGCCCGGCCTTGCGGACGGAACTGGCCCTTGAGCGCGCCCGCCGCCAGATCGATGGCCAATACACCGAGATCGAAGACATTCTTGCCTCTGGCGCCACGCTCGAAGAAGTGGCCCGCGACACGCAGATGGAACTTGGCCAGATCGAATGGTGGCCCGACATCACCGAGGGCATTGCAGGCTATGACAGCTTCCGTCAGGCCGCTGCCACCGTCACGCTGGACAGCTTCCCCGAGACACTGCAGCTGGAAGATGGCGGCCTTTTCGCCCTGCGCTATGACGCCGAACTGGAGCCCACGCTGCAGCCCTATGAGGATGTCATGGACACCGTTGAGGCGCGCTGGACCGATGCTGAGGATGCGCGCGAATTGCAAGAGCTTGCCCGTTCGGCTCTGGCCCAGTTGGAAGTGGGCGGCACGCTCGAAGCCACCGGCAAATCCGTGGAAAGCTATCCCGGTCTGGGCCGTGACGGCTTTGTTCCAGGCGCCGCGCCGATTCTCACAGAACGCCTGTTCGAAATGGAACCGGGCGCACAGGAAATCGTGGACGGGTTAGGCTCGGTATTCTTGGTGGTGCTCGATGCCGTCAACGCAGCCGATATGGAGGCCGACAATGTCGCGCAGCTGCAACAGGCTCTGGCCGCGCAGGTCAACCAGAGCGTGGCAAATGATCTGGGTGCGCTTTATGCCCGCGCGATCACGCTGGATGCCGGCATTTCCTACAATCAGGGCGTCTTGAACGCGATCAACGCGGAGCTGCCCTGACATGGCAAACTTGCTGCCCGGATTTGACGCGTTCGCCGAGGGATATGAACGCGGCGAAAATCAGGTGGTGCATGTCCGCCTCGCCGCCGACCTCGACACGCCGGTATCGCTGATGCTCAAGCTGGCCGCGGCCCGAAAAGACAGCTTCATGCTGGAATCGGTGACCGGTGGTGAAGTGCGCGGTCGCTACTCTGTTGTGGGCATGAAGCCTGATCTTGTCTGGCAATGCCACGGGCAGAAAGCGCGGATCAACCGGCAAGCACGTTTTGATTCCGATGCCTGGACAGAGGCCTCTGAAGCCCCTCTCGACAGCCTGCGCACCCTGCTGGCCGAATGTCGGATCGATCTGCCGGACGGGCTGCCGCCGATCGCGGCGGGCCTGTTCGGGTATCTGGGCTATGACATGATCCGCCTTGTCGAGCATCTGCCCAATATCAACCCCGATCCCCTGGGCCTGCCCGACGCGCAACTGATGCGCCCCTCTGTGGTGGCCGTTCTGGACGGGGTAAAGGGCGAAGTGATCGTGGTGTCGCCCGCGTTCGTGGCCGACGGTCTTTCCGCCCGTGCCGCCTATGCGCAAGCGGCCGAACGCGTCATGGATGCTGTGCGCGATCTCGAGCGGGGCGTAACCGGAGACAGCCGGGAGCTGTCTGATTTCTCTGGCGGCATGGGTCCGGGCGTTTCGAACTTCGCCAAGCCGGACTACCTTGCGGCCGTGGAAAAGGCGAAAGAGTACATCAAGGCGGGCGATATCTTTCAGGTCGTGCCCTCCCAGCGCTGGACACACAGCTTTCCCCTGCCCCCCTTCGCGCTCTACCGCTCCCTGCGGCGCACGAATCCCTCGCCCTTCATGTTCTATTTCAACTTCGGCGGGTTCCAGATCGTAGGGGCCAGCCCCGAAATCCTCGTGCGTCTGCGCGAGGGTGAGGTGACCGTGCGCCCGATCGCAGGCACACGCAAACGGGGCAGCACACCGGCAGAGGACCGCGCCCTGGAAGAGGATCTGCTGTCCGATCAAAAGGAGTTGGCCGAACATCTGATGCTGCTGGATCTTGGCCGCAACGATGTCGGGCGCGTGTCAAAGATCGGCACCGTCCGCCCAACCGAGGAATTCGTGATCGAGCGCTACTCCCATGTCATGCATATCGTCTCAAACGTGGTGGGCGAGATTTCAGATGGGCATGACGCCATCACAGCGCTTTTGGCAGGCCTTCCTGCGGGCACCGTATCGGGCGCGCCCAAGGTGCGCGCCATGCAGATCATCGATGAGTTGGAGCCCGAAAAGCGGGGCGTCTATGGCGGCGGTGTTGGCTATTTCAGCGCCGATGGCGATATGGATATGTGCATCGCCCTGCGCACGGCCGTTGTGAAGGATGAAAAGCTGTATATTCAGGCCGGGGGTGGCGTTGTCTATGACAGCGATCCCGAGGCCGAGTTTGAGGAAACCGTCAACAAGGCCAAGGCGATCCGCACTGCAGCAGAAGATGCCGGCCAGTTTGATCGGAGCCGCAACGCCTAACCTGCACGGCACGCGCCCAAACCGCCCGACGGCCATCGCGCCGCGCGGCACCGCGCGCCGGGCCCTGACATAGGCACCAAGGCCTCAGAAATCTGACGCGTCGTCGATCTGGCGGGCCATCACAACGGTGACCGGCACCACGGCAATGCCTCTGTCCGGTGCAGCCGCCACGAAACCGCGCACGGCTTGCAGAGTTTCGGGATAGAGGTGGCCGATCACCGTTTCGGAAAGGGTCTGCTGGGCCTCGAACGCGGCCCGTCCCAGATAGCGCCCGATCACGGGGGCCCGCTCGGCCTGCCCGTCAAGCAACCGATAGGCGCGCAAGGCGGGCAGCCCCGCGCGGGCCACCCCGCGCAACGCGCCATCCAATCCCCCGGGCCACAGCAAAACCCCGTGCCCGTCTGCAGACAACACGCCGGCGGAGGGCACCGGCGCATCCGTAGCGGACAGGAGGCCAACCGCGTCTGGCAGGGCCGCGAGGGTGGCCGCATCGCCCGCCGGGCCGGGGATCACAAGCACTTCGTAACCGGCGGCTCGGTACTGGCGCAGCGTTTCCGGCGCATCTTCGCGGGTGCTATCAAGGGCGATCGTAATGGGAAGCGGATCTTCCAAAAGCCCGGCCCGCAAATCCTCGGGCAGGCCCGGATCGATCAGCACCATCCCCAGCAGCGGCCCCTGTGGCGCTTGCCCTTCAGCCACGGCCCCATTGCGGATCCATGCGGGCGGCGGAGGCGCGGGCGGTTCTGCAGCAGCGGGGCGATCGGTAAAGGTACCAACCGTGCCCAGACGCTCGGCCAGAGGGATCACGGGTTTGCCAAGCGTTGGGCCCTCTTCCGCGCCGCGATCTGGCAGAGCAGCGATGCGCGGCAGGCGATCGGACGGCGTGGTTTCAGCACGATCGGCCGGGCTGTCATCCGTGGGGGCAGGAACAGCCATAGCAGCAGGCGTTTCCGGGACTGCGCCTTCGCCCGGTGTGTTTGCCGATGCGTCTGTTTCGGCTGCTGCCGCGAGGGGCGGCGCAGGCTGTGGGTCAGCCGGTTGCGGCGACTGGGCCGCTTCTTTGACTGATGGAGGTGCTGCACTGTCCGCGGCGGCGGCCTCAGGCGCCAAGGTCGGCGGTGCAATGCGGGGGGGTGGGGTATCCGGGTCCCGCTCCAGCGGGATCAGATCGGAATACGGGCCGCTGGTGACATCTTCAGAAGGTACGGTTTCGGTTGCCGTCTGTGTGTCCGCTTGGGGCGCGGATGTGTCGGGCTGTGCGACAACTGCATTCGGTTGCGATGGCGATGGGCTGGGCGCGTCTGTCACCACTGGCGCAGGCGCGGCCTGTTCTGTTACGGCGGGCAGATTGGCAGAGGGCGCTGCGGGCGTGGCCGCTGGGCCGTCACGTTCCGCCAAGGCGGCCCCCTCGGTTGAAGGCGTCTGGGCCACAGGGGCAGCGGGCTGTGCAGACGCAGCCTCCTGCGCGGGTGCGCGCGGCGCATCGGACACTGCGGATGGGGCGGCACTGTCTATGTCTGGGAGCGAAACATCCTCGGGCGGGGGCGCCTCGGTGCTGGCGTTGGCAGGCGGCGCGCTGCCCTCGGCTGGCGCCGCAGTGCTGTTGTCCGGCGACGGCCCTGTGGCAGGTTGGGCTTGCCCGTCCTCTTGTGCTGGAACGGCGGTCGACTGCGGATCAGCTTCGGGCACGTCCGACAAAGGCGCAGCAGCCGCATCCGGCCCCGTCGCAGCCGTTTCAGGCATAAGCGTCGGCGCGGCAAGCCAGTCTTCGTCCTCAGGGGCAATCAACTCGCTGGGCAAAGGCACGATCAGCGAAAGGTTAACGAGCATAACACCGGCTGTCGCCGTTCCCCAAAGGGCCCCCACAAGGAAGCTTCGTGCCATTCACTTTCTCCTCAGGGCGCGTGACGGCGCCCTTTCACAACTCTGCGCGGGACCAATGTGATGCCATGATGCCTTTCCCCCCTGTGAACCGCAGGGCAAGGGTTGACCATCTCGTACCGCTCGGCCCATCTATACCGCGACCCGCCAGCGGGTTCACCCCCTGATGGAAAGGCCTGCGCGTGCTTCTGCTGATCGATAACTATGACAGTTTCACTTACAACCTTGTCCATTACTTGGGCGAGCTTGGCACAGAGGCTCATGTGGTGCGCAATGATGCGCTCACCGTACAAGAAGCCATGGGCCTTAATCCAAGTGCAATCCTGCTGTCTCCCGGCCCTTGTGACCCTCCCCAAGCGGGCATCTGTATGCCTCTGATCGCTGCCGCTGCAGAGGCGCGTATCCCCCTGTTTGGCGTGTGCCTTGGACACCAATCCATCGGGGCAGCTTTTGGCGGGACAGTCACGCGCTGCCACGAAATCGTGCATGGCAAGCTGGGCACGATGCACCACGCGGGCAAGGGCTGCTTTGCTGGGCTGCCCTCCCCTCTGCAGGCGACCCGCTATCACTCTTTGATCGTGGCCCGCGAAGACCTGCCCGACTGCCTCGAGATCACCGCATGGCTGGACGATGGCACGATCATGGGCCTGCGGCACAAGGAACTGCCCATTGAAGGCGTACAATTCCACCCCGAGTCGATCCGCTCCGAGCATGGTCACGCCATGCTGCGGACCTTCCTTGAAACGGCCAATCTCTTGGGAGAGCCAGCATGAGCGATGCAATGAAACCCCTGATTTACTCCGCCTCCGAGGGGCCTTTGTCCAAGGCGCAGGCCAAGCGCGCCTTTGAGATCCTCTTTGAGGGCGAGGCGACGGACGCGCAGATTGGCGGACTTTTGATGGCGATGCGCGCACGCGGGGAATCAGTGGCCGAATACGCCGCTGCGGCGGCCGTCATGCGCGCCAAATGCGTACCTGTCAGCGCCCCTGCGGATGCGATGGATATCGTGGGCACCGGCGGAGACGGGATGGGCACCCTGAATATCTCAACCGCAACTGCTTTCGTGGTTGCAGGGGCTGGCGTGCCCGTGGCCAAGCACGGCAACCGAAACCTCAGCTCGAAATCTGGCGCAGCAGACGCACTCGGCCAGATGGGCGTGGATGTGATGGTTGGCGCGGATGTGGTGGAGAAAGCCCTGTCAGAGGTGGGGATCGGCTTCATGATGGCCCCGATGCACCACCCCGCAATCAAACATGTCATGCCCACCCGTCAGGAACTGGGCTGCAAAACGATCTTCAACATTCTCGGGCCGTTGACGAATCCGGCCGGGGTCAAGCGCCAGCTCACGGGCGCCTTCGCGATCGATCTGATT
Organism: Oceanicola sp.; assembly: GCA_022447275.1. Lineage (GTDB taxonomy): Bacteria > Pseudomonadota > Alphaproteobacteria > Rhodobacterales > Rhodobacteraceae > JAKVBK01. Next base: position 59,477 of record JAKVBK010000005.1, on the reverse strand, counting down.
TACCCGATGGCCGAAACCCTGCAGGAGCTTGGCGCAGAAGCCGTCTGGATCGTGCACGGCTCGGACGGCACCGATGAGCTGTCGATCGCAGGGCCCAGCTCCGTGGCCGCGTTGAAAGACGGCCAGATCACCGGCCATGAAGTGCACCCGGAAGATGCGGGCCTGCCTGTCCATCCTTTCAAGGATATTCTCGGCGGCACCCCAGAAGAAAATGCAAATGCGTTCAAGGCCTTGCTCCAAGGTGAGCAGAGCGCTTACCGCGATGCCGTGCTTTTGAACGCTGCAGCTGCGCTGGTGGTGGCAGACAAGGCGTCCGATCTCAAGGCGGGTGTTGAGATCGCCCGTGACAGCATCGACAGCGGCGCCGCACGCGCAAAGGTAGAAGGGCTGGCGCGCATCACGCAGGGCGCCTGACCGGGCCAATCGGAAAGGTTTGCCTGAACATGCCCCTCCCGTCCTTCGAGCCCCGCATTGACCGCATTGGCGCCTGGGCTGAGTTGCCGTTCTTCGGCGCACCCTGGTCTGACCTGCGCGCCACGCTTGCGGCGGAGCCGCGCGATATTCTGCCCCCGGCGGAGCAGGTTTTTGCGGCCCTCGAGCGCTGCCAGCCTGACGATGTGCGCGTCGTTATCCTGGGGCAGGATCCCTACCCCACCCCCGGCCACGCCCATGGCTTTGCCTTTTCGGTAACGCCCAAAACCCGCCTGCCGCGCTCTTTGGCAAATATTTTCAAAGAAATGGAAGCTGATATTGGCGCCTGCCCGGCAACGGGCGACTTGCGCGGATGGGCCGATCAGGGGGTATTGCTTCTGAACGCAGCCCTGACGGTGCCCAGCGGCGATGCGGGCGGCCATCTTAAGATCGGCTGGCAGACTCTCTTGAGGGAGGTGCTTGACCGGCTGGCAGACCAGCCCCGCGCCTTTGTGCTTTGGGGGCAGTCAGCCGCAAAGCTGGCAGGCCCGCTCGCGCCCCATCACCTGCGTCTGGAAACGGCGCATCCCTCTCCGCTATCGGCGCGACGCGGCTTCTTTGGCTCAAAGCCGTTCTCAAAGGTGAATAGATGGTTGGAAACCCGCGGCCAAAGGCCCATAAACTGGGCCAACCCCGTTGCGAAGGGATCGTGAGACATGACACCGACCATCCTGGACAAGATCAAGGCCTACAAGCTGGAAGAGGTAGAGGCCGCAAAGGCGCACCGCTCCCTTGCTGAGGTGGAAGAGGCCGCCCGAAGCGCGCCTGCCCCACGCGGCTTTGCGACCCGTCTGAAAGAAGCCGCGCGCACCGGCTACGGGCTGATTGCCGAAATCAAAAAGGCCAGCCCCTCCAAGGGCCTTATCCGGGCGGATTTCGATCCGCCAGCGCTGGCCAAAGCCTATGAGGCCGGTGGGGCAACCTGCCTGTCCATCCTCACCGATGGGCCGTCCTTTCAAGGCGATAACGCCTATCTGACAGAGGCCCGCGCCGCCGTGGAACTGCCTGCCCTGCGCAAGGATTTCATGTATGACACCTATCAGGTGGCAGAGGCCCGTGCGCTGCACGCCGATTGCATCCTGATCATCATGGCATCCGTGTCCGATACCCAGGCCAAGGAGTTGGAAGAGGCGGCCTTTGAATGGGGCATGGATGTGCTCATCGAAGTGCACAATGCCGAAGAACTTGAGCGCGCCTGCCTCCTGAAATCGCCGCTGCTGGGGATCAACAACCGGGATCTGAACACCTTCGAGACCACGCTGGATACAACGCGCACACTGGCGCGACGCGCCCCCGAGGATCGCCTGCTGGTGTCAGAATCGGGCTTGTTCACGCCAAGCGATCTCGAAGATATCTCTCAGCACGGGGCGCGCTGCTTCCTGATTGGGGAAAGCCTCATGCGGCAGGACGACGTGACGGCCGCCACAAGGGCAATCCTCGCCGGTGGCGCCCGCAATGGCGGGGGGCTCTGAGCCATGTCTCTGACCCATTTTGACGGCGAAGGCCGGGCCCATATGGTTGATGTGTCCGAAAAGGACTTCACCGACCGGATCGCGACAGCCAGTGCGCAGGTAAAGATGCTGCCCGAAACACTGGCGCATATCACCGAAGGCACGGCCAAGAAGGGCGATGTTCTGGGCGTGGCGCGGCTTGCCGGGATCATGGGGGCAAAACGCACGGCTGATCTGATCCCCCTGTGCCATCCGCTGCCGATCACGAAAGTTGCAGTCGATCTTGTGCCGGATGATACCCTGCCGGGCGTCCGCATCACAGCCACGGTCAAGACGAACGGCCAGACAGGTGTGGAGATGGAAGCCCTGACGGCGGCCTCGACCGCCGCGCTAACCGTCTATGACATGCTCAAGGCCGTGGACCGGGCGATGGAGATTGGTGACATCAAGGTTCTGGTGAAAGATGGCGGCAAATCAGGCCGTTACGAGGCCCAGCCGTGATCACCGTTGCGGAGGCGCTGGCGCGCGTCTTCGCCCTTGTCTCCGCCCTGCCCACGGAACGTGTCGCTCTGGGAGATGCCCATGGGCGCGTGCTGGCGCGCGATGTGATCGCACAGCGAGATCAACCGCCCTTCCCCGCCTCTGCGATGGATGGCTATGCGGTTGACGGCGCTGAGGCCGTGCCTGGTGCAGGTTTCAAAATCATCGGAGAATCCCGCGCCGGAGACCGGTTTGATGGCGCTGTCACGCCGGGCACGGCGGTGCGCATTTTCACCGGCGCCCCCGTACCGCCGGGGGCAGACCGTGTGATCATCCAGGAAGACGTCACGCGCATGGGCGATCAGATCACGCTGGGATCAGATCTCGATACTGCCAGCTATGTCCGCCCCGCCGGAAACGATTTCGCAAAGGGGCACCGCATTACCGCCGGTCGCCGCCTGTCCGCCCATGATATCGGGCTGATTGCCGCCATGAATGTGCCAGAGGTCACCGTACACAGACGGCCCGTTGTGGCGATCATGGCAACGGGGGATGAGTTGGTAAATGTGGGCGAGACACCCGGCCCGGACCAGATTATCGCCTCTAACAGTCTAGCGATAAAGGCTATTTTGGAATCGGAAGGCGCCGAAACCCGCCTTTTGCCCATCGCGCGCGACCGGAGAGACAGCCTTGAGCTGGGCTTCAGGCTGGCGGCAGGGGCCGACATGATCGTGACAACCGGGGGCGCTTCGGTGGGCGACCATGATCTTGTTGGGCCCGTTGCCGAAGCACTTGGCATGGATTTGTCATTTTACAAAATCGCCATGCGGCCGGGCAAACCACTGCTTGTCGGCACACTCAAAGATACGCCCCTCTTTGGGCTGCCCGGGAACCCCGTTTCAGGGTTGGTTTGCGCCCATATTTTCCTGCGGCCCGCCCTGCGCGTGATGACAGGCCTTCCCGCCGCGCCGCTGCCAGAGATCACGCTGCCCCTCGGCGCGCCCGTCACGCAGAACGGCCCGCGCCTGCACTACATGCGCGCCCGCATCGAAAACGGAGCGATCTTCGCTGACCCACGCCAGGACAGTTCCCTGATGTCTGTGCTGGCAGATGCAAATGCGCTGCTGATACGCCCCATAAAGGACCCTGCCAGAAAGGCAGGTGAGATGGTCCAAGCGATACATCTTTAAGCTGAATGCTTGACACAAAATGAGAACGCGTGCAGAACATAAGTGAACAAAACTTGTGTGGAGACGCAAAATGCTCACGAAAAAACAGATGGATCTTCTCCAGTTCATCCATGCGCGCGTGCAGCGTGATGGCGTGCCGCCCTCCTTTGACGAGATGAAGGACGCGCTGGATCTGCGATCCAAATCCGGCATCCACAGGCTCATCACAGCGTTGGAAGAGCGGGGCTATATCCGCCGGCTTGCCCACAAAGCCAGAGCATTGGAAATCATAAAACTGCCTGACAACATGATGGCCGCTGAGGGGCCGCAGGGGTTTGTACCGCGCGTCATCGAAGGCGATCGCCCCACCGCTACCCCGCCCGAGACAGCGCCTGTGACAATCGCGGCCACGGAATTGCCTGTGATGGGCAAGATCGCAGCCGGTGTGCCGATCGCCGCGATCTCCGAAGTCAGCCACACGGTGGCGGTGCCCGGTTCGATGGTGGGCCGGGGCAACCACTACGCGCTCGAGGTCAAAGGCGACTCGATGATCAATGCCGGGATCAATGAGGGCGATGTGGTTGTGATCCGCGAAACATCCAGCGTCGAAAACGGCGATATCGTTGTGGCCGTTGTGGAGGGCTATGAAGCAACGCTGAAACGCTTCCGGCGCAAAGGTGGAATGATCGCGCTTGAAGCAGCCAATCCCGCCTTTGAAACCCGGCTCGTGCCGGAAAGTGAGGTCGAGGTGCAGGGCAAACTTGTGGGTCTGATCCGCAACTACATCTGATCGCGCGCGCCGCCTGCAGCCCGGGCGGCGCAATCTACCTGACAGCCCAAGGCCGCGCCCGCGCGGGATCATAGGACGCTTTCTGCACCCAAGTGCCATCGTCCAGCGGCCAAATCGCCAATGCCCCTGTGGTTTTCAAAGCGTCGGGCCCCAACACAACACAGCCCTTTGGAATGGCCTCAGGCGGCCGCGTGGCCACGACGATGTCGGCTTTGCAGCCCGCTGTGATCCGCTCTGCCTGATTGCGCCCCGAAAGCACCCGGATCGACACCCCTTGGACGCGGATCAATCGGTCATCTTTTGGGCCCGAAAACCCTTGCCGTGCCGCAGCTTCTGCTTGATCCGATCCGTCTCCGTCGTTTTCAAGCCAGATGCGCGCGGCAAACCCATCACCGCGCGGCTTTGAGAAAGCGCGCCCCTCCGCGGTCATGGCTCCGACAAGGCCGCCGCTGGGCGCTATCAGGATCGGCGGGCGCTCATGGGCCTGCCAAAGCAAAGCGCCAAACACACAGACAAGCCCCCCTGCCCATCGCAGCGGGCCCTGCCACACAATCACGATCAATGCGCCAAGCGACACGACACCGAGGGCCCAGGGCCCCGGCTCCACGACCATGCGGACTGAGATGTCCTGTTCGGCAACGCGCTGGGACACGAACAAAATCCACTCAAGCCCCCATTGCATCGGCACCAGAGCCAGCCCTTCAAGGCCAGGCGCCGCCAGCACCATCGCGGCCACCCCTGCGGGCATCACCAGCACCCCCATAACCGGCACGCTGAGTGTATTTGCGATCAGGCCAAGCTGGGATACCTGGTTGAAATGCGCCGCCGAAAACGGGGCGGTCGCCGCCCCCGCCACCGCCGAAGATAAAATGACGGCCACCACCGGGTGCATCCAGAAACGCCGCCCCGGCAACCCCCGCAGAAGCGAGAAAACAGCGACAAGCGCGGTGGTCGCTGCAAATGACATCTGAAAGCCCGGTGAGAACAGGCTTTCGGGCCGCCAAGCCAGCACCAGAATGGCCGCTATGGCAACTGCCCGGAGCGAGATCGCACGCTTGTCCAGAAGGATGGCCACGAGCATGACGCAGACCATGACATAGGCGCGTTGAGTGCTGACCGCGCCTCCGGAAAGCGCCAGATAGACGGCCCCCGCCAGCAGTGCCACACATGCGGCAATCTTTGCCCCAGACACGCGCAAGGCCAGCCAGGGGATAGCAGCGACCAGCGTCCAGATCACGGTAAATACGGTGCCTGTCAAAAGCCCCATATGCAGGCCCGATATGGCCAGCAGATGGGCGGTGTTTGCATCCCGCAACACCTCCACCACTTCGGTGGACACAGCGGAGCGATCCCCCGTCAGGATCGCGGCGGCAAATCCGCCCGCGTCGCCAGGAATGCGCGCTTGCAGATGCGCGCTGATTTTCATGCGGTATTCGAACAGCATCAGGCGCCACGAGTTCTGCGCGGGTGCGGCCAGAAGCACGGGCGTGCGCGTATATCCCTGCGCGCCCAAACGCAGAAAAAATGCGTGGCGGGCAAAATCAAAGCCGCCCGGCTCCAACGCTCCGCCCGGCGGTGACAAATGGGCCGTCATCATGATGCGTTGGCCGGGCTGAACCGCCAGCCAATCCTGCTGACCGTGCAGGGACACCCGGACGCGCTCTGGCGTATCTTCGGGGGACATGCGCTCCAGGCGGACCCGGTCCAGCGTCAATCGGATCTTATCAGAGGCAGAGCGGTCCATTGCCACAACCCGGCCTTCCACCGCCCCGTAGTAGCGAAAATCAAGGATTGGGGCGCTCACCGCTTGGGTGCGCCCCCAACTCAGGCAGAGCCCCAGAACAACGCAGAGAAACGCCCCGCAAATCGGTCGCCAGACTTCGGGCAGAGCCCCTTGCAGCAACACGCCGCAAGCAAACGCCGCGCATAAGGGCAAAATCTGCGCAAATTCCGGCTCGAAAGACAGTTCGAAATAGACGACGATGCCCAATGACATGAAAATGGGCACCCATAGCAAAAGCCGCCCCTGCTGTTCGAGCAGTGGCGTAACCAGCCATTGGAACAGAGCCGGTCTTGTTCTCTCCGATCCGGTTGCATACACGCCTTTAAGCTAAACTTTACGCAGTTATCGAAAGGTTAATCCCATGGCCTCCGCCGACACCTCCCCGGCGCCCTCCGGCACTGCGATCGTCACCCGGATCGCCCCCTCTCCGACGGGCTACATGCATATCGGTACGGCACGATCCGCCCTGTTCAACTGGCTCTTCGCCCGACGCCATGGCGGCACCTTCCTGCTGCGCATCGAGGATACGGACCGCGCCCGCTCCACCCCGCAGGCAACAGACGCCATCCTGCAAGGCATGGCGTGGCTGGGCCTGGAACATGATGGTGACGCGATCAGCCAGTTTGCCCGGGCGGACCGTCATGCAGAGGTCGCCCGTGCAATGCTCGAGGCAGGGCAAGCTTATAAGTGCTTTTCCACGCAGGAAGAGATTGCCGCGTTCCGCGAAGCGGCGCGGGCCGAGGGACGCTCGACCCTGTTTCGTTCGCCCTGGCGCGATGCTGATCCCGCAACCCACCCTGACGGGGACTATGTGCTGCGCGTAAAAGCCCCTGCCAGCGGCGAAACCATTGTCGAAGACGAGGTGCAGGGCACCGTCACTTTCCGCAACGATCTGCTCGATGACATGGTGATCCTGCGTTCGGACGGATCGCCCACCTATATGCTTGCCGTTGTGGTGGACGATCACGATATGGGCGTAACCCACGTGATCCGGGGTGACGATCACCTGTCAAACACTCCGCGCCAGTTGATGATCTACGCCGCTATGGGCTGGCAGCCCCCGATTTACGCGCATATGCCCCTGATTTATGGCGCAGATGGCAAAAAGCTGTCGAAACGCCATGGCGCCACGGGCGTGGAAGAATATCAGGCCATGGGCTATCCGGCTGCTGGCATGCGCAACTACCTTGCCCGTCTGGGTTGGAGCCACGGCGACGATGAGTTTTTCACCGACGAACAAGCCCGTGCGTGGTTTGATCTGGCGGGAATCAACAAATCGCCTGCCCGGTTCGATTTCAAGAAATTGGAACATCTGTGTGGCCAGCATATCGCACTCATGGAAGATGCCGATATCGTTGCTCAGATCGAAGGCTATCTTGATGCTGCGGCGCAGCCAGAATTGACCACCGCTCAGAAGGACGGACTCAAATCTGCGATGTATTGCCTCAAGGATCGGGCGCGGACCTTCCCTGATTTGCTCGACAAAGCCCATTTTGTGTTGGCAAACCGGCCCATCACAGCCGATGAAAAAGCAGCCAAGGCGCTCGATGATGTATCCCGTGGTATACTGTCTGAATTGACGCCGCACCTGCAAAATGCTAGCTGGTCCCGTGACGAACTTGAGGGTTTGCTGAACAGCTTCTGCGCTGCACGAGAGCTAAAGTTTGGCAAGCTGGCAGCGCCCATGCGCGCTGCACTTGCAGGGCGTTCCGCAACACCGAGTGTCTTTGACATGATGCTCGTTCTGGGCCGGGAAGAAAGCATCGCCCGGCTGACCGACGCTGCCGTGAAGGGGTGAGGCAACGCCGCCCCTAAGGTTGCACCTAATTAGTATCCGAGTGCGATTTGCGCGCTCTGGCCCGGCCGACTGAAAGGATTTCGTATGCCAGATACCAGCCGACCCGCAAAAACTGCGACGCTCCTCTTTGATGGGAAGGAAATCGACCTGCCCGTTCTGTCGGGAAGCATCGGGCCGGACGTGATCGACATCCGCAAGCTCTATGCCCAGACCGGTGCCTTCACCTATGATCCGGGCTTCACCTCCACCTCCGCGTGCGAAAGCACCATCACCTTCATCGACGGTGACAAGGGGGAGTTGCTGCACCGCGGGTATGACATCGACAGCCTTGCGGGCAAATCGCATTACCTCGAGGTCTGCTACTTGCTGCTCTACGGTGAACTGCCCTCCGCCAAGCAGCTCGAAGAGTTTGAGTCAACGATCACGCACCACACCATGCTGCACGAGCAGATGGGCAATTTCTTCCGTGGTTTCCGCCGCGACGCCCATCCGATGGCCGTTATGGTGGGCGTGGTTGGTGCCATGTCTGCGTTCTATCACGACAGCACGGACATCTCTGATCCGCTGCAGCGCGAGATCGCATCGCATCGTCTGATCGCCAAGATGCCCACAATTGCCGCCTGGGCATACAAATACACGATCGGGCAGCCGTTCATCTATCCGCGCAATGATCTGGATTACGCTGCAAACTTCCTGCACATGTGCTTTGCCGTGCCCGCAGAAGAGTATGCGGTGAACCCGATCCTGTCGCGCGCCATGGACCGCATCTTTACGCTCCATGCCGACCACGAGCAGAACGCCTCCACCTCCACGGTGCGCCTTGCGTCCTCCTCCGGGGCCAACCCGTTTGCCTGTATCGCAGCTGGCATTGCCTGCCTCTGGGGCCCTGCCCATGGCGGCGCCAATCAGGCCTGCCTCGAAATGCTCAAGGAAATTGGCACGCCAGACCGGATCCCTGAGTATATCGCCCGCGCCAAGGATAAGAACGATCCGTTCCGCCTGATGGGTTTTGGCCACCGCGTCTACAAGAACTTCGATCCACGCGCGACGGTGATGAAGCAATCTGCCGATGAGGTGCTGGAACTGCTCGGCGTTGAAAACAACCCGATCCTGGCCACGGCAAAGGAATTGGAACAGGCCGCGCTGGCCGATCCCTACTTCGCCGAAAAGAAGCTGTTCCCGAATGTGGATTTCTATTCGGGCATCATTCTCGAAGCGATGGGCTTCCCCACCTCGATGTTCACGCCCATTTTTGCGCTATCGCGCACGGTTGGTTGGATTTCCCAGTGGAAAGAACAGCTTGGCGATCCGTCGATGAAGATCGGGCGGCCCCGTCAGCTCTATACCGGCGCCACGGCACGGGTCTACACGGATGTGGAAGACAGGTAATTGAGCCGCGCCCTGCCGCAAGGCATCGCGGATCGCTAAGATGCAAAGGGCCCCATCGGGGCCCTTTTCCTTTTCTCAGAACATCGCGCTTGGCAGTTGCCTCTGCCCCCTCCTTAGCCGCGGCCGCGATAGGGGGCCACGCCCTGATCCGGGATCCATACATCTGCCGGCAAAGGACCCGTTTGCCAGAACACATCGATCGGAATGCCGCCGCGCGGATACCAATAGCCCCCAATGCGCAGCCAGGTGGGCTCCAGAAAGTCCTGCAGGCGGCGCGCGATTGAGATCGTGCAATCCTCATGGAAGGCGCCATGATTGCGAAACGAGGTCAGATACAGCTTGAGCGATTTACTTTCGACCAGCCAAGCGCCCGGCACGTAGTCGATCACCAGATGGGCAAAGTCCGGCGCGCCAGTCATGGGACACAGGGAGGTAAACTCTGGCGCGGTAAAGCGCACATTGTACTGGATATCCGCTTGCGGGTTCTGCACCCGCTCCAGCTCGGCCTCTTCGGGCGATTGCGGGATTTTCGTTGCCCCGCCAAGCTGGGTGAGTTTGTCGTAGATGCTGTCGCTCATCGATGCTCCGCCTCCCTGCGCCGACGCGTTCGGGCCGAACACGCCTTTCGGGGATAAGCTAGACGGGCAAAGCAACAAGTCCCGGGGAAAAGCAGCCCCCTCCGCACCGCACCAACGATTTCACGGTGCGGTGGGGCAAGGGGGCGCAGGTTTTAGCGGCCTTCGTACTGGGCCGGACGCTTTTCGATAAAGGCGAGGACACCTTCCTTGAAGTCCCGGCTTTGGCCCAACTCACCTTGCAATTGCGCCTCGAGCGCCAATTGACCTTCGAGATCGTGATTGAACGTCCCGCGCAGGGCTTTCTTGGCGTTGCCATAGGCCATGGTCGGCCCTTTTGCCAGATGCAGGGCACGGTCCCACCACTGCTGAGCAAACTGCTCATCCGGCACGGATTCCCAAATCATGCCCCAGTCATCTGCCTGTTTTGCGGTGATCTTCTCTGCAAACAGGGCCGCGCCCATGGCTTTGGCAAAGCCCATCTGGCGGGGCAGCCAATAGGTGCCGCCCGCATCCGGGATCAGGCCGATGCGCGTAAAGGCCTGCAGGAAAAAGGCGCTTTCGGTCGCGATGACGACGTCAGCGGCAAGGGCAAGGTTTGCACCGGCGCCAGCCGCTGCGCCGTTGACGGCACAGATCGTGGGCACGGGGCAGTCGAAGATTGCCTTGAGCATGGGAACATACTCATCGCGCAATGTCCGCTCGAGATCGAGGTTGCCCGCATTGGCCCGATCGCCAAGGTCTTGGCCCGAGCAAAATGCATTGCCCGATCCTGTCAGCACAACCACGCGGCCTTCCTTGCCGCCAGTGATCACGGCATCGGTGATCTCAGCCCGCATCTGCGTGTTGAGGGCGTTCATCACGTCGGCACGGTTCAGGGTCACGATGGCCACATCGTTGCGAACGGCGTAGCGGATGGTTTCATACTGCATCTGGATTTCCTCGGCTGCGGTGGCGCTGCCGTATCGTAAGCCTGACGACAGTCAAACGAAAGCCCTGAGCGCAAACGACATTACGTCAGTGCCGCCTCCATTTCGCAGTTACTTCTGGTTCAAAATCTCATCAAGGCGGGCCTGTTCGGCCTCAGAAAGCGCGGCCTCTGGCGCCGTACCCGCGCGGGCCCTGCCCCGCACATAGACCACCGCAATGCCTAGGCCCACCAAAAGCAAGCCAGGGCCCGCCAGCCACAGCAAGATGTTGCTGCCCGCACGGGAAGGCCGCATCAAGGCGAACTCTCCGTAGCGTTCCAGAAAGAAGGCCCGCACCTCTTCGGGGCTTTTGCCCTCTGCCACCAGTTCCCGCACGGCGCGGCGGGCATCCACCGCCCATTCCGCATTGGACGAGGCGATGGCTTCCGACTGGCATTTCACACACCGGATCTCAAAATCCAGCTTGCGGGCAATGGCTTCCAGCTCCGGGTCGGCCAGCATCTCGGAGGGATCCAGCGCAAAAGCTGGCAGCGCCATCCAGAGCGACAGCACGCATGCGGAAATCAGGCGCATCATTCGGCGGGAACTCCGGCGTTTGGCGGCGCCTGCTTGCGCGCGCCCGCAGCCACCCGGTAGCGGCGATCCGTCAGCGAGGCCAGCCCCCCGAGTGCCATGATGATGCAGCCAGCCCAGATCCAATTGGCAAAGGGCTTGATATAGGTGCGCACAGCCCAAGCTCCATCCGCCTGCGGATCGCCGATCACCACGTAGAGATCGCGCAGGAATCCATTCGCAATCGCAGCCTCCGTGGTGGGCATCTGTGCGACCGGGTAGATCCGTTTTTCCGGGCTGAGCATAGCCACTGTGCGCCCATCGCGCTGCATCTCGATCGTGGCAATGGTAGAATAGTAATTCGGGCCCTGCACCTCACTGACATCGCGCAGAATGACCGTATAGCCCCCAACCTCATAGGGTGCATTTATCTGAGCCACGCGAATATCTTCCACCTGCCATGCCATCAAAAGGCAGATGCCGAGCGTGGTGATCCCAAGGCCGCCATGGGCCAAGGCCTTGCCCCAATCTGCGCCCGGCAAACGCGTCAAACGCTGTAGGCGCCCACTGAGGGCGCCGCGCCCGGTGCGTTGGAACAAGTCCGTTGCTGCCCCTGCAATGACCCAGCCCCCAAGCGCCGCCCCCAACGGGGCGAGGATTGTCGTCTCGGTCTGGACCGCGAAGGCCAAGGCCGCCAAAACGAGCGACAGAATAAGCGCGCCCCAAAGCGTTTTCATCGTGCGGCCCGGCTTTGCGCGCTTCCACGCCAAGGCAGAGCCGATGGGCAGGATCGCAAGCAGGGCAATCATGAAGGGGCTGAAGGCCGCATCGAAAAACGGGGGGCCGACAGACAGAGTCCTGTCCCAGATCATTTCGGCCACGAGGGGCCAAAGCGTTCCGACAAACACCACAAAGCACGAAACGGCGAGCAGAATGTTGTTGAGAACAAGGGCGCTCTCACGGCTGACCATGCCAAACACGCCCTTGGCCTCCATCGTGCCCGCGCGCGCCGCATACAGAGTGAGCGCCCCGCCGGTAAACACCATCAGGATGATCAGGATCAGCAGGCCGCGCTCTGGATCATTGGCAAAGGCGTGGACAGATGTCAGCACGCCAGAGCGGACGATAAACGTCCCGATCAAGGAGAATCCAAACGCCATGATCGCCAGCAGGATTGTCCAGTTCTTCAGGGCCTCCCGCTTTTCAACAACGATGGCGGAATGCAGCAAGGCTGCGGCCAGAAGCCAAGGCATGAAGCTGGCGTTTTCAACAGGATCCCAGAACCAGAAACCGCCCCAGCCTAGCTCGTAATAGGCCCACCACGACCCAAGCGCGATCCCGATCGTCAAAAACATCCAAGCTGCCAGCGTCCAAGGACGCACCCAACGCCCCCAGGCGGCATCCACCCGGCCCTCAATCAGAGCCGCCACCGCAAAGGAAAACGCCATCGAGAGCCCAACATAGCCGAGATAGAGAAAGGGCGGATGAAAGGCGAGGCCAGGATCCTGCAACAGCGGGTTGAGGTCTTGGCCGTTCATCGGCGGGGCTGCGAGGCGCTCAAACGGGTTGGAGGTGAACAGAATGAAGGCGTAGAAGGCCACGCCAACAGCCGCCTGAACCGCAAGCACGCGCGCCCGAAAGGTTGTGGACAGGTTGCCACCGAACCAAGCCGCAGAAGCACCAAAGAGAGCCAAAATCAAAACCCACAAAAGCATTGAGCCTTCGTGATTTCCCCATACGCCGGACACTTTGTAGAGCATCGGCTTGAGCGTATGCGAGTTGAGCGTTACGAGGCGCAGCGAAAAGTCTGACGTGACGAAAGCATAGGTCAGGGCTGCAAAACTGGCCGCACAGAGCAAAAACTGCGCCGTGGCCGCAGGACCAGCCACCGCCATCCAACCAGACCACCGGTAATGGGCACCGATCAATGGAACGGTGGCTTGCACCAAAGCGACAACCGCAGCCAGTACCAGCGCGAAATGACCAAGTTCAACTATCATAGTCTGAAGGTAGCCCAGCCTCAGGCGCGCGCCAATGGGCTGATAGGTGCGACATGGCAGCCGATCGCGGCAAACAACGCAGATGTGACCGCCCTATCGGCGGCTCAAGTGCTCAGCCCACTCGGCAAAACAAAGCCGCCTTTCAGAAGGTAGGCGACGACGGCCATGATCAGCGCTCCGATCACCAGCCGAACGAGCCATTTTAGCATATCTTCAATGACAGAAAGCCTGCGTTCGACAGCCGCACGATGGACCTGCTCAACCGCAGTGCGGGTTTCCAGCGTGTGGAGGTTCTGCTCAATCCGTTGCATCCAATCGTTATCCACGGCTCTGCCTCCAATCTGACAGGGCCGGATTGTCATGGGCGCCGGCAGCGGTGGGCAACAATTCACCATCGACAGTCATATCAGGGGAAAACCCATCTGCTTCGGGCAGACCCGCCCCTGCTTCCAGAGCTCGCAATTCAGCAAGATTGGCCGTTACCTGTTTTGTGCGGGCAACCGTGGCCGTCAAACTGCGTTGAAACTCCTGGCCTTTGGCCTGATGGCGCGCGCCAAAATAGAACGACACAATTGCGCCGAGCAGCCACCAAAGCGGCTCTGGCACAAGCGCGATGCCCTGCATGCGCCCGGCAAACCAGATCGGATCGATCATGGCCGCTACAAACAGGCCCAAAGTGCCAAGCGCCAATGCCGGACGGGGCAGACGGTTGAGGCCATCCACGAAGCGATCAAACAGGCCTTTGCGTGGCGCAGCGAACTCGGCGGCGAATTGCGCCAGTGCGGCCTGCTCCTTGATCGAGAGGCGTTGCTCTTCTGCCTCCGCGTTGGGGCGGAACACCTCTACCGTTTCCCGGATAACATTGCGGTTGCCCCCAAAAAGCGTGGCAAAAAGCGAACCGATCATCCCCATGAGGCAATCCTTTCCGCATGTTGGGCCGCGCTGAGATGGTAGCGCGGGGAAATGAATTCTTCGGCACGGGCAATCCAGCCCCCCTTCCCGCCATCCCGGCGACGCGCGTATTTGCGCGACTTGGGCCGCCGATCAGCCAAGGCGTAGTAGTAGTTGCGCCGGGCAATCCCGTAGGCATCACCGATATGATCAGGTGCTTTGGCCGCAGCCTCGCCCGCCGCCGTGATCGTCTGGGGGCCGATAATCCCGTCCACGGACACGGGCCAACCCATCTCATTGAGCAGCCGCTGCAGGATTTTGACCGCATGTGCGCCCGCATTGACATACATGTCGAAAACGCTTGCCTGCAGCGGTTGGGGCAAATCGTTGATCCGAGGGCGCTCGAAGTAATGCTCGACGAAAATGGAGACGGCCTGCGCCTTGGTCAGTTTGCGCACATCGGAGGTGCCGACGCGGCCATCGCCATCGAGATCAAGCCCCAGTCTGCGCATGGTGTGGATCGTGACGCCATATTTCGTGGCCCCACCCGGATCATCAGGATCGTTGACGTAGCCCCCCTCACGGATGACGATTTCTTCGGCAATGGTCTGCACAGTTTGCATCGGCTTGGCCTTTGGCACGGGTAAAAACTCGCGCAAAGGCTGCCAGAGAGGGGTTAACAGGGCTTAGGATATGCGTGCGCTGGGTGTTGCGTGCCTTTGCCCAAAAGGCAGGCCGCGCACCGCACTCAGGTCTCGGGCTCTTGGTAGACGCCCTGCTCTTTCAATGCGTCGACGACCTCTGCGGGCATGTAGGTCTCATCATGCCGTGCGAGGATCTCTGATGCCTCAAACACCCCATTTACCAAGCGCCCCGTGCCAACCATGCCCTGCCCTTCAGCAAAGAGATCGGGAAGAACACCGCGATAGGTAACGGCGACAGATGCCCCCCCATCCGTGACCGAGAAGCGGATGGTTTCGCCCTGCCCGCGCACAAGCGTCCCTTCTTCCACCAAACCGCCAATGCGAAACACTTCACTGGGGGCGGGCGGTTCTGCGGCCACTTCGGAGGGCGAGCGGAAGAAATTGATCCCGTCACGCATGGCGTAACCAATCAGCACAGTGGCAAGGGTCAGCGCAACGAAAGCTGCCACGATCACTTGGATCCTGCGCTGCTTCTTCAGGCCTTTCATCTTCCGATCCCCTTTGTTTTGTGCCGCTCTTAAGGAAACAGCGGCGTCAAATTCAGGCCTGCATCTTCGGCAAGCCCAAGCATGAGATTGGCATTTTGCAGCGCTTGTCCAGAGCTGCCCTTCGTCAGATTATCGAGGGCCGCATGGACCGTTGCACGCCCCCCACCCCGTTCGGCAGATACACCGATATGCACCAAGTTACTGCCCCTGATATGGCGCGTGGAGGGCACTTCACCAAGGGGCAAAACCTCGACAAACTTCTCCGCCGCATAGCGCTGCGACAAGGCACTGTGGATCGCTGTGGCATCGCCTTTCACATAGGCTGCAGAAAGGATACCGCGGTTCGCCGGCACCAATGTGGGTGTGAAATGGACAGCCACCGGACGGCCCGCTGCTTTGGACAGTTCCTGATCAAACTCGCCAAGATGGCGATGCTTGCCGCCTGTGGCGTAGGCATGCCAGCCCTCTGACAGCTCTGCATGCAACAAGTTTTCTTTGAGCGCGCGCCCAGCGCCGGAAACGCCCACCTTCATGTCGAGGATGATATCCTCCAGATCAATGAGCGCCCCGTCCATCAAAGGCAGCAGCGAATATAGCCCGGTTGCCGCATTGCAGCCTGTGCCAGCAACGAAACGCGCCGCACGGATATCCTCGCGATAAAACTCGGTCAGGCCGTAGACGGCCTCCTTCTGCAAATCCAGCGCCGCATGCGGCTGCCCATACCAGGTTTCGTAATCTGCCGGATCGCGCAGCCGGAAATCGGCTGAAAGGTCTACGACCTTGAGATGGCTCGGCAATGTCGGGATAACCTGCTGGCTGGTGACATGGGGCAATGCACAGAACACCAGATCGACTGAGGCAAGGTCCATCTCCTCGCGTTTTTGCAGCCGTGGCAAGGCCATGTGGCGCAGATGCGGAAACACAGCCGACATTTCAAGCCCGGCCTTGCGATCAGCGCCTAGCGCGGTGATGTGAATGTCGGGGTGGCCGGCAATCAAGCGGATCAATTCGGCGCCCGTGTAGCCGGACGCTCCTAGGATGGCGACGTTATGGGCCATGCAGGACCCTTTCTTTGTGCATAATTTTCAGCGGGATAACGAAGAAGCAGAGCAATCGTCAAGCTTGCTCGAACACAATGCGTCGTCGCAGGAACTGGGTTGCCCGATCACTGACGGATCGCGGATCGCCCGTCGTGAGGAAAATTGAACTGACACTGTCACCCAATTTGTCCGGATGCCGTGCCAGATAATCCTCAAGGCTTTCCGCAACCAGGTCCGCCTGGCTGTAGACTTTCACAGAAGGGCCCAACGCATCCTGAAAAACATCCTGCATGAGCGGATAATGCGTGCAGCCCAATATCGCCGCTTCGGGGCTGGGCATCTTGCGTTTGAGGGCATCCACATGGCTGCGCACCAGAGCCTCTGCTAGGATCATGTCCCCGTCTTCGATGGCATCGACCACACCACCGCAGGCCTGCGCCTCTACATCGACGCCGATCGCCCGGAACGCCAGTTCCCTTTGAAAGGCCCGGCTGGCCACGGTTGCGGGGGTTGCAAAAAGCGCCACATTGCGCACCGAAACCTCCCGCGGCGGGGAGTTGTCGCCCCATTGCCGCTCCGTGAGCGCCTCGATCAAAGGCACAAAGACCCCAAGCACCCTCTTGTCCGATGGCACCCAGCTTTCCTGCATCCGCCTCAGCGCGGCAGCAGAAGCCGTGTTGCAGGCAAGTATGACAAGATCACAGCCCGCATCCCAAAGACGGCTAACGCCCGTGCAGGTGAGCTCATACACATCTTGCGCATCGCGCACCCCGTAGGGCGCATGCTGATTGTCGCCCAGATACGCGAACGGAACGTCTGGCAAACGCTTGCTTGCCGCATCCAGAACGGTCAGCCCGCCCAGTCCACTGTCAAAAATTCCAACCGCCATCAGGTGCCACGCCGCTTATCATCAAACTCGAAGCCATAGCCCAAATGTTGCATTGGGCGCGGCCCCAGTTTGTATGTTTCCTGTCTTAGGAAGTCCATCATTGCCTTTGTGTCTTTCCCATAAGCGTTAAGCTTGTCTCGACACAATGGCGCGCCCACGACGATATCCACGGGCGCGTCCACCCGCTCCTTGAACTCCCGGATCAGCATCGCCAACCGCAAGCTCATGTGTAAGTGGCTTGCAATCTGGAACATCCGGCTGTTCGCCCCGTTGAAAAAAACCGGCACAACACGCGCGTTGGACTTGGCCACCATCCGCGCAGTGAACCCGCGCCACTCCGGGTCAAGCGGCGTTGCAAACGGACGGTTGGCCGTCGACACTGTCCCCCCAGGGAAGACCCCAATTGCCCCACCATCTGACAGATATTGCAAAGCGGCTTTGCGGGTTTCGATATTGGTTTTGACCGCCTCCTTACTGTCGTCGAAAGACACTGGAAGGATCGATCGATCCAAATCCTCCGCTTTCCTGAAAACCTGGTGCGCGAGAATGCGGAAATCATCCCGCGTGGACGACAGGATGTGCCCCATGACGAGGCCATCCAGAATGCCGTAGGGATGATTGGCTATCACGATCAAAGGGCCGTCGCGCGGAATATTTTCGAGGCTGCCCCCCACCACATTCAGGCTGAGACCGTAGCGCTCTACCATAACCTGCCAAAAATCGCGTCCCTGCGCGACTTCAGCTTCATATCCCTTGGCCCGTTTGATCATACGGATCCGTCCGGTCGCGTTCTCGACGGCGCGAATGAAGGCGCGCCCCCCTTTTGAGCGTGCGGAAGACGCATAGGAAATATCGCGCGCGATTTGGGTGGTTGAAGGTCTGGGCATGGGTATTGATCCGGCGCAATCAGGGTCCGCATGGGGAGCGGTAAACTGTCTTTGCATCATATAGGTGACAGTTCACCCAGCCCACGCATTACTCGGCGGCATGCGCCATCGGACTATCACCGCCAGTTGCCCCGTCGAGACGCATCCACAGAGCCGCGCGCATGTCAGCGGCTTGCTTGGCGTTTGCCTCCTTCACGGGGCCGAAGCCGCGTATCTGCAGCGGCAACTCAGCCAGTGCCCGAAGGTCCGCCGGATCCGCTGTGTCCAGCTTTTCCAGCATGCGGGTCATGTCAGCCTCATACTCCTTGATCAAAGCGCGCTCCATTCGGCGCTCTGCCGTGTAGCCGAACACATCAAACGGTGTGCCGCGAAGCCGCTTCATGCGCGCAAGCATCGGGAACATACGTGCAATCCCTGCCCCAAAGCTGCGCTTGGCAGGCCGCCCATCGCGCCCCGGCTTGCTCATCACGGGTGGGGCCAGGTGGTAGGTAAATTTGAGATCCCCATCAAAGGCTGCTTCCGCCTTTTCCCGAGTGGAGCGTAAGAGCCGCGCCACTTCGTATTCATCCTTGTAGGACAGCAGCTTGTGATACCCTTTCGCCACGGCAAGACGCAATTCCGGATCTTCGAACCGCGCCACCATCTTCTGATACCTGCGCGAAAGACGCTTGCTCTGATACGCCACAAGATGCTCGGCCCGGAAAGCAATTTGTTCGGCGGGCGTGCGCACAACCGTTCCAGTCTGATCGCCCAAGGCCACTTGATTTGCCTCTGACGGGTTCAAGGCAGCCCAGCGCCCAATCTCAAAGGCCCGCAGATTGCGCTCAACAGCGGCCCCGTTCAGGGTAACGGCCTCTATGATCGCCGCATGGCTCAGGGGCACGAGCCCTTTTTGCCAAGCGGCCCCAAGCACCATCATGTTTGAATAGATTGAATCCCCGAGGCTGACTTGCGCAAGCTTGCTCGCGTCAAAGAAGGTCGCATCTTCGCGCAGCTTGGCCTGCACCTGCAGTTGCAGCCTGTCCCCAGGGATGCGGAACTCGGTATCACGGGTAAACTCTCCGGTGATTGCTTCGGCAGCATTGACCACTGCACCAGTTTGGCCGCTCCGCATAAGGCCGAGCGTTTTGGCCCCGGCTGTTGTCACCAAATCCCCGCCGATCACCGCATGCGCTTCGCCGGTTGCCACACGAATGGCTGATATATCCTGCGGCGCGTTTGCCAACCGCAGATGAATGTGAACAGCGCCGCCCTTTTGCGCCAGCCCGGCCATTTCAATCATCCCGGCCCCTTTGTCATCAAGCCGGGCAGCCATGGCCAGAATGGCGCCGATGGTCACGACACCTGTGCCCCCAACCCCAGTGATGACAATATTATGGGTGCCGTCGATGCCCGGCAGATCAGGGTCTGGCAGAGCCTCAAAGGAAATCTCAGCTGTGGGTTCCTTGCGGATCTTTGCCCCCTCCACCGTAACGAAGGAGGGGCAGAAGCCCTGAACACAACTGAAATCCTTGTTGCAGGTGCTCTGGTCCACGGCGCGCTTGCGCCCAAGTTCTGTTTCGACAGGCACGATCGACACGCAGTTCGACTGCACACCGCAATCCCCGCAGCCCTCACAGACATCCGTATTGATAAAGATGCGCTTGTCCGGATCCGGGAACTCACCGCGCTTGCGGCGCCGACGCTTTTCGGCCGCGCATGTCTGAATATAGACGATCACCGAAACGCCCTCATAGGCGGCGCAATCCTCCTGAACATCCATCAGGCGATCCCTGCCCGACATCGGAACGTCCTTTGGAAAATCTGCGGGGTTCACATCTTCCTTCTCGTCATAGACAACGTGAACCTTCCCGACCCCCATCGCCAAAACCTCACGCACGATCCGCTGCGGGGTTACATCGCCATCGTTGGTTTGGCCGCCAGTCATGGCAACGGCGTCATTGTAGAGAATTTTGTAGGTTATACGGGTCCCTGCGGCGACGGCGGCGCGGATCGCAAGGCTTCCCGAGTGGTTGTAGGTGCCATCCCCGATGTTCTGGAATATGTGACTGCGCTCGGAAAACAGGCTTTCGCCCATCCAGTTTGCGCCTTCACCCCCCATATGCGTGTAGGCCTCCGTGTCGCGGTCCATCCATTTGACCATGAAATGGCAGCCAATGCCGGCCCCTGCCCGCGCGCCATCAGGCACTTTGGTTGAGGTATTGTGGGGGCATCCGGAGCAGAAGTAGGGCAAGCGGGCGGCAATGTCGGTGGCATTGTCCGCGCGCCGCACCTCTTCGATCTGGGCCAAACCCGCTTTGATACGATCCGTTCCCCGCCCCTCATCTATTAGAATGGCGCCCAACTTCGCAGCGATTTCGACGGGGTCGAGGGCGTAGTGGCTTTGAAACAGCTCTTCCTGTCCCATCTTTGCGCCGTAAACCCGGCGACCGCGGCGATCATCAAAAATCGCCTCTTTTACCTGCACTTCAATAAGTTTGCGCTTTTCTTCGACAACGACGATCAGGTCGAGCCCTTCCGCCCAATCGCTAAAGCCCGCCATGTCGAGAGGCCAGGTTTGGCCCACCTTATAGGCTGTCAGGCCAAGCCGCTCTGCTTCAGCCGCATCTATGCCCAGCAAAGACAAGGCGTGCATCAAATCGAGCCAGTTTTTGCCTGCCGCAACAAATCCGATCTTTGCGCCCGGCTTTCCCATCAGGCGCTTGTCCATTCCGTTGGCGCGCGAAAAAGCCTCTGCGGCGGCTCGCTTGTATCGAAACAGGCGTTCCTCCTGGGGGATCCAATGATCATTGAGACGGATATTCAACCCGCCCTCTGGCATATCGAACTGCGGCTGCACAAAGGACATGCGATCGGGGCGCGCATCCACAACGGACGTGGCCTCCACCGTATCTTTCATCGTCTTGAGGCCTACCCAGACGCCAGCAAAGCGGCTGAGTGCCCAGCCATAGAGGCCATAGTCGAGGATCTCCTGCACACCCGCCGGAGAAACAACAGGCATATGGGCATCCACCATCGCCCAATCTGACTGATGGCACGTGGTGGAGCTTTCGCCCGTGTGATCATCCCCCATCGCCATGACCACGCCACCATGAGGTGAGGTCCCGGCCATGTTGACGTGCCGCATGACGTCACCCGACCGGTCGACACCGGGGCCCTTGCCATACCAAAGGCCAAACACACCGTCGAAACGCCCCTCACCGCGCAATTCTGCCTGCTGAGTGCCCCAGATAGCTGTTGCTGCGAGATCCTCGTTGAGGCCGGGCTGAAATTGAATATCGTTGGCCTGCAAAACCTTACCGGCCCGCGACATCTGCATATCCACAGCGCCGAGGGGCGAGCCTCGGTAGCCCGTGCAAAATCCAGCGGTTTGCAATCCGGCCTGCGCGTCACGGGCCTTCTGCATCAGCATCAGACGGACAAGCGCCTGTGTTCCATTCAACAAAACAGTTGGCTTCTCGAGATCGAAGCGGTCGGCAAGACTAACGCTTTGCAAGCCCATTCTGCCCTCCCAAGCACGAACGCTGACTGTGTATATAGTAGGTCACAATTTCTGACCTACAAAGAAAAAATCTACCCATTTGCCTCGGCACTGCCCATAGCCAGCACGCAATACCGATGTTAGCGTAAAAGGTACAAAACCAATGCAGGTGTTTCACGAATGGACTGGGATAAGCTCAGAATATTTCACGCGGTCGCGGATGCTGGCAGCCTGACCCATGCAGGTGAAACACTGCATCTGAGCCAGTCAGCTGTCTCCCGTCAGATTCGCGCCCTCGAAGAGAGCCTGAACGCAACCCTGTTCCACCGCCATGCGCGGGGTCTGATTCTCACGGAACAGGGTGAATTGTTGTTCGATGCGACACGGGCAATGAACAAGCGCCTTGATGCCGCCGCAGCTCGGATCCGAGACAGTGCCGAGGAAGTTTTCGGAGAATTGCGCATCACAACAACCATTGGGTTTGGATCCCTGTGGTTGGCGCCACGTTTGGCGGGCCTATACCGCCAATACCCCGATTTGATGATCGATCTGATGCTGGAGGAACGGGTGCTCGACTTGCCCATGCGCGAAGCCGATGTGGCAATCCGCATGAAAGAACCCAGCCAAGCAGACCTAATCCGCAAAAAACTGATGACGGTGCAGATGCGGCTCTACGCCACGCAAGACTATCTCGATCGCGTCGGCACACCGACCTCTCTGGAGGATCTCGCGCCCCATCGCCTGATCTCTCAGGCGGCCTCTTCCACGCAGGTCGCGGCCGGCGCAGGCTTGGTTAACATGCTGCTGACACACCCCGTGGGATCGCGCCTGACGGTCAATAACTATTTCGGAGTGTTGCAAGGTGTACTCAATGGGCTTGGGATTGGTGTGCTGCCCAACTACGTTGCCCAGGGCGAGCCACAGCTCGTCAGAGTGCTTCCGGACATCGAAAGCGTCGAGGTGCCCGTATACCTCGCCTACCCAGAAGAACTACGCCATTCCAAGCGCATAGGCGCTTTTCGTGATTTTGTGGTTGAAGAAATCCAGAAAGGCCGCGCGCGGCAAAGCTAGCCTCAGCGGTCGCACTGCAGCCCGACTTCACACGCAAGCCATGCAAAAATGTCATGACAGGTATGACCAAACTATGAACACTTACCCCTTGATTGGAATGGGGCGCAGGTCTACCTCAGTAATCAGACAAGGGCAGTGCTCTTGTCTTACCTCCCTGTTGGACTTGGGCCGAGACGCGTTCTCGGCCTTTTTTTTGCCGCGTGGATTGTGCACCTTTTCTCGGCGGACGCCAGCTAATCTGCTGCATTCTGAGTTGCCCCCTTTCCCTTGGCCCCCGTGTCGCCTAAAGACAGGCGCGCCGGAGGGATAGTCATGCAAGAACCCCAGATCACCGAAGACCTGATCGCCGCCCACGGGCTGTCGCCAGATGAATACCAGGAAATCCTGCGGATCATGGGCCGCGCGCCCACGTTCACCGAGCTCGGTATTTTCTCGGCCATGTGGAACGAACACTGTTCCTACAAATCGTCGAAAAAATGGCTGCGCACCCTGCCAACGACAGGCCCGCAAGTTATCTGCGGCCCTGGCGAGAATGCAGGTGTTGTCGATATTGGGGATGGCCAAGCGGTCGTGTTCAAGATGGAAAGCCACAACCACCCCTCTTACATCGAACCCTACCAAGGGGCTGCGACAGGTGTGGGTGGCATTCTCAGAGATGTCTTTACCATGGGTGCGCGTCCGGTCGCGGCCATGAACGCCTTGTCATTCGGCGCGCCCGATCACCCCAAGACACCCAGCCTTGTGAACGGCGTCGTCGCGGGCATTGGCGGCTACGGGAATTGCTTTGGTGTCCCGACAGTCGGGGGCGAGGTGCGGTTTCACCCGGCCTATGATGGCAATTGCCTTGTAAATGCGTTTGCAGCAGGCATCGCTCAAACGGACGCGATTTTCTACTCCGCAGCGTCCGGCGTTGGTCGCCCAGTTGTCTATCTTGGAGCAAAGACGGGACGGGACGGCGTCGGCGGCGCGACAATGGCATCTGCCGAATTCGACGATACGATCGAGGAAAAGCGCCCAACGGTCCAAGTTGGCGACCCCTTCACCGAAAAACGGCTGATGGAAGCGTGCCTAGAGCTGATGCAGACCGGCGCCGTGATCTCGATTCAGGATATGGGGGCAGCCGGTTTGACCTGCTCCGCCGTCGAGATGGGAGACAAGGGCGGCCTTGGCATCCAACTGAATCTGGATCTGGTACCCGTTCGTGAAGACGCCATGACAGCCTATGAAATGATGCTGTCAGAAAGCCAGGAGCGTATGCTTATGGTGCTGGACCCGGCAAAAGAAGCCGCGGCCCGGGCCGTTTTCGAGAAATGGGACCTCGATTTTGCCGTGGTGGGTGAAACCATCGCGGAGGATCGTTTTGTGATCCTCCACAATGGGGAAGAAAAAGCCAATCTGCCCCTGTCGACCCTCGCAGGATCTGCCCCGGAATATGACCGGCCCTGGGTTCCCACTGACGCAGCCGAACCACTTGAGTTTGTGCCTGATGTTGATCCGGTTGACGGCCTGCGCGCCCTTTTGAGCGCGCCTTCCTACGCCTCCAAGCGGTGGATCTGGGAGCAGTATGACAGCCAAGTGATGGCAGATACGGTTGCCGGCCCAGGCTTTGGCGCCGGGGTCATCCGCGTGCATGGCACAAACAAGGGCTTGGCGTTTACCTCGGATGTGACGCCCCGATATGTCGCTGCCAATCCGCGCGAAGGCGGCAAGCAAGCCGTTGCAGAAGCCTACCGCAATCTCTGCGCTACCGGCGCGCGCCCGCTCGCCTCAACGGATAATCTCAACTTCGGAAACCCGGAAAAGCCCGAGATCATGGGCCAGTTTGTTGGTGCCTTGGAAGGGATCGGCGCTGCATGCGAGGCGCTCGACATGCCAATCGTCTCTGGCAACGTGTCGCTTTACAATGAAACAGACGGGCAACCGATCCTGCCCACACCAACAATCGGCGCTGTTGGCCTGATCGACGATCTCGACGAACGCATTGCAGGCACCCCCCGTGAAGGGCATGTGCTTTTGCGCATCGGCGTAGCAGGGGAAGGCCATTTGGGCCGCTCCGCCTTGCTGTGGGAAGTGTTCAACCGCGATGAAGGGGACGCACCGAGCGTGGATCTTGACGCAGAACGACGCACAGGTGTGTTCATCCGCGAGAACGTCCAGTGGATTGATTGCTGCACGGATGTCTCAGACGGGGGCATCGCCATGGCGGCCTACGAGATGGCCCATGCGGGCGAAGTTGGCGTGATCATCGACGAAGGGGGCACCGCAGATTTGTTCGGCGAGGATCAAGGGCGCTATCTTGTGGCCTGTTCCTTTGACAAAGCCGAAGCGCTGATGGTGGCCGCGGGTCAGGCCGGGGTGGAGATCGCAACGATCGGCCGCTTTGCAGGCGCTGATGTGGTGCTGTCGGGCAGTGCCGCGCCATTGGCCGAACTGGCCGCCCTCGACGCAGCAACGCTGCCCAGCTTATTTGGCTAACTCGTCGGCACGCGGCCAACAAGAAACGGGCTGAAGCCCCACAAATGGGGTCTTGGCGAAATGTCATAGAAATTGACGCGAGAAGCCCAAGTAAAAAAGAGCCCCGCAGCTGCTGCTGCGGGGCTGTTTCTTTCTAGCATTCGCGATATCTATCAGGCGTTCGCTTCCCGAATCTTATTGGCCGCATCCTTGTCAAAGCCGACACCGTTTTCCTCAAACAAAGTGTCGAGCTCGCCAGAGAGGGTCATCTCCGTGATGATGTCGCATCCGCCCACGAACTCCCCCTTCACATAGAGTTGGGGAATGGTCGGCCAGTCGGAGAAATCCTTGATGCCCTGACGGATGTTCTCATCGGCCAGAACGTTCACATCTGTGAAGTCCACGCCCATGAAATTCAGCACGCCCGCCACACGAGACGAGAATCCGCACTGGGGCATCATCTTGGTGCCCTTCATGTACAGGACAACATCATTGCCGCTGATGGTCTCTTGGATCTGATTGGCTGCGTCGCTCATCTGTGTCTCCGCTCATATGGGATGCGTGATTTAGCAGCCCTGCTGTGTCTTTGTAAATTGCCGACATTAGGCGCAGATTTGCCCGCTGTCGTCATTCATGTGGCGTTTCAGTCCGGCGCCTTCGTCGTCAGGGCCAGCGCATGAAGCGCTCCGTTTGGTCCGTCCATCTTGCCTTTTAGCGCTGCATAGACGGCACGCTGTTGTTGCACACGGTTTTTTCCCCGGAAGCTTTCATCGACAACCATGGCAGCCATATGCACCCCGTCTTCTCCTTCGACGGTGATCTTAGCATCGGGAAAGCTCTCGCGGATCAACGCCTCGATTTCTTGGGCATGCATTGGCATTAAGGACGTCCTCTAGTCACCTGTGTAGCCGCGCCATGCGCTGTGGCGAAGCTCTTTCTCAAAAGGTAGTTTGACAGCCCGGGCTCTGCAAGAGAGCACAAAAGCCGCGCGTGCGTTAGCTTGCTTCCTCTGCAGCTTTTTCTTCTGCAAAGCTCGCCAAGGCCTCCGCGCGGGCGGCCATCTCGGACATGGTTTCCAACAACTCCGCTGGCACAACCGGAACTTCCTTGCGCTCGGGTTCAGGCTTTGGCGCGTTGCGCAACTCCTCAATAACCGCCTGCTGCTCGGCAACCTTGGCCTCCGCCACCTTGGCTTGTTCCTCAAAAGCCGCAGTGCGATCTGCCAGCATCAAACCCGCCATCAGCAGCATCCGGGATTCCGGCATGCGCCCAATCTGCGTGATCAAGCCTGATGCTTCTTCGTTCAACATATTGGCAGCCGTCTTGAGGTACTCCTCTTCGCCTTCCTGACAGGCCACTACGAACTCGCGTCCACCAATCGCAATTGTTACCTCGGGCATCAGCTTTGCTCCGTTACCAGCGGCTTGAGCGCTGCGATCAAATCTTCCAGTTCTGAACGATCTGCGGCACGTGCGGCCTTCAGGTGTTCAAGCTCTTCTGTCAGGGCAGTCACTTTCGCTGTCTCGGCCTCTTTTTGCTCTTTGAGCGAGTCTGCCAGTTCGCGCAGCTGCGTATGGGCTTTTTGCTCGGCTGTCAGCGCTTCCTGCATCCGATCCAATTCGGTTTGTGCCGCAGTCAACTTGGCCGCGCTGGCCGCTTCGGCCTCTGTTCGGGCGGCCGCGAGATCATCCTCTGAATAGCCTGCCTGCGCAGGCATATTCGCAAGTGATGCCTCAATCCGCCCCATCGCAGCGGCTATCCTGTCTCCAAATGCGCTCGCGTCTGTCATGCCTCTCCTGCCCGTATTGCTGTTTTGGCGCGTCTCACGGTGCCCTCTTTCGAAGATTCACCTTTCACCGAATCGCCGCAACCGTCGCGTGCCTAAAGTTTAACCAAGCTCGCGCCGCTTTACCTCCCCTTTTCGGACAGAGACTTAGGCGTCTCTCTTCATCTTCTTGCAACTCGGTGCTGCCTTGCTATAGCCGACGGGAAAGAATGCGTGTCATTGAGGCCAGTAACGGCCACAGTGCATACTGGCACACCCGCCCCACGTCTTCACGTCCGCGCGGGCCGACCTGAGAGGAAGAAAATATGGACCTGACCGCTCTGCGCGCCGCAAATCCGGACCACTGGGCAAAGGCGAGCGCCATTCGTGCGCTGACCCTTGACGCCGTGGCTGCTGCCAATTCCGGCCATTCTGGAATGCCCATGGGCATGGCAGATGTCGCAACCGTTCTGTTCGAAAAGCACATGAAGTTTGATGCGACCGCGCCTGACTGGGCCGATCGCGACCGGTTTGTGCTGTCTGCAGGACATGGCTCAATGCTGTTGTATTCCCTGCTGCACCTCACCGGGTATGCGGACATGACCCTTGAGCAGGTGAAAAACTTCCGCCAGCTGGGGGCCATCACCGCTGGCCACCCCGAATACGGCCACGCCAAGGGCATCGAAACGACAACCGGGCCGCTTGGGCAAGGCCTTGCTACGGCGGTTGGCATGGCCATCGCGGAAACGCACCTGCGCGCCTCCTGGGGCCGCAAGATCGTTGACCACCACACCTACGTGATCGCCGGGGATGGCTGCCTGATGGAGGGTGTCAGCCAGGAAGCAATCACGTTGGCCGGCCGCCTGCGTCTGGGCAAGCTGATCGTGTTCTGGGATGACAATGGCATCACCATCGACGGCAAGGTTGAGATCACCGATGCGACCGACCAAGTCCGCCGGTTCCGCTCCGCTCAGTGGGAAGTGCTTGAAATCGACGGGCACAATCCGGCCGAAATCGATGAGGCCATCGCAAAAGCGAAGCTGAGCCGTCGCCCGACGATGATCCGCTGCAAGACGCATATCGCGCTTGGCTCCTCCGCACAGGATACATCCAAGGGGCATGGCGCGCTGACCGATCCACAGTTGATCGCAGACACAAAGGCAGCCTACGGCTGGGCGTATGGCGCATTCGAAATTCCTGCGGATGTGAAAGCCGCATGGGAAGCCATCGGCACACGCGGCACCGAAGCTCGCCTCGAATGGGAAACGAATTTTACCGCCCTGAGCGAACGCCGCCAGGAACGCTGGCACCGCGCACAGGAAGGCAAATTGCCCAAGAAGGTGAATGCGATGCTCACCAACTACCGGGCTGAATTGTCGGAAAGCGCGCCCAAAGTGGCCACGCGCAAAGCCTCTGAAATGGCGTTGGAGGTGATCAACGAGATTGCCAAAGAGACCATCGGAGGCTCGGCCGATCTTACCGGCTCGAACAATACAAAAACCTCGCAGCTCGATGTGTTTGACGTCAAATCGCCCCGCGGACGCTACATCTACTACGGCATCCGGGAGCATGGCATGGCGGCCGCAATGAACGGGATCGCGCTGCATGGGGGCCTGCGCCCCTATGGCGGCACGTTCATGTGCTTTGCGGACTATGCCCGCCCTGCGATGCGCCTGTCTTCTTTGATGAAACAGCCGGTTGTCTATGTCATGACCCATGACTCGATCGGCCTCGGCGAAGATGGCCCGACACACCAGCCCGTCGAGCATCTTGCCATGATGCGCGCGACGCCTAATCAGTTGGTGTTCCGGCCCGCCGATGCGGTGGAAACCGCAGAAGCCTGGGAAATCGCGCTCAACACCACCGACACCCCGTCGGTACTGGCCCTATCGCGCCAGGGGCTGCCCACGGTGCGCACCACGCACATTCGGAAAAACCAATCTGCAAACGGTGCCTATGTGCTCGCAGACAAGACGCAGGACAAACTGCAGGCGATCCTGATGGCCACGGGCTCCGAAGTCTCGATCGCTCTGGCGGCGCGCGACCTTCTGGAAGCCGAAGGCATCGGCACGCGTGTGGTCTCCATGCCCTGCTGGGAACTTTTTGAGGAAACCGACGATGCCTATCGCCGCAAGGTCCTGCCTGGAGGCCCGGTGCGCGTGGCCGTGGAAGCTGGCATTCGCTTTGGCTGGGATCGCTGGCTGTTCGGTGAGCGCGGCAAGCGTGAGAAATCCGGCTTTGTCGGCATGCATGATTTCGGTGCATCGGCCCCGGCCGGAGACCTGTTCGCTCACTTTAAGATCACGCCAGAAGACATCGCGGCCAAGGTAAAGGATGTGATGGCTCAGAACGGCTGATCGGCCTGAGTGTTGGCTTAGCGAATCTGTTAACGCCACCATTGCATCCCATTGCATACAACACGCACCCATTCGGGTGCGTGTTTGCGTTAACGGTTAGCGCCAACAGGCAACAAAGCGCGCATTGTTAACGCTATCACACTGTCTTAACTAGGATTTTTCTTTTTCGCACAGAAAAAAGGCTCTATCTCGCTGGCAGTGGATGGGAAAAGCGCGCAGGAGAAGCTCAACATGACGGTGACTGTCGGAATTAACGGTTTCGGTCGCATTGGCCGCTGTACACTCGCGCACATCGCAGAGAGCGCGCGCAACGATGTTCAGGTCGTGAAAATCAACGCAACCGGCCCCATCGAAACCAATGCCCACCTGCTGAGATATGACAGTGTCCACGGGCGCTTTGCGGGCGAAATCAAAGTTGATGGCACCACGATGGACCTGGGCCGCGGCCCAATGCAGGTATACTCAACATACGACCCGACAGAATTGGACTGGAGCGGCTGCGACGTCGTGCTGGAATGCACCGGCAAGTTCAACGAACGCGCCAAGGCAGCGGTGCATTTGGAGCATGGCGCAAAGAGCGTGCTGGTGTCGGCACCCGCAAAGCATGCCGATAAGACGATCGTCTATGGCGTCAATCACCGCGAGTTGGAGCAAATGCACAAGGTGGTGTCCAACGGATCCTGCACCACGAACTGCCTCGCCCCACTGGCCAAGGTGCTCAATGACGCCATTGGCATTGAGCGAGGCATCATGACGACGATCCACAGCTACACCGGCGACCAGCCCACGCTGGATCGGCGCCACTCCGACCTGTATCGCGCCCGCGCGGCGGCGATGGCCATGATCCCCACATCCACGGGGGCCGCCAAAGCGCTCCGCGATGTTCTGCCTGAATTGGATGGCAAACTGGACGGCACGGCCCTGCGCGTCCCCACACCCAATGTCTCGGCCGTCGATCTGACCTTTGAAGCAGCCAAAGACGTAACTGTTCAAGACGTCAATGAAATCGTGCGAGAGGCCGCAGCGGGCCACATGGGCGCGGTTCTCAGCTATGATCCGGAACCAAAAGTATCAATCGACTTCAATCACACGACCCATTCCTCAATCTTTGCACCGGATCAGACAAAAGTCGTCGGCGGGCGCACCGTCCGCGTGCTGGCATGGTATGACAATGAGTGGGGGTTTTCTGCACGCATGGCAGATGTGGCCGCTGCCATGGGCCGCCTCACGCACTGAGCCTCCAGCCAATGAATGACACAAGTGACATGACGGCGTGCCTCAGGCGCGCCGTTTGTTTTTGGGCGCGCTGCACCTGTCAGGGCTTTCTCATTCCCCTTCATGTGTTGGCCACGTATATCCTGAGCTTATGACCAATACCTTAGCCGTGATTCTCGGTGTTCTGCTCATTTCCGTCTTTGCGGTAGATCAAATCTATTACGATGGGACGCTGTTGGTTCTTATCATGGAACAGCTTGTCCGATTGTCACAGTATCTCGCCTTCTGGCGCTAGAATTCTAAGCAATTCTGCAAAGTGGTGACTTTTCGCTCTGATTGGACTTGTTAGCGCCAACAGTGTTAGCGATAACACGGCCAATTGCATTTTGAGTCGCGTGCGGAGCTTTTGCCCCCCTCGCCCGCTCGTGAAAACCCAAAAGGAACCACACATGACCGTTACCGTCGCAATCAATGGTTTCGGGCGCATTGGGCGCAATGTCCTGCGCTCCATCGTCGAAAATGGCCGTGATGACATTCAGGTCGTCGCGATCAACGATCTCGGCCCGGTTGAAACCAACGCCCATCTGCTGCGCCATGACAGCGTGCACGGTCGGTTTCCCAGCACCGTAACCGTCGGCGAAAACAGCATTTCAATCGACGGCCAGGAAATCCGGGTCACTGCCGAACGCGATCCGGCCAAATTGCCTTGGGCGGATGTGGATATTGCGCTTGAATGCACTGGTATCTTCACCGCAC
The DNA here is from genome assembly GCA_022447275.1 of Oceanicola sp. Taxonomy (GTDB): domain Bacteria; phylum Pseudomonadota; class Alphaproteobacteria; order Rhodobacterales; family Rhodobacteraceae; genus JAKVBK01. The sequence continues at coordinate 28,092 of JAKVBK010000005.1, read as the reverse complement.
GCGACAAGGCTGCGCTTCATCTCCAGAATGGCTCCAAGCGCGTTCTGGTTTCGGCCCCTGCCAGCGGTGCGGATGCAACAATCGTCTACGGTGTGAACCATGACAGCCTGACCGCCGACGATATCATCGTCTCGAATGCCTCCTGCACCACCAACTGCCTCAGCCCCGTTGCAAAGACGCTGAATGACGCGGTTGGCATCAAGCGCGGCTTCATGACCACCATTCACAGCTACACGGGCGACCAGCCCACGCTGGATACTATGCACTCGGATCTCTACCGGTCGCGGGCGGCCGCCATGAATATGATCCCAACCTCCACGGGCGCTGCGCGCGCGGTTGGCCTGGTTCTGCCCGAGTTGAAGGGCAAGCTGGATGGTGTGGCCATCCGGGTGCCCACGCCGAACGTGTCCGTTGTCGATCTGACGTTCGAGGCGGCCCGCGACACAACCGCCGAAGAGATCAACGACGCAGTGCGCGCAGCCGCAGCAGGGCCGCTCAAAGGCATTCTTGGCGTCACAGACGAAAAACTGGTCTCTATGGATTTCAACCATGACAGCCACTCGTCGATCTTTGCCACCGATCAGACAAAGGTGCTGGAAGGCAACATGGTGCGCATCCTGAGCTGGTATGACAACGAATGGGGCTTCTCCTGCCGGATGTCAGACACCGCAATCGCCATGGCGAAGCTGCTCTGAGCGCGCGCACCGTTTCTGCGTAGGCGTGAAGGCAACGGGCAAGCCAGTACCTCAGGCATTCCGCGTTGCCGACGGTATCCAAAGACAATTTGCCGAGTATTTTTGGCTCCACCAGACAAGGTGGAGCCAATTTTGTGAGAAGACTGAGGCCGAACAATCCCTGCACTTTGCGCTCAGGTGCGTTATGCGGACTTTTCTTCCATCGACGTCGTGATGAGCAATGTCCGCTATCGCAATCAGTGCTCTATGCTACAAAGATCGTGATCGGCCAAAGACGCCAACACATAGCAGTTTTCTGATAGGCCGTTTCCATCGCAGCCGCTGGAAATTCGGGACAATTCTTTTTCGAGCAGCTTGAGCCGTTTTATTTTGTCGCGCACGTCTGCAAGATGCGACGACGCGATCTTTGATGCAGCGCTACACGATCTGTCAGGGTGATCCTGCAATTCGATGAGCGACGAGATTGCCTCAATCGAAAAGCCCAAATCTCGGGCATGGCGGATGAAACTTAAACGTTCCAATCCGGCTTTATCATAGCGTCTTTGATTGCCGCGCGTGCGTTCCGCTTCTGCCAGAAGACCCATCTCCTCATAGTACCGGATGGTTGGCACCTTCACCTTCGTGCGCTTCGAAAGCTCCCCGATAGAAAACATAAAAGAAACCTCTTGAACCTCTAGTTACTAGAGACATTACATCATCATCAACGCAAGTTGAAAGAGAATTTCCCATGGCAGGTTGCTGCGGACGTGACACCAAATTTGATGGCGTTTCAGACGACTACAAACGACGGCTCTGGATCGTCATTGCATTGAACGCAGTGATGTTTGCGGTTGAAATGACTGCAGGTCATTTGGCGAAATCACAGGCTTTGCAAGCCGATGCTCTCGACTTTGCTGGCGATGCGATGACCTACGGCATTTCTCTGGCGGTTATCGGGGCCTCACTTCGCGCCCGCACGAACGCCGCGCTGTTCAAAGGATTCAGCCTCTTGTTGATGGGACTGTGGGTCTTCGGATCGACCGTTTATCGCGTGTTCTATATTGGGGTTCCCACAGCCGAGATCATAGGCGCTGTTGGTTTTCTGGCGTTGCTCACCAACCTCGCAAGTGTGTTCTTGCTGGTGCGCTATAAGGACGGTGACGCCAACGTGCGGTCTGTCTGGTTGTGCTCGCGCAACGACGCCATTGGCAACGTCGCCGTGATGTTTGCGGCCTTGGGCGTCTGGGGCACTGCAACAGGCTGGCCTGACCTGATTGTTGCGACCATCATGGCTGGCTTATTTTTGTCGTCCGCTTTCCAAATTGTCCGGCAAGCCCTCGCGGAGCAGCGGGACATAGGTGATCAGCTACACTTGGAAGCATGACGCGAAATCTTCTCATCTTGCTTGGTGTCTAGGGCTGGAGGGATCTGGCCATCTCAAGTGGGCATTGAAAGGACGAACGGCAGGCCTGCGCGCCAAGTTGCACCAAATGTCGAGGCGCTCGGCGATGCCGCTTTTACAGAAAGACGGGTGGCATTATTCCGCGGCGGCCCGGCTTGCTGCCAGTTTGGTGCGCAGCATCTGATCCACATCAGGGGTCACGAATTTCGTCACGTTCCCGCCAAGCCGCGCAATTTCCTTCACAAGCTTGGACGCGATCGCCTGGTGCTGTGCTTCAGCCATCAGGAACACCGTCTCGATCGTGTCATCCAACTGACGGTTCATGTTGACCATCTGATACTCATACTCGAAATCCGCCACCGCGCGCAGTCCGCGCACAATGATCGACGCGCCCACGTCACGGGCACAGTCAATCAGCAGGTTCTCGAAAGGATGCACAAGGATCTCACACCCGGATGCTTCACTGATTGCACGGGTCTGGGATTTCACCATATCCACGCGCTCGTCCAGATCGAACATGGGGCCCTTATCGCGATTGATCGCAACCCCGATGACCAGCTTGTCCACCAAGGCGGTGGCCCGGCGGATGATATCGAGATGACCGCGTGTGATCGGGTCAAAGGTTCCGGGATACAGCCCTGTCCGCATGGCAATAGTCCTTGTGCTTGCCGTCTCCTTATAGGGCAAAGACAGCAATCGACACCTAAATTCAAGCGTTCAGCCCCTCACGCCGCCCTCTGACGTTCAGTAACCACCCTTTATCATCTCTTCGAGGCTTTCTTTTTCCATCGAAAGCTCGATCAACCGCGACTTGATCACGTCACCCAAACTGATCAGCCCAACCAGTACACCGTCCTCCACGACCGGCATATGCCGAAACCGTCCGTCCGTCATTTTGCGCATGACATCCACAGAAGTGTCCGACCTTGTGCAGAACACAACCTTGCCTGTCATAACCGATGTGACGAGGTCCTCCATGCAGCTTGTGCCCCGCCTTCCCAGTTCTCTCACGATATCGCGCTCGGACAGGATTCCCTGCACGGTGGCGTCATCTGGCGTGACCACAACCGTACCAATCCGCTCTCGCGCAAGAACGTCGACGGCCGCCGAGACACGCTCTTCGGGGCGAATGGTAACCACGCGATCGGTGGCTTTAGACTTCATGATCTGATGAACAAGCATGGTGTGCCTCCCTGACAAACGGTTGGTCATTTCAGCGTGCGAGGCAGAGCTTGTCTGTGTCAACAGAAGACACGCATGCGCACGCCCCCTTTTCATGTCTGTCGCAGACGGCTATTCCACTGTGAAATCGCGAAGAGGAATCGTATTTATGCAGCAGCTCAGCCACTACGTGAACGGCGCGCATGTCACCGGATCGTCCGGGCGCATGGCCGATGTTTTTAACCCGGCCACCGGCGAGGTTCAGGCGCAAGTTCCACTTGCCTCCAAGGCCGAAGTCGACGCAGCCGTCGAGATTGCTGCTGCTGCCCAGCCCGCTTGGGGCGCGGTCAACCCGCAGCGCCGCGCGCGCGTTATGATGAAGTTCGTTGACCTGCTCAACCGGGACATGGACAAGCTCGCCGAGGCTCTGTCGCGCGAGCACGGCAAGACCGTTCCCGATGCAAAGGGTGACGTTCAGCGCGGCCTCGAAGTGGTCGAATACTGCATCGCCGCGCCACAAATGCTGAAGGGCGAGTTCACCGATAGCGCCGGCCCGGGCATCGACATGTATTCCATGCGCCAGCCGCTGGGCGTCACCGCCGGCATCACCCCCTTCAACTTCCCCGCCATGATCCCGATGTGGATGTTTGCACCGGCAATCGTCTGCGGAAATGCATTCATCCTGAAGCCATCAGAGCGCGACCCTTCCGTGCCCTTGATGCTGGCGGAGCTCATGGAGGAAGCAGGCCTTCCCAAGGGCATTCTGCAGGTTGTGAACGGCGACAAGGAATCGGTCGACGCGCTGCTGGACAACCCGATTGTACAGTCCATCGGCTTCGTCGGCTCGACCCCGATTGCCGAATACATCTACGGCCGGGGCTGCTCGAACGGCAAGCGGGTGCAGTGCTTCGGGGGCGCAAAGAACCACATGATCATCATGCCCGATGCGGACATGGATCAGGCTGCTGACGCGCTTGTGGGTGCGGGCTATGGCGCTGCAGGCGAACGCTGCATGGCTATCTCAGTGGCTGTGCCCGTGGGTGACGAAACCGCCGATCGCCTGATTGAAAAGCTGGTGCCCCGCATCGAAAAGCTGAAGGTTGGCCCCTACACCGCCGGTGACGAGGTTGACTACGGCCCCGTTGTGACGGCAGCAGCCAAGGCCAACATTCACCGCCTCGTCGAAACAGGTGTTGAGCAAGGGGCCGAGTTGGTTGTCGACGGACGGAACTTCTCGCTTCAGGGCTATGAGGATGGCTTCTTTGTCGGGCCCCACCTTTTCGACAAGGTCACCAAGGACATGGACATCTACAAGACAGAGATCTTTGGCCCTGTCCTGTCGACCGTCCGCGCCCAGAGCTATGAAGAGGCCATCGGCCTTGCCATGGACCACGAGTATGGCAACGGAACTGCGATCTTTACGCGCGATGGCGATACGGCCCGTGATTTCGCCAACCGGATCAATATCGGCATGGTTGGTATCAACGTGCCGATCCCTGTGCCGCTGGCCTATCACACCTTTGGCGGTTGGAAGAAATCCGTCTTTGGGGATCTCAACCAGCACGGGCCCGATGCCTTCAAGTTCTACACAAGAACAAAAACGGTCACGTCGCGCTGGCCGTCCGGCCTGAAAGAAGGCGGCGAGTTCCATTTCAAGCAAATGGACTGATTGCACAGCGCAAACGACACAAACCCCGGCCTTTCCTGCAAAGGCCGGGGTTTTTCTTGCCCAAATCTGGCAGAGGCAATGCCTCTCGGTCCGCCAGAACGACCGCAGTCAGGCAAGGCAGCGGTGCAAAAGCCGGGCATATAATGCCGGCGCCACGCCCCCCTCATGTTTCCCGCCCTGCACCCCTGCCCTTTCCCTTGCAAATGCGCCGCCCTTCATGAAAAATAGAACAAACGTTCAATTCATGACGACGGGAGGAGACGGCGCATGGATTTTGCCCTGAGTGAAGAGCAATCGGCCATCTACGATATGGCCCGTGACTTTGGCCAAACACAGATCGCCCCCCACGCACTGGAATGGGAAAAACAGGAGACCATCCCGAAATCCCTGTGGACAGAACTCGCGCAGCTTGGCTTTGGCGGCCTCTATGTGCGCGAGGAGAACGGCGGCTCTGGCTTGAGCCGCCTCGATGCAACGCTGGTTTTCGAGGCGCTGGCAGAAGCCTGCCCGACAACGTCGGCCTTCCTGTCGATCCACAACATGTGCGCCTGGATGATTGACCGCTACGGCGATGCGACCCTGCAGGAGAAGTACCTGCCAAGGGCCTTGAGCATGGAAATGTTCTTTTCCTACTGCCTGACAGAGCCCGGCTCGGGCTCGGATGCCGCCGCTCTGAAATCCAAAGCGCAGCGTACCAACGAAGGATGGCGGCTCACCGGCACAAAGGCGTTTATTTCGGGCGGCGGATATTCGGATGCCTATATCGTGATGGCACGCACAGGGGACGCCACCCCGCGGGGCATTTCGGCCATCATCCTTGATGACGGGGCCGAGGGTCTGAGCTTTGGCGGTCTGGAAGACAAGATGGGCTGGCGCGCACAACCCACGCGCCAAGTTCAGATGGACAATGCTCTTGCGCCTGGAGAAAACCTGCTCGGCGAGGAAGGTGCAGGCTTTCGCTATGCCATGTCTGGCCTCGACGGGGGCCGGTTGAACATTGCGGCTTGCTCTCTGGGTGCAGCCCAATCTGCCTTGCACCAAACATTGGCTTACATGCAGGAACGCCAGGCCTTCGGGAAACCGATCAGCGAGTTCCAGGCCCTGCAATTCAGGTTGGCAGATATGGAGATCGAACTGGAAGCTGCCCGCGCTTTGCTGCGTCAGGCCGCCTGGAAGCTCGACAACGGCACACCGGACGCTTCAAAAGCCTGTGCCATGGCCAAAAAGCACGTCACAGAGGTGGGCAGCCGCGTGGCGGATCAATGTCTGCAACTGCATGGCGGCTACGGCTATCTGGCCGATTACGGGATCGAGAAGATCGTGCGTGATCTGCGTGTTCACCAAATCCTTGAGGGCACTAATGAGATCATGCGCATGATCGTTGCCCGCCAAATGCTTGCACAGGCCTAACCACCCCCAATGCCCGATATACATATTCGCAAGACCGGCCGCGCCGGCCACATCACGCTTGACCGGCCCGATGCTCTGAACGCGCTTAGCTACCAGATGTGCCTCGATATCGACGCCGCCCTCGTGGGATGGGCGCAGGATCCGGATGTCGCGCTCGTGGTGTTTGACGCGGTGGGTGACAAGGCTTTCTGCGCCGGAGGCGACATCGCAGAGATGTATGCCACAGGTATGGCAGGCGATTTCGACTATGGCCGCACATTCTGGGCCGACGAATATCGCATGAACGCCCGCCTCTTCGAATTTCCGCGGCCGGTTGTGTCCTTTCTTCAGGGATACACCATGGGCGGCGGTGTCGGCGTTGGCTGCCATGGATCCCATCGGATCGTCTGCGAAAGCTCAAAGATCGCCATGCCCGAATGCGGGATCGGGCTTGTGCCCGATGTGGGCGGCTCCCTGATCCTCGCCCGGGCGCCGGGCCGGATTGGGGAATACCTCGGCACCACTGCCACGCGTATGGGACCAGCCGATGCCATACATGCGGGCTTTGCAGATTACTTCATCCCCTTGGCGCAGTGGGAGGACCTGAAGGCGCGCCTGCTAGAGACAGGCGATGTCAGCCTGATCGATGGGGCTGCGCAAGACCCGGGCCCCTCCGAACTGGCAGAGCAGCAGGCGGATATCGACTACCACTTTGGCGGAGAAACTCTGCGAGATATCGTCAATTCCCTCACCTTCAGCGAGACACCGTTCACAGAAGCCGCACTGAAGGCGCTCAGCAAGCCTTCTCCTCTGGCCATGTCAGCCGCCATTGAGATCATCCACCGGGTGCGGGGGCCGGATCGCATCCGATATGCGCTCGAGCAGGAATATCGCTATACATGGCGCTCTGCGGAACAGGGTGAATTTCTCGAAGGCATTCGTGCCGCCATAATCGACAAAGACAGATCGCCAAACTGGCACCACAAATCCATCGCAGACGTCAGCCTAAGCGCTGTCACACAAATGCTGCTTCCCATTCGGAACAGCCCGCTCAAGTGGGAGGACATCACATGAAAATCGGCTTTATCGGCTTGGGCAACATGGGCGCCCCCATGGCAGCAAACCTCGTAGCAGCCGGGCACACGGTTACCGGCTTTGATACGGCGGCGCCCTGCCCCGACGGCGTAAGCTCAGCAGCATCGGCGGCAGATGCAGCCGCAAATGCAGATGTGGTCATCACGATGTTGCCCAACGGCGCAATCCTGCGCAGCGTTGCCGCCGATATCCATCCCACGATGCGGGCAGGTGCCGTGCATCTGGACTGCTCGACCGTTGATGTGGACAGCGCCCGCACAGTTGCTGAGGCCGCGCGCGCGGCAGGGCTCGATGCGGTCGACGCGCCCGTCTCCGGAGGGATCGGAGGCGCTGCAGGCGGCACGCTCACCTTCATGGCGGGGGGAAGTACCGCCGCGTTCGAGGCCTGCGTTCCACTGTTTGACATCATGGGCCAGAAAGCGGTCCACTGTGGCGATGCAGGCGCAGGCCAAGCCGCCAAGATCTGCAACAATATGATCCTGGCCATCACGATGATCGGCACCTGCGAAGCGTTCGCACTGGCCGACAAGTTGGGGCTGGATCGCAGCAAGATGTTTGATGTTGTCTCTACCTCATCCGGATATTCGTGGACGATGAACGCCTATTGCCCCGCGCCCGGCGTCGGCCCTCAAAGCCCGGCCGACAATGACTACAAACCGGGTTTCGCAGCCGATCTCATGCTCAAGGACTTGCGCCTAAGCCAGCAGGCCGCCGAAGGTGCGGACGCGGACACGCCGCTTGGGGCCGCTGCAACCGAGCTCTACCGCAGCTTTGTCGAGGATGAAGATGGTGCAGGCCGCGACTTCTCGGCCATGTTGCCGAGGTTCAGCGCCCGCTCCCGGGGCTAAAGGGGCTGTTCAGACTCACAGATTGCGCTAATGTGTCGCGGCACACTGACGTAAAAGGAGTCACCATGGACACCACTACCATTATCGTCGTTTTCTCGGCGGTCTTTGCTGGCCTCGGCCTTATTTGGCTGTATCGGGCCGGGCTCTAGCCATTGCTCGATTGTCGATGGACGGGGCAACCGGGAAACGTGCCTAGTTCGTCAATCCGGTAGCCAACGGGATAAGTGGGACGTGAGACGCGCGAGATAAAGTGCGGGCGTTTTCTCTTGGGCAGCCAAGAGAGCCCCCAACGTCGTGCGCGCAATCCAAACATAACCAAGCCAACAACGAGGCGCGGCGCCGGCTTAAAACCCATCGCTTTCAACAGCGGTGGATCCATCATTGCCCGCAATACAGGCCGGCCCATTGGCCACATGAAGCGCGGGATATAAAAACCCAGCATCAAATCCATGGTTGGCTTTGCTACGGCGACATTGCTCTCGCTAAATTTGAAATGCGCGCGCTCATAGGCGCGGTTAAAGGCTTCAAATTCTCCTACGTTTTCGGGAATGTCATGGATGCCCATGCGTTCGCCGAGTTGCCGGTAAAACGCATAAAGAGCCTGCTTTTCCTCTGATGTCAGCGCCCGGTATCCGAAACGCTCTATCCACCGAATGGGTTCAAAAACGAATGTCGAGAGCACATAAAGCATATCGCCGTTAGAAATGCGGTATGCCGAGTGCATCGCATTGATGCGGGAAATGGCCTGATGCGCTCGGTCGCTTTCGAAGCCATTCTCCACCACTTCCGAAATCAGAATTTCGGTATCGTCGTAGCGTTTGCGCGTTTCATTTCTGAAAGTGCCTGTCTTATGCAAAAGACTGGAAATGCTGGGCACCGCGAAGGTGCGAAACAGCGCAAACTCCAGCGCGCGCTCGATATCCCATGCGAAATCGAGGGAAGACAGCCGCAGCACGATCTGTTCGGCATCACTGGCGCCACCCATTGGATCTGATTGAATATCTTGCGCCATAAACTGCCGATTGCCTGTCATGCTTAGAAAGGCAGCGCGCATTTGGAACGACTGCGCGCACCGCGCCACGCCTTCTATAGATTGGTTATGTGAAGCTAGAAAACTTCCGGAGGGGCGTCACGCGAAAAGCGCCGATGTCCCACACTGACCTCTGACCTTGAAGGATACAGACGGCATTCATGGGAGGGAACGACCCCCTCCCCGTTCTTACTCGGCAGCCAGCGTCCGTTTGGCCAACAGGGGGCGCAGATAGCGCCCTGTGTGGCTGCCCTCGACTTGCGCCACATCTTCAGGCGTCCCAGTCGCAACGATAGTGCCCCCGCCGTCCCCACCTTCGGGCCCCACATCAATCAACCAATCCGCCGTTTTGACGACATCAAGATTGTGTTCGATCACAACAACCGTGTTGCCTTGGTCCACAAGCTCGTGGAGCACCTCGAGCAATTTGCGCACATCCTCGAAATGCAGACCGGTTGTCGGCTCGTCGAGGATATACAGCGTGCGCCCGGTTGAGCGCTTTGCCAGCTCTTTTGAGAGCTTGACCCGTTGCGCCTCTCCGCCCGAGAGGGTGGTCGCCTGCTGCCCCACCTTGATGTAGCCGAGCCCGACGCGCACCAGCGCATCCATCTTCTCTCGTATGCTCGGTACGGCCTTGAAAAAGCTCTGGGCGTCTTCAACGGTCATGTCCAGCACATCGGCGATGCTTTTGCCTTTGTACTGAATTTCAAGCGTTTCCCGGTTGTAGCGGGCGCCGTTGCACGTCTCACAGGTTACATACACATCCGGCAGAAAGTGCATTTCAATCTTGATCACGCCATCGCCCTGACAGGCCTCACAGCGCCCACCTTTGACGTTGAAGCTGAAGCGCCCGGGCTTGTAGCCCCGCGCTTTCGCCTCTGGCAGCCCGGCAAACCAATCCCGAATGGGAGTGAAGGCGCCCGTATAGGTCGCAGGGTTCGAACGTGGCGTGCGCCCGATTGGACGTTGGTCGATATCGATCACCTTATCGAGATGCTCCAGCCCTTTGATGGTTTCACACGGCGCTGGCGTTTGCCGCGCTCCATTCAGACGCATCGACGCCGTTTTGAAGAGCGTTTCGATCGTCAAAGTCGATTTTCCGCCGCCCGACACGCCGGTGACGCAGACAAACTTCCCCAGCGGGAAATCCACTGTCACATCCTGCAAATTGTTGCCCGAAGCTTTAACAACGGTCAGCTTCTTCTTGTTTCCCTTGCGCCTTTTCTGAGGAACTGCGATTTCACGCCGCCCCGCAAGATAGTCGCCCGTAACGCTGGCGGGGTCCTCTGCCACGGCGCCAGGCGTGCCATGCGACACCACCATGCCCCCATGCACACCAGCCCCCGGGCCAATGTCAAAAACGTAGTCAGCCTCGCGGATCGCCTCTTCGTCATGTTCGACAACAATCACGGTATTGCCTTGATCACGCAGGTTCTTGAGCGTGCCCAGCAGGCGGTCATTGTCGCGCTGATGCAGACCGATCGAAGGCTCATCCAACACGTACAACACTCCGGTAAGCCCAGAACCGATCTGCGACGCCAAACGTATCCTCTGGCTTTCCCCACCGCTGAGCGTTCCGGATGAACGTGACAGCGTAAGGTACTCCAAACCAACGTTATTCAGAAAGCCCAGGCGCTCTCCGATCTCTTTCAGGATGGCCTTTGCAATCTCTTTTTTCTGCGGCGTCAGATGGTCTGGCACGCTGGCGACCCACTCTGCGGCCTCGCGGATCGACATCTCAACCACATGCCCCACATGCAGCCCGGCAATTTTCACGGCAAGGGCTTCCTCGCGCAGCCTGTAGCCACCACAGGCACCACAGGGCCTGTTGTTTTGATAGCGTTCGAATTCTTCGCGGATCCAATTCGAGTCGGTCTCGCGGTAGCGGCGCTCCATGTTCGGGATGACGCCCTCAAAGGCGCGGGTCACCTGGTAAACACGCCCGCCCTCATCGTATCGGAACGGGATTTCTTCCTTGCCCGACCCGTAGAGGAACACCTGCTGGATGTGGGCCGGCAGGTCTTTCCAGCGCGCATTGCGATCAAACTCGTAATGTCGGGCAATGGCCTCGATGGTTTGCAGGAAATACGGGGATTTCCCTTTCCGCCACGGGGCGAGCGCCCCATCAGCGATCTTGAGCGTTGCATCGGGGACAACCAACCGTTCATCAAAGAACAACTCGACGCCAAGGCCATCGCATTCCGGGCAGGCCCCAAAGGGTGCATTGAACGAAAACAGGCGCGGCTCAATCTCCGGGATCGTGAAGCCCGATACTGGGCAGGCAAAGTTCTCTGAGAAGGTGATGCGTTCGGGATCTCCCTCCTTCGGGGCCGTCTCAAAGATCGCGATGCCATCCGCCAGATCCAGTGCCGTGCGGAAACTGTCTGCAAGCCGGGTTTGGATGCCATCCCTGACAACGATCCGATCCACCACAACGTCGATATCGTGGCGGAACTTCTTATCGAGTGTCGGGGGGGTGTCGAGCTCATAGAATTCCCCGTCCACCTTCACACGCTGAAATCCCTGCTTGCGCAGCTCCAAAAACTCTTTGCGGTATTCGCCCTTCCGGTCACGCACAATCGGCGCGAGCAGGTATCCGCGCGTCCCTTCTTCAAGTGTGAGCGTCCGGTCAACCATATCCTGCACCTGCTGCGCCTCGATCGGCAGGCCGGTTGCGGGTGAATAAGGCGTGCCGACGCGGGCAAAGAGCAGGCGGAGGTAGTCGTAAATCTCGGTGACGGTTCCAACCGTTGAGCGTGGGTTTTTCGACGTGGTTTTTTGTTCGATCGAAATCGCAGGCGACAAGCCAGAGATATGATCGACGTCCGGCTTCTCCATCATATCGAGGAACTGTCGCGCATAGGCTGACAAGCTCTCCACATACCGGCGCTGGCCTTCCGCATAGATCGTATCAAACGCAAGGGACGACTTGCCCGAGCCGGACAAGCCCGTGATTACAACGAGTTGATCCCGCGGGATATCGACATCGATGCCCTTGAGATTGTGCTCGCGCGCGCCGCGCACCTCAATGTTCTTGAGTTCGGCCATAATGCCCCCGGTTTTCCTATGTGCCTAAGGTAAGCCGTTACCAGCGAGTCTCAAATGGCAAAAAGCGAACAAAAGGTAAACACTTTTGATGCGCACATGGCTAAATCGCTCGCTTAGAAGTGGATGGCGCGATCATAAGCGTCCAAAACAGACTCGTGCATCATCTCTGAAAGCGTTGGATGCGGGAACACGGTTTCCATCAGATCCTGTTCGGTGGTTTCCAGCTTGCGCGCCACAACGTAGCCCTGGATCAGCTCAGTCACCTCTGCCCCGACCATATGTGCCCCCAGCAGCTCCCCGGTTTTGGCATCAAACACCGTCTTTATCAGCCCTTCCGGCTCGCCCAAGGCAATCGCCTTACCGTTCCCGATGAAGGGGAAGCGGCCAATCTTGACATCGAAGCCCTGCTCGCGCGCTTTGTCTTCGGTGAGGCCGACGCTGGCAATCTGCGGGTGGCAATAGGTGCAGCCGGCAATTTGTTCAGGCTGCGGCGGGTGATCCACATCGTGGCCTGCGATCAGCTCGGCAACCATGACGCCTTCGTGGCTTGCCTTATGGGCCAACCACGGCCCATTCGTTGCGTCTCCGATCACCCAGACGCCGGGCACAGAGCTACGGCAATAGGCATCGGTCACTGCGAAGGATCGGTCCATCTGAACGCCAAGCTCGGCGAGGCCCGTCCCATCCGTGTTCGCAGCAATGCCGACCGCCGAGATAGCCGTGTCAAAGGCATGCTCGGTTGTCTTTCCATCCTGCTCGATATGGGCCACGAGACCACTCTCGGAGCGATCAAGCTTTTTCACCATCGCGCCCGACAGGATCTTCATGCCCTGCTTCTCAAAGGCCTTACGCGCGAAGCTTGCGATTTCCGGGTCTTCGACTGGCAGGATTTGGTCCTGCACCTCAACCACTGTAACATCAGCGCCCAGCGCGTTGTAAAAGCTTGCAAACTCGATGCCGATCGCACCAGACCCAATCACCAGAAGCTGCTTCGGCATGTGCTTGGGTGTCAGGGCGTGCTTGTAGGTCCAGACGCGCGCGCCATCGGCTTCCAAGCCCGGCAACTCGCGGGCATGGGCGCCCACCGCCACAACAACGTTCGGCGCGCTTAAAATCTCTTCGCCCTTGTCGGTCTGCACGGCCACCTTGTCAGCTGCGACAAGGCGTGCATCCCCGTTGAACACCGTCACTTTGTTCTTTTTCAGCAGATGCCCCACACCGCTATTGAGCTGCTTGGCCACCTTGCGAGACCGGGCAACCACCGCGTCGAGGTCATATCCAATCCCCTCAGCGCTCAGCCCGAACTCCTTGGCGCGATGCATCAGGTGAAACACTTCAGCCGAACGCAGCATTGCCTTGGTTGGTATGCATCCCCAATTCAGGCAGATCCCGCCCATGTGCTCGCGCTCGACGATTGCCACTTTCAAGCCCAGTTGGGCGCCACGGATCGCACTCACATAGCCCCCGGGGCCAGCGCCGATTACGATCATGTCAAAGGGCTCGCGCGTCATGATGTCCTCCAGTCGACCCGTGGGCTGCACGCGCCGGCTCAGACGCGTCCCGCGCCACAGTGGCCCAAACCGCCAAGGCGGTGCAAGCCATGATCCCTGCCCGCAGGAAGGCAGGTGCGCGTCAGTCTATTGAAGTTCGCGCAAAACGCGCCCGTAACCGCCAGTTTCCAAGAACTGCTGTTCTTCCTCGAAACTCCGTCGGCCCAGCGCCACGTTGCGTGTGGGGAACCTGCCAAAGCGACGAATAATCTCGCGATGCGCGCGGGCGTGGAGGAGTGTACTGGCCCCGTCTGGCAGCCGCTCCAGGATCAGGCGCACCGCACGATCCTGATCCTCAAGGCATTCAGAATGCTCGAGGGGCAAATAGAAAAATTGCCGCGCAGGCGGCTCGATACGCAAATCCCAGCCGTGTCCGATCGCTTTCTTGGCCGCAGCCCGCGCCTTCGCGTCCGTCTCAAATGCCCGCCCTGAACCGCGGTGGATATTCCGAGACAGCTGATCCGCGAGAAGAATATAGCCAAAGATCGTCTTGGGATCGGCCAGCCAATCTTCCAATCGGCCCTCGTGCAAGTCCTGCAGCAAAGACCCAAAACGTTGCACACACATGTCATCGAGGGCATCGCCCCCGGCATACCAATCATCCGGGGTGAGTTCTTGCGTCCAGAAATCGACAACGGACTGGGCTAGCACGCGATCGCGTACGAGCTTTTCACATGCTTGCGAAACCGACGTCCTGGGGATCGGACGTCTCTGCTGGAGGGTTTGCATCTGCCTGTTCCTTCCTTGGCGCCGATCGTCGATCTCCGACCTTTAGGCTGGTCGGTTGTCCTGACCCTCGGCAAGTTGCTCTTCCACTGCCTCTGCCGCTGCCTCTTCAACGGCCTCGATAAACACCTCTTGTGCGACCTCCATGGCCACGGGCGTGGCTGTGGGGATCATTGTTGTGTAGCTGCCGGTTGCCTCGACCGCAGGCGCGGCACGTTGAGTCATCCGATACGTTGCGTACAACCCAAGTGTTGTCAGCAGTGCCATAAGAAACAAGAAAAAACCTTCAGGACCGATCGATCCCATCAACCAACCTGTTGCAAGAGGGCCAACAATTGCACCAAGCCCATTGATGAAAACCAGCCCGCCAGAGGCCGCGGCCATGTCATCTGGGTCGAGGTAATCGTTCACATAGGCGATCAGCAGCGAGTAGAGCGGATTGCACATGCCACCCACGATGAAAGCCACCACCAACAGCAGCACAAACGCATCCGCAAAGGCCGCTCCGGCCAGAGCTGCAGTGGCCCCCAGAGCGGACAGCGCAAGGATCAAGATCCGCCGATCCATCCGGTCTGACAGGAAGCCAATCGGGTATTGAAGGATCAAACCACCCACATAAATAGCTGCAACAAAAGCAGAAATCTGCGGAACGCTCAAACCGACCTCCGCGCCAAAAACAGCCGACATCCCAAACAGCGCCGAAAACATTCCCCCCAACAAAACCATACCAACGCATCCCAACGGAGAGCTTTCAAACAGGCGGCGCAGCGTCATGGGCTTGGCAGTTTCAAATGCGGGCGTCGGCGTGACCGACAGCAAAATGGGTGCAAATGACAGCGACACCAAAACCGAAGGAATGATAAAAAGGACAAAGCCTGACGGGTCACCAAGGCCGACAAGGCCCTGCGCGGCAACGATTCCCGCCATTTGCACGACAACATATAGCGACAGGGCCTGCCCACGGGTTTCATTGGCCACAGAATTGTTGAGCCAGCTTTCCGCAGTCACGTAAACGCCCGAGAAGCAAAAGCCGATCAACACGCGTCCAATGGTCCAGGAAATAGGGTCCGTCAGAGTTGGAAACAGGATCAAAACAGCCGAGATCGTCGAGGCAAGTGCTGCAAACACGCGCACGTGGCCCACGCGACGGATCAAATCCGGTGTCATCCGAGAGCCCCCAAGGAACCCAACGAAATAGGCTGACATGATGACGGAGAGCGCGAAAGTATCGAAGCCCTCAAGCGCGCCGCGAATGCCCAGCAAAGTGGATTGCACCCCATTGCCCAGCATGAGAAGCATCATGCCCAGCAACAAAGCCCAACTGCGATTGAGAACGTCCAGCATTTGCGCGCCCTAACTCGGTGACTTTTCCGTCGCCTAACAGAGTCGCACAGGGATAGCGTGCATCCGACACGACCTGTTCACGTCGGTTTTGGACCATAACGCTGAAAATTTGCAAAATTCTTACAGATCTGCGCGAGACGGACGGAGGGGTTACTCGATCCGTGATGCCGCCAGCACCGGGCCAAACCCTGCCTGCTGCACGATCAATACAATCGGCTCTTCGCCGTCGATCGAGACATTCAGCTCAAAAGGGGCCGCGCCGCTCCACTCCGCAAGGCGCTCCCATCGGGTGACGATATTCACGTGCGTCAGGTTGGCACCGGCATTTTCGCCACGGGTCACCTGAACGGTCGCTTGAGGCAAGTACCGCACCAACTCGACCACGTAGCCGCCCTTGGCGGGGCCAGCTATGGCATCCACCACAACCGACAGCGCATTTCCGTTTCTTTGCGCCGACATCCCAACTTGCGGCCCTTGCATCAAATGGTTTTGGAGATGCTTGCCCAGTTCCATGGGTTTGGCTCCAACGATCACATCCTGCCCGGCCACAATCATCTGCGGCGTATAAACCGTCCGCGCCTGCATGGCCCGCGCATAGGATTTCTGCCGCAAGGTGTAGGCCGCGTCTGCGAAGGTATCTTTCCAGCCGATATAGTCCCAGTAGTCCACATGCAGGGCGAGCGGGATAATCTCTGACTGGTTCGCAGCAAGCTCCGCCAGCAAAGCATCCGCAGGCGGGCAAGATGAACACCCTTGCGAAGTGAACAACTCAAGCAAAACGCCGGGCTGGGCTTGTTGTGCATGACCACGCTCAGGCAAAAGCGGCATTGCAAGGCAAAGTACTCCAAGCAAAGCCAAGGTTAGTCGCCGTGCTGAAAAGCCGGAATGGGCGGCCAAAGACCAAGAATGCGTCATGCCTGTCATATCGTCCTCATTACCTGCCCAAAACAGCTAGCGGTTTTTACCTGCAACAACCAATCAATCAATCGCGAGAGGTGTGACACATGCCCGTAGCATATTGCATCTCCTCGTGTGCAGACGGATAAAATAGGATAGAAAACCGCCTACTTTGTAGCGCTGGCACCCAGTCTAGGCGTCTAAAAAACAACTTAGCGGCGCTTCGTTTCACCGGTAACTGGTAAATGAAAAAAACCGGCCAGTGTTACGGGCGCGGCCCGGGGCTTGGGCGCCACGATCGCGCGCGACCTGTCAAAAGATCACGCGCTCCTGCTGCACTGGCATACCCATCCCATAGATGCGCTAGAAGAGCAGCTGCCGGAAGCCGAATACACACAGGCTGACCTCACCAAACCTGAGGCTGCGCAACAGATCATCGAAGCAGCACTGGATCGGTTCGGCCGAATTGACCTGATTGTGAACAATGCGGGCGCGACCTACGGCAATGACTACGAAAACATCGATGCAGGGGGCATGGCGCATCTCTTCGCTATCAACAGCACAGCGCCTGCACAAATACTGGCGCACGCCCTGCCCCATCTGAAGCCCGGTGCGTCTGTGGTGAATATATCGTCCATGAATGCCCGTCTGCCGGCCCAGGCTGCCCCGCTCTACTCTGCCTCCAAAGCGGCGTTGAATACGTGGACAAAAGCGGCAGCAAAAACGCTGGGACCAAAAGGTATTCGGGTGAACGCGGTTGCCCCAGGTGCCGTGAACACAGACCAAGCTGAGCGCCCCGAAGGCTTGACTCAACTGTTTTTAAAAGACACCGCGCTGGGAAAACTGGCCACGCCGCAGGATATTGCCAACGCTGTCCGATTCCTCGCCAGCGATCAAGCAGCCGCGATCACCGGTGAGGTGCTCACCGTGTCCGGCGGGTACCGGCTTTAGGCGTATAGGCCCTAAGGCGACTGCGGCGCGCCTGCCTCTATGTCGCGCGTGAGAAAGCCAGCGTCTTTGTCTTAAAAATACTCAATAGGTGCCATTTGCAAACCTTGGGACGGCCCAATGAGGGCACGGGCAATCAGACCGTCAGCCCACCTTTTCTGCCCTTTGATAATCCCAAAGCTCAGCGTAACGGCCCCGTTTCGCGAGCAGGGCCTCATGGGTGCCTTCTTCCACAACCTGGCCCGCATCCAGCACCACAATCTTGTCGGCCTCCGCTACTGTACTCAAACGGTGCGCAATCATGATCACCGTGCGATCCCGGCCCATACGCTGCAGGGCCCGCTGGATATCGCGCTCTGTTTCAGTATCAAGCGCAGAGGTTGCCTCATCCAACAGCAAGATTGGCGGGTCTTTCAGAATCGTGCGGGCAATGCCAACCCGCTGCTTCTCTCCACCCGACAACTTCAGCCCTCGCTCGCCCACCTGCGTGTCATAGCCATCGGGTAGTGCCATGATAAACTCATGGATCTCCGCCGCCCGCGCGGCAGCCTCGATCTCTGTCTGGCTTGCCTCCGGGCGCCCATAGGCGATGTTGTAAAGCAACGTGTCATTGAACAGGACCGTATCCTGCGGCACGACGCCGATGGCCTCATGCAAGCTTTGCTGGGTCACGTCTCGCACATCTTGCCCGTCGATTGTCAAACTGCCGCCATCAACATCGTAGAAGCGGAACAGCAGCCGCCCGATCGTAGACTTGCCCGAACCCGTTGCCCCGACGATTGCAAGCGTCGCTCCGGCCGGTACAGACAGTGATACGCCCTTCAAAATGGGGCGAGCGGCATCATATCCGAAATGCACGTCGTCAAGGGCAACCGCGCCGCCAGTCACGGCCAGCTCGGCTGCGCCTTCCTTGTCCAGCACATCTGCCGGCTGGCCAAGCAGGCCAAACATCTCTCCCATGTCCACAAGCGCCTGCCGGATTTCGCGATAGACAAACCCCAGCATGTCAAGCGGTGCAACGACCTGCATCATATAGGCGTTGACCATGACGAAATCGCCCACCGTCAGCGTGCCATCAGATACGCCGCGGGCTGCCATAACCATCACAATGACAAGGCCCGCATTTACGATCACCGCCTGACCAATATTGATCGCCCCCAGAGACCATGCGGTTTTGAGCGCAGCGCCCTCATATTGCTGCATCGCCCCATCATAGCGCTCAGCCTCCCGGCTCTCCGCCCCGAAATACTTCACGGTTTCAAAGTTCAGAAGGCTGTCGATCGCCCGTTGGTTGGCTTCATTGTCATGGTTGTTCATCTGACGCCGGATCCGCACCCGCCACTCCGTAACCGCGAAGGTGAACCAAACATAGGCAATCATGGTCACCACGACGACCAGCAGGTATCGCACGTCAAACAGCGTCACCAGCACCGCGCAAATCATCACCAGTTCCAGCACCAGGGGCCCGATCGAGAACAGCAGGAAGCGCAGCAGGAAAGATACGCCCTTCACACCCCGCTCCATCACGCGGCTCATGGCGCCGGTTTTGCGTGTTATGTGAAACCTCAGCGAGAGCGCATGGATGTGTTGAAACGTGCGTAAGGCAAGCTTGCGCAAGGCGCGCTGCGCTACACGGGCAAAGACAACATCCCGCAATTGCTGGAACAGGATGTTGAGCAACCGGGCTCCACCGTAGGCAACCGTCAGACCAACGGCTCCAAGGGCAAGCACGGTGCCACTGTCAGGCGTATCTCCCGCCAGTGCGTCAACAGCTTCCTTGTAAAAGAACGGGGTTGAGACAGCCACGATCTTGGCCATGACAAGGGCTGCCATGGCAATGACGACGCGCACCTTTATACCGCGTTCGCCCGGCGGCCAAATGTAGGGCAAGACCTGTGCGACGACATCAATCCCACGAGCGCGTTCCTCGCGGGCGACTTCCGCATCGGTCATGTCAGCATTTGCCAAGCCCTAAACCCCTTTGAACACCATCAGCGCATTAAGGTAGGCGCCGTGAGGTGTGTTTGCCAGACAGACGCTGGTTTTCACCCGAACAATCGAGGAAGGCTTCAAGGGGTTACGTCAGTCCGGAAGATCGAACACCTGACCCGGATAGATTAAGTCAGGATCACGGATCTTGTCCCGGTTGGCCTCAAAGATGCGCACGTAGGAAAAGCCTTCTCCATAGCGATCAGATGCGATTGCCCACAAGGTGTTACCCGGCTGGACTGTGATCGCGGAAACGGGCTGCACTTCGCCCGTTTCCGAACGGGACGTTTGCGCCGCCAAATCCGCAAGCCGTTGCGGCGCCTCGCGACGGAACGGTATTTCATAGCGGGAGGTGACTTCCCCGTCGGCGTTCAATTCATCGACCCGTAACGTGTAGTCGCCGGCGGCAACCGTATCGAGGTTCACATCGTAAGTACCGTTGGCGCGGGCCTGTACAAAAGCGACCGCAGCATTGTCGAGATAGAGCCGCACACGCGCCGGTGGCGGGCCGGGGTTTGCGCGGCCAGACACGGTCACCTGACCGCTTTCATCATAGCCAATCGCATCCACGGTGACACCAGCGCGGCTGGCCTCAGCATTGGCAGGCTGCAAAACGCGTACCCCATCGTCATCCGCAATCAGTAGCGCCGGCGCACCCGAGACCCGCGCCACTTCTACCGGCTGATCCTCGACTTCAGATACGGACACGGCAGCAGGCGGCGCATCCGGGTTTGCAAGGTCTGGCCCCTGTGACAGCACCGCTGTGCCAGGCTGTACCGTGGCAGCATCGCTTGGGGCCTTGGGTGTCTCAGCGGCAACGGGATTAGATGGCGCAACGGGCACCTCTATTGCAACGCGCGGCGGTTCAGCCTCTTCGACATCCTCTACGGGATCAGCGCTCTCTTCAGGCGCTGCGGGTTGCTCCTGCGGTTGCGGTTGCTCCTGCAGTTGCGGGTCAGATGTTTCTGCAGCCTCAGGCGTTACAGGCTCTTGCACTGGTTCAGGGCGTATTGGCGTGTCAGTCTGATCCGCTTCGGCCTCTACCTGCTCCAGAGCAGACGCGTTCTCCTGTGCCGAAGAATTCTCGTCATCTTTTACAGCTGGTGTCTCGTCATCCTGTGCCGAAGGCCGCGCGTCATCTCTTGCAGCAGGTTCCTCGTCTTGGGGTGCAGGCGCGGGCACCGTTTCGGACCCTTCGTCAATGCTGGGGGCTTCTTCTGGCGCAGGGGTGGGGTCTGTGACAGGCGCCTCAGTGGGCTCAACCACGCTTTGCTCTTCAGGCTCCACTTTAGGTTCCGGGCTAGCGCCCTGCTCCGGTGCGACTTCTGCCACCACGGTCAGCAGTGGGGCGACAATGATGCTGGCTTCGGACTCGCTGCGGCTGCCATCCGGCGCAATCGCCACAAGGCTGAGAACCTGCGGCAACGCAATCACAGGAACATCAAACAACGCGGCAAACGTGCCGTCAGGCAGGGCTTTCGTCTGTATAACCGCAGCCCCATCAATCAGGATGTCCACATCATATCCGCCTGGCGCCGTGCCCGACACGGTGGCAAACCCTTCCCCATCCACGCGGACAACATCAAAAGCGGGGGCCACAAGCGACGGGGCCTCAGGCTCAGCTGGAACGTTCTCGGTGACTGTGGATTGTTCGGGCTCTGCCGGCGCTTCGGTTGTTGTGTTTTCAGCAACCGTCTCGGGCTCACCGGTCGCGGCGGCATCCCCAACCTCGGGGCTTTTCGTCGTCACTTCCTGAACGGGAGGCGTCACCTCTGTCAGTTCCGGAGCGGGCCCATCTTCGGGACGCATGACCGCCATGTAGGCCACTGTACCCACCAAAAGGGTGGCAGCCCCGATTGCGACCAGACCAGGCCCATTAATCGCTGAAAGACCAGCCAATTTTGCCATACTCTCGACATCCCCTGGCCGATGTGATCCGAGCAAGGCAGCACGCGGATCGACATATCGCAGTTTTATCAAAGGTGTTACCCTGCCCTCACGCCCTCCGAAAGAGATATCGATAGGCAGGAACAAGAGTTTTCCGACTGTGTGTATTGCAAGACACTGGCAACGCTTGGCGCTTCAGCACCAAAGCGGCCTCAGATGCGCGGGCCTCTGGGCCGATTAGCCCGTTTGCGATGCGTATCCCTCTGATGCATTCTTTCGCGCGCTGCGATCACGGCCGAAGGCGCTGAAGGAATAGAGCGCAAGCGCAACCCAGATCAGGGAAAAGGCGATCGCGTGCCAGCGCGTGAAGGGTTCTCCGAAAACGATCACCGCGCATGAAAATTGCAAGGTCGGATTGATATATTGCACCAAGCCAACCGTTGCCATCCGCACGCGGCGCGCCCCAACCGTGAAAAGGATCAGCGGCCCGGCCGTCAATGGGCCGGAACACATCAGGATCGTAATGTCTCTGGCACTGGTGGCCTGCAACTGGGCTGTGCCCGCGAGATAAGCAAATGTCAGAATGAACAGGGGCAGAAGCAGAAACACCTCCGCCGTGACAGACAAGACAGGGCCGGCATCCAACTGCTTCTTAATCACACCGTACAACCCGAAAGTTGTTGCAAGCACAAGACTGATCGCCGGGACAACCTGCAGCCCAACGGTCAGAACGCTGACGGCAAGAACCGCGAGGGCGACAGCGATCCATTGCAAAGCTCCCAGGCGTTCTTTGAACACGAGGCGGCCCATGGCAACGGCCACAAGTGGAAAGATGTAGTAGCCCAAAGAGGCTTCGATCACCCGATCAACCTGGATTGCATAGATGAACAGAAACCAATTCACCGATATCATGATGGATGCCAATGCAATCCAGCGCCACTGTCGACGCACAAGCGGCACAAGCTGCCCCAAGCGGCCCTGAAAAAACAGCAGAAGCGCAAAGAATATGAACGACCACACCGTGCGGTGTGCCAGTACTTCCGCGGGGGGCACGTGCTCCAAAAGCTTGTAATATAGCGGCGACAGCCCCCAGATCGTGCCGGCGGCTATAAGCGCGGGTATCCCTCTAAAGCCCGACACGACAGCAGATCCTCCCTTTATGCGCCTGCTGTGTCACAGTGCTTTGGGAAAGAAAAGCGCGGCACTTCGCCGTGGCCCTCTCCGATGCGGGCATTGGCAAGCCCTGAGAGGCATGCCTAAAAATAGACATGGGCGTGCGGTATGTGCGGCTAGGCCCGTTTGATAAGGACACTTGAGTGCCGCAACGAGGTCTGGCCGCTCTGTGCAAAGGCAAGACAAAACGGGTGTGAAAAGGAACAGGCAATGCCCAATGAGGCAAAATGAAACGCGCAGGTCGTAATCCGGCGCACTTCCACGCCAGCATTCTTTCGATGATGAAGGATGAAGGGCCCTTCCTTTTGGAGTGGCTGGCCTATCACCGGCATATCGGTTTCGATCAGGTCTCCGTCTACACCAACAAGTGCAACGACGGCACAGATGACATGCTGCGCCGCCTCGAGGAGATGGGACTGGCACGCCACTACAGAAATGACGTGCCTGCTGGGAAAAAACCCCAGCCCCACGCGCTTGGCCTTGCCACCGCCAATCCAGACATCCGGGACACCGACTGGCTGATCGTGATGGACGCAGATGAATTTCTGTCGGTAAAGCTGAAGCAGGGCAGGATTACCGATTTGATCGACGCCCTGCCCCACGCCACCGATGGCATCGCTCTGACATGGCGCTACTTCGGCTCCAGCGGCCTGACCGATTGGAACCCAGGCCTTGTCACAGAAAACTACACCCACGCCGCGCCCGATAGTTTTCACAAGGGCTGGGGCGTCAAAACACTGTTCCGGCCCTTTGAGCACATGCGCCTCGGCATCCATCGCCCCCATGTGAAATCCGCAGGAGGCAAGCCGGAGTTGGCACAGATGCTGCAGGATCAGAATTGGGTCAACGGATCAGGCAAAGCACTGGACAAGACGTTCATCACATCGGGATGGCGCTCCACAGAACAGAGCCTTGGGTACGCTTGGGCAGAAATGAACCACTACGGCGTAAAAAGCCGCGAGGCCTACCTGCTGCGTCAAATCCGGGGAAACGTGAACAACAAGGCCGACAAGTACAACGCGGCGTATTTTTCGATCTTTGACCGCAATGAAATCGAGGCCCCCAACATTCAACGTCAGCTGCCAAAGGTAAAAGCAACGATCGCGCAATGGCTCGAGGATCCCAGGCTGCGCAAGCTGCAGGATGAAGCGCTGGACTATCACCGCACTCAGGTGGCTCAGTTGCGCAGCGCGCCGGAATACAATGGATTGATCGCAGAACTAGATCAGGCCGGTGATATACGAATCGATCGGCTCAATGAGGTTTTATACATCCAGCACATGCCCCCTGCCGCTCAAGAAAAGGTTCGCAAACTGCAGGCATCCGGCATGGCGGACCGCGATATTGCGCTGATGGTAGATGCGGCAATCAAACGATATGTTGCCAACCAAGAGACCCAGGCAGGGGAAGACAGCTCTGAGGCTCCAGAAACCTAACCGAAGGCGACTGGACAGTGTCCACCCCCCCAAATGTCAAAGTAGCCAAACAGACTAAAGCGCCGCGCAAAGCGACGCCGCTGCATCATGGTGCCATGAAATTGTGCGGAACACGCGCCATCAGGATGCCAAGACTTGTAGCCCCGCGCCGGGACCGTTAGGCACAACACAACTGCCGAAGGAGCCTGAGATGTCCGAAATCGATTTCAATGACCGTATGCTTTCACTTGGACTTGCCCGCGTCAGCGAAGCGGCTGCTGTGGCCTCTGCTGATTGGGTGGGCCGGGGCGACAAAGAGGCCGCTGATCAGGCGGCCGTGAATGCCATGCGCGAACAGTTGAACCGGCTGGATGTCACCGGCGTCGTCGTCATCGGCGAAGGTGAGCGGGATGAAGCGCCCATGCTGTTCATTGGCGAAGAGGTTGGCTCGGGCAATGGTCCGGCTGTTGACATCGCGCTGGACCCGCTCGAAGGCACCACACCGACAGCCAAGGATATGCCCAATGCGATGACCGTGATCGCCATGGCTGCTCGAGGCACTCTGCTGCACGCACCGGACGTCTACATGGAGAAGCTGGCCATTGGGCCCGGCTATCGGCCCGGTGTGGTCACCATGGACATGTCACCCTCAGAGCGGGTGTCTAGCTTGGCCGCCGCGAAAGGCTGCTCGACCGAGAAGATCACTGTCTGCGTTTTGGAGCGCCCTCGCCATGACGCCATGGTCGCAGAGCTGCGTTCCACAGGCTGTGCGATCAGCTTTATCACCGACGGGGATGTGGCAGGCGTCATCCATTGCGCCGAGCCCGAGAAGACAGGCATCGACATGTATATGGGCGCGGGCGGCGCCCCCGAAGGCGTGTTGGCCGCCGCGGCGCTGAAATGCATGGGGGGCCAATTCTACGGCAAACTGCTGTTCCGCAACGATGACGAACGTGGCCGCGCCAAGAAGGCCGGCATCACCAATTATGATCGCGTCTACACGCGGGACGATCTGGTGAAGGGCGACGTGATTTTTGCCGCAACGGGCGTGACCGACGGCTCGCTGGTGCCAGGGGTGAAGCGTGAGGTCGGCTATCTGACCACCGAGACGATCCTCATGCGCTCCAAAACGGGATCGCTGCGCCGCATGATCTATCGCAATCCCCGCACGTGACCGCAGGCGGGGAATTGCCCGCATTCCTGGGCGTTGAAGCATCTTTGACGGGCCGACGCTGGTGCGGCCCGAACCTACAGCTTGAGCGGTCGACAGAGGCGCTTGTGCAGGCCACTGACCTGCCCGCGCCGCTCTGCGCAGTCTTGGCGCAGCGCGGCGTGCCAGCAACTCAGGTTGACAGTTTTCTGGCCCCAGCCCTGCGGGATCTGCTGCCAGACCCGCGCAGCCTGCGCGATATGGAAGATGCCGCCCGGATCTGGCTGGAGGCGGCGCAAAGCGGCAAGCGCATTGCCGTCTTTGCCGATTACGATGTGGATGGCGGCAGTTCAGCCGCACTGCTGATCGATTGGTTGCGACAGGTGGGGGCGCCCGCGCCCACCCTCTATGTGCCTGACAGGATCGATGAAGGGTACGGACCGAACGCGCCTGCGATCCAGTCACTGGCGCAAAGCCATGATCTGATTGTTTGCGTGGATTGCGGCACGCTCAGCCACGATGCTCTGGCCGCTGCCGCCCCCGTGCCCGTGCTGGTGCTCGATCACCATCTGGGCGCAGACACCTTGCCCGATGTCGCAGCTGTGGTGAACCCGAACCGGCAAGACGAAGACGGCAGCTTGGGCCATCTATGCGCGGCCGCCGTCGTGTTTCTGATGCTCGTGGAGGCTGGCCGGCAGATGCGAGAAGCCGGGCAGCGCGGCCCGGATCTGCTCAAAATGCTCGATCTCGTGGCGCTTGCAACTGTGGCAGACGTTGCCCCCCTCAAAGGCGTGAACCGTGCTTTCGTGCGCCAGGGGCTGCAGGTGATGCGCGGGCGCGAAAGGCCGGGCCTCACCGCGCTATCGGAAGTGGCCGCCATAAACACCCCGCCCGAGGCCTATCACCTGGGCTTTCTGCTGGGCCCGCGCGTGAATGCGGGCGGCCGGGTTGGCAAGGCTGATCTCGGCGCTCGGCTGCTGGCCACAGCCTCTCCCGATGAGGCCAGCGCCCTGGCAGAACGGCTTGACCTGCTCAACAAAGAGCGCCGTGAGATCGAAGCCTCCGTCACACAACAGGCCCGCACCCAGGCAGAGGAGCGCGACCCCCAAGCCGCCCTGATCTGGGCCGCGGGGGATGATTGGCACCCCGGCGTCGTTGGCATCGTCGCCGCGCGCCTGAAAGAGGCCTACAACCGCCCCGCCGTCGTGATCGGCTTTGATGCCGAAGGCACAGGCAAAGGCTCTGGCCGCTCGGTCTCAGGCGTCGATCTGGGCGCGGCGATCCAGGCAATGGCGCTGGATGGCCAGATCGAGAAAGGCGGCGGCCATCGCATGGCAGCTGGCCTCACCCTCACACGCGATCAGCTTGCACCCGCAATGGCGCACCTGAGCGCGCATCTGGCCCGCCAGGGCGCCCACCTGCGCGGGCCCAATGATCTGCACCTCACAGCACCCTTGTTTCCCGCCGCCGTGACACCGGAACTGATCGAGCAGGTTGAGCGTGCCGGGCCGTTTGGCGCCTCCGCCCCTGCCCCGCGCTTTGCCCTGCCCGACCTGTCTGTGCTCAACGCGCGACGGGTCGGTGAAGATCACCTCAAGCTCTCAATCGGAGACCGCGGGGGCCACCGGCTCGATGCCATCTGTTTCGGCGCCTTCCGCACCGCCCTGGGCGAGGCACTGGCAAACGCTGGCAGCGCACGGTTCCACTTTGCGGGCAGGCTGGAGCTTAACGCCTGGGGCGGCCGCGTCAGCCCGCAGTTGCGGCTGGAAGACGCCGCCCCCGCATAGGCTGAAGGGATTAACCTTCAACTGCCCGGTCGGCTTGCCGCCCGCGCACCATCCTAAGCCACGGCCTCACCTTCAACCCCGCCATAAATCCCGGCCCGCGCCAAAAGAAATTTCCCACAAAATGCAAAAGCCTCTTGCGCCCCCCCACGGCTTTTTCTAAACACCGCTTCACCGGCTCTGGCCCGTTCGTCTATCGGTTAGGACGCCAGGTTTTCAACCTGGAAAGAGGGGTTCGATTCCCCTACGGGCTGCCACTTCCCCCATCGCGATTACAACGCCGCCCCCTTGGGCACGGCATATGCCGGGGCCGCCCGACGCCCCTGCAAAGCTTTGTCGGGGGCAGCGCGCAGGGCTCAGCCGTCCAGCAGCAACCGCACAAGCACCGCGCATTTAGCCACGTCTGTCCGATGCGCACCCGGGCCGCGCCCATGATCTGCCCTCTGCAGCGCCCACACGGCGGCCCGTTGCAACAGGCACAACCGCCCATTTCAAAAGGCACGCGGCACCGGCTGATCGCGTGCCGCGCCCATGGAATTCTTGCTTTTTGCGCAGGATTGGCGATAGTCGATGCAATTTAATAGTGTTTTAGGGGGGTCATTATGCAACCAATCACATATCTCGCACCGGCGCTCTTGCTCAGCAGCGTCACACTTGCCAACGCAACACCCGTAGAGCTGACAGACAAGCTCACCGCATCTGACGGGGCGGCGGCTGACTATTTCGGGACATCCGTCGCCATCTCTGGCAGCACGGCCATTGTGGGGGCACCCTTCAATGACGACCCTAGCGCCACTCTACACGGCCAGCGCGCCGGCCCCTGTGCCGCTGCCCGCCAGCCTGTAGCTGCTAGGCGCAGCAGTCGGCGAGGCTGCGGGCCTGCGCCGTGTGGCCAAGCGGCGCCGCACATGAG
>JAKVBK010000049.1 GCA_022447275.1 Oceanicola sp. | reverse complement strand
GGTACTTGTCTTTTGTTTGCGGTACGAATCAAGAAACTCCTTAGCGTGTTGCCTAGTGTACTGATCGACAGGCAAGTTCCCTGCTACCGCTATAAGACGACTCACTGCATGGTCAGAAGTCTGCGGATCGACACCCTTAAGTTCCTGATATTCCTTAGCTACAGTTCTGAGGCGTTCCATTTGCTACCCTTTGAATACATTGTGTAATTCTAGGATAGTTTGGTGCGGGTGAAGGGACTTGAACCCCCACGCCTTGCGGCGCCAGAACCTAAATCTGGTGCGTCTACCAATTCCGCCACACCCGCACGGCACAAAGCATCACCTCGCGCCTTGGGGGCTACTTAGCAAGAGGTTTCGCGAAGTGCGAGGGTCAATCTGCGTCTGTATGCTGAGAAATTACTCTGGGCACCATTTCTGGCAAATCTTCGGCGATCAGTCCCGGGCCAAATGCGCGGGCGCATTCCACATGAAGCCAGGCCGCGGTTTCTGCGGCTTGATGGCCGGACAGGCCGCGCGCCAGCAACCCGGCAATGAAACCGGACAGCACATCGCCGGCCCCTGCCGTGGCAAGCCAGGGCGCACAGCGGTCATAGCAGGCCGCATGGAGTGTACGCACATCAACCGGCTTCCCTGTCTCTCTTTGTGTGCCAAGGGGCGTGCAAATCACTGTGTCCGGCCCTTTCAACAACACGGTGGCGCCCGCACGGCGCGCAGCCTGCGCCACAGCCTCGGGTTTGGACAAGGGGGGCGAATGCTGTTCAGCGGCCTCGGAGCGGGGCATGGCCCCGTCTGCGCCCTGCCAGCCCGCATAGATATCGGGAAACAGCCGCGCGAACTCTCCGGTATGGGGGGTCAGAACAACAGGCCCTGCCCGCCCGAGGCGAGCATCGATGGCATCAAACAAAGCATCGGGCGCTTGCGCAAAGGCGGTTAGCGCGTCAGCATCCAGCACCACAGAGCGCGCGGGCTCAGCCGCAAGCGCCGCAAGCGTGAGCGCACGCGCGCCCTCCCCAAGGCCGGGCCCGAGGCAGATCGTGCCGAGCCGCTGGTCCGAGAGCAAGGCCTGCAAATCCTCAGGCCCATCGCATCGGCGCAGCATGATCGCCGTCAACTGGGTGGCGCATTCCATCAATGCGGAGCCGGGGGCGGCCAAAGTTACCAAGCCCGCACCAACGCGCAAAGCCCCCCGCGCTGCCAAACGCGCCGCACCGCTGCGCCCCATGGGCCCGGACAGAACCAAAACATGGCCATGGGTGAACTTGTGCCCGCCACGTTTGACAAGCCGGGTTGCTGGCTGGATGTCAAAGGGGCGCTTAATGCGGCTGTCGGGCACATCCGCGAGGGGCGGAATCAGCCGCATTCCAATCGGGCGCTGCGTTTTGGGTGCTGTATCGGCGCCGCCCGTTGTACAGCGATCGTCCTGCAAGCCGATATCGGCCACGACCAGCTTTCCGCACAAGGCGGGCCCATCGGCCAGAAAATGCCCCGGCTTTGGGCTGTCAAAGGTGACGGTGAGCGCTGCGAAAGGCGCGGGACAATCAAACGGATTCGGAGCGGGCACGCCCGGCACGCAGCCCCGATCCGCATCCAGACCAGAGGGCACATCCACCGCCACCATCCTTGGCTGAAAATACCCGCCATCTCCACCAGATCCGGCCAAGTAGCGCAACAGATCTGCAAGGTCCCCTACAGGCGGGCGGCTCAGACCAATGCCAAAAATCGCGTCAACATAGAGCGCTGCATCCGGCGCCCGGTGAAGGGCCTCATAGGTGAGCGGCTCAGGATCGCCCCCCCATGCCGCGCGCGCCGCCAGAGCATCCCGGGCCGTCGGCGCGGTCTTTGCTGCATAGACTGTCACAGTCCATCCGCGTTCCCGCAGCAGACGCGCGATGACAAACCCGTCGCCGCCATTATTGCCCGGGCCACACAGAACAGATGCCGATTGCGGTGTTTCTTTGTACTCCGGCCAATGGGCTTCGATTGCCTCCACAACGGCAAGGCCGGCCCGCTCCATCAGGCTCCGGCCGGTGACAGCGCCACTGTCCATGGCCCGCTGTTCCAAGGCCCGCATTTCAGCGCCGGTCAGAATCTCCGTCATTGCGTGCCCCGCGTCCCAATTGTGCTCATTTTTTAATCGTAGTAGCCCAAATAATAATCAAGTGCCTCAAATTGCAGCGCGCAGGCTGGGCGGCCCGAGCCGCTGCATTGTCGCGCAAGAACAGACGTGGTCAGCGTCGCACTGCAACTGATTGACGGAGTCGGAGCCAACATGAAGAAGATTGAAGCGATCATCAAACCCTTCAAGCTTGATGATGTGAAGGAGGCGCTTCAGGAGGTCGGCGTTCAAGGTCTGAGCGTGGTCGAAGTCAAAGGCTTTGGCCGTCAAAAGGGCCACACAGAACTCTATCGCGGCGCGGAATACGTCGTGGACTTCCTCCCCAAGGTGAAACTGGAAGTCGTGATCAGCGATGACCAGCTTGACGCAGCGGTGGACGCCATCATCAAAGCAGCCAAAACCGACAAGATCGGCGACGGCAAGATTTTCGTGTCCGACATCGCGCAGGCGATCCGGATCCGGACCGGGGAAGAAGGCGACGAAGCGCTCTGAGCGCAGCCATCACCCGGCTTAAACACACACTATCCATCCAACCAAGAGAGGGGATGACGGTCACATGAGCAAAGACGCAGTTCTCAAGACCATCGCAGACGAGGATGTCGCATACGTAGACATTCGCTTCACCGACCCGCGCGGCAAGCTCCAGCACGTGACGGTCATGGCAGATCAGGTCGACGAAGATTTTCTCGACGAAGGCTTTATGTTCGACGGCTCGTCGATCGCAGGCTGGAAGTCGATCGACCAGTCCGACATGAAGCTGATGCCCGAC
The DNA here is from genome assembly GCA_022447275.1 of Oceanicola sp. GTDB lineage: Bacteria > Pseudomonadota > Alphaproteobacteria > Rhodobacterales > Rhodobacteraceae > JAKVBK01. The sequence goes on along the minus strand of JAKVBK010000049.1, from coordinate 19,129 downwards.
ACCAACTCGGCTTACATTGACCCGTTCTACGCGGAAAAGACCCTGTGTCTGCACTGCTCGATCGTTGAGCCCGATACCGGCGAAGCTTATGAGCGTGACCCGCGCGGCACTGCCGAGAAGGCTGAAGCCTACCTCAAGTCCTCCGGCATCGGCGACACGGCCTTCTTCGGCCCCGAAGCGGAATTCTTCCTGTTTGACGATGTGCGCTTCTCGGTTGAGATGAACAAAGTCTCGTACGAGGTGGATGCTCAGGACGCGTCCTGGAACACCGACACCGAGTTTGAGATGGGCAACATGGGCCATCGCCCCGGCGTGAAGGGTGGCTACTTCCCGGTCAACCCGATCGACGACGCGATGGACCTGCGCTCCGAAATGCTGTCCACCATGAAGCGCATCGGCATGAAGGTCGACAAGCATCACCACGAAGTGGCATCCTGCCAGCACGAGCTGGGCCTGATCTTCGACAGCCTCACCAAGCAGGCTGACGAGTTGCAGAAGTACAAGTACGTCATCCACAACGTGGCGCACGCCTACGGCAAGTCCGCCACCTTCATGCCCAAGCCGATCGCTGGCGACAACGGCACCGGCATGCACGTAAACATGTCCATCTGGAAGGACGGCAAGCCGCTCTTCGCAGGGGACAAGTATGCGGATCTGTCGGACGAAGCCCTGTACTTCATCGGCGGCGTTCTCAAGCATGCGAAGGCTCTGAACGCCTTCACCAACCCGTCCACGAACTCCTACAAGCGCCTGATCCCGGGCTTTGAAGCCCCCGTTCTGCGCGCCTACTCTGCCCGCAACCGTTCTGGCTGCGTGCGGATCCCGTGGGCCGAGTCCCCGAAGGCCAAGCGTGTGGAAGCCCGCTTCCCCGATCCCTCGGCAAACCCGTACCTGTGCTTTGCAGCCCTGCTCATGGCCGGCCTCGACGGCATCAAGAACAAGATCCACCCCGGCGACTCGTCCGACAAGGATCTCTACGATCTGCCGCCAGAAGAGCTGGCCGAGATCCCGACCGTCTGCGCCTCCCTGCGCGAAGCGCTTGACGCGCTGGAAGAGGATCACGAGTTCCTGCTGGCCGGTGACGTGTTCACCAAAGACCAGATCGATGGCTACTGCGAGCTGAAGTGGGAAGAAGTGTACGCCTACGAGCACACCCCGCACCCCATGGAGTTCAAGCTGTACTACAGCTGCTGATCCAGGCGATCAAAGAACCGAGACAGAAAAAAGGGCGTCCATTTCGGGCGCCCTTTTTTGCTGTTTCTTCTCAGGGTGGGAAAACGTCACGCCGGCCTATGGCCCAACACCGGGTGAATGACTGGGCCGGGCAAAGGTCTGGCCACAAACAAAGAAGGAGGGGCAACACTTGCCCCTCCTTGGATGGTACTGATGCGATGATCAGCGCGTGACGATAAAGTCGATCCGGCTCTCAACGGCCAGGCGGCTGAACTCGTCAACTTCGTTGCGCTCTTCGTCGGCCAGGATCGTGTCGATCAGAACCAGATCGTTCACCGAGAGATTGCCGACCTGATCTTCAGAGTAATCCGTGAAGCCGAAGCTTTGCAGCGTGTTGTAGACGCTCTTTTCCAACTGGGTGTCCAGCTCGGACATTGCGAAGGCAGCAGGGGCGGCAAAGGTTGCGGCAGTTGCGGCGAGGGCGATGGCGGTGATGGTCTTTTTCATGGTCAGTTTCCTATTTTGCAGTGTGCGTTTGCAGTGAGTTCCGGATGTTCCGGAGGGGAGTTGGGTGCCGGTGTGTCCCGGCCCGCGCTATGGAAATACGAACACAAATCTCTCATTCAACAAATGTTTCAATATTTTTGCACAACTACAACGCAGCGTGAAAATGCGCTCACATTCTGTGATAGTTTAGAAATATCAGTTATATACGCTAATATATGAGCAAGCGTGAACGAGACCGCCCTTGATTTAGGCCGCGTTCACGCCATACCAGCGCTTTCCCTTAGGTCAGCTTAGAAGCGTGTCCCAGAGCGGGCTTGCCTTGAGGCTTGCCAACTGGGCCTGTGTCAACTTTTCGACGGGAATGACGTAGGTGTGGATCGTGAACACAACGGCACCTGATTCAGGCAACTTGCGCAACACTTGCCGCTCCGACCGCATCCAGACCGCTTCTCCCAGTTTGGGCTGGTGGCGTCGGTGCTCGGAGGATCGCGGCGCAAAGAGCTCCGGATCCGCATAGAGCAGCGCATTGGCCCGCCACAGGAGCCGGCCCGGCTGCAGGGCGTCAAACATGCGCTGGACGCGGCGCGCCATGCTCTCATCATAGGGATCAACCGGCACGTGGATCTGCGTCAGGGGGCGGCCGATCTTATCAGACAGCCGCCATCCCGCGGGAAAGCACAGAACGGCAGCTGCCAGGTGGTGCTCGGCTGCGCCGGGGTGCTGCAGGTGCACACAGAAATCATTCTGCACAAGCCGGCCAAGGGTCAGCAGCGGCTGATCGCTGTCTTCGGTGACATGACGCCCATCCGGGCAGACCCAAGCCCCACCCGCGCGCGTAAAGCCAAGCGCGGGCAGCGCATCCATCACAGTAGCATAAAGTTCTTCGACGGCTTCCCGGGCATGGGGCTGGCAAGCAATTACCTCGTCGCGGTGATGGGTCAAAAGCCATTCGCGATGGGCCATTTGCGCGCCATAGGCCTCATCCACCCGCAGCCACTCCTCCAAAGGGGCAGGCTGAATGCCGGGCAGCCGTGCCGTGGCTGGATGCGCCCAAGGCGTGGTTGGCAGGCGCTCTTGGCAGATTTCCACGGGCCAGTCCCCATTCTGATTGCGACGTTCGAAATGCCGCAATCGGTATAGAGCGAAGCCCGCGCCCCAGTCCACGCTAGAATGCAGGCATTGCGCGAGGCCAGCCATGAACCAGCACTACAGCGATCGTCGCAAGATCGATCCGTCACAGGGCGCGATCACGGGCGACAACACACCCAATGATGCCAATCGGATCGAGATCGGCCCGACGCGCCTGGCGCTGGCTGAGTGGGCGCAGGCCGGGCTCGCATTGCCCGATCTGCAGGCCATGCGTCGCTATCGCTGGCAACGGCTGACCAACGCCGTCGCGGCGCGGGATTACGGCGGGCTTTTGATGTTCGATCCGCTCAATATCCGCTACGCAACCGACAGCACGAATATGCAGCTTTGGAACACGCACAACCCGTTTCGGGCCGTGCTGCTCTGCCCGGATGGCTACATGGTGATCTGGGATTACCGCAACGCGCCCTTCCTGAGCACCTTTAACCCTCTTGTGCGCGAACAGCGCTCTGGCGCAGACCTGTTTTACTTTGACCGGGGGGACAAGGTGGACGTGGCAGCCGATGTGTTCAGCAACGAGGTGCGCGCTTTGGTGCAGGCTCATGGCGGTGGCAACAAACGGCTCGCAGTCGACAAAATCATGCTGCACGGGCTGCGCGCCCTCGAGGCACAGGGCTTCGAGATCATGGAGGGCGAAGAGGTCACCGAGAAAGCCCGCGCCATCAAGGGCCCGGACGAGATCAAGGCCATGCGCTGCGCCTCAGCCGCGTGCGAGACCGCGATGGAACGGATGGAGGATTTCGCCCGCACCCGCATTCCGGGCGGCGATGTCTGCGAAGATGACGTCTGGGCCGTGCTCCATGCGGAAAACATTCGCCGTGGCGGTGAATGGATCGAAACCCGCTTGCTGAGTTCGGGGCCGCGCACCAATCCCTGGTTTCAGGAGTGCGGCCCGCGCCTGTGCAATGCCAACGAGATCCTCGCCTTCGACACCGATCTTGTGGGCAGCTACGGCATTTGCGTCGACATCTCCCGCACATGGTGGATCGGCGATCGCGCCCCCCGCCCCGATATGATCTATGCCATGCAGCACGCCCATGAGCATATCATGACAAATATGCAGATGCTGGCCCCCGGCGTGATGATCCCCGAGCTGACAGCCAACACCCATGTGCTTGATGACATCTTCCAGAAACAAAAATACGGCTGTCTGATGCATGGGGTCGGCCTGTGCGACGAGTGGCCGCTCGTGGCCTATCCCGACAAGGCCGTGGACGGCGCCTATGACTATCCGCTGGAGCCGGGCATGGTGCTGTGTGTGGAAGCACTTGTGGGCGCAGAGGGGGGCGATTTCTCGATAAAGCTGGAAGACCAGGTGCTGATTACCGAAACCGGCTTTGAGAACCTGACGACGTACCCGTTTGATCCTGCCCTCATGGGGCAGAAAAGCTTCTAAGGCCGATCAGGCTCAGATATCAGCCACCACCCCCCTGTGATCAGATCCCACGAGCGGGCGCACCGCGATCCGCCCGCCGCCCGGGGCGATTACATGGTCAATCGGCAGGGCAATGGGACCAAGGGGGAAGGTAAACCCGCCGCGCCCTGCCCGCCTGCCCCCAAGAGCCTGCGCCACCGCATGTACCGGCCAAGCCCAGGGCACAATGTTGAAGTCGCCGGCCACAACCCGCGCGCCGTCGAGCCCCTGCACAGCCGCGAGGCTGGGGCCCAGATAATTGCGCTGCTCGAACGGCCAGGGCCAGGGCAGGTGCACGGCCATAACCCAAACACAGACTGCGCCACAGCGCACCCGCAACGCCGCGTGCCCCGGCCCCGATAGCCTGTGGGGCCCCTCCGCACAGGGCAGACGCGACAGCACGACAATCCGCCCAACAATGGGGTGGGCGGTTTCCTGTCGGTGCGGCCAGCCTGCGGCGAGGCCATCCAGAACGGGCTGATTGTGGGCGCTGACCTCCTGCAACGTGATCACATCGGGATCCATTGCGTGGATATCTTCCAAAAGCGGCTCCGGGCTGGGCAGGCTATAGAGCAAGTTTTTCTGGTAGAGCCGCAAGCCCAGCTGCTTTGCAGGGCGCGGCCAACGCCACAAGGCCCATGCGATGCTGAGGGCTGACAGCAGCGGCAGAATGCTCCAGACGAGGCCCACCCCGAAAAAGACGTGTCCGCCCAATGTTGCGCTGGCGGCCAGACCAACCAGAACCGGACGCCCCACCGCGGCGGCATCTGCCGCAGGCACCCAGCGCCCAAGGTGGCTGAACAGCATCACTGCCAACACAGAGCCCGTGATGATCCAGTAAAAAAACATGCGCCAAAGGCTCCGTAACACATACCGCGCCCCCGAATGTGGCACAGGATCGCGGGGAAACACAGAGCGCAGTTTGCATCGTGCCCACCTGTGGCTCGGCCCCGCGCCACCTTGGCCGGTCTGGACATTCCCAGCGCCATTGCCCATGGCTTGTCCAAACCACCCCGGTGAGGAAAAGCATGGCTGAACATCGCATCATTATCGACACAGACCCCGGCCAAGATGATGCCGTGGCCATCCTTCTGGCGCTGGCCAGCCCCGAGATCGACGTTCTCGCCATTACGGCCGTGGCGGGCAATGTCCCGCTGGCACTGACACAGACCAATGCGCGCAAAGTCTGCGAGCTGGCTGGCAGGCCAGATATCCCTGTGCATGCCGGATGCGCAGCGCCCCTGTCGCGCAGCCTTGTCACGGCAGAACACGTACATGGCAAAACCGGGCTCGACGGGGTGGAATTGCCCGCCCCAACCATGCCCTTGCAAGACGAACATGGGGTAGACGCCATCCTGCGCATCCTCGCGGACGCGCCCGCGGGCACTGTAACGCTCTGCCCGCTGGGCCCGCTGACCAACATCGCCACCGCGCGCGCCCGCGATCCCGAAACCTTCGCCCGGGCCAAGGCGATCGTTCTGATGGGCGGCGCCTATTTCGAGGTGGGGAACATCACCCCTGCCGCCGAGTTCAACATCTACGTGGATCCGGAAGCCGCCCGGGATGTGTTCGCCTCTGGCGTTCCAATCACCGTGCTCCCGCTCGATGTCACCCACAAGGCGCTGATAACGCCCCCTCGCCATGAAGCCTTTGGCGCCCTGCCCAATCGGGCCGGGCCTGTCGTGGCTTCGTGGACGTCCTTCTTTGAACGCTTTGACAAGGAAAAATACGGCAATGACGGGGCGCCACTGCACGATCCCTGCGTGATCGCTTATCTGCTCGAGCCTACGCTTTTCACCACCCGGCACATCAATGTTGAGATAGAAGTCGACAGCCCGCTCACCCGCGGGATGACCGTGGCCGACTGGTGGGGGGTGACCGATCGCGCCCCCAATGCGGATTTCGCCGGAGATGTGGATGCGGACGGGTTTTTCAATCTGCTGCACACGCGCTTGGCCCGCCTGCCCTAAGCCATCCGCGGCTTGGTCTGCCACATGGCAGCCCGGCAGCGGCGATCGATGATGGCTTTCCGGGCCAGCCGGCCTTATTTCAGAAGCAGCCGCGCAGGGCACCTGAAGCCCAGCGCGCCGCCCGATCCTGCAGGAGCTTGCCCATGCCGCTGACCATTGCCTTTGACAACAGCTACGCCGCCCTGCCCGACCGGTTCTACACGCGCCAGGCCCCGGTGCCCGTGGCGTCTGCAGAGCTTCTTTTGCTGAACCACGGCCTCGCGGCGGAACTGGGCCTCGATGCGGACGAGCTGCAATCGCCCGAAGGGCTGGCCATGCTGGCCGGAAACAGCGCCCCCGAGGAAGCCGCCCCGCTGGCGCAGGTCTATGCTGGCCACCAGTTTGGCAATTGGGTGCCACGGCTGGGCGATGGGCGCGCCCTGCTTTTGGGCGAAGTCGTGAGCCCGACAGGCCAGCGCATGGACATCCAACTCAAGGGCTCCGGGCAGACCCCCTATAGCCGCATGGGCGACGGGCGCGCCTGGCTCGGGCCAGTGCTGCGCGAATATATCGTCTCTGAGGCCATGCATGCGTTGGGCGTGCCCACCACACGGGCGCTGGCTGCTGTGGCCACGGGCGAGACCGTGCTGCGCGAAGCGCCTTTCCCCGGCGCCGTTCTCACGCGGGTGGCGCCGTCTCATATCCGCGTGGGTACGTTTCAGTATTTTGCCAGCCAGGGCGATCGGGACGGGCTTCAAACCCTGACCGAGCATGTCATGGCGCGCCACTACCCCGCGGCGGAAGATGCGCTTGATCTGTTGCAGCAGGTTGTGGCCGCGCAGGCCCGGCTGGTGGCCCAATGGATGGGCTTTGGCTTTATTCACGGGGTCATGAACACGGACAACGCCCATGTTGCCGGCATCACCATTGATTACGGCCCCTGCGCCTTCATGGACAGGTTCGATCCGGGCAAAGTGTTCTCATCGATCGACCGTATGGGCCGCTATGCCTATGCGCGGCAACCGGAGATGGCCGTGTGGAACATGGCACAACTGGCAACCGCCCTGCTGCCCCTGATCGATGCGGATCAGGACGTGGCCATCGCCAAGGCCACGGAGGCTGTGCACAGCTTTCCAAAAATCTACAACGCCGCCTGGCAAGAGGTGCATGGCGCAAAGCTTGGGCTTGCCACCGTACAGGAGGGGGATGACACACTGATCCACGACCTGCTGCTGCTGATGCATGAAGGACAGGCGGATTTCACCAACACATTCCGCTCCCTTGCCGAGGGCGGGCCAACCCGTGATCAGGTCACCAACCGCGCGGCCTTCGATGACTGGCACGCCCGCTGGCAGACGCGGCTCAAACAGGAGCCAGGCTCAGACAGCGCCAAGCAGGACAGGATGCAACAGGCCAACCCTGCCCTGATCCCGCGCAATCACAGGATCGAAGAAGCCATTACACAGGCCCTCAGCGGCAATCTGGAGCCCAGCTACCGCTTGATTGCCGCCCTGTCGGCGCCGTTTGCAAGCGATCGCCAGTATGACGATCTGCGGGCCCCGCCGAGTGAGTCTGAGGAAGTGCGCCAAACCTTCTGCGGCACCTGAGGCCACACAGCCCTTATCAAGTCTCTTGGGTGACATCGCGCGCATCGCGGTGGTATGCAGGAAGCGCGATTCAACCCCGGTGGACCAAACCCATGAACTTGCTCCAAATCTCTGCACTGATCCTTGTGCTTGCGGCGGCATTTGGCACGATCAACGCGCTGTATCTGCGTCTGCCAACGGCAATTGGCATTCTTGTCGTGGCGCTTTTGGCCTCCTTTGCGGTGATGGGGATTGATCTGCTGATCCCGGCATATGGCCTTGCCGATACCGTGCGCGCCGCAGTGCTGGAGATCGACTTCTCTGACACGTTGCTGGATTGGATGCTCGGGCTTTTGCTCTTTGCGGGTGCGCTGCATGTCAGGCTTGAGGATCTGCGGAAGGAATGGCCGATTATCCTGCTGATGGCCACCATGGGCGTAGCACTTTCGACCGCTGTCGCAGGCCTTGGCTTTGCGGCCCTTCTGGGCATGCCGATCCTGATCGCTTTGATCTTCGGGGCGTTGATCTCGCCCACCGATCCAGTTGCCGTTCTTGGCATCCTCAGAGCGGCAAAGCTGGATCCCTCTTTGGAGACAAGGATCGCCGGGGAAAGCCTGTTCAATGACGGTGTGGGCTATGTCGTTTTCCTTGTCCTGGTTGGCATCGCCTTCCCAACCGATGACACTCACGCCACGGGCTTGGCCGGGGCAGGATTGCTGTTTGTGCAAGAAGCTCTGGGCGGTGCGTTGCTGGGCCTCGTGCTGGGCTGGCTGACATGGCAGGTGATGCGGCGGGTCGACGAATATTCGCTGGAGGTCTTGCTGACCCTTGCACTGGCCTTCGGGGGCTATGAATTGGCAATCGCCCTGCATGTCTCTGCCCCGATCATGGCTGTCTGCGCCGGGCTCTTGATTGGCGAGATCAGCCATGGTGATACGATCTCTGAAAGCACGCGCGACTATATCGACGCATTCTGGAAGCTGATCGATGAAATCCTGAACGCCGTGTTGTTCCTGTTGATCGGGTTGGAGGTATTTGCCGTGGCTTTCGGGCTGGATGCGGTGAAGGCCGGCATCGCCGGGATCGTGCTTTCGCTGCTGGCGCGCCTGGCCGCCGTGGCCATACCGATCACCCTGCTGCGCCCGTTCCGCCGCCTTGGGAATGAAGCCATCCCGATCATGACATGGGGTGGTTTGAAAGGCGGGATCTCTGTCGCGCTGGTCCTGTCCCTGCCCGACAATGAATGGAAGCCCCTCCTCCTGACAGCCACCTACATGATCGTGCTGTTCTCTATCCTCGTACAAGGCCTCACGGTGGCGCCTTTGGCCAAACGTCTGACAGCAAACTGAGACCAACGCATCGTCGCGCATGGGCAGCCTGCAACTGAGTAGGCTGGCTCGCGCCGATGTGTGAACACAAGACCTTTCCCCCCCGGACCGTGGCGCATAGTCTGCAGTGAATGCCCCGGTCTGACTGCAAACCACACAAGGCCCCATCCATGAGCAAGACTTTAGAAATTCGTCCGATCGAAGCGACAGATCACGCAGAGTGGAAACGCCTCTGGACGGATTATCTGACCTTCTATGAAAGCAGCGTGTCCGAGGATATCTATGCGACATCCTTTGCCCGGCTGCTGTCGGATGAAGCGGGCACGTATAACGGCCATATCGCCCTGCTGGACGGTGCCCCCGTGGGCCTGGTGCATTACCTGTTTCACGCACATATGTGGCACAAGGAACAGGTCTGCTACCTGCAGGATCTCTTTGCTGACCCGTCCGCGCGCGGCGCAGGCGTGGGACGGGCCCTGATACAGTCGGTTTATGATGCCGCAGATGCCCGCGGCGTGCACAACGTCTATTGGACCACGCAAGAGTTCAACACCACGGCGCGGCGCCTCTATGATCGGATTGGAACGCTGACACCCTTCATCAAATACCAAAGGCCCGGATAATGGGTTTGCGTCTGCTCAAGCTTGCGGCACCGCTGCTGTTTCTGGCGGCTTGCAACGTGGCGCCCCTGCCGGACGGGAGCCCGCGCGACAGCGATGATACCGCTGCCGCCGCACGGCAGGCGCTGCCTCCGATGAAACAGTTCGGGGCGGCGCAGGTGCGCAGACCCACCCGGGGCAATGTCGCGCTGGCGCAGGATTTTCTGGAACTTTCGTTCGAGATGGAAAGCGGGCGCATGCTGCCACGCATGACGCGCTTTGAAGGGCCTGTCACCGTTGCCGTGCGCGGTGCGGCCCCCGCCACGCTGGGCCAGGACCTGCGCGCCTTGATCGCGCGACTGCGGTCCGAGGCCGGGATCGATATCCGCCTTGCCCGCCCCAATGAACCTGCCTCCATCACCGTCAACGTGATCACCCAGCGCGAACTGCGCCGGCTGCAACCTGATGCCGCCTGTTTCATCCTGCCCAATATCTCGACATGGGAAGAGTTCCGCCGCATGCGCCGCTCGCCCCTGCTGGACTGGAGCCAGTTGACCGAGCGCACGCAAGCCGCAATCTTCCTGCCCGGGGATGTTGCGCCGCAGGAAATACGCGATTGCCTGCACGAAGAGATTGCGCAAGCACTCGGCCCGCTCAATGACGTCTACCGCCTTGGCGACAGCATCTTCAACGATGACAATTTCAACCGCATCCTGACCGGTTTTGATATGCTGATGCTGCGGGCCTATTACGATGGCGCCCTGCGCAATGGGATGACCAAGGGCGAAGTGGCAGCTCGCCTGCCCGCCATTCTGAACCGCCTGAACCCGGGCGGACGCGGACGCGGGGGGGGCAATGCCTCGCCGACGCCCCGTTCCTGGGTGGATGCCGTCAAGCGCGCCACCGGGCCAGGTGTCGGCGACAGCCAGCGCCGCAATGCAGCTGCCCGCGCAGTGGCCATCGCCCGACAAGCCCAATGGCAGGGGCCGCGCGCAGGCTTCTCGCTCTACATTCAGGGCAGGCTGAACCTGCTGCGTGCGCCAGATCTCGCGCTGGCCTCACTTCTGGAGGCCCGCGCGATCTATGCCAGCTCGCCCGATACGGCGCTCCATGCCGCCAGCGTGGCCACACAGCTTGCCGCCTTTGCGCTTTCCGCCGGACAGGCGGACAGCGCGATCAAACTGGTCGATGATGCCGTTCCTACGATCAAGCGGGCCCAGAATGCCGGCGCACTGGCCACGCTGCTGATGATCAAAGCCGAGGCGCTTGATCTTGCAGGCCGCCCTGCGGAGGCCGCCGCCGTCCGGCTTGAAAGCCTTGGCTGGGGCCGCTATGGCTTCGGCGACGATGCGACGGTCAGGGCGAGGTTGCGCGAGATCCGGACGCTCAGTCCGCGACCGCGCGGCGCGTAATCTCACTGGCCTGCCTCACAGGTTCACTCAACCCGGCTCAGCCCGACAAAAGCAAGATCGGAGCCCACCGCATGATCATCATATCATCCCTTTTGTTCGGCGCATTGCTGGGCGCGCTGCGTGCCCGCCAGCGCAAGGGCAAGGCGCTCGATATCGCGCAATATGCCGCCGCCCATGCCATTGCCTTTGGCCTGCTGGGCTTGGTGGTGACGATCATCATCGAGCGGCTGGCGACCTAAACCAGACACCCACACTGCCCGGTGGCTGCTCTGAGGCTGCCCAGTGGCCTCTCTGGGGCTGCTCTGGGGCTGTGCGACAGGTGCCGCATCATCGCCGCGTGGCACCTATGGCACCGTCTTTGTGCCGCGCACAGGGCAGCGAACGCGGCGACCGGCCGCGCAAAGGTCGATAGGCCTTTCCAGCCCCGCCTCCCAAGGCTAGTTTAGACGCATGTTTCTGCCGTTCTTCTTCACATTGCGCTCTGCCGGGGTGCCGGTCTCTCTGCGCGAGCATCTGACCTTCCTTGAAGCCCTGTCTAAAGGGCTAGCGCTCTATGATGTGGAGGGGTTTTATTACCTTGCCCGCTCTGCGCTGGTCAAAGACGAGCGCCATATCGACCGCTTTGACCGGGCCTTTTCACACAGCTTCAAGGGCCTTGAGGCGATCACACCAGAGCAAGTTTTGAGCGCCACGGAACTGCCAGAAGAATGGTTGCGCAAGATGGCTGAAAAGCATCTCAGCCCCGAGGAGATGGCCGAGATCGAAGCACTGGGTGGCTTTGACAAGCTGATGGAGACGCTGGCCCAACGCCTCAAGGAGCAGGAAGGCCGTCACCAGGGCGGCAGCAAATGGGTTGGCACTGCCGGCACCTCCCCGTTCGGAGCCTACGGCTACAACCCCGAAGGGGTGCGCATTGGCCAGCATGAAAGCCGCCACAAGAAGGCGGTGAAAGTCTGGGACCAGCGCACGTTCCGGGATTTCGACGACAGCGTTGAGCTTGGCACCCGCAACATCAAGGTGGCGCTCAAGCGCCTGCGCCAATGGGCCCGCCACGGAGCGGCCGAAGAGCTTGATCTTGATGGCACGATCCGCGCCACGGCCGATCACGGCTATCTCGATGTTCAGACGCGGCCAGAACGCCGCAACGCCGTGAAGGTGCTGTTGTTTCTCGATGTGGGCGGCTCGATGGATCCTTTCATCAAGATCGTGGAGGAGCTGTTTTCGGCGGCACGTGCCGAGTTCAAGCATCTCGAACACTATTACTTTCACAACTGCCTCTATGAGGGCGTATGGCGCGATAACAAACGCCGCTGGGATGCACAGACAGCCACATGGGATGTGCTCAACACCTATGGCTCTGACTACAAATGTATTTTTGTCGGCGATGCGTCCATGTCGCCCTACGAGATCCTGCATCCGGGCGGCGCGAACGAACACTGGAATCAGGAAAGCGGCGAGGTGTGGTTGCGCCGCGCGCGCGCGCAGTGGCCCGACACGGTATGGATCAACCCGCTGCCCGAGCGCCATTGGCAATACACCCATTCGATCGGGCTGATCCAGGAGGTGTTCGAGCAACGCATGTTCTCGATGACGCTGGAGGGCATTGATACAGCCATGAAGACGCTGGTGCGATGATCGCGCGGCTTCAGCAAGCCCTGCAAAAGGCGCCTCTGCTGACGCTGGCCTTCATCGCAGCCCTGGCGCTGACCTTATGGTTTGGCGGACGCTTCACCATGCAGGCGGTTTACTGGGCCGATCCACGCCACCAACAACAGGAAATCGAGGGCTGGATGACCCTCGGCTATATTGGCCGCTCCTGGCAGGTGCCGCCCCCGGTTTTGGCCGATGCGCTGGAGGCCGCCCATGCGCTGGAGCAACGCCACCGCTACCCGCCACTGGCGCGCCTGTCCCAGCGCAGTGACGTGCCCTTGGCTGATCTTATCGCGACGCTCGACGCCGCGATCGCAGCGCATTTGGCCCAAGAGGCCGCGCGGCCATGAGCGAAACGCTCTATACCCTCACCGCCACCCATGGCGTGGGCATCGTGGTGATCTGCGCCTACCTGTCTTGTCTGGCGATCCCCATCCCCACCTCGCTGGTCATGCTGGCAGCTGGCGCTTTTTGCGCTGCGGGGGATCTGGATTTCGGGACCGTGCTGGCCAGCGCCTGGATCGCCGCAGCACTTGGGGATCAAACCGGCTACTGGATCGGGCGCCGATACGGGCCCGGCATTCTGGATCGGATCGCACGCAATCCCAGCCGAACCAGGCTGATAGAACGGGCCCGCGAAGTGGTTGCCGAGCGCGGCGGGGTCGGTGTGTTTTTCTCAACCTGGTTGTTTTCGCCCTTGGGGCCGTGGGTCAATCTTGCGGCCGGATCAGCCGGGCTGGGCTGGCTTCGTTTCAGCATTGCGGATTTGGCGGGCGAGGCCATCTGGGTGACATTCTATCTGTCCATGGGCTACATCTTTGCCCAACGGCTTGACCAGTTGGCCGCCTTGCTAAGCCAATTGTCCGGCTTTCTGGCCGCAGGTGCAGTAACGCTTCTGCTTGGCTGGCTGCTGCGCTACCGCCTGTCTCGCGCATCCAACACGCCGTGACACGTCCGCCTGCCCCATTGCCGAAGCGCCCCCTCTCCCCCATATGTTGGGCATGCTAAAGCTGACCCCAATCCTGCTGGCCGTCCTCTATGGGCTGTTTTCCTACCAGTTCTCCGCCTGGCGGACGAAAAAGATGCTGGAGGAACAAAGCACCGAACTGGCAGACCCCAAGCTCAAGGTGCTGACCGACAAGATGGCAGACGCGCTCGATCTGGAACGGATCAGGGTGCATATCTACGAGATCGACCTCGTGAACGGCCTTGCCGCGCCGGATGGGCGCATTTTCATCACGCGCGGCTTTTTCAACAAGTATCGCAAGGGGGATGTCTCTGCTGAAGAGCTGTCCTCGGTGATTGCCCATGAGCTGGGCCACGTGGCTTTGGGCCATTCCCGCCGCCGTATGATTGATTTCTCTGGCCAGAATGCGCTGCGTATCGTGCTGGCAACGATGCTGGGCCGCTTCATACCGGGGATCAGCGTCATCATTGCCAATGCCTTGAGCAGCCTGCTGGCCGCTCGGCTGAGCCGGGGCGATGAATATGAGGCCGATGCCTATGCCAGCGCCTTGCTCACCAAGGCCGGGATTGGCACGGGCCCGCAAAAAACCTTGTTCACAAAGCTTCAGGCCCTGACGGGCAATGCGGGCGCCGGAACGCCAGCTTGGTTGCTGAGCCATCCCAAGACCGAAGAGCGCATCGCCGCCATCGAAGCGATGGAAGCCCGCTGGGACCCGCCCGTGCCCAGCCCTTGATCGGGCTGGCTCAGCCCACCGCCTTTGCCAGCCGTGGCAGGCGCGCACGCTTGAGCAGCGCCCGCATCTCGACGGGGGCCCCATCGATCTTGCGGGCCTGCTCCAACACCTCAGCACAGGCTGCCGACACCGTGTCAGGGGCCTCCAGCCACAGCCCATAGAGGAACGGATCCGGACTGAGCCGGTCGAGGCCCTCTTCAGCCAGAATGTGCTTGGGGAAATCCTTGGTGTTGACCGTCAGGATTGCGTCTGCATGCCCGGCAACGGCTGCCGCCAGCACATGCACATCGTTGGCGTCTGGCAGCCACAAACGGCGCATCTGTTCCTCGGGCACTTGCGCGACCTCTGCCGCCGGCCAATGCGCCCGCAACAGCGCAATCTCTGCGCGTGCCTGCACCGGACCAAGGGGGCCGATCTTGCTGGCAGCGCGGGCCCATTCCTCAAGGATGCGGGCAGACCAGAGCGGCGCAAACAGCCCCCGGCGCGCCACCGCAAGCAAAACCTCGCGCATGACCGTCGGGAACAAGACGCAAGCATCCAGCAGAATACGCTGTGGCGCCGCCATTACAGCCGGAAGAAAACGGCCTTCAGATAGCCGCTTTCCGCAAGGTGGGGCATGACGGGATGATCCGGGCCCGCATAGCCCGTATGGATGATCTGTCCGCGTCGGCCCGCGCGCCCGATGCCCCGGGCCGAAGCATTGCGGAACTTCACCAGATCAGCGGCGTGCGAACAGGAGCACAGCCCCAAAACGCCCCCCTCCGCGACCAGCGGCGCGGCAAGGCGGGCCACGCGCTCATAGGCGCGCAAACCGGCATCCAAAGCAGATTTGGCCGGCACGAAAGCCGGGGGATCACAGATCACAAGCTCAAACTGCGCCCCCTCCTGGCCAAGCCGCTCGAGGGCGGCAAAGGCATCCTCCTGCACGGCGTCAAAGCGCGCAGACGCCCCCATGTGCTCTGCCCCGGCACGGGCCAACTCCAGCGCAGGCCCAGAGCCATCAACACACAGAGCAGACGCCGCACCGCCCGCCAGGGCCGCCAGGCCAAACCCGCCCACATGGGAGAATACGTCCAGAACACGCGCATCACGGGCCAGACGGGCGGCAAACGCGTGGTTCTCGCGCTGGTCGAAGAACAGCCCTGTCTTCTGCCCACCCGCCAGATCGGCCAAGTAGGTTGCGCCGTTCATCTCGACAGGGATCGGCCCATCAAGAGCACCGCACAGAAGGCCACTCTGCTCATCGAGGCCCTCAAGGCGCCGGGCCCGGCCCGACGCGCTTTTGAAAACCGTCTCAACCCCGGTCACAGCGCGCAAGGCGGTCACAATGAGATCAAGATGCATTTCGGCCCAGGCTGCATTGGGCTGGATCACGGCCGCGGCCCCAAAGCGATCGATCACAACCCCGGGCATGCCATCGCTTTCAGCATGCACAAGGCGATAAAACGGCTTGTCATAGAGACGTTCGCGCAGCTGCAATGCGCGCGCCAGTCGGGCCTCCAGCCACGCCCCGTCGATCCGCGTATCCGGATCCCGGTCCAGCATGCGGGCAATGATGCGCGAATTCGGGTTCACAGTAACCAGCCCAAGCGGTGCGCGCTGCGCATCCTCCAACTGGGCCAGCGTGCCCGGCGCCAAGGCCTTGGTGCGCCTGTCTGTCACCAATTCATCGGCGTAAACCCATGGAAACCCGTGGCGGATGGCCCGTGCCTCTGCCTTTGGGCGCAGCCGGACGACGGGGCGGGTGTCGGGGGCGGAAATGTCTGCGTTCTGTGTCATGCTCTGGCCTTATCTGCGACGGACGTTGGGGAAAAGGGGTTTAGGCGAAAAACACGCGCTTCACAGCTTGTGCAGTTAGCGCTAACAGACTACATGCGGGACAAGGATAGAAACCGGAGCACCCACATGGCACTTCACCCCACAGTTGCAGCGGTTACCGCACGCATCGAGGCGCGGTCCGAGGAGACGCGTGCCCGATACCTTGCAAAGATACGGGACGCCGCAGACAAGGGCCCGGCGCGCGGGCATCTGACATGTGGCAACCAAGCCCATGCCTATGCCGCAATGGGGTTTGACAAGAAGGCCTTGGCAGATGGCACATTGCCCAATCTTGGCATTGTAACAGCGTATAACGACATGCTTTCGGCCCATCAGCCCTTTGCCACCTATCCCGATTTAATCAAGGCCGCCGCGCGCGACAAAGGCGCCACAGCCCAAGTGGCGGGCGGTGTGCCGGCCATGTGTGACGGTGTCACCCAGGGCCAAACCGGGATGGAGCTGTCTCTGTTTTCGCGCGACGTGATCGCGCTGGCGGCTGGGGTGGCCCTGTCGCACAACACGTTTGATGCCGCGATCTATCTGGGCGTCTGCGACAAGATCGTACCGGGATTAATCATTGCGGCGGCCTCCTTCGGGCATATTCCGGCCGTGTTTATCCCCGCCGGCCCCATGCGTTCTGGCCTGCCCAATGACAAGAAAGCCAAGGTGCGCCAGCAATTTGCCACCGGCGAAGTTGGGCGCGACAAGCTTATGGCCGCCGAAATGGCCTCCTATCACTCGCCCGGCACCTGCACTTTCTATGGCACGGCCAATACCAACCAGATGCTGATGGAATTCATGGGGCTCCACCTGCCTGGAACCTCCTTCGTGCCGCCCGATACGGAGCTGCGCGATGCGCTGACAGCCGCGGGCGCTCACAAGGCGGTTGAGATTGCAGCTCAGGGCGCGGGCTACATTCCGGCGGGTGAGGTGCTCGACGCCAAGGCCTTCGTGAACGGCATCGTGGGCCTGATGGCCACGGGCGGCTCCACCAATCTGGTGCTGCACCTGCCCGCCATGGCCAAGGCCGCTGGCATTATCCTCGATCTGGAAGATTTTGCCGAGCTGTCCTCCGTCGTGCCGCTGATGGCGAAGGTCTATCCCAACGGCCTGGCGGACGTGAATCACTTCCACGCTGCGGGCGGTCTGGGCTATCTGATCGGCCAGCTGCTCGATGCCGGCCTGCTCCATGACGACACGACAACGATCACAGGCACCGGCCTGCAAGCCTACCGGCAGGAGCCAAAGCTGATCGACGGAGAACTTGTCTGGCAAGACGCCGCAACAGAGACCCTGAACGACAAGATCCTGCGCCCCGCCTCCGACCCGTTCCAGAAAACCGGTGGCCTGCGCCAGCTGGAAGGCAATCTGGGCCGCGGAGTGATCAAGATTTCAGCCGTCGCCCCCGAACGCCACGTGATTGAGGCCCCCGCACGGGTATTTCACGACCAGCAGAGCGTGAAGGATGCTTTCAAGGCAGGCACCCTCACCGAGGACACCATTATCGTCGTGCGCTTTCAGGGCCCAAAGGCCAATGGCATGCCCGAACTGCACGGCCTCACGCCCACGCTTGCAGTGCTGCAAGATCGGGGCCTGAAAGTGGCGCTTGTCACAGATGGGCGCATGTCCGGCGCCTCGGGCAAGGTGCCCGCCGCCATCCATGTGGCACCTGAAGCCGCTGATGGTGGCCCGCTCGCGCGCGTACAAGACGGGGATATCATCCGCCTTGATGCCACCGCGGGCACATTGGAAATCCTGGCCGAAGGCTTTGAAGCGCGTGTGCCCGTCAGCCCTGATCTGAGCGCCAATGAAGATGGGCTGGGGCGCGAATTGTTCGCCGCTTTCCGCGCCCATGCAGGCCCTGCTACTGCGGGTGCCGGCCTGGTTGTCTGACCGCGAATGACTGACGAAAGAGGTCCCATGTCCATCACACCTACTCAAGCCAGCGCAGAAGCCGCCCGCATCTGTGAAGCCGCCCCTATCGTACCCGTTCTGGTCGTCGAAGACGCGAGCCGGGCCGCCGGGCTTGCCGGGGCTCTGATCCGGGGGGGCTTGCCTGCCCTCGAGGTGACCCTGCGCACCCCTGCTGCTCTCGATGCGATCCGCGCCATGGCAGAAGTGCCGGGTGGCATTGCCGGTGCCGGCACCCTGCTGACACCCGAAGACGTGATTGCCGCCAAGCAGGCAGGCGCAAAATTCGGTGTCTCGCCCGGCGCAACAGACAAGTTGCTGGACGCCGCCAATGAGGTTGGTCTGCCGATGCTGCCGGGCGCCTCTACCGCAAGCGAGGCCATGGCGTTGCTCGAACGAGGCTACCACGTTCAAAAGTTTTTCCCGGCCGAAGCCGCAGGCGGTGCGCCATTCCTCAAGTCGTTGGCCAGCCCCCTGCCCCAAATACGCTTTTGTCCCACGGGTGGCGTCAGCCCCGACAATGCCCAAAGCTACCTGTCCCTGCCCAACGTGATCTGCGCTGGCGGCAGTTGGGTGGCTCCGAAAGACGCAGTGGCACAGGGCGATTGGGACCAAATCGAAACGCTGGCGCGTGCAGCGGCGGCTCTGCCGCGCTAGAGGCAAAGCCACCCCTAAATCGTTAGATTTGACGCAAGATCGGGTTTTTCTCGCTATATTTCTGTGGTTCTGGCGCGTCGAAAACAAGCTGCGAGACGCTTAAGACTCAACTTGTCCAATTAATTGATATTCTAAATTTGAATATCTAGATCAATATAATTCACTTTACTGAAAATCTTCTCGCATGCCATCGTGAGATCGATCCCACCAGGACGCGGCGCCTGAGTAAAATGCTCGGCGTCGCACGATCTGACAGAAACAGGCAAAGTGCGGTAT
>JAKVBK010000048.1 GCA_022447275.1 Oceanicola sp. | reverse complement strand
AGTGAGGCCTCGCATGCATGCTGCCATCTGGAACGCTTGCGTCCAAGCGAGGCGCTCATTGGCCCGCATGCCTTTTGAAACGCGAGAGGGGTTTTCAAGGACAACATGGCCCGCCCGCAAGGTTTGAACCGGATGCTCGAAGCCACCGGGGCCATTCGCTGCTCTCACAGCATCCATCATAAGAAACTGGGACAGGTACGGTGTTGGCCACCCATCTTCCCCCAAGCCTCGAAACACGGTGCCAGCCGCCTGCAGGCTGCAGAAGCGCCGTGCTGCCTGCTCTAATGGATCATTGGTGTCATCTGCACCAAGCACGCCGCCAAACCAACGCAGCCGGTTCAACCGCTCCGCCATGTCACGTACGCGCGCATTCTCTGCCAGTAGCCGATCAAGGCACGCCATACTCAGCGGCAAGCCCTCAGCGCTCCGCAGGCCTGCAACCAACGCGGCATCCATGACGGTTGCAACCGACCAGCCCCGGGACATTGCCATCTGATAGATTTCTGCAATCTCTGCAGCCAGTTGCGATGAGCCAATCTTTGGGTTCGCTTGGTCCTGCGCGGTCACCGCGTGTCCGTGGTGAGCCTTGCTTGTGCGGCCATTTGAAAGCGACTGCGGCGCGCGATGCCCCACAAAGGAGCCAAAGCGTGCTCCAGAAGGCGTCGTGGCCGACCAATCGCTAGTGTCGGAGGAGTGCTTGGTCGCAAACGCGCCGGCGCCCTTGTGATAAAGATGTTCGAAAAGGGTATAATACTCTGAGTAGACGCCGTCGCCTGATGCCCCGGGGGACTGAAGGGCGTCAGATGAATCTGCCGAATTGGGGTCTAAACCGCTCGAAGATGACACATCACGTTTGACAGGCCGAGATCGGCCTGCGCGGCTGCGCCCTTCCGTTGAAGGATCTCGCACTTTACCACCTCCCTCACCAACCCTTGCAACGTGCAATGGTGGCGACAGAGCAGATGGCCCAGCACATCAAAAATAATACTCATAGACCAACTTAAGGGCCGTTAATACACCACCCTTCCGAGCCACGCTCTGTCGCGCAGCCTCACCCTAGGCCCCCCAAGTCAAGAGATGGTCAGTTCCCAGTCAATCAGGGGTCAAAAGACGGTCATATGAAAGCAAGTTTTCGGTAAAACTCAGATGACCGCGAAAGGCACCGGTCAATCCCCGTCCAGAATAGGAGCGGTGCGCAGAATCTCTGAGGGGTAGTTGTTGATCTCCAGCATTTTACGGATCGAAAAATCCGGTTCGTCGCGCCGCAGGGTCTGCAAAACCTTTGCCAGCTTCGCCTCTTCCTTGCGATGCGCATAGAGTACCGCAAGATAGCGAAGCGTTGCCCGGAAATCGGGTTTGAGCCGGGCCGCTGTCTCGCCAGCGTTGATCGCATCGTCAATGTTGTTGGACAGGGTCGAGGCGATGCAGAAATAGGTTTCAACCGCGTATCTGTAGGGCCCGTCACCAGCAATCTGACGTGCAAAGCGCGTGCACTCATAGGCAGCATCAAACTGCCCCAGCGTGTAGAGTGCTGCGCCTTTGAAGGCCCAGCCCATGGGGTTGGCCCGGTTCACATCCGTGCTGCGTTCTGCCAGCTCAAGGCCGAACTGAGGCGCGCCCAATAGGTAGGTGTAGACGTAGGAAATCAGCGCCAAGACCATGCTGTTATGGGGTTCCAATTCCAAACTGCGGCGGGCCAGCTCCTCGGCCTCGTCTTTTAAGTCCAGCTCTGAATACCCCCGCTCGCCTTTGAAAAAGGCAAGGGTATAGGCAAGCCACGCCAAGTAGAGCCCCTGCTGGCTGGCCTCGAAATTCGCCGACAAGCGGCGACGGGCAATATCGATATCATCGCCTTGATTGCGAAAGATCAGACGTACGGCACCGATGGTTCCGCGTTCAAGATAACGCGCTTCGCGGGCTTTGCTGCCGGGCGGAGCGATCTCATAAATCGTGCGATCAACGCTGGCATTGATTGCCCGGTAAACCGCACTGTCATCCATCAAAGCACTGGGGTCCGACGGAATCCGGTCAAGGCGATGCCACAACAGATGGCCATCCCTCAGCCGCGTCAATGATAGCGAAGCGGCCACATCCGCAGAGCCGGGCGAAAAAATTTGTTCGAGCAGAAAGCCCGTATCATCATCTGTGCCTGACGTAAGTTTTGGTGCGGCTCCATTGGCGGTGACAAGCTGTTCGGCGCACCAATCCGCTAGCATATGCTGAAAACCACCGCCCAGCACCGCCCGTTGCAGCGGCGCCTCCCGCCCGGTCGCCGCGCCGTCAAGGAAGATCAAGGGGCGTGCAGCGGTTATGACCGTTGAAGACAGGGCCCTGCGCTGCTCCTCCAGCCAGTTCACGAACTCCGGATCGCGCACCGCGAGGCCTTCACAGAACTCTTGGTCCGGACGGGGCTCAAATCCTGGCGCATCCATGTCCCGGGCAAAGCCATCTGGGTCCAAACGCACGCTACCACCGTCACTGATCAACAGATCGCGCAGATCTCGCAGCGCAGATCGAATCACGTAAAGCTCTGTTTTCAACGAGCGCGCGCTTTGCGTGGGCTGGCGATCGCTCCAGAGTTTGTCCATCAAGTATTCGCGTGAGCGTTCGTAGCCCGGCGCCATCAACAAAAGAGCCATAAGCCCTTGCGCCTTGGTACTTTTTTTCGGCGTCAGATCACGTCCGTCGGCCGCTTTGAGAACAAAACGACCAAACAGGTGTGCCGTCACAAGCGGCTGGCTGTTGCCAAGCGTGTCCATCGCGCAATGTCGCGCCCCTACCGATCCCTTCCACAGGCAATAGCCTAACGCACCCCCGCTTTTGGTCAATAATCGGTAAAAAATCGCGTGAAAAAACCCGCAGAGGTTGACCGAAAAGCCCGCAGGCGGACCATTAAAGCTGCAAATTTTTGCGGTCTCGATCTGCGGCCAAGTTCGGCTGCACGTCGAATACATCTTCGTGGGAGGGCACGACTATGAGCATTCGTTCGACATCCATGGCCAGCATGGCTTCAATGGCAAGCATGGCCAGCATGGCATCCATGGCCAGTATGGCCTCCATGGCTAGCATGGCGTCAGGGGGCGCCGGGGCGACATCACAGCAAACCTTGGCGGCTGCAAGTTCCGGCGCCTTGATCGGATCACGGGATGGGATCGTGGGCCGTTATACCGACCCGGTTTATACGCCTGCCGCCGATGGCAGCGTCGGGCTCCCACACCTTCCGTTTGACTCGATCGACATGTTGGAATTCTGGGAGTCCGGCGTGCGGCTTTCCTCCATCCATCTGGAGATCCTGACGGAGTTGCGCTTCACCTCCTCCGGCGGGGACACGCTGATCATCAGCGATCGCTCGGGCACCGCAGGTGAAATGCCGCTGCTCGAGATCGCACGCCCGTCCATGGAAGAGTTCTTTGCGCAGTTGCCCCTAGTGCATGCATATTCCGATCTCAGGGTGGACAGGGCGCAGGAAATTCTGGCGCAAGTTGGCGAGATTATGAGCTTCATCGGACAGCCAATTTCGCTTCACCCCCAGCGCCACAAGAACACCATCGAGTTTCTCTTTGCCGCGGTGGGCGCCGTGATCGAAGTGCAAAAGCGGGTCAAGGCCGCTCTGGCCGTGCGGCGCCCGTTTGAGCTATCGGCACAGATCCAGCCAATGATCACGACGCCTGCGCACAGCGCTTTCCCATCGGGCCACGCGATGGAAGCTTTCTGCATGGCAGAAGTGCTGGCGCAGATCGTGGCGCCGCTGGATGATCTCATGGCTCCGGGCAGTCAGACACGCCGGCAGCAGATGATGCTGCAAGCGGCACGCGTTGGGATCAACCGCACCGTGGCCGGGGTGCATTACCCGATCGACACCATGTCCGGCGCGCTGGTCGGTCGGACGCTGGGCCTCTACGTTATGTCACGCGCTCTGGGCGGTTCGGTTGCCGGACAGCGGTTTGAGAGCCCCTTTGATCCCGCGGCCCCGGATGCCGTCGATTTCAGCCTCACGGATCTCAATGCCGCCTTTGATCCAGATGCGACATCCACCTCAGGCTATTACCATGCGACCGGCACCGATGTTGCCCCCGCACCGGCCCCGATGCTGGCTTGGCTTCTGGAACGGGCTCGCAAGGAATGGACCGCTGGCTTGGTGGCCACGCCATGACTCTCTCCTGGCATGAAGAAGCGGGCCTTCCTGCGGGCGCAGACCCCTATGCGGCCTGGCTTCAGGAATTGGGCGGGCCGCGACAGATCACATCCTGGACGCCCCTGATCGTGCAGGTTCCCGCCTTGCGGGACACGCGCACGCAGCAAAGCGTGCTGGCGATCCTTGATAACAAAGTGTTTCGGCCCGCGACGGCCGAACAGCCTACGATGCCGTTCCGTATCAACCCCCATGACGTGATCCACTGGGCCCATTTCGCTTTGAAATCCCTTGATAAACCCTCAGAGCTGATCCTGCTCGCGCAGGATTTTGCAGCGGCACAAGAGGAAAAACGCGCCCTTGAGCAGGCCTTGTTGGCCGCGACCGACGGAACTGGCCCGAGCACGCGCGCACGAGAAGGCTTTGACGCGGTGTTTCAGGGTCTCATCGATGTGGCTGTCGCCCTAAACGAGCCGTATATTGCGGCCGAAAAAGGGGCCGGCGATACCGATGACCACTGCGTTGTGACGGCCATCATTGACCACGCCATCCCCTTCGCCCACGCACGTTTTCGGGCTGAGCAAACGCACACCCGCATCGTCGGATTGTGGCGGCAGGGGCACCAGAGCGCTGGCCCACTTGGGCCGCCTAACGCCGAAACGTCGAATGCCCCTGCCCTTGGCACCGCCGCTTACCGCGCAGGGATCGATGAGAGCCTACAAGGGCTTGAGACCGGCGCCATTGAAAGCGAGGAGGCGCTCTACACGGAAGGCAGTTTCAAATCGGGGCCCGATCCTAAGCTTGCGCGGCGCCCCGGTGACAGCCCTCTGGCCAAACCGCGCAGCCACGGCGGGCAGATGCTGGACATCGCAGCCGGACAGGATCCGGGCGCAGGCGCCGGCACGCGCAATCCGATCCTCGCCGTTGAGCTGCCCGCACAGTTGATTGCCCGCGCGAACGGCTTCCTGTTTGAGCCTTATGTGAAGTCAGCAATGAACTGGATCTGGCTGGAAATGCAGACCAATCCCGATCTTGTTGGGCGGCGTCGCTCAGTCGTGTTGAACTACAGCTTCGGCGATTTCGTGGGCCGCCATGATGGATCAGATGTTCTGGATGCTGATTTCCAGTTGCGCCTTGATCGGGCCGAGTTCGATCTGATCTCCGTGCCTGCAGGCAATGGGTTTCTACGCGACATCCATGCGCGGATCACCCCGGCAGATCTGGCCCACAGCACCGAATTGGAGATGTGGGTGCAGCCCGATACCCGCAGCGTGACCCTGCTGCAAATCTGGATGGACCAAAGCCATAGCGGCCCCCTGCCCTTCCGCCTTGATATACAGCCCCCCCGTGCGACCCAAGCGCCCACAGGGCCCTTGCGCAGTGAGACGAGCCAAGCCTTGCGCGGCGCGGATGGTGAGGTCCTGGGCAGGGTGTTTGTCCAGAACCGAAGGCCGCCGCACCCGCTGCCGGAGGGGCTCAGCGCGGATCTACGCACCTGTGTGACCCTCGCACTTCGGCCCACTGGTGCAGCAGACCAACCCGGCCCTTTCGCCCCCTGTGGCAGGTGGCGGCTGACATTCGCCTGTGCGCCCGAGGCGAAACCCGAAGACAGCGGAACGCTCAATCTTTGGATCGAGCGCAATGACAGTGTCGAGGGCTTTCCCCAGCGGGGGCGACAGGCCTATTTTGATCACGCCGACCACATCTGGATGGACCCGGAAACCGGGCGCCCCGAAGAGACGCTCGATGGGCCATCCCCGGTGCGCCGGGACGGCAGCATCGGGGCCAATACCGCATCCCGTGGCGTGATCGTGGCGGCGGCTTTCGAGGGCGCGCGCAGCCCGCACAGACCGGCGATCTACTCAGGTGCCGGGCGGTCCGTACCGGGCGCGGCGCAGCCAACTCTCTCGGCCGTTGCCGGCGACAGCGCGGCGCGGCGCAACCTGCTTGCAGCCGGTACGTCATCAGGGGTCACCCGCGCGATTGATGGCACAAGTGCTGCGGCAGCGCTCGTCACACGCGCCGCCTGCGCTGCTCTTTTGGCGCGTCCCGAAGCGATTGGCACGCCCGACGCGGGAGGCGTTATGAAAGCCGCATTGCTGGGCGCAACCGCCCCCTGGACGCCCGGCCCCTTCGCACCGGGCAGCGGCCTCACCGGCGCGCCAGCCCGCATCGGCGCCGGCGTGCTCTCAGCACGGTTCTCGAAATCCCCACCACGCTTTGAAGACAGTTGGAGCAGCACTTGATGCATGACCCCTCCTCGCAACCCTCCCCTTCCTCCCCGTCAACAGACGCGCCCGAAGCGATGCCGAAGGAAGTGATTTTCGATCGGGAGTTCGCGGCCTATGGCACCGGACTGACCGCGATTGAGCGGGATCCGGCCGTGTCCAATCTGCTGATGGAAATTCTGGGGGAATGGGCCTATCCGGTGAGCGCCCTGATCGGGGCGCGGGTCACAACGCTGGACCTGTCGCCAGACAGGGCAAATGGCCTTGTGGCAAAAGGGGTCGAGTTGATGTTTGCCCTCTCCGGTCAAAGCTATGTGGAGATCGTCACCTATGCTGGGCCGGGTGAGGTGCAGTATTGCGGCTGGTTGATGGCGGGCAAACGCATCCTAATAACGGATGAGATCATAAATGATTTCAGTGTTATAGAGGTTATTCTGGCGGATGGCACACAGGTTCGGCACCAATATGTCTCAGGCTTTGGCTACGAGCCTGTTCCCGGCATGGACGCAGTTCCGCTCTACGCCTCGCGCCGGGTGCGCATGCGCCACAGGCTTTGATCTCTACAGATCGCAGCCAGCCGCGCGACAGAGAAAATACAAGTCTTGCCCGTGTCGTTGCGTCTTTCTTGCTGCCGCGGTTCGGACTGCTATCGTCCCTGCAACGGGAGGACTTAATGACAGACGTTGTGCACATCACACGCGTGGGCCCCATTGCCCTCGTTGAGATTGACAACCCGCCAGTGAATGCGGCCGGTGCGGCTGTCCGGCAGGCACTTTGGGCCGCCATACCGGAGCTTGACAGCGATCCCGACGTGCAGGTGATCGCGCTCTACGGCGCCGGGCGCACATTCACAGCCGGCGCCGATATCCGCGAATTCGGCAAGCCCCCGATCCCCCCCATGCTGCCGGATCTGTGCCAGCGCTTAGAAGATTGCCAGACCCCGTTGATCAGCGTGCTGCACGGCACCGCACTGGGCGGCGGGTTGGAGATGGCTGTGGCGACCCATGCCCGCATCGGCCTGCCGGGCTTGCGCGTGGGTCTGCCGGAGGTGGCTCTTGGGATCATTCCGGGCGCCGGGGGCACGCAGCGGGCGCCCCGCCTTGTTGGGCTCGAAGCAGGGCTCGAGATGATCACAAGTGGCCGGCACGTCCCAGCTGAAGAGGCCCTGCAACTTGGCCTCATCGACCGTCTCGACAGCACCTCTGCCACGCCCCGCGATGCGGCGCGCACCGCAGCGCAAGCCGTCTTGGAAGGCGCCTTGGTCACGCGTCGCACAGGCGATATCGACATCCCGATTCCTGCGGACGTGATCGCGCGCTGGTCCGCGGAGATGGCCCGCAAATATCCGCTTTTGCCCAACCGCAAGGCTGCCGTAGAGGCCGTTGCCGCCTGCGCGCAGCCCATCCGGGACGGCGTCCGCGAAGAGCGGCGCGTCTTCAATGTTTGCCTGGACAGCCCCGAACGCGCAGGCCTTGTGCACGCCTTCTTTGCCGAGCGGGCCACCAGCCGCATTCCCGAGGCCGGATCGCCGCCCCGCCCGGTCGGATCCGTGGGCGTCATCGGCGGCGGCACAATGGGCGCCGGGATCGCGACAGCCTTTCTTCTGGCGGGCCTGCCCGTCTCTCTGAGCGAACAGGATGCCGCAAGCGCTGCGGCCGCGCGCGACCGGATCGCAGGCCATCTCGAGGGCGCTGTGAAACGGGGCAAGATGACAGGGGAAACCCGGGATATAACCTTGGCAAAGCATTTGCAGGTGGACACCAACCTCGACGTGCACGCACAGGCAGACCTGGTGATCGAGGCCGCCTGGGAAGACCTTGAGACCAAGAAATCGATCTTTGCGGCACTGGATGGCGTGGCAAAGCCCGGCGCCATTCTGGCCACAAACACCTCCTACCTGGATGTTGACAGTATCGCCGCAGCAACCACGCGCCCGGCAGACGTGCTGGGGCTGCACTTCTTTTCGCCCGCCCATGTCATGCGTTTGCTCGAGGTCGTTGTGGGGGCGCAGACAGCACCGGATGTGACCACGACAGCCTTCGCTTTGGCCAAAACGCTGCGCAAGGTGCCGGTGCGCGCGCGCATCTGCGACGGGTTTATCGGAAATCGCATCCTGAACCGGACGCGCATGGCCGCCGATCACCTGCTGCTGATGGGCGCCAGCCCCGCTCAGGTGGATGGCGCGCTGGAACGTTGGGGCTTTGCACTAGGGCCCTTTGCGACGCTCGACCTTGCCGGCCTTGATATCGGCTGGGCGGCGCGCAAACGCAGAGCCCCCACGCGCGATCCCCGCGAACGGTATCTGCGCCTGGCCGACAGGATCTGCGAGGCAGGCCATTTTGGCCGCAAGACCGGGCGCGGCTATTACCGCTATGACGGAGGGGCCCGGCAGGAGGATCCTGAGATGCTGGCTTGGCTGCAGGAGGAACGCGCCGAACAAGGGATCTCGCCCAGAGCGCTTGGGGATCAGGACATCGTCGACTACTACCTGACCGCCATGATCTGTGAGGCTGCCGCGCTGCTCGGGGATGGCATCGCACTCAGAGCGGTGGATGTCGACGCCGTCTTGTTGTTCGGCTACGGCTTTCCAAGACAGCGCGGCGGCCCCCTCTTGCAGGCCGATATGCTGGGGCCGCAAACCGTTCTGGACCGCATAGAGGCCTATGCAAAGGCCGATGACCATTTCTGGCAAGTGCCGCCCCTTCTGGCCCAACTCGCCGCCTCGGACGGCCGCTTTGCCAAACTGCCCGACAGTGACACACCCCGCCCGATCCACCCGACAGGAGACGCCTGATGGACATCCGTTACAGCGACGACGAGCTTGCCTTCCGCACAGAGATCAAGACGGGGCTGGCCGAAATTGTTTGGCCCGAACTGGCCGCCAAAGTGCGGGCCGGGTCCTCGCTCGAGAAGCCGGAGCATGATCGCTTTCACGCGGCCCTGAATGCGCGGGGATGGCTGGCCGGGCATTGGCCAACAGAGCATGGCGGGCTGGGCTGGGATCCCGTGCAGCGGCATATCTTTGATGAAGAACTCTATGCGGCCGATGCGCCCCGCGTGGTGCCCTTCGGCCTCAACATGCTGGCACCGGTGCTGATGGCCTTTGGTAGCCCAGAGCAGCAGGCCTATCACCTGCCCCGCATCCTAAGCGGCGAAGACTGGTGGTGTCAGGGCTATTCAGAACCCGGCGCAGGCTCCGATCTGGCATCCCTGCGCACCCGGGCCGTGCAGGAAGGCGACAGCTACATTGTGAACGGGCAGAAAACCTGGACGACCCTCGCCCAACACGCCAACAAAATCTTCTGTCTGGTGCGCACCGGCACGGAGGGCAAACCGCAGGAAGGCATCAGCTTCCTTTTGATGGACATGCAGGCCCCCGGCGTCACACGTCGCCCCATTCGCACCCTCGACGGGGGCTTTGAGGTGAACGAGGTGTTCTTCGACAACGTGCGGGTGCCCGTGGCGGACCGTGTCGGCGCAGAAAACGCGGGCTGGACGATCGCCAAATACCTGCTCAATCACGAGCGCACGAATATCTCACTGGTGGGGGAATCCACCCATGCATTGGAGCAATTGAAGGCCCAGGCCCGCCAAACCCGGCGCCGGGGCCAGCCCCTGATCAAGAACCCGCATTTCGCCGCTCGGGTGATCGAAATCGAAGCGGATCTGGAGGCGCACAGGATCACCAATCTGCGCATGCTGTCCGATGCCCAGCGCAAGGGGGCGCCCGGTCCGGAGGTGTCGATGCTCAAGATCACCGGCACGCGCATCCGTCAGGCCATAAACGATCTCGCGCGCCGTGGCCTCGGGCCAGCGGCAGCACCCTTCCCGTCTGAGGCCCTGTCGGGCAATGCGGCGCTGGCAGCGCCGGAGCATGCCAATGCCGCAGCCCGCTATTTCAACAACCGCAAGATTTCGATCTACGGCGGCTCCAATGAAATCCAGGCCAACATCCTGGCCAAACACGTACTGGATATCTAAGCGATGGATTTCTCACCCACCCCAGAGCGCCAAATGGTTGCCGAAAGCCTGTCACGCCTGCTGGCTGAACACCTTGATGCCGAAAGACGCCGGGCCATTGCCTATGTGGCCCCCTGGCACGACCCTACCCTTTGGGCGCATCTTTGCGAACTCGGTGTACCGGCGCTTCTGGTGCCCGCAGAGCAAGGCGGATTTGGCGGCGCTGGCTTCGACATCACCACCGCGTTCCAACCGCTGGGCGCAGCCCTGTGCACAGAACCCATGCTCGGGCACGCGATGGCCCTTGCCGCCCTTGTCGCGCTGGATGCGCCGGTGAGCGAGGACATGGTGTCGGGCAACAGCCGCTACGTTCTGGCCATTGGCGAACCCGATGTGCCCTACGGGCTGGACGATCTTGAAACAACGGCAAACCGCGCCGGGGATGGATGGCAAATTACAGGGCGCAAATCGGTTGTTGCCGGGGCACAATCTGCAACCCATGTGCTGGTGGCGGCCCGCCATGGTGACGGCGGGATCGGATTGTTCGAAGTGGGGGCGGATGCAATCGATCTCACCGCCTATGGCATGGTCGATGGCGGCGGCGCGGCAGAGCTGTTCTTTGATGCAACTGCGGCGCACGCGATCAGCCTTGAGGCCGACGCGGCGCTTACCACCGCGCTCACGGCAGGCCTGTTGGCGCTGAGCGCCGAAGCGGTGGGCATCGCCGAGCGGCTCGTGGATCTGACGCAGGATTATCTGCGCACGCGCCAGCAATTCGGTCGGCCCATTGCAAAGTTTCAGGCCCTGCAGCACCGCGCTGTGGAGATGAGCCTGCATCTGGAACAACTGCGCTCGATCACCGTGCGCGCCGCCGCCAGCTTTGGCACGCCCGATGGGCCGCGCCATGCGGCGATGGCAAAGCTGTTGGTGGGCCGCCGCGGGCGACTGATCGCAGAAGAGGCGATCCAACTGCACGGAGGGATTGCAGTGACATGGGAGGCCGAAGTCGCCCATCTGGCCAAGCGCCTCGTGATGATCGATGCGCAGCTCGGCGATGCCGATTGGCAAAGCGAGATGCTTGCGGAGGCCTTAGCCTAGGCGCCACCGGGGGCTGGCCTGTCCGGCCGGCCCCTTGCGGCGTCTGTCCGTTGCGCCCTCTGCCCTAAGGGCCCTGCCCGGCCATCCTATCCTGCTCACATCACCGCTGCGGGCGCCCGCGCGCTCAGGCCATAATCTTGCCAGCCCCTCGGTAACGGAATGCGCCACTGCCCGTGGCGATCCGCTCGCCGGTTTCATCTTCGATCTCACCAGAACAGAAGAATGTCTTGCGTCCCCCGCCTGTGACCCAGCCACGCGCGATCAGCGTTTGCCCGCGCGGGCGCGACAGATAAGAGACGTTCAATGTCAGGGTCATGGCAAGCTGTTTGCGGGCTGGATCGCCTGTCCAGCAGCCCGCAAACCCCATGGCCGTATCCAGCAGAGCCGCATGCACGCCGCCATGGGGCAGCCCGTAGCGGTTACCGATATGCGGCACGACGGGTTGGTGCAGTTCTGCAAGCCCATCCTCCCAGCGTTGCAGGTGAAAGCCGAGCAGCCTCTGGAACGCATAGGCGTCTTCGATCAGTTCCGGGTTGGTATCCGGGTGGAGGTCAGGCGCGCTCATATGGCTGTCAGGCCTCCGTCTATGGGAATGGCTGCGCCGGTCAGGAAACTGTTCTGCGGGTCGAGTGCCCAAAGCACCGCCTGCACGATCTCGCCGGTTTCTGCTGTGCGCCCCAAAGGCATCCGCGCACTCAGCCGATCGCGCGCGCCCGCAGCACCATAGCGTTCTGTCAATGCGGTGGTCAGGCCCTCGAGCATGGGCGTTTCGGTGAAAGCCGGGCAGATCGCGTTGATGCGTACGCCGCTGCGCCCGGCCTCATCCGCGGCCGAACGTGCCAGCCCGACAACGCCGTGCTTTGAAGCCGCATAGGCGGCAAGCCGCCCTGCCCCGGCCAAGCCCGCTGCCGAGGCCAGCATGACGATGGCACCGCTGCCTTGGGCCTTCATCACTGGCAATTGGGCACGCAGGCAGGCAAAGGCCCCGCGCAGGTTGACGGCAATGACTGCGTCAAAAGCGGCCATATCCGTATCTTCGATCAGGGCCAGCCCGTGGGCGATGCCCGCATTGTTGACCGCGAGATCCAGCCGGCCATGGCGGGCACAGATCGCATCCACATGGGCCTGCACGGCCGCAGCGTCGCTGACGTCAAGTGCGGCTGACCAGGCCTTGGGTAAATCTTGCGCAACCCGCGCTGCCGCCGCGCCATCCACATCGCTGAGCACCACAACAGCGCCCTCGGCGGACAGGGCACGGGCGGTCTGCGCGCCAAGGCCAGAACCCGCCCCGGTGACCATGGCAATGCAGCCTTCAAACCTCATGCCTGCCACCCATCCCGCAAACACCACAGCCCATTGCGCGCAAAGTTGGGCACATGGGCCCCGAGCGCCAGACCGCGTTCAGGGTTTGACGCGTTGCCATCCAGCGCACGCTTTTTCACCCCCTGCAGGATTGCGCCCATGCGGAAAAAGGCAAAGGCCAGATAAAACCCAAAATCATCGATCCCGGGCAGGCCGCGGCGGGCGCAGTAGGCGGCGATGAAGGCATGGTCGCTTGGCAGGCCCAGCGCGGCCCGATCAACCCCGGCCAAACCGCGCCCATCG
The DNA here is from genome assembly GCA_022447275.1 of Oceanicola sp. GTDB lineage: Bacteria > Pseudomonadota > Alphaproteobacteria > Rhodobacterales > Rhodobacteraceae > JAKVBK01. The sequence continues at coordinate 9,473 of JAKVBK010000048.1, read as the reverse complement.
CGCCCGGGTGGCATGCGCCATTGCATCAACACCGCAGCCAGATCCGCATAGGGATGGCCGAGGGTCGACAACTCCCAATCAAGCACCGCTGCGCAGCGGCTGCCCGTAAAGATCAGATTGTCGAGCCGGTAATCCCCATGCACCAGCGTGCGCTGACCATCATCCTCGGGCAGGCGCGTCTCGAGGGTGGCGATCAGGGCATCCATATCCGCGAGCGGTTCTGTCTCTGCAGCTTTGTATTGCTGTGTCCAGCGCGAAAGCTGCCGCGCGTAGTAGTTGCCGGGTTTGCCATAGTCCTGCAGGCCAACCGCATCGATATCGACCGCGTGGAGGTCCGCAAGGACCCGGTTCATCTCGTCCAGCAGCCGAGTGCGGGCATCAGCTTGCAGATCGGGCAGGCGCGGATCGTCGTGATTGTCACCCGCCACCATCTCCATCACATAAAACGCTGCCCCAATCACATCGGGATCTTCGCACAGATGCAGCATACGCGGGACGGGAACAGCCGTCTCGGCAAGGGCCCTTTGCACGCGGAATTCCCGTTCAACCGCATGGGCGGATTTTAACAGCTTGCCGGGCGGTTTGCGGCGCAGGACATAGGGGCCCGCAGGCGTGTCCAGCCGGAAGGTTGGATTGGACTGACCAGAGGCGAACTTGGTCACCTCTACCGGGCCATCCATTCCGGCCACGAAGGGCGACAGATAGGCCTGCAATCGCGACAGCGGGACGAGCTCGGCCGTGTCTTCAGCCATTGGAATGTTTCCGCAACTCAGCCCGGGCCACCTGACGGCGGTGCACCGCATCGGGGCCATCCGCAAGGCGCAGCGTGCGCAAGTTGGTCCACATGGAAGCCAGCGGTGTATCCTGAGAGATGCCTGTCCCACCGTGCACTTGCATGGCTTCGTCGACCACCTTGAGCGCCATCAAAGGGGCCACAACCTTGATCTTCGAAATCCATGGTTGGGCGGCACGCACCCCAGCCGTATCCATCATCCACGCGGCCTTGAGGCACAGCAGGCGGGCCATCTCAATCTCCATACGGGCATTGGCGATGATGTCATGATTGGCGCCAAGATCGGCCAGCGGTTTGCCAAAGGCAGTGCGGGTCAGGGCGCGACGGCACAGCAATTCCAGCGCGGCCTCGGCCTGTCCGATGGCGCGCATGCAATGGTGAATTCTGCCGGGCCCCAAGCGCCCTTGGGCAACCTCGAAGCCGCGCCCTTCGCCCAGGATCAAATCCTCGGCAGGAACGCGCGCATTGGTAAAGCGGATATGCATGTGCCCATGGGGGGCGTCGTCATGGCCAAACACCTGCATGGGGCGCAAAATCTCGATCCCCGGCGTATCCGCTGCAACCACGAACATGGAATGGCGGGAATGTTTGGCTGCATCCGGATCGGTGCAGGCCATCACGATATAGACAGCACAGCGGGGATCGCCGGCACCGGACGCCCAGTATTTTTCACCGTTCAGCACATAGTCATCGCCGTCCCGGGTGACTTCGAGGGCGATGTTTGTGGCGTCAGAGGAGGCCACCGAAGGCTCTGTCATCAGATAGGCAGAGCGGATCTCACCTTCGAGCAACGGCTGAAGCCACCGCGCCTTGTGGTGCGGGGCTCCGTAGCGCTCGAACACCTCCATATTGCCTGTGTCCGGCGCATTGCAGTTGAACACCTCCGCCGCGATGCCAACCTTGCCCATCTCCTCGGCAAGATAGGCATATTCCACGGTGCTCAGACCATAGCCTTTCTCGCTATCGGTCAGCCAGAAATTCCAAAGGCCACGTGCCTTTGCCTCTGTTTTGAGCGTATCGAGAATCTCGAGCTGACGGTCCGTATGCTGAAAGCGATCGCCCGAGGGATGCTTGCCGACCTCCGCGTGAAATTCCGAGTCCAGCGGTGCGATTTCATCCTGCACCATGCGGCGGACCGCCTCGATCAGCGGTTTGACCCGCTCCGATACACCCAGATCCATCGGCGACACTCTCCCATCTATTCGCTTGGTACAAACTTGCGCGGGCAACCGGGGAAGGCAAGGGGCGCGCGCCCTTGAAAGGCCGCGCCTGCAAGCTGCCCAAGCGGCACCTTCGCATGAAAGGTTGCACTGCCCCCTTGCCCTGCCGGGGGGAGCGCGCCACCATCCCTCACGGGAGAGACGGCACGCAACAGGCGGGCCGCCAGTACTTTGACGGGGAGACGTCCATGCTTGGACAAATGATGCACCGACCACTGCGTATCGCAGACATTCTAACATTTGCTTCTGAGATCCACGGCAAGGAGGGCATCGTTTCCTCTACCGTAGAGGGCGGCTTGCATCGCACCAGCTACCGCGAACTGGAACAACGCAGTGGCCAGTTGGCACGTGCCCTCGCCCGCCTTGGCGTGACAAACGGCGATCGCGTCGCGACCCTCGCCTGGAATGGCTATCGTCATTTCGAGCTGTATTACGCTGTGTCTGGCATGGGGGCTGTCGTACACACGATCAACCCACGTCTGTCAGCCGAGCAGATGACCTATATCGTCGAGCATGCGGGCGACAAGGTGCTCGCGCTGGACCTGACCTTCGTGCCACTGATCGAGAAACTGGCCCCGCATTTCCCGGCTGACATGATCTATGTGATCATGACCGACAGCGCTCATATGCCCGAAACCAGCCTGCCGGGTGCCCTGTGCTACGAAGAACTGCTGACCGCCGAAAGCCCGGGCTTCGACTGGCCCGAGTTTGACGAAAACACCGCCGCTGGCCTGTGCTACACCTCTGGCACCACCGGCCACCCCAAGGGCACGCTGTATTCGCATCGCTCCACGGTGCTGCATGCCTATTCCTGCGCCCTTTCGCTATATTCCGCGATGCGACCGGGAAACCGCATCCTGCCCGTCGTCCCGATGTTCCACGTCAATGCTTGGGGCATGCCTTATGCAGCTCCGATGGCGGGCGCGACCATGGTCATGCCCGGGCCGCGGCTCGATGGTGCTGCCCTTTGGGATCTGATGGATGGCGAAGAGGTGTTCTCAGCCTGGGGCGTGCCAACGGTTTGGCTGGGCCTGCTGGACGAAATCGCCAAACGCGGTGCGAAACCCCGCGCGCTGGGCGAAGTGGTCATCGGCGGCTCGGCTGCACCGCCCGCAATGATCGAAGCCTTTGAGAAGATGGACGCGTCCGTCTGTCATGCTTGGGGCATGACCGAAATGAGCCCGATTGGCACAACCGGCCTGCTCCATGCCTCTGAAGGCGATCTTGCGCTGCCGGAGCGCGTTGCCGTGAAATCGAAGCAAGGGCGGCGCGTGTTTGGCGTGGACCTCAAGATCGTGGATGAAAACGGCGCCCGCCAGCCCCATGATGGCAAGGCCAGCGGTGAGCTTTACGTGCGGGGCAACGTCATTACCTCGGGCTATTTCCGCAACGACGCGGCCACGGCGGACGCAATGGACAATGAGGGATGGTTTGGCACCGGCGATGTGGCCTCCATCGACGAGAAGGGCTTTTTGCAGATCACGGACCGCGCCAAAGACCTGATCAAGTCCGGCGGCGAGTGGATCAGCTCGATCGACGTGGAGAACATGGCCATTGCCCATCCCGGCATCGCCAATGCCGCCGTCATCGCCGTGCCCCATCCGAAATGGGATGAACGGCCCGTGTTGATCGCGGTGGCCGCTGGCGATACGCCGCCCTCGAACGAAGACGTGAATGCGCATCTGGCCCAGCACCTGGCCAAGTGGCAGCTGCCCGATGACATCATCTGGGTCGACAGCTTGCCACTAACCGCCACGGGCAAAGTCTCCAAGCTGACCTTGCGCAAGACATACGGCGCGCATGCTCTGTCGGAGCAGTCCGCTGAGTGAGGCCCAGAGCGCCCGCCCGGCGCCGTTGGCGCCAGGCGCCGTTTCAGCCCGGATCGGCACCGAACTGGGCTGCTCGGACTGGATCACCGTCAGCCAGGACAGGATTGATCGCTTCGCGGAGTGCACCGAGGATCGACAGTTCATCCATATCGATCCGGAGCGGGCCAGCCAGACCCCGTTTGGCGGCCCGATTGCCCATGGTTTTCTGTCGCTCGGGCTGCTGTCTGCCATGGCCTATGACGCGCTGCCAGACATCGCAGGCGCCCAGATCGGCGTCAATTACGGCTTTGACAGGGTGCGGTTCGTCTCGCCGGTGCGCGCAGGCAGCGCGGTGCGCGGACGCTTTATGCTGGCCGATGCCCAAAGCACCCCCGCGCACGTCACCCTGCACCTTGATGTGACGGTCGAGATCGACGGCAGCACGCGCCCGGCGCTGGTGGCCCGCTGGATCAACCGACACGTCCTGGCCCCATGAACTTCGGAGCATCGGCATGACCTCCTTCCCCGCCGGGCTGCGCCTGCCCGTTATTGCTGCACCGCTGTTTCTGATCTCAAACCCGCAAACCGTGATTGCCCAATGCAAGGCGGGTATTGTCGGCAGTTTTCCGGCTCTGAATGCGCGCGAAGAGCCCGGAGAACCGGTTCAATTGGAGGCCTGGCTGCGCGAGATCACCGAGGCGCTTGACGCCCACAATCAGGCCCATCCCGACACGCCGGCAGCGCCCTTCGCCGTCAATCAGATCGTGCACCGCTCCAACACCCGCCTCGACCGCGACGTGGACATCTGTGCGCGCTGGAACGTGCCGATCTGGATCACCTCAATGGGCGCACGCGAGGAGGTCAACACGGCTGCGAAATCCTGCAATGCCCTCACCTTGCATGACGTGACCACCAACACCTATGCCCGCAAGGCAATCGCCAAAGGGGCGGACGGGTTGATCGCACTCTGTGCCGGGGCGGGCGGCCACACGGGCAAGCAATCCCCGTTCGCGCTCGCGGCCGAAATCCGCGCTTGGTTTGACGGCCCGCTGGGCCTCGCAGGCGCTATTTCGACCGGGGCCGGGATACTGGGGGCACAGGCGCTTGGCGCAGATTTTGCCTATATCGGCTCGCCCTTCATTGCGACGGCTGAAAGCCCCGTCAGGGAGGCCTACAAAGACATGATCGTGGCCGGGGGCGCCGAAGACATCGTGACAACGGCAAGCTTTACAGGCGTACCAGCCAATTTCCTTCAAGCGTCCATCGCCGCGCTTGGACTTGATCCGACCGCGCCCCCGGCCGCTGCCATGGACACACTGGACACCAGCGCGGGTGCAAAACCTTGGCGCGACATCTGGGGGGCCGGGGAAGGGATCGGCGCTGTGCAAGACGTCTGTTCAACCGAACACCTGGTGCGCCGGCTGGTACACGAATATGACGCCGCACGCGCGGCCCTTGGTCAACGCCACGCCTGACCAAGGCGCTGGGCTATACGCCCCCAACCGCCCAAAGATCAGACGGTTTCGATGACAAGGCCGTTGGGGCCGCGGGAATACTTCATCGTCGCCCCGGTTTTCGTGTTGCGCGCCCAGTACATGTCAACGGGATCAAACCACGGATCCAGATCCGCCGGTGTCGCCGCCTCAATAAACGGCACAAAGACGCGCGGATCATAAAACCGAAACAACAGGTTCTGGCCGCTCGGCGTCATCGCTTCGAGATTGCGGCGCAACATGCGGCGGGTGTCTATCATGCTGGCCGCAGCATGGCAGGTGATGCCCCAGTGATCTGTCCAACCTTGGGTTTGCAGCGCCTTGGTGAAGGGCCTGCCGGGATCAAGGCGGACGATGAAGGGCGCAACGGCCATCACCTCTGGGGCCACCTCCCCGCCGAACATACACCGCCACTGGGCCTCTTGCTGGATCATAGGCAGCAAGCGCGAATCCCGCGCAGTGTCGATCAGGGCAAAATGCGGCATCCGTGCGCAGCTTTCCTTTAGGAGGACTTTGGCGGCTTGCTAGATTGCCCACTGCTGCCTTGTTGAACCGTGTGGGTGGCTTCATGCCCGATCCCGGGGCCGCCGGTCTGGCCGGATCCAGCGCCGGGCGTGCCTGTTGCCAAGTCTATCTGGTCTTGGGCGTGCTGCGCGGGAGATTTGCCAGCGTTCGCGGCATCCTCCTGCGCGCGCGCAGCGGCCTCTTCAGCGTCTTTTTTCTGCTCGCAGACTTCGCAAAACGGCGCCCCGGTTTCAGAGGCGTTTTGCAAGGCGGCCACCTGCACTTCACGCTGGCCTACGACGTTGCCTTGCGAGGTGCCGGGCTCTAGGGCCCGCATGGGATTTCCGGCGGGATCGAGCTCTATGTCAGTTCCTTCGGCCGCGCCAGACGCTTTGCCAGAGCCCCCGCCCGCTTTCGGCATGCCCGGTGCACCACCGCCGCCGCCGCCACCGCCGCCACCGCCACCTGTACCGATCAGCACCGTGGGTGCGCCCGCCACAATCGTGCCCCCGTGGGCGGTTGGATCGCCCAGACGGGCCGCGGGCATTTTTCCAACCAGCACGGTTGGAGACCCCATTGCCACCATATCCGGCGGGCCGACACACAGGCAGGTATCGCTCAGACGGGCCTGAGGCATTTTGCACGTCAGAACCGTAAATTCGCCCTTCAGAATGGGGCCACCGACATGGGGGATAGGGGGCACCCCGGGCGTAACCATGGGGCACACATGCATATCACCAACACGGGCAGCAGGCATGGACATGACGCGAAACTCCGACGGATTGCAAACGAATGGGCGGGCTGGGCGCCCTGAAAATATGAAAGCAGCCTAGCGCTCCCCCGGCCTTCAGGCAATTGCTTTGAAAAGCTGGCGCGCGCCGTTTGCGAAACAAACTCGGCCTTAATCCTTTCAGCACCATGCTTGACGGGCCTTACTCTGCTCGTGCACCACTGAGGGTGGGGAAGCAAACAGGGAGCACCGTTTGGGCACCGAATTCAACATCTTGGCCATCGCCCAAAGCGGACGCTTACAATATGAAGCGCTGCTCTTAGCCGCATCCCTACGCACCATGGACCCGGGCTTTTCCGGACGTCTCTTCATCGCGGAACCCCAACCCGGCCCACTGTGGCCGCATGATCCACGCATCGACAATGCCGATCTCCGTGCCGAGTTGGAGCATCTCGGCGCTGAAATCCTGCCCTTTACCTCGCAGGTTTTCGGGGCCTCCTACCCGCAGGGCAACAAGATCGAAGCCTTGGCCGCCATGCCCGAGGGCACGCCTTTTCTGTTTCTGGACAGCGATACATTGATCCTGTCAGCCCTCTCGCAAGTCCCATTTGACTTCACCCGCCCCGCGGCCTCCATGCGGCGCAGCGCAACCTGGCCTGAAACCACCCTGTACGGGCCGGGCTACGCCGACACCTGGCGCAGTCTCTACGACATGTTTGATCTCGATTTCGAAAGCTCTCTCGATACGAGTTGGCCTGACGAATACTGGCAGCGATATCTTTATTTCAATGCGGGTTGGTTCATGGGGGCCTGTCCCGTGAACTTCGGCCGGACCTATGTGGAATACGCCCGCACGATCCGGGACACGCCGCCCCCGGAACTGGTGTGCCAATCGCTGGATCCCTGGCTTGACCAAGTGGCACTGCCCCTCGTGATACATGCGTTGGGCGGCGGGCGTCCGGGCCCCGAGTTGGAGGGGCTGGATGGCGATGTCACCTGTCACTGGCGGGTTTTGCCACTGGCCTATGCCCGCGAAAGCGACCAGGTGATCGACGTGCTAGAAGCTGTCTCGGCCCCAAACCGCATTAAGAAACTGCTCAAGCAATACGAGCCGTTCAAGCGGCTGATCTATCAAGGCAAGGGTATGAAGGCCCGCGCTCTGTTCGATCGGGATGATCTGCCGCGCAACGAACAGGCTATCCGCAACAGGCTGCGCAAGGAAAAGCTCTGGCTGCGTTGAGGGCGCCGGAGGGGCCTGCTCTACATCCGTAGCAGCAAGGGCAGAACGCGGACCAAGCGAATTCGATACGCTTTCTGAAAGCCGCAACATACACAATCGGGACATTGGCCCGGATCTCCGCCCCCATTCCAAACCTGCGTCCCACAACCACCGAGCGAGGTACGACAGATGTCCCGACTTCGTGCGCTTTCCGTCTTGGCAGTTGTAGCTTCGTCGGTCTTGGCCTAAGCCTGTGCGCGACTTTACGACACAGACCTGCCGACCGGAGAAGGAGCAACCATGTCCACCGATCAAGAACAGGGCCCCACATACGGCTTTGACACCCTGCAAATCCATGCCGGCGCCCGCCCCGACCCGGCAACCGGCGCGCGCCAGACACCGATCTATCAGTCCACTGCGTTCGTCTTCCGGGATGCTGACCACGCCGCCGCGCTGTTCAACCTGCAGGAAGTGGGCTTCATCTATTCCCGCCTGACCAACCCGACGGTCGCCGTGCTGCAGGAACGGGTTGCAACGCTCGAAGGCGGCGTAGGCGCTGTGTGCTGCTCATCGGGCCACGCGGCCCAGATCATGGCCCTCTTCCCGCTGATGATGCCCGGCAACAATGTGGTTGTGTCGACCCGTCTCTACGGCGGTACGGTCACCCAGTTCAGCCAGACCATCAAACGCTTCGGCTGGTCCGCCAAGTTTGTTGATTTCGATGATCTGGATGCCGTGAAAGCGGCCATCGATGATGACACGCGTGCTGTGTTCTGCGAATCCATCGCGAACCCGGGAGGCTACATTACCGATCTGGACTCCATCGCCGCCATCGCTGATGCCGCAGGCCTGCCCCTGATCGTCGATAACACGACGGCCACCCCCTACCTGTGCCGTCCGATCGAGCATGGCGCCACCCTCGTTGTGCACTCGCTCACGAAATACATGACAGGCAGTGGCACGGTAACCGGCGGCGTGGTGGTCGATAGCGGCGCGTTTGACTGGTCAGCGAGCGACAAGTTCCCCTCGCTGTCTCAGCCCGAGCCCGCCTATCACGGCCTGAAGTTCCATGAAACCTTTGGCCCGCTGGCCTTCACCTTCCACGGGATTGCCATCGGCCTGCGCGATCTCGGCATGACAATGAACCCGCAAGGCGCCCATTACACCCTGCTCGGGATCGAGACCCTGTCGCTGCGCATGCAGCGCCACGTGGAGAACGCCCAGCGGGTTGCCGCATGGCTGGAGGCCCATGATGCCGTTGAGGCTGTCACTTATGCGGGCCTGCCCTCCTCGCCCTATTATGACCGGGTAGAGAAAATCTGCCCCCGCGGCGCTGGAGCCTTGTTCACGGTGGCGCTCAAGGGTGGCTATGACGCGTGTATCAAGCTCGTCGACAGTCTGGAGATTTTCAGCCATGTCGCCAATCTCGGGGACACGCGCTCGCTGATCATCCACTCGGCCTCGACCACGCACCGCCAGTTGACCGCTGAGCAGCAGGTCGCTGCCGGGGCCGCGCCCAATGTTGTGCGCCTGTCGATCGGTACCGAAGACGCAGACGACATCATCGCCGATCTCGCGCAAGGTTTGGCCAAAGCGTCTGCCTAGGCAGAAACCCCGCCGCCCCTAGCGCGACGCATTCAGCTTCTCGGGACATGGCGACCAAGGTTCAGGTCGTTATGAGAAGTGAAAGATAGGCTTAGCTTTTG
>JAKVBK010000047.1 GCA_022447275.1 Oceanicola sp. | reverse complement strand
TTTTCTTCCTTTCTGCACCACACACCAATAAGCAGCGGCGCAATTCCAGCTATACAATCTAAGGGCGAAGCAGCCGAATGAGCCTTTAGATCAAATTTGCAACCATTAATTGTCTTTAATACATCGCATATAAAACGTGCAACGTAAAAGTTTAGAATTAGTAAAGCATTTTAGTTTCACGTGTATCTGGCCATTCGCAAGAAACACCTATGCTTTCAGCGAAATTTATCTGGCGTTTCACTCGGCCGCAACTTGGGCCGGGTCTGCGAGGATCACGATATCTGCCATTATTTGATTAAGCTGGAAATCTTTCGGCGTGTAGACCTTAGAAACGCCTAATGCCAACAATTGGGCTGCGTCCTCATCGGGAATGATCCCGCCAACAATTACAGGAATATGTCCAAATCCATGGGCTCGCAGACGAGAAACAACATCTTTGACAAGCGGCATATGGCTACCGGACAGGATTGACAGGCCGATGACATGTGGCGCGTCCTGCTCGACAGCAGAAACGATCTCAGCCGGTGTAAGGCGAATGCCAGCATAATCGATTTCCATCCCGCAATCGCGCGCACGGAAGGCGATTTGCTCCGCTCCGTTGGAGTGCCCATCGAGACCAGGCTTTCCCATCATGAAGCGTAGGCGCCTGCCCAGCTTGTCGGACACAGCATCGACGCGGGTTCGAATATCGTCGAGGCCCTCTGTCTTGTTCGATACACTGCGGGAAACGCCCGTCGGCCCACGATACTGCCCATGCACGGCGCGCATCACACCCGCCCATTCGCCCGTTGTCACACCGACTTTGGCCGCCACAATCGAGGGCTCCATAATGTTGCGCCCGGCCTCGGCTGCGGCGCGAAGATCTGCCAGTGCTTTTTGCACGGCTCCTGCATCTCGCTGCGCTTTCCAATCATTGAGACGCGCAATCTGCTCTGCCTCAACAGCGGGATCGACCATCATGATGCCGCCTTCTTCATCGACCAGCGGCGAAGGCTCGCCATTTTCGTATCGGTTCACACCAACGACGATTGTTTCGCCGGTCTCGATCCCGTTGACGCGGTCAGCATTGGAACTGACGAGTTGCGACTTCATATATTCAATCGCATCAATCGCCCCGCCCATGCTTTCCAGATTTGCCAGTTCCGATCGGGCCCCTTCTTTCAACTCAGCCACTTTGGCATCGATGGCCGGATTGCCGTCAAACAGGTCTGGGTATTCGAGCAGGTCCGTTTCCAGCGCGAGAATTTGCTGCATGCGCAGAGACCATTGCTGATCCCACGGACGTGGCAAGCCCAAAGCCTCGTTCCAAGCGGGCAATTGCACCGCCCGGGCACGGGCCTTCTTGGAAAGCGTAACGGCAAGCATTTCGATCAGAATGCGATACACGTTATTCTCAGGCTGCTGTTCTGTCAGGCCAAGGCTGTTGACCTGCACACCATATCTGAAGCGGCGGTATTTGGCGTCCTCAACCCCGTAGCGCTCGGCGCAGATTTCATCCCAAAGGTCGACGAAGGCACGCATCTTGCACATCTCTGTGACAAAGCGAATGCCCGCATTCACAAAGAAACTTATGCGCCCGACCAGTCGGGGAAAATCCTCGGCGGGCACGCGCGGACGAAGGGTATCGAGAACAGCCTGCGCTGTGGCGAGGGCATAGGCCAGTTCTTGCTCAGGTGTCGCACCGGCCTCTTGCAGATGATAGGAACACACGTTCATCGGGTTCCACTTGGGCACGTTGGTGTAGCAGTATTCTGCAACGTCCGCGATCATCTTCAGCGATGGCTTCGGCGGGCAAATATAGGTCCCCCGGCTCAGGTACTCCTTGATCAGGTCGTTCTGAACCGTGCCCTGCAGCTTGCTGACATCGGCACCCTGCTCCTCTGCCGTTGCGATATAAAGCGACAGAAGCCATGGCGCTGTCGCATTGATTGTCATCGACGTGTTCATCTGCTCGAGCGGGATGTCTGCGAACAGGGTGCGCATGTCGCCCAAATGGCAGACCGGCACGCCCACCTTGCCCACCTCGCCCCGCGCCAGTTCATGATCGCTGTCATAACCGGTTTGTGTAGGCAGGTCGAAAGCAACCGACAGGCCGGTTTGGCCTTTGGCAAGATTTGAACGGTAGAGCGCGTTCGAGGCTTTTGCGGTGGAATGGCCCGCATATGTCCGAAACAGCCAGGGGCGATCCTTTTGCTGTGGCGTGTCGGTCTTGGTCATCCATCCCTCCCAGGCATTGCGCAATATTATTGCTCAAGTGGACGTCTATCTATAATTTAATGGCTTTGTCAATGCGCTGCGCCGCAGCAGAGCCGGTTTGTGATCGCTGTGTCGTAAGGTAAATAATGTGGCACCGCGCCAAGAACACCAGTGCAGAGCGACAGATTCGCGGCGTTGCAGGGCAATTATTCAATCAAACAGGGCCCACACGCAGCATGTGCTTCTGTTTTTTTGCACCGGACATAGCCTTAGAACACAGAAGCTTGACGCAAGATTATTCTTGTTCTTCGCCGCAGCGCAAAAGAATCTTCTTGCACCGCAGCGCAATTCCATTAAAGAACAGGGCAGAATAGCGAACGATTGTTGCGCGACCGTTGCCAGACCGGAGAGACCGATGACCGTACAGGACAGCCAGATGATCACCCCCGCATACGATGCCGAAGAGAAAGATCTCTATGAAATCGGGGAGATGCCGCCTTTAGGATACGTGCCTCCAAAGATGTATGCGTGGGCCATCCGCAGGGAGCGCCACGGCGAACCCGAGGAATCATTCGAGCAGGAAGTCGTCGACACCTGGGAGATCGACAGCAACGAAGTGCTGGTGCTCGTGATGGCGGCGGGCGTGAACTATAACGGTGTTTGGGCTGGGCTCGGCGTGCCGATCAGCCCCTTTGACGTACACGGCGACCCTTATCACATCGCGGGTTCCGATGCGTCTGGCATCGTATGGAAAGTGGGTGAGAAGGTGACTCGCTGGAAGGTGGGAGATGAGGTTGTCATCCACTGCAACCAAGACAGCGGCGACGATGAACACTGCAATGGTGGCGACCCGATGTTCTCACCGAGCCAGCGCATTTGGGGCTATGAGACGGGCGACGGCTCATTCTCGCAATTTACCAAAGTGCAGGCACAGCAGTTGATGCCGCGCCCCAAGCACCTGACATGGGAGGAAAGCGCCTGTTACACGCTGACGCTGGCCACCGCCTACCGGATGCTGTTCGGCCACCACCCGCATGAACTGAAGCCCGGCCAGAATGTTCTTGTCTGGGGCGCATCGGGCGGGCTTGGCTCTTACGCGATCCAATTGGCCAATACCGTTGGCGCAAATGCGATCGGCGTGATTTCTGACGAAAGCAAGCGCCAGTTTGTCATGGACCAGGGTGCAAAGGGCGTCATCAACCGCAAAGAGTTCAACTGCTGGGGCCAACTGCCAATTGTGAACAGCCCCGAGTACAACGCATGGCTGAAAGAAGCGCGTAAGTTCGGCAAAGCCATCTGGGAATTCACCGGCAAGGGCAACAATGTCGATATGGTGTTTGAGCACCCGGGCGAGGCCACGTTCCCTGTGTCGTCGCTGGTGTGCAAAAAGGGCGGGATGGTCGTGATCTGTGCGGGCACCTCTGGTTTCAACTGCACGTTCGACGTGCGGTACATGTGGATGCACCAGAAGCGCTTGCAGGGATCGCACTTTGCCCATCTTGCGCAGGCTTCTGCGGCCAATCAGTTGATGGTTGAGCGGCGCCTCGATCCATGCATGTCCGAGGTTTTCCCCTGGACTGAAATCCCTGCGGCACACACGAAAATGATGCGCAACGAGCATAAGCCCGGCAATATGGCGGTGCTGGTACAAGCACCGCACACTGGTTTGCGCACATTTGAGGACACAATCGAAGCCTCAAAGAACGGATAAAGCCGCACCGAGAGCGGGCTTTTGCGTCAAGATTCGGCCGCCTCCCAATGGGGGCGGCCATTTTCATTCTGGCCTGCGCAACGGGCAGATAGAGAAAGTCTTACTCCCCCTAGGCTGCGCAAACCCGCTGAGCAGATTTGATTCGAGGCTCTTTAGAAGTGTTAACCAAGAGCTTCTGAGAGACCCAAGAATCCGGTTTGCATCTTTTCAATCGCTTAGCTGGCGGCCACCTCGCTATTTTGGGGGAGTGTGGAGTAGCGAATTTTAGGAAAAGACGCCGCATGCTATGGTTGTGTTAATAAGACTTTAACCATCTGCAAGAGAGGCTAAGCATGCCCAACGAATGGATCATCGATGTTCTGGAAGACCTCCGCAAGTTCGCAGACAGCAATGCGCTGCCAGAGCTGTCCGAAGCTCTCGAAAAGACTGCGGATGTCGCCCGTGATGAGCTTGGCAAACACGTTCCACCACAGGTGTCATTAATCCATGCATCCTTCTCTGGAGAAGCTGATATCATCGGTCCAATCCGCCGTCACTCTTGAGGACTTTCAAACGGCGACCGAAGGCCTGCGCGATCACTACAAAGTGGCCCATATCGTGTATCACTGGGTCAACTCAAACGGGGAACGTTTCGGTGCGGGCACTTACAGTCAGGAATGGGTCGACCGCTATGTCGAGAAGGATTATTTGCGCGTCGACCCTGTGATTCTTGGCTGTTTTCAGAGATTTCACCCGGTAGATTGGAAGCAGCTGGATTGGTCTACGAAAACATCCAAGGCCTTCTTCAAAGAAGCGGTCAGGTATGGTGTCGGCAACCAGGGCCTGACCATTCCGATCCGCGGGCCGCAAGGCCAATTCGCGCTGTTCACGGCCTCAAACACCTGTAGCGATGATGTGTGGACCAGCTTCCGGAAGCGCAACGAACGGGACCTGATCCTTGTGGCACATGAATTCAACAAAAGGGCCCTTGAATACGAGCTTGGCGTGGAGAGCGATACTGTCGCCGGCCTGTCACCGCGCGAGCTATCCGCAATGACTTACATCGCCAAAGGCATGAGCCGTGCGCAAGCCGCTGCCCAGATGGACATCAGCGAGCACACCCTGCGGGTTTACATCGAAGCAGCACGGCACAAGTTGGGCGCCCTCAACACCACCCATGCGGTTGCGCGCGCGCTCAGCCGCGGCCTGATTGTCATCTGACACAGCGCAATCGCAGCCGGTAAATTTTTCCCTAACCCTGCAGTAAAACGGTTAACGCCATGGGCAGGCTCACTGGGGTCAGGCGCCCCGCCCAGCCCTGCCACTTTCCTAACGCTCCCTTAACAGACCAACGCTCACCGGTAAGCGCTCGGAAACCGGGCCACGGCAATCTGTCCTCACACAACAACGGATGCATCACCCCGATGCAGACAAGGTTTCAGGAAGGACACGCCCAATGCTGCGTTACGTTTATGGCTCTGAACTCGATCGCTTTCCTTTGCTGCGGGACACCATGTTCCGGGATCGGGCATCTCAGTTCAAAGAACGCCTGGGTTGGGAAGTTTCCGTAAATGACGCCGGTGAAGAGCGCGATGAATACGATGCATGCAATCCGCTCTATGTGATTTGGGAGCGCGCTGATGGCACCCATGGTGGGTCCATGCGGTTCCTGCCAACCGTCGGGCGCACCATGGTCAACGATCACTTCAGCCACCTGACCGGCGGCGTCCATATCGAGAGCCCCTTCATCTGGGAGTGCACGCGCTTCTGCCTTGCCCCCGATGCAGGCCGCGAGGTTTCGGCGGCGCTTGTTCTGGGGGCCGGTGAAATTATGTCACGTATGCATCTGGAGCATTTTGTCGGCGTCTTTGACGCCCGGATGCAACGCATCTATCGCCTCTATGGTGTCCAGCCTGTCGTGAAAGGTGCCGTCGGCGAAGGCAAGGACCAGATCGCGGTGGGCCTTTGGGAAATGCAGGCCGATGCATGGCCAAAGACACTTACCCGTGTCGGGATCGATCAGGCCACGTCGGATGCATGGTGGGCGGAAAGTTTCGCGGAGTACCCCACTGCTCCTCAAACTCAGAACCCCTTTGCCACCACGGTTGCAGAAATTGCCATGCAGAAAGTCACGGCACCCGTCGAGACCGGTGCGAAACTGGCCGAGTTCCTTCCCTCGGCGCTGACCGCTGCAGCCAATTCGCAATATGGCGCCCATCCGGCCTGAGCCAATCACCACATGAAACACGCACACGGGCCCAACTGAGCCTGAAGCCACAAATACTATCGTTTGAAAGTGGGTACCCGACGGCCTTCGTTCGGTGCCCACTGCAACCAAGAAACGCTAACTAATGCACCGATAGCACGCAGGGTGCTAAGCGGCCCGCTGATGGAAGGCTCTGTAGCTTTTGGGTGTCATTCCCGTTTCCCGATTGAAAGCCTTGTAGAATGTGGATCGGGAGTTGAACCCAACGTCCAAGGCTACGGCCAGAACAGACTCTTGCCCAGCCATGATCAACGGCTTTGAAGCTTCAATGCGCCAGCGCGCGACATAGTCAAAGAAGCTTGCTCCGATTTCTTGGTTCAGTGTTTGTGACACTTGATTGGGCAATGCGCGCAAAGACCTGCACGAGCGGCAGTGCCACAAGGGTAATGAAAGAAATGTAGACCAATCCTAGGCAGCTCTGCTCACGCAGCCGGCCCTGGCGCAGCACAACCGTCAGCAACCCGGAAAGCGCTATGCCCAGGCAAAGTCCCGCGAGGGTAAGAAGTGCTGCGTTTTCCATAGGCCTTCATAAGCTGGTCTCCCCGACAGCTTCAACACGCGGGCCGGTTCAAAAACAGCAAGATAAACTGTCCTCGCCGTCACACACGGACGACAGGACATTCGAGGACACACATAACCGGGTGAAATCAACACACCGAGGATATGGTATGCCTACCCTAGTTCTATTCACCCTCTTGACCCATGTAGCGCTCGGCACGGTGGCCGTCATTGCGGGCGCCATCGCCCTAGGATCGCGCAAAGGACGCAAAGTGCATGTGAGTGCAGGCCGCGTGTTTGTGGTGAGCATGGGCCTGACGTCGCTTTTGGGAGGTGTCCTGGGCGCCCTTAGATACGAGACATATTGGATCACATTCCACGCAGGCATTCTTGGTGCCTCATTGGTGGCCAGCGGCGTGCTGGCGATCCGCATTCGTGTGCCAAGCGCCAAAAGGCTATTTATAGCTATCGGCATTTTAAATGCGCTCAATGCAGCCGGCCTTGTCGCCTCTGGCTGGTACGCAACAACATTGCCAGATGCGCGCCTGTACGGTTTTGCAGCAGGCGATTACTTTTTCTTGTTCGGCATGGCCGCGATCGCCGGCCTCGGAGATGTCCGCATGTTTGTGGGGCAACAAATTTCACACAAACATCGGATCGCGCAGCACCTTTTGCGCATGTGCATTGGCTTCTTCATCGTGGCCGGATCCGCATTCACCGGGCCTGGGGCTTCGGCCTTTCCTGCGGCAGTACGCGACTCCGGTATCCTGTCATTGCCGGAGTTGATCATCGTCCTTTTGATGTTCTTCTGGCTTTGGAAAACCCTGCGACCATCCCAGCGGATGGTCGGCACGCATTAGCGGGCCTGTTGGTGGCGCGGCAGCGTCACACCGTATTCGCTTTGACCACGTTGGGTACGATGATTGCCGCCCGCACTGGATGAGTATTTTTGCCAAGATGATGGAGGAGAGCACGCTTTCGGTCGTTTGGTGCTGGTCCATCCCGGGTGTGCAGCGTAGCCTGCACAAATGACTGGCGCAGCTTTGCAATTTTCCGAAGATCAGGCCGAGGCCCATGATGCTTTGGCCGAGGTGTTTGCTCAGGCCGGGGTGGACCTGCTGGACGAGACGTTGATGCCGCGTGCTCAGGGCACATCGCGGGTGGCGGCTGTTATGGGTAAAGCTGGATCCGGCAAAACCGTTTTGCTGGCCCGCATTGCTCAGGATTTAGAAGCTGCCGGCGTTGAGGTTGTGTCAGGTGATTTCGAGGGCCGGCGGCGGCGGGATCGGCGCACCCTTGCCATCCTTGCGCCCACGAACAAGGCGGCCTCCGTGTTGCGCAGGCGGGGCGTGCCGGCAACCACGATCCATCGCATTCTTTATACACCCGTCTACGATCCAGAGTATGAGCGGATCGCTGAATGGCTGGCTGGACAAGGAGAAAAACCCGAGATTGAAGGGCTCACGGAAGAGGCGCTTGACCGGGCGAAGCTGTTCTTTGATGCCCATCGCTCTATCCCGGGGGCGCTTGCAGCCGCCGGGCTTCGGGGGTCTGATTTCATCACCGGTTGGAAGCGCCGGGATGAGCCGCTCGATATTGGATTGATCGACGAAGCCTCCATGCTCGACAGCCGCCAATACGAGGATCTTTGCGAGATCTTCCCGACCCTTGTTCTGTTCGGAGATCCGGCCCAGTTGGCGCCGGTGAACCAGTCCGGGGCGATGGTGTTCGATGCCTTGCCTGAAAAGCGCAAACTGATCCTGAACCGTGTGCACAGGCAGGCAGAAGACAACCCCATTCTCGATCTGGCCCATGCGCTTGCCGATCCCGATATCGGGTTTGAGGATTTTGAGCGCCTTGTGGAGCAGCGCGCCGCCACCGATGACAGGGTGCAAGTCGCGGCCAGAGTAGAGGCAGGCCTGATGGCGCGCAGCCCCGTGCTTGTTTGGCGCAATGCCACGCGGGTGCGCCTCATCCATGCTTTTCGGGCCGCCTATGACGCCCCGGCGGACGCTCTTTTGCCAGGCGAGCCATTGATCTGTGATGGAATCGAGCTGCCTCTGAAACACCGCAAGAAGCGGCTTGATCTTGAGGCGCGCGGCCTGATCAAGGGCGCGCAAGTGATCTATCTGGGCCCCGGCAAGAAACCCGGCTTTTCCCGGCTTCATGTGCTGGGCGCGGAAGATCCACGCGTATCGGCCGCCTCGATCGTCAAGATCGAAATGCCGGACAGCGAAGAGCCTTTCATCCCCCATGCGGCCCGGATGGGCGCAGCCTTTTTGCATGGGGCAGCTGTGACGATCCACAAGGCGCAGGGTTCACAATGGCCAAGCGTCCAGGTTTTTGCGCCCGATCTCTATGCCGCGGCGCGCATGGGGCGGATGGAGGCCGGCATCCCCCTGTGGAAACGGCTGGCCTATGTGGCGATCACCCGGGCCGAGGAGCGGTTGCTTTGGGTGACGCGCTATCGGCTGGCGCGTCCGGCCTCTAGCCTGGGGGTGGAAGACTTGCCCAAGGGGGCACCGACGCTGGAACTGAAGGAAGCGGAGACCAGCAATGGAGCATAAGAGAACCATCCTCGTGACAGGCGCCAGCGGTGGGATTGGGGCAGCCGTGGCACAGCGCTACCTTGAGGGCGGGTGGCGCGTGGGCTTGATGGCACGACGCGCCGAGGCGCTGCGGGAGGTGGCACAGGATCACCCGGATGCGGTTGTTCTGCCCGGTGATGTCACCGATGAGGCCTCTATCGCAGACGTGTTTGACAGGTTTTGCCCCGCGGGTACGCGCCTCGACATGCTTTTCAACAATGCTGGGATTTTTTCGCCCCCGGCAGATATCGATGAGATGTCCGTGGAGGATTGGAAGCAGGCGGTTGATGTCAACCTGACGGGCATGTTTCTGGCCGCGCGGGCTGCCTTTGGGCGTATGAAACGGCAATCGCCCAAGGGGGGGCGGATCGTGAACAACGGCTCTGTCTCTGCCCATGTGCCACGTCCCGGTGCAGCCGCCTACACGGCAACAAAGCATGCAGTGACCGGGCTGACCCGTCAGATCAGTCTGGATGGCCGCCCCCATGACATCGCCTGCGGACAAATCGACATTGGCAATGCGAGAACCCCGCTGCTCGAAGATCTGGCTGCGAAAAGCGATGTGGAGATCCCGATGATGGACGTGGCCGAAGTGGCCGAAGCGGTCTGGTCTATGGGGGGCTTACCGGTGACGACCAATGTGCAGTTCATGACGATCATGGCAACGCAAATGCCCTATATCGGGCGCGGATAAACACCCGCTCCCTTCTAGCTGACGCTGCAGCGCGGCGCAGAATTCTTTTGACGAACCGGGTGGTTTGATCGCAGCCTTTCCCAGAGTGCTTTGGGAGGCGCGGGATTTGGATCGGGTGATACGGGAATATTGCGTGTGGCGGCGACGTCTGCGCAGGCGTCAACGGGGCACCCGGGGAACGGATCTGCGCATCGGCGCCCGCCGCGGAAGGGCCGCGCGGGGATCGCCAATGGCAGGTGAATAGCACATCACCCTGCCCTGCACTCCATTCTGGTTTCCATATGACTGAGCTCAATCATACCCGCTCTCGGCGCGCCTCCGGTGGCCGTGCCGCCCGCCATGCAGCCCGCGCCGCCGCCTTGGCCGAAGATATCCGCCCCATCCGCGCTGGCATGGAGGGCGGGCGATACCGCCCTCTGACCGATCTGCAGGTTGAACGCATCCATGGCGCCGCCCTGCGTGTGCTGGAAGAGATTGGCCTTGCCGATGCGCCGCAATCAGGCATTGAAGCCATGGAGGCGTTCGGTGCCAAGCTTGGCGATGATGGCCGTGTGCGGTTTTCCCATCAGGTGATCGAAAAGGCCCTGTCGATGACATCACGCGGTATCACGCTTCATGGGCGTGATGCGGCCCATGATCTGCATCTGACCGGCACAAAGGTTCATTACGGCACCGCCGGCGCAGCCGTGCATCTGGTGGATGGGGTGACAGGTGCCTATCGCGAAAGCACCTTGCAGGATCTCCATGACGCGGCCCGCTTGACCCATGCCCTCGACAATGTGCATTTCTTGCAGCGCCCCATGGTGGCGCGCGATGTGACCGACAACCGGCTGCTGGATCTCAATACCGTTTGGGCCTGCGCCTCTGGCACGACGAAACATGTGGGCGTCAGCTATGTGGACGCGGCTCATGTCTATGACAGCGCCGCAATGCTCCATGCAATAAGCGGCGGAGAGAATGCGTGGCGCGCGCGGCCCTGCATCAGCCAGTCGAACTGCTTTGTCGTGCCGCCCATGAAATTCGCCACAGAAAGCTGCAAAGCCATGGAAGCGGCGATCGATATCGGGATGCCTGTCCTGCTTCTATCGGCCGGGCAGGCTGGCGCAACGGCGCCCGTCACGATTGCAGGGGCCGTGGTGCAGGCGGTCGCTGAATGTCTGGCGGGCCTTGTCTATGTGCACGCGATCAAGCCGGGCCATCCTGCCATCTTCGGCACATGGCCCTTCGTGAGCGATCTGCGCACCGGGGCAATGTCCGGCGGCTCTGGTGAGCAGGCCCTGCTGACCGCCGCCTGCGCGCAGATGCACCAGTATTACGGATTGTCAGGCGGGGCTGCGGCCGGCATTGCCGACAGCAAGCTGCCAGACATGCAAGCGGGCTGGGAGCAAGCCACGTCCAATGTGATGGCCGGGCTATCGGGCCTGAATATGGTTTATGAGGCGGTGGGCATGCATGCCTCGCTGTTGGGGTTTTGCTTCGAAAGCCTTGTGCTGGGCGATGATATGCTGGGCCAGGCGATGCGCTGTGTGCGGGGCATTGAGGTGGATGAAGACGCGCTTGCTTTCGAGGTCATGCAGTCTGTGTGTCTTGAGGGGCCGGGCCATTACCTTGGGACCGCCGAGACCTTGGCCCGGATGGAGCGGGACTATGTCTACCCCGCGCTGGCAGACCGGTCTTCGCCCGGAGAATGGGCAGAGAAGGGCGCGCCCGATCTTGTGGAAAAGGCAGCAGCCAAGAAACGGGCCATTCTGGAGGGACCGAACCCGGCGGCTTTGCCTGCGGATGTGGAGGCGTTCGTTCGGTCACGATACGAGATCCTGCTCTAGGACAAACGCGCCTGATTGAAGGCCTGCCGGGGCTTCGCCCCCGGGGCCCTTTGGGGCCCCTCCCCCAGAGTATTTGAAAGACAAAGACTTGCGGTGCTGTGTCCTCCTGCTGCCGTCTCCCCTGCCAACGAACCATCTGGAGCGTTTGGGGGCGTGGGGGGATCGTGCGCTTTGTGTCTGCGGGGCTGTTCGGCTCAGAAGCGTTGGACAGAGATCCCGGCCTCCAGAAGCGCCTGCTTCGTACGCCGGGCAATCTCTACGGCTGCGGGCGTGTCGCCATGGCAGCAGATCGTATCGATGCGCGTTTCGATCCGCTTGCCAGATGCGGTCAGGATGGCGCCGGCTTTGACCATTGCGACCATGCGGGCCGCGGCCTCCGTGGGATCATGGATCATGGCGCCGGGCTTGGAGCGGTCTACCAGCGTGGCATCTTCCTCATAGGCGCGATCGGCAAAGATTTCAGCCGCATAGGGCAGGCCCAAGGCTTCGCACGCCGCCTGTTGTGGCGTGGCTGCTAACACCACCATGGGCACATCCGGAGCGGCTTGGGCCGCCGCCGCATAGGCGACGCGGGCCATCTCTGCGTCTTCGCTGGCCATGTTGGACATGGCGCCGTGCAGTTTGACATGGGCGAGTTGCGCCCCGGCCGCCGACGCCATGCCCACAGCCGCGGCCACTTGGTATCGCACCAGGTTGGCGAGCGTCTCATGGGGCAGTTTGATACGGCGGCGTCCAAATCCCTGAAGATCGTCAAACCCCGGATGGGCCCCGATGCCCACGCCTTTTTCAGCCGCAAGCGCCATTGTCCGGGCCATGACATCGGGATCGCCGGCATGGAAACCGCAGGCGATATTGGCGGAGGTCACGATGTCGAGCAGGGCTGCGTCTTCTCCCATTGTCCACGGACCAAAGCTTTCGCCCATATCCGCATTCAAATCGACTGAGAGTGTCATCCGTCTTCTCCTTCCATGGGCAGCGCCCCCGGGCCGGCGGGGGCAACGGCGTTCACTGCACCATCGACAAGACGGTACTGCAAGAGGTCTGTCATGCGCGCCGGATCGCGTAGGAGCGGTTTGCACGCGCGGGACAGTCGCCGCATCTGGCTGGTCGCGTCCTCGTAGCGGGCGCGGGCCGCAGCCCCATCCACGAACCGCAATTGCATCTGCGCGCCGGGGGGCGCCTGCACCACACGGGGCAGATCGTAGGGCGCAACCGTGCCGATGCGGGGGTAGCCACCGGTTGACTGGCAATCCGCCAAGAGCACGTAAGGCGTCCCTTCCCCTGTCATTTGGATATCACCGGGCTGGATCACCTCTGACAGCACAGAGAGCTGGCCAGCCCCCAAAAACCCCGCGCCCGCATGCGACAGCCGCACGCCCTGCCGGTTGCCACGGGGATCGCGGGTAAAGACGGTGCTCTCGAACCGGGCCTGCACCTCTGCATCAAAGAGCGCAGATTGCGCCACGCGCAAGACATCGATCTGCCCGCCCGAGAACCTGTCTTCGACAGCCAAGACTTGATCGACGCCCCCGCCAGTGTCCGGGCCAAGGGCGATTTCATCCCCCGTTGCACAGGGGCGGCCCAGCCCCGCCGTGATATGTACCGCGCGACTGCCCAGAATAGCGGGGGGGGCCAAGCCACCGCCGACGTGAAGATATCCGTAGTGCCCCGACACAGAGGCGCCGATCCGCAACACCTGCCCCGGCGCAATTGCGTGCGATGCGTGCCAGCGCAGGGCAGCCCCGTCCCGTTCGGCGGACATTGCACCGCCAGTCAGTGCGACGCGCACCGGGCGTGAAAAGGTGAATGTGCCGCCCATCCCGGCCATTTCAAGGCAAGCGAGGCTTGGGTCTTGATCCAAAAGTGCGGCCCCCTCCAGCAGGGCCAAACGGTCTGCAGCCCCCCCGCATGACAGGCCCGATGAGAGGTGGCCGGGCCGGCCCATATCCTGCACCGTCACCGCCGGGCCCACCTGATGCACCGTGAGCGCCCCGGTCATGGCAAGGCCTCTATCTGGGCGTTGCCATAGCCCTGCGCATCCTCGTGCGTTGCGGCCCCGATCACATCTGGAGTTGCCTCCACGAACTGGCATTCATCGCCGGGCCGCAGAGCCACGGGCGTGTCCCGCCCAAGATCGAAACAGCGAAATGCGCTGCGCCCAACCTGCCTCCAGCCCGTGGGGGAGGCATTTGCAAAGAGAACGAACTGGCGCACGGCCACCACGAGAGCCCCCTGAGGCACCTTCGGGGTGATATCTGTTTGGCGCGGAAGGTCCCAATGGCTGTCCAGCGTGCCAAGATAAGGTTGGCCAGGGGCGAAGCCCAGCGCCAGCACCCGGACCCGCGCGCGCGACAGTTCGGCAACGGCCGCCTCCGGGCTGAGACCTGCCAGCCGGGCGACCTCTTCCAGCTGCGGGCCATCCGCTCCACCATAGGCCGTCGGAATGCGCCAGAGTTTGCGCCCCGGGGGCAGGGCGGCGTCATACCAATCCCGCTCCTCTAGCAAGCGCGCCAGAACGGGGTGCACCTGTTCAGGCTGGGTTTGCACCGGGTCGAACCGCAGAAAAACAGAGGCAAGCGTTACCGCGATTTCATCAACCTGCTCCGAAAGCGTGTCCATAACGCGCGCATGAAAGGCGAGGGCCGCGCGATTGGCGGGCTCTGACAGCGTGTCGGCAAAGCTGACCAGAATGCCTGTCATTCCCATTGCGGAAATCCGCGGGAAGCCGTTGGCCATTGCCGCCCCCTTTTTGCCCTGCGCCCTGCCAGCGCCATGCGATTACAACTGGCGCCAAAGTGCGCCAGCCACTGCGCCAAGACAAGACCAGCAATGGCCGCCCTATGAGACACGACAAGATCGACAGGGCGGCCAAACACAATACCCTATTGTGGCACCGGGTGTATCGCTTTGGAAAGGAGCCCCCATGGAATGGTCGATCCATCACGTTAACCTTCAGGCCAAGAATGTACGGGCTTGTGCGGCGTTCTACACAGATGTCCTTGGCATGACCGAACAGCCTTGGGTGTTTCCGCAAACCCGGGGCTATCTGCCCGGTGACCCAGACAAGCTGGCCTTGCTGGGCGACGGGCGCGAAGGCCACACGGGCCTGCATTTGATTGCCCCCGATCCCGATTTTGCACGCAAGAACGACCTCATCCACAATCCCTCTCAGGGTGGCCATGTCGCTTTTCATGTGGATGATTTGCAGGGGGTGATTGACCGGCTGACGGCTGCGGGCATCCCGTTTTCCGTGACCGGAGAATTTGCCATTCCCGGGCTGCGACATGTCTATGTCACGGATCCAGAGGGCAACCTTCTGGAAATAAACGGCCACATCTGACGCGCCAACAAAGGCGCGGACAGAGCGCGATTGCCGGCCGGCCCTGGGGCTGCAACGCTCGGACGCGCTAGCGCCCTGCCGAAATCAGCGGAACCGGTACGGGGCGCTGCGCTCTTGTTCACTCACCGCTTTGAGCCGCAAAAACGCATCGCCCGCAAGGCAGGTATCGGGCACGCCGGGCCGACACCATTTTAGCCACAACTCACACTCTTCTTTGCCACGGCAATGGGCGCAGCCAACCAGCGTTGCGCGTAAATCTGCGCGATGTTCCAACGTCGCCTCTTCGGACAGTTCGATATCAAGATGCGCCAACATGCGGCGACGCAACGCCATGCGCTCGTCAAAATCCCGAGACACATCCTTCAACAATCCAGCCAAACGCCCCTCCCAACTGTATACCGTGGTTTACAATTACCTACGGCGCGCACAGTGGTCTGGATCACTTTGCCGCACCTAAATTTTCAAGCGAGCCAAAAATTCACACTTAACCACTGATTATAATAATTATTTCTTCAGGAAACTCATTTCTCGAAACAAGGGGCAATGGGAAAAATGTCAGAATCGTATGACACCTTTTTCCTGCATACATCCATTGCTCCAAAAGACGGACCACTAAAGGCTGCACGGCCTGTTCATGGTGTTGCCTAGGGCTGTGAGCGCAACGGCACGGTACGGCCAGCTTATCGCTTAACGAAAGCTCTACTGGAGACTTGAATAGCGTTTCCGGAAGGGTCTTTCGCATTGGCAAATTCATAGCCGCCGACTTTATGAACTTTGCCAAATTTCAGGCCTTCGTTTAAAGCCTGCGCGCAGAATTCGGGTACGTTTTGAACATCGAAAACCAACTTCACGAGCACTTGGCCTTCTTTCTGATTGGTTGAAGCCGAGTGTAAAAGTATCGACGTGCCCGAACCTTGCGCTTCCAGCTCTACGATACGATCACCTTCAACATGCAACACTGAGAATCCAAAGTGCTTGGCATAGAATGCCGCCATGGCATCCATTTTCTTGGTATAGATCACAATCCGTCCAAGCGGCGATCCCATGGTCATCACTTCCACTGATTTCGTCGCTCAGGCATATCAAGAAAATACCGGAGGGGCCAACTTTGAGCGGCTAGCAATAGCGCGTGGCTGTAATGTTCGCTCGCTCGAAACCACATTATCTCCGTTGCACGGAGCAGATCCAGCGAGAAAATCGAGCAGGACTTCAGGGGCCGGGCAAACGAATACGACCGCTCTGTCGGGCTGGTTCAGCCGTCCATCTTGAGCGCAGAGATAAACGCCTCCTGCGGGATGTCGACCTTGCCGAACTGGCGCATCTTCTTCTTACCCGCCTTCTGCTTTTCCAGCAGCTTCTTCTTCCGCGTGGCATCCCCGCCATAGCATTTCGCGGTCACGTCCTTGCGCATGGCAGACAGGGTTTCGCGCGCAATCACGCGGCCCCCGATGGCAGCCTGGATCGGGATCTTGAACATGTGGCGCGGGATCAGCTCCTTGAGCTTTTCACACATGGCGCGGCCACGTTGCTCCGCCCGATCCCGATGCACCATGATCGAGAGCGCATCGACCGGCTCTTCGTTCACAAGCACCTGCATCTTGACCAGATGATCCTCGCGATAGCCTTCCATCTGATAGTCGAAGCTCGCATAGCCCTTCGTCACCGATTTCAGACGGTCGTAGAAATCAAAGACCACCTCGTTGAGGGGCAAATCATACACCGTCATGGCGCGGCTGCCGGCATAGGTAAGGTCAATCTGGATGCCGCGACGCTCCTGGCAGAGCTTGAGCACATCGCCAAGATATTCATCCGGCACCATGATGGTCGCCTTGATGCGCGGCTCTTCCAGATGATCGATCAGCGTCATGTCGGGCATATCGGCAGGGTTATGAAGCTCGGCCATGGTGCCGTCCTTCATGTGCACATGATACACCACCGAAGGCGCAGTGGTGATCAGCTCAATCTGGTACTCGCGCTCGATCCGGTCGCGGATCACCTCAAGATGCAGAAGCCCCAGGAACCCGCACCGGAAGCCAAAGCCCAGCGCAGCCGATGTCTCCATCTCAAAAGAGAAAGACGCATCATTGAGGGCCAGCTTTTCGATCGCATCGCGCAGGTCCTCGAACTCGGCATTGTCCACCGGGAAGAGCCCGCAGAACACCACCGGCACAGAAGGCGCAAATCCGGGCAGAGCCTCCGCAGTGCGCTTTTTGTCATGGGTGATGGTGTCGCCCACCTTGGTATCGCGCACCTGCTTGATCGAAGCCGTGAGAATGCCGATCTCGCCGGGCCCAAGCTCGGCAATGTCCTCCATTTTGGGGCGCAGCACCGCCAGCTTGTCGATCCGATACTTGGCATCGGTCTGCATCATGCGGATCTCGTCACCCTTCTTGATGACACCATCCATCACGCGGATCATCACGACAACGCCGAGGTAAGGGTCGTACCAGCTGTCCACCAGCATCGCCTTGAGCGGCGCATCACGCTCTCCCTCTGGGCAGGGCAAGCGCTGCACAATCGCCTCCAGCACATCGGGGATGCCAACGCCAGTCTTGGCGGAAATCTGGATCGCGTCCGTGGCATCGATCCCGATGACATCCTCGATCTGCTCTGCCACACGGTCACAATCGGCAGCCGGCAAATCCACCTTGTTGAGCACCGGAACGATCTCATGATCGGCATCCAACGCCTGATAGACGTTTGCCAATGTCTGCGCCTCAACCCCCTGCGACGCGTCCACAACAAGCAAAGAGCCCTCAACGGCCTGCATCGACCGCGACACCTCATAGGCGAAATCCACGTGGCCGGGTGTGTCGATCAGGTTCAGGATATAGGTCTCCCCATCCTTGGCAGGATACTCGATCCGAACCGAGTTCGCCTTGATGGTGATCCCGCGTTCGCGCTCGATGTCCATGCTGTCAAGCAGCTGCGCCTTCATGTCCCGCGCGGCCACCGTGCCCGTCATCTGGATCAGACGGTCCGCCAGCGTGGACTTGCCGTGGTCGATATGCGCCACGATCGAGAAGTTCCGGATATGCGTCAGTTGGGCCATGCGAATACCTGTGCAAAGGGGTTGCAAGTCTATGTAAGGGTTTGTCGCCCCGGTCAATGGGGCGCGGCGGCTTGTCCGAGGGGGCAGCATCTGGCACTATCTGGATAAAATATAAAATGACCGAGGCAAACCGATGAAACATTTGAGCGGCGTCGCCCTTGCAGCGGCCCTTATCTTCTTGTCGACAAGCGCTTATGCGAATGTCATCGAACGCGCCTGCAACGCGTCCGATCGCGATGCAGCCAACAGATCCCTGTGCGCCTGTATCCAATATGCCGCAGACCGCACCCTGTCGAGGCGGGACCAAAAGGAAGGCGCCAAGTTCTTCCGAGATCCGCACGCAGCCCAGGAAATGCGTCAGTCTGACCGGCGCAGCCACGAGAAATTCTGGAAGCGCTGGCGCAATTTCGGCGAAACCGCAGAAGCGATGTGCTCCTGATCTTCGGGCACCGCCGTCCCCATCATCTTGGCATAAATACTCCCGCCGGAGGCGTCGCCCTCCTCACGCCCTGCCACAGGGCGGGGGGCTGAGCACAGCCGCTCAGGGGGCGTCGCCCCTGTCCAGCCCGGCTGCCGCGAACAGCCGGTCTGCCGCCTCGGCCACAAGCCGTTCGGTGCCCGCACCCTCCACCGGCAGGCGCCCCGGCTCCAAAAAGAGCGGCGCAGCCAGCGGTGTCACCCGATCCAGCGCCACATGATCGATGCGATCTCCGACCCGCGCGATCATCGCCTCAATCCGTCCAAAATCCACCAGCCCCCGCAAGGCCTCCTCTCGGGTGATGTCCAGCATCAGGTGATCAGGGTCATAGCGCAGCAACGTGTCATACAGGATGTCCGAGGAAAACGTGGCCTGCCGCCCGGTTTTCATGGAGCCAGGCGCATTGCGATCGATCAGTCCGGCAATGATCGCGCTGGCCTTGAAGGTGCGCTTCATCACCGCATTCCCCGACAGCCAGGTCTCAAACCCCGTGCGCAGTTGGCCCGGCGCAAACAGGGCTTGCGCATCGCGCAGCGGCTCAAGCCCCCAGATCAGCGTCGCGTAATCGGTGCAGACAAAGCCCAGCGGGTCCAGCCCCTCCTCCTCCATGCGCTTTGTCACAAGCAGCCCCAAGGTCTGCTGCGCATTGCGCCCCGCAAACCCATACACGCAGACATGCGCGCGCCCATCATGGGGAAAGCTCTCTACCAGCAGCCTGTCCCGGCTCGGCAGGCGCGACACGCGCAGCTGCAGATCGAGCCACTCCCCGACATCCGCAGGCAGCGCCTGCCAATCGCGCGCGGCAAACATGCGCAGAATGCGCTCAGACAGCTGCGTTGATGTGGCAAATTTCGTGCCGTTAAACGTGGCGATCTTGGGCTGTTTGTCAGGCCGCGGCGACACTTCCACGACCATCTCGCGCAGCCCCTCATACCGCACGATCTTGCCGCCGATCAGGAAGGTGTCGCCTGCAGATAGCTGGGCCGCGAAATCCTCTTCGATCTCGCCCAACGGGCGCCCGCCCCTGCCCCGGTAGCGCACCTTCAACGTCTGCGGAGCAAGGATCGTTCCCAGATTCATGCGGATCAGCCGTGCCGCGCGCGGATCGCGCAATTGCCAAGCACCGTCCGCGGTCTGCAACAATCGCTGATACCGGTCATAGGCCCGCAGGGCGTAGCCGCCTGTCGCCACGAAGGACAAACAGGCATCGAACTGCGCCCGGCTCATATGACGGTAGGCGCCGGCAGAGGTGACCTCGTCAAACAGGGCATCCGCTTGAAACGGGCCGGCACAGGCCACGGCAAGAATGTGCTGGCACAACACATCGCGCGGCCCCGGGCCCCGTGGCTCTCCGTCCAGATCATGTTCGAGAACCGCCGCAAGCGCGGCCTGACATTCCACGATCTCGAACCGGTTTGCAGGCACCAGCACCGCGCGAGAGGGGGCATTATAGCGGTGATTGGCCCGCCCAATGCGCTGCACCAGCCGCTTCACGTTCTTGGGGGCCCCCACTTGCACAACCAGATCCACATCGCCCCAGTCGATGCCAAGATCGAGGGACCCGGTGCACACCACAGCGCGCAGCGCGCCAGCAGCCATCGCCGCCTCAACCTTCTGGCGCTGCTCGCGCGCCAATGAGCCATGGTGAATGCCAATCGGCAGACCGTCTTCATTCGCCAGCCAGAGATCATGGAAAAACAACTCCGCCTGGGCGCGGGTGTTGTGAAAAATCAGGGTCGTGCCATGGGCACGCACGAGTTCCAGCACATCGGGGATCGCGTAGCGCCCGCCCCCCCCGGCCCAAGGCGCGCTCTGCCGGGTCTGCAACATCGATATGTCGGGGTCCGGGCCCGGATCAGCCTGCAGGATTGCGCAGGGCTCCGGGTGACGGGCCAGAAACGCGGCAAGGGCGGGCGGGTCTTCCACGGTGGCCGAAAGGCCTACGCGGCGCAGCCCCGGTGCCAAATGTTCGATCCGGCTCAGCGCCAGCATCAGCTGGTCGCCGCGCTTGCTCTCGGCCAAGGCGTGCGCCTCGTCGATTATGATCCGCTGCACGCCCTGAAAAATCCGCGGCGCATCCTCGTAGGAGATCAGCAAGGCCAAGCTTTCGGGGGTGGTCAGCAGGATATGCGGCGGGTCCGCACGCTGTCTGCGTCGCTGCGTGTAGGAGGTGTCGCCAGTGCGGTCTTCGATGCGGATCGGCAGCCCCATCTCGGTAACGGGGCCAGCGAGATTGCGTTTTATATCCGCCGCCAGCGCCTTGAGCGGCGAGACATAAATCGTATGCAGCCCCGTATGGGTGCCCTCCGCCAATTCCACGAGGGACGGCAGAAAGCCAGCCAAGGTCTTGCCGCCGCCTGTGGGAGCAATCAGCAATTGCGCCCGAGCCTGAGCGCGGGCGAGCATCTCCAACTGGTGGGGATGCACCTGCCAGCCACGCGCAGCAAACCACTGCGCAAAGACCGGCGGCAACTCAGGGGGGGAAACGTCATCCTTCATGCACTGCGAAAGTAGTGCGCAGACCGGCTCAGCGCCATGGGCCTGCGCCGCAAAACTTCCGATCCTGAAACGCGCCTTCGGCTCTGCACGGCCAGCCGTGCCGCGCCCTTTTCAGACGAGGCCAAGCCGCCGGGGCAGCCCCGGCTCAATGCTCGATCTTGGATTCCTTGACGAACATGTTTTCCCAAGCCCGGTCAATGAGTTCCGGGCTCATCTGGTTCTCGATCCCCTCAAAGGCACAGATGGAAATCATCTGATCGATCAGGAACACGGGCTGATAGTTCGCATAGACATGGTTGATCTCTGCGTAGCGGTTGCGCAGCAGGTGGACCATCGCATCCTGATCAATCGGCATGCCCTTCTTGCGTGCCACAAGCGCAAAGATCTTCAGGAAATCTTCCTGGTTGGGGCCGTCAATCTTGATCTTGAAAAAGATCCTGCGCAGGGCGGCTTTGTCGAAGATCTCGTTGGGGTGGAAGTTGGTCGAGAAAATCGCAAGCGTGTCGAAGGGCACCTCGAATTTCTCACCCGATTGCAGGGCGAGAATATCCCGGCCCTCTTCGAGAGGCACAATCCACCGGTTCACAAGCTTCTGGGGCGGTTCGGCCTGACGCCCAAGGTCATCCACGATGAAGATGCCGCCAGTTGATTTCATCTGCAGCGGTGCCTGATAGGTGCGAGCTGTTGGGTTGTAGACAAGATCAAGCATATCCAAAGAGAGCTCGCCCCCAGTGACAACCGTAGGCCGGTGACAGCGCACATATCGGGTATCAAAGCGCCCAGACGTTCTGCGCAGGCTGTTGGGATCATCCACATCTTCTTCTGCGGCCGAATGCACGATCGGATCATAGACCGTGATCACCTGACCGGCATATTCAACCGCTCTGGGAACGTAGATCTTGTCCCCCATGGCATCGCAAATACCGTTCGAGATCGCGGATTTACCGTTTCCCGGGGGGCCATACATCAGGATGGAGCGCCCTGCGGTCACGGCAGGCCCAAGCTGACCGATCAGTGACGGGGGCAGGATCAGATGCCCCATGGCCTCGTGGAGTTTCTGGCGTGTCAGCGTGATGTTGCGGATGGATTGGCGGCGCACTTGCTCAGAATAGACCTCCAGCGGCACCGGCATCGCACCGTAATATTCCGACTGTGCAAGCGCATCGAGTGCGCGCGCCTTGCCCGCATCCGTCAGTTGATACCCCATCTCGCCGCCGGAATTGGCGTGCAGGGTGCCTGTCGCCTCGAGCAGTTTCTGTCCGCGCGCCATGTCCACCAAGGACTGGGTGACATTGATCGGCAGGCAGATCGCACGGGCCAGTTCCGACGCCGTTTCGACATTCTTGCGGAAGATGGTTTTCAGCAGAATATCCCGCATCATCACCACGGGCAGACGCATCTCGTCGAGGCTCTTTGGGGCGGGGGGCGCGGTGACGTTGCCGACGGCCATATTCATTGCTGGTATTCTCCTGACTGTGGCGCACATACGCCGGTGACCAACCGGCAAGGTCACTCTGGACCTGCAATGTGGCCAAAAAACGGAGACAGGCAGGTAAGGATGGGTCAAATACAGCAAACATTCTTCTGGCGGGCATTCTGGCAAGCACACGGGTCAGGGAGGCGGCGGCACTGCCTTCGTCATTGGGCACAGACCCTTTCAC
>JAKVBK010000046.1 GCA_022447275.1 Oceanicola sp. | reverse complement strand
TCCGTCGCGCTCTCTGTCAATCTGGCCCTTGTGGGGGCGCCCGGCTGGGACGACAATGATGCCGGCGATAGCGGCGCTGCCTATCTGTTTGACGTGCGCAATGGCCAGCAACTCGCAAAGCTGACGGCGGGGGAGGATGCAAACAGAAATGACTACTTCGGGTATTCCGTTGCGATCGATGGCAGCCGGGCGCTGATCGGCACTCAGCGCGGCGAGGCGGCTTATCTGTTTGATCTGGCACCTGACTTTTTCGCTCGTTGGAACGGAGCCTTTGGCGGGGAGTTTGACAGCGATGAAAACTGGAGCGGGTTTACCCCAGAGGCGGCGCCGGTTGGCGTTGAAATCAATCCCGACAGCACCCAAACCATCACCGGCCCGGCAGGGGCCAGCGAAATTGTGGATTTGACGCTGGGCGCTGGCGCTGGTGTCGCCACGCTGGATCTGCAGGCGGGCGGGGGCCTTATCTCCGAAGGGACCGTCACCATTGCGGAAAACGGCGTGTTGCAGGGCACCGGCGGGATCATCGCCCCGCAGATCGCGAATGCGGGCACGATCAAGCTCACCGGGCTTGGGCTGACCGGCGCTGTAACGAACAGCGGCCTTGTAGAGGGCAGCGGCACCTTCGCCAGCGCGTTTGACAATGCAGAGGACGGGGAAGTGTTTGTCGGGCCGGGCGAGGCGGTGGTGTTTAAAAGCGCGGCCACCAACAGCGGCACGATTCAGGGGCGCGATGCCTCCATGCGCTTCGATGAGGGCCTGACCAACACGGGCGCGGTGCAGTTTAGCGCCGGGACGACGGATATCTTTGGCGAGATTACCAACGGGTCCTCCGGCACGATCACCAATTCCGGCAATGGCACGCTCACGCTCTATGATGCGGTGTTCAGTGAGGGCAATATCAACACGTTTGGCACAGGCACGACGATCTTTATGGATGCCTATTCCGGCCCGGGGAATTTCGCTGGCGATGGCGAAGTCATCTTCAGCGGTTCGGTCTCAACCGGCGCGAGCCCCGATTTGACAGACTTCGGGGGCGACGCAACGCTCGAGAGCACTGCGACAACTCTGATGGAACTGGAAGGCACCGCGCGGGGCACCGAGTATGATGCCTGGGATGTGACGGGTTCCCTCACGCTGGGCGGCACGCTCGATCTGGTTGCGTTGAACAGCTTTCTGCCCGCCTTGGGTCAATCATTCAACTTGTTCTCCGCAGACGGAGGCATCCTCGGCGATTTCGACACGGTGAACCTGATGGCGCTGTCGGAAGGGCTGGAATGGACAGAGCAGCGTACGGCGAATTCTTACGGCTTTGCGGTGACATCGGTGCAGCCGGTGCCATTGCCCGCCGGGGTGTGGATGCTGCTGGCCGGGATGGGCGCGCTGCTGTGGCGGCGGCGCAGCCACGCCTGAAGCGGCGGCACGCATCCGCAGGACGGGTGGGTGCGTTCTGAGAAGGGCCGGGTGAGGCTGAAAGGGCGCCAGCAAGGGGCGCCCTTTGTGCAGCGGTCTCGTCTGCCGTAACCCTCAGCCTGACAGCTGGGCCAGCCGCGGCATCAGATCGAGCAATTCCGCGGTGTATTCCTGCTGGGGATTGGCGAAGAGGGCTTCGGTCTCCTGCAGTTCCACGAGCTTGCCCTGCTTCATCACGCCCACGCGGTCACACATCTGGCGCACAACGGGCAGGTCATGGCTGATGAACAGCATGGTCAGGCCGAGATGTTCCTGCAGATCCTTGAGGATGTTCAGGATTTGCGCCTGAATGGACACGTCGAGCGCGCTCGTCGGCTCGTCGCAGATCAGGAAGCGTGGCTGGGTGGCAAGGGCGCGGGCAATCGAGATGCGCTGGCGCTGACCGCCCGAGAACTCGTGGGGGTATTTGGCCGCGGCTTCGCGCGTCAGCCCCACCCTGTCGAGCAGTTCGCGGACGCGGGCACTGATCTGATCTGGGGGCAGCAATTTGTGGTGGATCAGCGGCTCTGCCACGATGCTTTCCACCTTCATGCGGGGGTTCAGGCTGGAGAACGGATCCTGGAAGATCATCTGGATCTGTTTGCGATACTCGGCCAGCGCTTTGGGCTCCATCGTCGTGATGTCGTCCCCGTCGAACTGGATGGCCCCGCCATCTGTGGGCAACAGGGTTCCGATCATCCGCGCGACGGTGGACTTGCCAGACCCGCTTTCGCCGACCAGTCCGAAAACCTCACCGTCTTTGATGTCGAACGAAACATTGTCGACCGCCGTGAAATAGCGCCGCCGCGAGGGCAGGATGGCGGGCTTTTCGATGAACTTCTTGGTGACGCCCTGTACCTGCAGCAATTTCCCGGACTTTGAAGGGGCGGTTTGCTCCCAGTTGCGGGCGAGGTCCTCGATCTTGAAGGTGGTTTCCCGGTTGCCATAGCTGACCTGCGGGAACCTGTGCAGCTTGACCTGCGGGCGCGGCACGGCGGCAATCAGCGACTTGGTGTATGCGTGGGTGGGCGCACTCAGAACCTGGTCGGTGCTGCCGCTTTCGACCACTTGGCCCGCATACATCACGGTCACCTGTTCGGTCGTATCGGCAATCACGCCCATATCGTGCGTCACGAGGATCACACCCACTTGGGTTTCGGAGGCCAGTTCCTTGATCAGGTCGAGGACTTGGGCCTGGATCGAGACATCCAATGCGGTTGTCGGCTCGTCGGCGACGATCACCGAGGGCTCCGAGCACAGGGCCAGCGCAATCACCACCCTCTGGCGCATCCCGCCCGAGAACTGGTGTGGGTACTGGTTGAAACGCGTCACCGGATCGGGGATCGACACCCGTTCCAACAGGGCCAAGGCTCTGTCGCGGGCCTCGGAGGCCGACACTTTGAGATGCAGTTGGATGGTTTCCACCAACTGCTCGCCGATGGTGAAGAGCGGGTTCAGGGAGGTCAACGGATCCTGGAAGATCATCCCGATCTCCTTGCCCCGGATCGCGCGCTTTTCCTCGGCGTTCAGGTTGTCGATGCGCCGGCCCTTCAGCCAGATTTCGCCGGAGGCCACTTTGGCAGGGGCGTCGAGCAGGCCAATGACGGCAT
This sequence comes from Oceanicola sp., assembly GCA_022447275.1. GTDB lineage: Bacteria > Pseudomonadota > Alphaproteobacteria > Rhodobacterales > Rhodobacteraceae > JAKVBK01. The sequence goes on along the minus strand of JAKVBK010000046.1, from coordinate 20,500 downwards.
TGCCTGTCATGGACTTGCCGGCACCGCTTTCGCCGACAACGCCTCGGATTTCGCCGGGGCGGATGTCGTAGGTGACGTTCCGCACGGGCTTGAACAGGCCTTGGCGGGTTGGGATTTCGACGGTCAGGTCGCGGATGGACAATACGGGTTCGGTCACTTCAGCCTCGGATTCAATGCGTCGCGCAGCCAGTCGCCCAGCAGGTTCACACTCAGCGCCAGTGCAAGCAGGGTGCAGGCGGGGAAGAACAGGATCCACCACTCGCCCGAGAACAGGTATCCTTGGCCCACGCGGATCAGCGTGCCAAGGGATGGCTGGGTGGGCGGTGCGCCAACCCCCAGAAAGCTCAGCGTTGCTTCTGCGATGATCGCCAGTGCCAGCGAAATGGTGGCAATCACCAGCACGGGCGACAGGATGTTGGGCAGGATATGCCGGATCATGATCAACGAAGAGCCGCGCCCGATCAGCCGTGCGGCCGAGACATAGTCCTTGTTCTTTTCCACGAGCGTGGCGCCGCGGACCACGCGGGCAAACTGGACCCAGTCGCTCAGCCCGATGGCAAGGATCAACACCCAGATGGCCATCTGGTCGCGGTGCTCTACGGGCGTGATGCCCTTGGCAATGCCAAAGATCAGCATCGCCACGAGAATGGCCGGGAAGGTCAACTGCACATCTGCCGCGCGCATGATGAAGCTGTCGGCCCAGCCGCCATAATAGCCCGCCAGCAGGCCGAGGATAATGCCCAGAACCACGGCGAACAGCACGGCTGAGAAGCCCACAAACAGCGAAATCCGCATGCCGTATAGGATGGTGGAATAGACGTCGCGCCCCTGATCATCTGTGCCCATGAAAAAGGTTTCACCGGTAAAGGCATTCGGCTCCATCGGTGGGGTGAAGCCATTCATCAGGTTCAGTGAGGCGGGATCAAACGGGTTGGTCACCGCAAAGAAAGGCGCGAAGACGGCCATCAGGATCAGCCCGACTGCGACAGCGCTCGAGATCATGGCAACCGGTGAGCGGCGGAAGGCATAAAACAAATCGCTGTCCAGAGCGCGGCGCAACCGCGAAGGCGCAGCTTTTGTATCGGGAACGAGGGGTTGGTCAGTCATTTCGCACTTACCCTTAGACGCGGATCGATCATGGCATAGAGGATGTCCACGACCAGATTGATGACGACGAACATCACCGAAATCATCATCAGATACGCGGCCATGACCGGGATATCGACGAACTGGATCGCGTTGATGAACAGCAGCCCAAGGCCGGGCCACTGGAAAACAGTTTCGGTGATGATCGCGAAGGCAATGATCGCGCCCAGTTGCAGGCCGATAATTGTGATCACGGGCACCATGGTGTTCTTCAGCGCATGACGGAAATTGATCACCCGGTCGCTCAATCCGCGTGCGCGGGCAAAGCGGATATAATCTTGCCGCAGCACCTCCAGCATCTCAGAGCGGACCAGGCGCATGATCAGCGTCATCTGGTACAGCCCCAGCGTGATGGCGGGCAGGATCAGCGCCTTGCGGCCGGACTCCGTCAAAAAGCCCGTGCTCCAGTTGCCAATCTGCACAACCTCACCGCGGCCGAAACTGGGCAACCAGCCCAGCTCAACCGAGAACAGGTAGATCAGCAAAATGCCAATCAGGAATGTAGGCAGCGACACCCCGATTAGGGAGGCAGACATGATCAGGTTGGCTGTAAATCCGTGCCTTCGGATTGCCGTAAAGACCCCCAGCGATATCCCGAACACCACAGCCAGCAGCGCAGAGACAGCGGCCAGTTCCAATGTGGCGGGCGCGCGTTCCATGATGATCTCAGAAACCTCTCTGCCCTGGCGATAGCTGACGCCAAAGTTGCCATGCGCGGCCTCTTTGAGGAACTTCACATACTGAACCGGAACCGGCTGATCGAGGCCAAGCTGGGCCCGCAGGCGCTCGACGTCCTCCATCGTGCGTTCCTGACCCAACATATTGTCGATCGGATCGCCCACGAAGCTGAACATCGAAAATGCAATGGCGCCGGTGATCAGAAGGACCAAGGCGGACTGCACTATGCGTTTTAGGATGAATGACACCATATTGGAGACTTTCCTCTGACCTGGGCCGTGTCCCGCAAGCGCTGCGGGGGAGGGGCGGGTCAGATCGGGCTGGCACAGGGGACGGGCCTTCCTGCGCCGAGATAGAAAAGAAGGCCGTCCGCCCAACCGGGCGGACGGCCATGTGGCATTACTTCATGGTGAAGTACTTGACGCGCGGCTGGTCCTCGGCGTCCACCTCGGTGCCGACATTGTCGCTCATGCCCCAGTTCAGCACCTGGTGGTGGATCGGGATGTAGAGCTGCTCGTCCTGCACAACACGCCAGATGCTGGCGATGTCTGCGTTCCGGGCGTCGAGGTCGGTGTTCGAGGCGAGGGACTCGATCTTGGCATCCAGATCGTCATTGTCGAAGCCGGTGCCGTTCCAGGTGCCGATGTCGCTTTCGCGGCCATGCACGAGGAAGTTGAAGATGTATTCCGAGTCATAGGTCGGAACGCCCCAACCCAGCATGTAGAAGTCGGTCTTGCCCTCGGTGATCTTGGGGAAGTGCTGTGCCTTCGGGATGGCATCGAGGTTCACCGTGATGCCGATCTGGCCCAGCATGCCGACGGCTGCCTGACAGATCGCTTCATCGTTGATGTAGCGGTCATTGGGGCAGTCCAGACGGATGGAGAAGCCATCGCCATAGCCGGCCTCAGCCATCATGGCCTTCGCGGCTTCCACATCGGTGGAGCTTTCGCCGTCCATGTCAGCGGTCCAGCCGTTGACGAAGGGCGGTGCGATCATGCCTGCGGGCTGGGATTGGCCGCGCATCACAACCTGACGGATGGCGTCGCGGTTGATGGCCATGGACATCGCCTTGCGCACGCGGACATCTGCCAGCGGGTTTTTGCCGTCCACATTGTCGGCCTCAAGATCGTCGGCGCCTTGGTTCATGCCGAAGAAGATGACGCGGTTCTGTGGGGCCTGCTTGACCATGAGGCCGTCGGCAGAGTCCACGCGGGCCAAATCCTGCACAGGCATGTCCTGAAGGAAGTTCACTTCACCCGACAGCAGAGCAGCAACGCGGGTCGCGGCGTTCTGGATCGGGGTGTAGATGATCTCGCTGACTTCCAGCGGGAACTCGTCACGGCCCCAATACTCTTCGTTGCGGACCATGACGGTTTTCACGTCAGGCTCGCGGCTGACCAGGCGGTAGGCGCCGGTGCCGTTCACATTGGTGGTTGCGTAAGTGATCTCGCCGCCTTCGAAGTCTTGCACGTTGACGGTGTCGTTCGCTTCGCTCCAGCCTTTGTCCATCATGAACAGGTTGGTCAGGTTGGACGGCAGGATCGGGTTCGGACCATTGGTTTCCAGCTCGACCTGATAGTCACCCACGGCGCGGACTTCGACGATCGAGTTGATCAGTTCTTTCATGTCCGAGTTGGGCTGCTTGGCGCGCTCGAAGCTGAAGACAACGTCTTCTGCAGTGAAGTCGGCGCCATCATGGAATTTCACGCCCTCACGCAGGTTGAAAACCCAGACATTGGGGTTTTCGGGATCGGGTGCCCAGTCGGTTGCCAAGGTCGGCACGAAGGCGCCGGTGACGTCACGAATGATCAGGGGCTCGTACATCTGGTGACGTACGGTATGGGTTGGGCCTTCGTTCTGAGCGTGGGGATCCAGCGTCAGCGCGTCGCCCGCGCGGGCCCATCGGAGTGTTTCAGCATTCACCACTGCCGTTGACGACATCAGTGCAGCAATCGCCAGAATTGTTGACGTTTTCTTCATTGTGACCTCTCTGTGTGTATAGTCGCTGAAGGCTCGGCTTGAGGGCGCACACACGCAGGCGGCGGGCTTGGCAAAATGCCTTTTTTGTTTTCCCGCCAAATGCACATTGCCAAAGACAACGGCCCCTCTTGTCCCGAATTTTTTCGCATTTGAAATGGAGGTTGAGATAGCAACCTGCCAAAGCAGCGAACCAGCGTGCCGCGCAAGCTAAGGAAATATCTTTTCGCCTACAATAAGATTTTCCTGCATTTGACTCTCTTTTTAGAAAGGGAGTTTGGCGCCCTGATAACATGGCATTTGCAGGGACGATGCAGGCCGCCGCGCCGAGCGAGGCCACGCAGGGGAAGGGGGCGGTTGAACCCGCGCGATGGCGCACGGCAAAGCGTTTGCAGAGGCAATCGCGGGACGCTTGGATTGCGTGGTTGCGCTGAGCGTGTTGGGCCTGTTCAGTTAGCAGTGCAGCAGGCCGAGCGTCGCGTCAGAGGAGCGCCACGAATTGCAAAGCACCGCGCCAGACATGACCGGCTCTGATCGAGCGTTGATGCCAGATTATTTGCGGCTCATCGCGCTGTTCGGCATTGTTGTCGTCAATGTTCAGTACATCGCCTTTTCGTCGCTACACGGCTTTGCCGAGCCGGTTGGGGACGATCTTGCCGATGCCATTACGGTCTGGCTGGTGAACGGGCTTGCACTGCTCAAGACCTACGGCCTCTTTTCCTTCATGTTTGGCGTGGGGCTGGGGTTCTTGATGCGGTCTGCCAAAGCACGTGGGCTGCCTTTCGGTCGACTTTACCGCAACCGTATGATCGGGCTTGTGGTGCTGGGTATCGCCCATGGCTGCCTGTTCTTTCCCGGCGATATCCTGACTGTGTACGGGCTGACCGGCGGGGTGCTGTACCTGATGCGCAACTGGGCTGTGCGCCGCCTCGTGCATGTGGGTGTGGCGCTTTTGGGAATGCAGGCACTTGTTGCTCCCCCGCTTCTCTTGTCTGAGATCGAGGTCTCGCCTGAAGTCTTTGCTCTGGAGCAACTGATCCTGACGCAGGGCAGTTTCCGCGATGCCGTGATGTTTCGCAGCGCCAGTTTCGCGTTCACCCTGCCGTTCTTTTTGCTGATCCAAGGCCTGTCCGCTCTGGGTTGGTTCTGTCTTGGCTTGGCCGCCGTGAAAAGCGGCATGATTGATGATGCCGGGCATCCCTTGTGGCGGTTGGCCCGGCGCTGGTGCCTCTGGCCGGGCGTTGGGGCTGGGCTGGTGGGCGCAGCGATCTGGCAGTGGGGCACGCCTGCGCCGGGTGTTGTGCTCTGTATTGTCTCAGCCCCGGTGGCGACGCTTGGCTATCTGGGCCTGATCGCCGGGCTGTCTCGCCCGCGGGGCGCGGTGATGACGCGCTTGCTTGCCGCCGGGGGATCGAGCCTGAGCATCTATCTTGGCCAGTCCATCTTGCTGTCGACGATTTTCTCTGGCTACGGGCTTGGACTATGGGAGGCAGTCGGCCGAATGGGGGCGGTGGTCATTGCGCTGGGCGTGACGATCCTTCTGATGGCGGCGCTGGTGCTTTGGCGCAGCCACTTCAAGCTGGGGCCCTTCGAGTGGCTTTTGCGCCGGATCACATATGCGGGCGTGCAGCGGGGGCAGCCGGGGTGAAGTGGATAAACGCACAGGCAAATTTCGGGCGCCCGTGCTGGCAGGGCTCAGAGGCTTCCATCTTTGGGTGCGCTGCGGGCACAGAGGGCCTCAGCTAAACATAAGCTGGCTGAGTTTCAGGGCCGCGCTTTGAAGGATCTCTTTGCGTGCAATGGCCTCTTCTAAAGCAAGGCGCTGGTCGGGGCCGTGATAGGCGAGGCTAGCCACATATCTGCCTTGCGGGTCTGTCACCGGCACGGCGATTGCAACCATGCCTTCCAGGAACTCCTCGCGATCGAGGGAGTATCCCTGCGCATTGATTGCGTCTAACTCGGCCAGCAAATCGGCAGGATCGGTCAGCGTGCGCGGGGTCATCTTCTCAAGTGTCAGCGATGCCACGAGGCTTTTGCGTTTGTTGCTGGCGAGGCTTGCGAGAAAGGTTTTTCCGCTGGCTGTGCAATGGAACGGGACGCTTGTGCCAATGGGCAGCTGTATCCGGAAGGGCCAATCGGTCTCCACCCTGTCGAGATAGTTCATTCCGGTATCGCCGGGGGCTGCGTAGTTGACTGTCTCGCCAACGCTTTCGGCCACTTGTTTCAGGATCTGGTGGCGCGCAACGTGATCGCGGGAGTTGTAGAGCAGGCCTGATCCGAGGGAACGCAGGCGTCGGGCCACCTGATACTTCTTGTTTGTCCCCGCGCGTGTCAGAAACCCGTTTTCCTCCAGCGTTGCGCAGAGTCTGTGAACGGTCTGCTTCGGCAAACCCAGTTCCTCATTGATCTGGGTTGCCGTCATCGGCTGGTGGCTTTTGCCCAAAATCTCAAGGATCATGAGCGTGCGCAGATTGGTGGGAATGCGGCCCGATTCCGACACGGAAACCTCCCGGCAAAAAAAGTGATGCATTTCGTAAAAGACAGTGTATCGTTCAAATCAAATAAAATCGAGACAAAAAGTCTCATTTTTTGATAATCCGGGGGGATATGGAGTTTGACTTCATTATAGTTGGGGCAGGTTCTGCTGGCTGTGCGCTGGCGAATCGCCTGTCTGCTGACCAGCGCAACACCGTTGCGCTCGTTGAGGCTGGCCCTGCGGACCTCAACCCATGGATTCATATCCCGGTTGGCTATTTCAAGACGATGGGCAATCCCAAATCCGATTGGATGTATGTCACCGAAGAAGATGGGGGCATCGCAGGGCGTTCGATCTCCTGGCCGCGCGGCCGCGTTTTGGGCGGCTCTAGTTCTATAAACGGGTTGCTGTATGTGCGCGGACAGCCACAGGATTATAACCACTGGGCGCAACTGGGATGCACCGGCTGGTCGTGGGACAATGTCCTGCCTTTGTTCAAGCGGTCAGAGACTTGGCATGGGGCACATTCCAATGATGTGCGCGGCACGGATGGCCCTCTGTCTGTGCAGGATTCGCGCCTGAGCCGTGATGTGGTGGATCGCTGGCTCGATGCGGCGGAGGGTGCGGGCTACAAACGCACTGCCGACTATAATGGCGAAGATCAGGAAGGCGTCGGCTATTTCCAGTTGACGATGAAGAAGGGACGGCGGTGTTCGTCAGCCGTGGCCTATCTCAATCCAGTGAAAAACAGGAAAAACCTGGCTATCATCACGAATGCTCAGACAGAAAAAGTGCTGTTTGAAGAGGGCAGGGCACATGCCATCCGCGTCAAGCGCAACGGCCAGATGCAAACCCTTTCTGCCCGCAAGGAGATCATCCTGAGCGCCGGAGCGATTGGCTCTGCCCAGATCCTCATGTTGTCGGGCGTAGGGGATCCGGAGGCGCTGCGCCCCCACGGGATCGACGTGCATACGGCCTTGGACGGTGTCGGCAAAAACCTACAGGATCACTTGCAAGCCCGTCCGGTTTTCAAAACGAACCTCAGCACCATCAATGTCGAAGCGAACAACCTGTTCAAACAGGGCCTTATCGCTTTGGAATATGCGCTCACTCAGCGCGGCCCCATGACAATGGCAGCCAGTCTTGGAACCGGTTTTCTAAAAACCGAAGAGCATCTCGAAACGCCAGACATTCAGTTTCACATACAACCTTGGAGCGCCGATAAGCCCGCCGATGGGCCGCATGCGTTTTCGGCGTTCACCGCGTCTGTCCTGCAGTTGCGCCCGGAAAGCGCGGGCCATCTGGAACTCCGCTCTGCGAATATGGACGATCACCCGGCCATCCATCCCAACTATCTGGCCACCGATCTTGATTGCCGTACTATCGTTAAGGGCATCCAGATCGCACGGAAAATTTCCCGCACTGAACCGCTCAAGTCTCACATCACGGAGGAGCATGCGCCGGGCGCTGATGTGGCTTTTGATGACGAAGACGCCACCCTCGACTGGGCGCGTCGCACAGCGGTGACGATTTATCACCCAACAGGCACCTGCAAGATGGGCATAGATGACAAGGCTGTGGTTGATCCGCGTTTGCGGGTCCGGGGCATCGCCGGTTTGCGGGTTGCGGATGCGTCGATCATGCCGAAGATCGTCAGTGGGAATACCAATGCGCCTTGCATCATGATCGGTGAAAAAGCTGCCGATCTTATCCTGGAGGATGCAAGAGCATGAGATACGGTTGGTTTCGACAGCGTATCAAAGCAGTTACCGGGCCGGGTTTCCGGCCCCAACCACACTCCGGAGCGCAGCCTTCCGCTCTGGACAAGAAAAACCCGTCTCGAAGGCAAACACCAATGGGAGGAAAAATATGTTTACCCTGAAACACGTAGCGGCTGGTGCCGTTACATTGGCGCTGACAGCGTCGGCTGCAATGGCCGAAAAAGTTCTTCGTATTCAATCTGTTTTGCCGAACACGGCCGACGAAGTGGTGATGCTGAAAGCATTTGGCGATGACGTCGCTGCGCTGACCGGCGGATCGCTGAAGATCGAAGTTCTGCCTGCGGGGGCCGTTGTTGGTCCGCGCGACATCATGGACGCGGTGGATGCCGGCCTTGTGGAAGGCGGCTTCGCCTGGACCCACTACTGGGGCGGCAAGCATGTGGCGGCCAACCTGTTTGGCGCACCGGTTGCGGGCGCTGGCGTGGGCCTCGACAATATCGCCTTCCTGAGCTGGTTCCAGTATGGCGGCGGCAAAGAGCTGTATGACCGCCTCTGGGATGAGATGGGCGTGAACGTCAAGGGCTTCATGCTGCAGCCCGTGGGCCCCGAGGCTCTGGGCTGGTTCCCCGAGCCGATCACCTCAATGGATGACTTCCGCCAGATGCGCTTCCGCGCACCTCCGGGCATGGTTGGTGCCGCGTACGCCGATATCGGTGTTCCGGCGGTTGCGATGGGCGGTGGCGACATTCTGCCCGCGCTTGAAAAGGGCACGATCGATGCCGCTGAATGGTGCTGCCCCAAGCCGGACAGTGTCTTTGGCTTCCAGAAGGTTCTGAAGCACTACTACCTGCAGGGCCTGCACCAGGTGACCGTGAACGCGGACATGTATGTGAACCGCGATTTCTACGACAGCCTGAGCGAGCAGGAGCAAATGGCACTGGAAGTGGCGGCCAACGCGTCCCTGTCCAAGTCGCTGTCCTACCGGATCTACGAGAACGGCAAGGCGCTCAAGGACCTGACCGAGAACCACGGCGTTATTCTCGAGGATACGCCTGCTGACTACTTCACCGAGTACATGGCTGCCGCCAAGAAGGCGCTGCAGGCTGCTGCCGATGAAGACGAGTTCTTTGCAGAGGTCTGGCAGTCCCAAAAGGATTTCGCGGATATCGCGGTTCCCTTCTGGGCGGGTGCACAGACGTCGAATGCCGGCCTTGGCCGCGCACATGCGGCGACGCTCAAGTAACCCTTTAACGTTGTGCGGGGCCCACGTGGCCCCGCGCTTCGTTTCTGCAAAGGGCAGGTGCTGCACTGCGCCCTTTTCAAAAACGAAGGCCCGCAAAGGGCACTGAACCGACAAGGGGGACAGGGGTATGGCCGCAGATGAGGTAAACCCGGACGAGCTCGAAATCGCGGACGAGCTTATTGCGGAGCGACGCTCCGAAGCGGTGGGCGAAACGCCTGAGGACATGACGCCTTGGCAGCGCCCAATCACCGCCGCCATCGATACGATCAACTATCGCGCGGGCCAGTTCATGGCTCTGATGATGGTCCCCCTCATTGCGGTGGTGGTCTACGAAGTGTTCATGCGCAACTCCTTCGCGATCCTGCAAGATGCAGGGTTCGAGGATTTGGCACGCTCTCTTGGGCTGGGGCCCACCCTTTGGGTGTATGATACCAGCCGCATGATCGCGGGCACCCTGTTCATGGCTGCTGCGGGCTACGGCCTGATGCGGGGCGTGCATATCCGCGCTGACTTCCTGTATCGCAACTGGTCACCCAAAACGCAGGCGACTGTGGATGCCACGCTGTATCTGCTGTTCTTCATCCCCTCGATGATCTTCTTCACCGTCGTGGCCTCTCAATTCTGGTGGTTGGCGTTTTCGACCGGTGAAACCTTGGCGCTCGACAGCGCCTGGGGACCCGTCCTCTGGCCCGCGCGTCTGGCCATGCCGGTGGGGGGATTCCTGCTCTTGATCCAGGGCATTCCAGAGATTTTCCGCGCCTTCCACAAGATGGGCAAGGAGCGTGAGCGCCTGTTCCTGCGTGCCATGCCCATTTATCTGGTGGCGTTGACGTGGCTGGTTTTGGCGGTGTTCCTGCCCGATTGGGTGCCCGGCGGCGCATGGTTCACCGATCTGATGAAATCCAGCCCCGGCCTGCCAAAGCCGACCATCGGCCTGATCATGCTGGGCGCGATGCTGTTTGTGATCTTCATCGGCTTCCCGATTTCCTTCACGCTGATCTTCCTTGGCTTCGTCTTTGGCATCTGGGGGTCAAACTTCAAGCTGACCACCCTTTTGCTGACCCTCAACACCAACTCCACCATGCTCAATGACCAGCTGATGGCGGTACCGCTCTTTGTTTTGATGGGCATCGTGATGGAGTCGGCGGGATTGATGGAGCGGCTCTTTGCATCGATCCAGATGATCATGGCCCGCGTGCGCGGCTCACTGTTCATCGCGGTTCTGATCGTCTCGACGATCTTTGCCGCCGCAACGGGCATTGTCGGGGCCTCGGTGACCTTGCTGGGCATTATGGCGGGTGCCACGATGAGCCGCTCGGGCTACGATGTGAAGCTGGCTGCGGGCACCATCACAGCCGGGGGGACGCTCGGGATCCTGATCCCGCCGTCGATCATGCTGATCGTCATGGGGCCGGTGCTCGAAGTCTCAACGCTCGATCTGTTCCGCGGGGCCTTTATCCCGGGCGCGCTGCTGGCGTCTTTGTACCTGCTCTATACGCTGGGGCGCTGTTGGTTGAACCCGGAGCTTGGCCCGGTGCTGGCGGACGAGGACCAACCGGACACGTCGAAATACTACGGGGTTGAGGTGGCGTTGATCTGCCTCGGCATCCTGACCATCTGTCGTGTCTTTGGGCTGAGCCTCGGCGGCGCATTTGGCGGTGTCGTGCCCTTTGGCGGCCTGCTCGTTCTGGGCATTACGCTGGTGCTGGCCAAGCAAGCCTACCGGCGCCTGTCCATGTTGCGGATCTTGCTGCCGATTGCGGTTGCCTTCCACCTATACATGATCGTTGCGAATATGGGGGCCGATGGCAGCCTGCCGGTGATGTCCATTGCGCTTGCCGCGCTGGTTCTGCTGCTGGCCTACCTCGCGCGTCCGATTTACCGCGCAGATGCTGACTCGACGTTCTATTTCTCCGCGCTTTGGGATGAGTTCTTTGCCGGTCTCATGCCGCCAACGGTCCTGATCTCCTTTGCGCTGGGCTCGATCCTTCTGGGGCTGGCGACACCGGCTGAAGCGGCCGCCATGGGGGCATTTGGCGCGATCCTTCTGTCCTTGGCCTATCGCAAGTTCACCTTCGCGGGCTTCTTTGACAGCCTGATGAAGGCGCTTGAGATCACCGTGCTCATCATGTTCCTCGTGGCGGCTTCGAATTTCTTCGGGGCAGAGTTCTCGGCTCTGGGCACGCCCAAGATGATGACAGAGCTTCTGCTCGGCCTCGATATGTCGCCCTATCTGATCTTGCTCCTCGTCATGGCATTGATCTTCCTTCTGGGTTGGCCGCTGGAATGGGTGCCGATCGTGCTGATCGTTGTGCCGATCCTGTTGCCGACGGTGGAAAAGCTCGATGTCTACGGGCTGGACCGCTACGACCTGATGGTGTGGTTCGGCATCTTGGTCGCCGTCAACCTTCAGACGGCGTGGCTGTCACCGCCCGTGGCACTGTCTGCCTATTTCCTGAAGGGCGTCGTTCCGAATTGGGACCTCAAGGACATCTACCTTGGCATGATGCAGTTCATGTTGGTGCAGCTCCTTGGCTTGATCCTGTTGTTCCTATTCCCGCAGCTTGTGCTCTGGCTGCCCGCCTTCATGTCAGGAAACTAAGCTATGCAACAACAACGCAGCACGGTGTCCTATCTGAAATGGCCGCTTCTTGTAACGGTGATCGGGCTTGGCCTGTCTGGCTGGCTGGGATGGGAGACCGAGGGCACCTCGTCCGGGGTGATCTCATTCCTGATCGTCGGGACGGTGTTGGCCGCGCTTGAGATCGCGCTGTCCTTCGACAATGCCATCGTGAATGCCAACAAGCTGGAAGAGATGACGCCGGTCTGGCAGCGGCGTTTTCTGACCTGGGGTATCTTGATTGCGGTCTTTGGCATGCGGATTGTCTTTCCGCTTGCCATCGTGGCGGTCTTTGCCTGGATTAATCCCTTCGCGGCTGTCCATCTCGCGCTTTCGGATCCCGATCAATACTCCGAGATCATCGGCCATGCCCATGGCCCGATCTCTGCGTTTGGGGGCACCTTCCTGATGATGGTGGCCCTGAAGTTCTTCATCGATGAGGACAAATCCATCGACTGGATCAAGGGGCTGGAAAAGCAGCTGCGCCTGTGGGGCTCTATCCGCGGGTTTGAGATCGCCTTCGTTCTGATCATCGTGCTTCTGATTTGCCGCACCCTGCCCGAGGCTGAGCAGGGCGTTTTCCTGACGTCTGCGATCAGTGGCCTGCTGATTTTCACACTGGTGGATGGGCTCGGCAGCTATCTGGACAATATCGCGGGCTCAACGGCCAGCGTTGGGGCAAAGGGCGGGCTGGGCGCGTTTCTCTATCTTGAGGTGCTTGACGCGAGCTTTTCCTTTGATGGCGTGATCGGGGCCTTTGCTCTGACAACCAATATCCTGTTGATCGCCATCGGCCTCGGCATCGGCGCGATGTATGTCCGCTCGATGACGATCATGCTGGTTGAGCGCGGCACACTGGCGGAGTTCCGGTATCTGGAGCACGGCGCGTTCTATTCGATTTTCGCGTTGTCGGTGATCATGTTCCTGCAGTCGATCGTGCATGTCCATGAACTGATCACCGGAGGGATCGGTATGGGCCTGATCGGCTTGGCCTTCTGCGCGTCGATCTTGCACAACAGGCGCGAGGCCTGACGTTTCTTTTAAAGCTTGGGGAAAGACGATGGCCCGCACATATCTTAAGAAAGCAACCTTTACCGCCCGTTCTGATGCGGGAGATACCGTTGCCACCGTTGCAGGCATCCTCTCTGATATCGAGGCCCGGGGCGAAGCGGCAGCGATGGAATACGCCGCCAAATTTGACAAATATGAGGGCAGTATCCAGCTCTCTGACGACGAGATCGAGGCGGCCATTGCCTGCGTGCCGCAGAAGCTGAAAGACGATATCGATTTTGCCCGGGACAATGTGCGCCGGTTCGCCGAAGTCCAGAAAGGCACTGTCCAGGACGTAGAATATGAGATCAATCCGGGTCTGATTGCCGGCCAGAAGGCCATCCCGATCGCTGCGGCGGGGTGCTATGTGCCGGCGGGCCGGTATCGCCATATCTCCAGCGCCGTCATGACTGTGACAACCGCCAAGGTGGCGGGCTGCGCGCATATTACGGTCAGTTCCGCGCCGCAGCCCGGCAGCGGCCTCGATCCGGCCATCGTCTATGCCGCCCACGCCAGTGGTGCGGATAAGATAATGGCGCTTGGCGGGGTGCAGGGCGTGGCGGCCATGGCCTTTGGTCTTTTCGGACAGCCCAAGGCCAACATCATCGTTGGTCCTGGCAACCAGTTTGTGGCAGAGGCAAAACGGGCGCTCTATGGGCGGATTGGCATCGACATGATCGCCGGGCCCACCGACAGCCTGATCCTTGCGGACAAAAGCGCCGATCCGCATATCGTGGCCACCGACTTGGTGAGTCAGGCCGAGCATGGCTACAACTCGCCGGTCTGGTTGGTGACGGACGACACTGCCCTGGCACAGGATGTGATGGCCCGTGTGCCTGAACTCATCGCCGACTTGCCGGAGTTGAACCGTGGAAATGCTGAGGCCGCATGGCGCGACTATGCCGAGGTGATCGTCTGCGATGATCGCGAGGAAATGGCCGCCACCTCGGACGCCTATGCGCCAGAGCATCTCACGGTGCAGGCCGAAGACCTGAATTGGTGGCTTGGCCGGCTGAGTTGCTATGGCTCGCTGTTTCTGGGCGAGGAGACGACCGTCTCCTACGGCGATAAGGCCTCCGGCCCGAACCACGTGCTGCCGACCTCTGGCGCGGCCAGCTATACCGGTGGCCTGAGCGTGCATAAGTTCATGAAAATCGTGACTTGGCAGCGGGCCACGCGAGAGGGCGCAAAGCAGGTGGCGCAGGCGACAGCACGCATTTCAAGGCTGGAAGGCATGGAGGGGCATGCGCGGGCCGCTGATGTGCGGCTGGCGAAATATTTCCCGAATGAGACCTTCGATCTCAGCGGAGGTGACTAAATGCGCCTAAACCAAGCATGGGCGCTTGCGCGGATGCGGCCCCCTGCCGTCCTGTACTGAAAGGAATGCGACATGTATGACAAGGTTCTTGTGCCGATGGCGTTGGATCACGGCATATCTCCACAAACCTTGGAGATCGCGCGCGCCATCACGTCTGAAACCGGTACGGTGACTGCCCTGCATGTGTATGAGGTGCCGAAAGGCTCTGTCAGCGTCTATATCGGCGAAGACACCATCGAGCGCGGGTTTGAGCGTGCGCGCGCCCTTCTGATTGAGAAGGTCGGCGATCTGGAGGGTGTGAAGGCCGAAATTACCCGCGGCCAAGCCCATCATGCGATTGTTGCCTATGCGGTGGAACATGGCTTCGACTGCATTGTAATCGGCTCGCACAAACCAGGGTTGACCGACTACCTAATCGGCTCCACGGCGGCGCGCGTGGTGCGACACGCACCCTGCGCTGTGCATGTGCACCGGGACTAAACCCAAGCAGCTATCTGCCTGAGTGTTGCAGCTTTGCGCCGCTGCCTAGTTCTGCATCGTTTGCGGGTAAGGGCGCCTAACTCCTTAAATTTGAAGGCATCGTGGTCGGGCAATGGCGCCAGCGGTCTGCGCTCTGGCTGTCGAATTGGTAGGTTTACCTAGCGTTCACAGAAAAGAGGAGTGCATGAGCAGACAGGCCTAGCTAGGATATCGCGAGGGGACTCCACAGAGCGCAGCATGGCGGCTGCTCTGTGGCGTGGCGCGAAAAATCGTGAGGGAACACGACATGACGGACGAAACAATGCAAGACGAACCAAAGCAAGAGCTCAAATTTGAGTCTGACTCTGCTTCATCGAGATCCTTCTGGATCGCACTTGTTCTCACGATTTTAGTTGTTCTTTGGATGGCCAGCGGGCTCTTCATCAAACCCCCAGAGCCTGCGGAAGCTCTGCCCATCGGCGAAGTGGAGCCGGTTTCCGTGGCTGTGAAAAACTCGACAGCACAGACAGTTACCCAGTTCTACCAATCGGAAGGTCAGGCCCAGCCCGACAGGGATACATCGATCCGTGCCAAGACATCCGGGCAAATCGCTAAAGTGTTGGTCTCCAAGGGGCAGGACGTCGATGCCAATGCCGTTATCGCCGTCTTTGAGACTGCCGAGCTTGAGGCGGAGTTAGAGCGGGCTCAGGCCGAGTTGGAGCGTGCGCTGCGCGAGTTTGAGAATGCCACTGCGCTTTTGGAGCGTGGGGTGGCGACGTCAGATCGTGTCACAACCGCGGATGCCGCTCTTGCAACGGCGCGGGCACAGGCGGCGAAGGCCGAAGAAAATCTGCGCAACACGGAAATCATTGCGCCCTTTGCGGGACGGATCGAGACGCTTGATCTGGATGCGGGTGAATTTGTGCAAACGGGCACGTCCGTCGGCCGTATTGTCGACAACACGCCGCTTACGGTTTCCATTCAGGTGCCCCAGCAGTCGTTGGGCCTATTGACTAACCTGCAGCCGGCGCGCGTGCTTTTCATAACGGGCGAAGAGCGGGCCGGTGTCGTGTCCTTCGTGGGGACGTCGGCGGCCACGGACACCCGGACCTTCCTTGTGGAAATCGACGTGCCAAATGCGGACGGCAAAATTCCGGCAGGGATCTCGGCGGAGGTCCAAATCCCGGTGGGTGAAGTGAAGGGGCATTTCGTGTCGCCCTCGACCATCTCGCTCGATCCATCCGGCAACCTGGGCGTCAAGACGGTTGATGACGAGGGCATCGTGCGCTTCAATGAAATTGATGTTGTACGGGCACAAGTCGACGGGGTCTGGGTGCTTGGTTTGCCTGAAACGGCGCGGATCATCACGGTTGGCCAAGGCTTTGTGCGGGATGGGGATCGCGTCAACGCCCAAGATGCAGGTGATGTGCAATGAACGCGTTGATTGATGCCGCCTTTTCGCGCAGCCGCGTTGTCGTAATGCTTTTGGTGATGATCCTCACTTTGGGCACCATCGCGTATATCGCTGTTCCGAAAGAAGCCCAACCGGAAATCGCGGTGCCGATCGTTTATGCGACAGCAACCCTTGATGGCATAAGCCCGGATGACGCTGAGCAATTGCTGGTTAAACCCATGGAGCGCGAATTTGCTTCTCTGAATGGCTTAGACGGCATGGAAAGCCACGCAGCCGAAGGCTATGCAAGTGTGCAGCTAGAATTCACACCTGGTGGGGATATCGACGCTGCCTTGGACAAAGTCCGCGAGGCGAAGGAGCGGGTGCAAGGCGAACTGCCTGCAGATGCCTCCGATATCACGATTACCGAAATCAATACGGCGCTGTTCCCAATTATCACGGTGCTTTTGTCCGGAAACGTTCCAGAACGGACATTGAACGAACTTGCCGATGACGCAAAGGAAGCCATCGAGGGCCTGTCGGACGTTTTAGAAGTCGATATCGGTGGCAAGCGGGATGAATTCCTCGAGGTGTTGATCGACCCGACCATTTTTCAAACCTACAACCTTTCATTCGAACAGGTGATTGGCCAAATTCAACGCAATAACATCTTGATCGCGGCAGGCGCCATCGAGTCCGAGGGGGGACGCATCGCGCTCAAGGTGCCGGGGCTGATCGAAGATTTCAATGATGTATTGAATATGCCAATCAAGGTGCGTGATGGCACGGTCGTCACTTTCAGTGACGTCGCCACGATCCGGCGCACCTTTGAGGCGCCGTCCGGCTTTGCCCGGATCAATGGCCAGCCTGCACTGTCCCTCGAGGTAAAAAAGCGCTCTGGTGCAAACATCATTAATACGGTCGCTGAGGTCACGGCAGTTGTTGAGGAACTGAAAGCGGATTGGCCGGAAACGATTAAGGTGGATTTCCTGCAAGACCAGTCGGAAATGGTGAAGACCTTTCTCTCCGATTTGGAGGCCAACGTGATTGCAGCCGTGATCTTGGTGATGATTGTGATCCTTTTCGCGCTCGGTCCAAGATCCGCGTTTCTTGTTGGGCTTGCCATACCTGGGGCCTTTTTGTCCGGTGTCACGATCCTTTGGGCGCTTGGATATACCATGAACATCGTGGTGCTGTTTTCGCTGATCCTCGTTGTCGGCATGTTGGTGGACGGTGCCATTGTTACCGTCGAATTGGCTGAGAGAAGGCTGCAGCAAGGGGACGCGCCGAAAGCGGCCTATGCCTACGCGGCCAAACGGATGGCATGGCCTATCATTGCTTCCACCGCGACCACGCTCAGCGTGTTCTTCCCATTGCTGTTTTGGACTGGCATGGTCGGCGAGTTCTTTAAGTTCATGCCGGTCACGGTAATCCTTACTCTGTTTTCCTCGCTTTTCATGGCCCTCATCTTCATTCCTGTGGTGGGTGGCTTGATTGGCCGAAAACAACCGCAATCGGCGCGTGCCAAGAAGGCGCTCTATGATGCGGAGGAGGGCGATCCGCGCAATATTGGCGGGATCACCGGTGTTTACGTGCGTGTCCTCGAGGCGGCGATCCTGCGTCCTGGTGCGACGGTACTTTTCGCCGTTGCAATGCTGCTCGGGGCGTTTGGGCTTTATGGCCAGTTCGGCAACGGGCTAACTTTTTTACCGTCCCAAGAGCCTGAATTCATGCAAGTGCAAATCCGCGCGCGCGACAACACTTCAATCTATGAGCGCGACCGTCTCGTGCGCCTCGTAGAGAACCGCCTACTGGCGTATGATGAGGTCGCATCGCTCTATGCGCGCTCGGTGTCCGGTACAGGGCGCGGCGATGACGAGACGATTGGCACCTTGCAGCTTGAGCTCATAGATTGGGATAAACGCCGCAAAGCCGTTGATATTGCAGAACAGATCCGTGGGGATGTGGCCGATATTGCGGGCATAGACGTGCAGGTGTTGATAGATTCCGGGGGGCCCTCGGCCGGCAAGCCGATTAGCCTGCAATTGTTGGCGCAAAATGGCGATGAGCAGCGCAAAGCGGTTGAGGCTGTGCGGGGGGCGATGGCCGCCATTGGTGGCTTTACGGATATTACCGATACCCGGTCGCTTCCGGGAGTGGAGCTTTCGATCAATGTTGATCGCGTTGAGGCCGCTCGATTTGGCGCAGATGTCAGCCTTCTTGGCCAAGCGGTGCGATTGTTGACGCAAGGCATCAAGGTGGCCGATTACCGGCCTGATGATGTGGATGGCTCGCTCGAGATCCGTGTGCGTTTCCCGAATGAAGATCGTTCCCTAGCCGATCTCGCCAATCTGAAACTTCCAACCTCCTCGGGTCTCGTGCCGATCGCTAATTTTGTGAGCTACACCCCCACAGATCGAGTGGGGACAATCACGCGGATCGATGAACGTCGTGTGGTCACGATCGAGGCCAATCTCGCGCCCGGATACGCGCTGACAGACCAGGTTGCGCAACTGATTGCATTCATGGAGGACGGCGGCCTGCCCGATGGGGTGACCTACACCTTTGCGGGTGAGGCAGAAGACCAGAACGAGGCCATGACCTTCCTTTTAGGGGCGTTTATCGCCGCTATTTTCTTGATGTTTGTGATCCTGCTGATGCAATTCAACAGCTTCTATCAGGCCTTCGTGGTCATGAGTGCGATCGTGTTCTCGATCGCGGGCGTGCTGCTAGGACTGATCGTCACCGGCCGGCCCTTCGGCGTTGTGATGTGCGGAATTGGGGTAATCGCGCTTGCGGGGATCGTGGTGAATAACAACATCGTTCTGATCGATGCCTACAATCAGTTCAGAGCGGCAGGCCAATCCCCCTTGGAATCCGCCCTACGGACGGGAGCCCAACGTTTGCGGCCTGTGTTCCTGACATCCATTACGACAGCGCTTGGACTGATGCCGATGGTGATCGGGCTGAACATCAATTTCTTCTCTCGTGAGATCGTTTATGGCGCGCCGTCCTCCCAATTCTGGACGGAACTGTCCAGCGCCATCGCAGGGGGGCTGGTGATCGCAACAATTCTCACGCTGATTGTCACGCCTGCCATGCTGATGCTTGGCGAAAAGAAAAAAAACCGATCTGTCAGCGGCGTGCCGTCTCAAGCGTGAGGGACCAGAGAGGCCGTTGCTTCCTTCAAGTTGACCGCCGCGGGAGAGGCCATGTTCAAAGGGTTTGAGCAAGTTGATGTCGCGGTGGGCAGCGCGACGCTGCGGGCGCGGATCGGTGGGGCGGGGGAGCCGCTTTTGCTACTGCACGGCTATCCCCAGACCCACGTGATGTGGCACACCATTGCCGAGGATCTGGCGCGCACCCATCAGGTAATCGCGCCGGACTTGCGCGGCTACGGGGACTCGGTGGCCCGGAGCGATGATTTTTCGTTTCGGGCCATGGCCCAAGACCAGATCGAGCTCATGCAGCATCTGGGTCATTCCAGCTTTCACGTGGTCTCTCATGATCGCGGCGCCCGGACGGCGCACCGCATGACATTGGATCACCCGAAAGCAGTGCGCTCTGTGGCATTGTTGGACATCCTGCCAACCCTCGACGTGTGGCGCACGATGGATGACTGGCTGGCCATGCGCTACTACCACTGGATGTTCCTTGCCCAGCCCGGGGATATGCCACAACGGCTGATCAATGGTGACCCTGTCCATTTTCTGCACGCGGCCCTGCATGGTCTGTCTGGCGCGACAGAGATTTTCGATGCAGAGGCTCTGGCCGCATACGAACGCGCGGCGCGCAATCCCAATGTGGTGGCTGCATGGTGTGCCGATTACCGCTCTGGCGCCAGTACCGACATTTCCCATGATCGTGCGAGTGAAGGCCGGCAAAACCAGATCAACTGCCTTGTTTTATGGGGCAGCAGAGGGATCGTGGATCACCATGTGAACCCATTGGAGGCGTGGCGGGCCTGGTTTCCGAACGCGCAGGGCCATGCGGTGGATGCAGGTCATTTCCTTGTGGAAGAACAGCCCCAAGCGGTTCTTGATGCTCTACTGAGGCACTTGTCGGACGCTGCGGAGATCTGATGCGATCCGCGCGAAGTGGTTCTGTTTGTGAACGCATTTATCTGCGAAGTGGTGTGCGCCCGGGCGGGTGGGGCCCGCCTGGGCGGTGGCTGTGTCCGGATCAGAAGCGGATCTTCACGCCGACGCTCAGGCTGTAGGCGTTGTCATTGCCCATGTCGGCCAGACCCGCCTGATAGTTGATCTCACCATAGAGCTGGGTGGTGTCGCTGATCGCAACCTGGCCCCCGGCGCGCAGTTCGATGCGGTTCGGATCCAGTTCGGTGCTCAGGGTCTGGCCCGCGTAATCCACGCTCGTTTTGGTGTCGAGCCCGTGGATATAGCTGACCGCACCGTAGAA